>NZ_JBIWPI010000006.1:0-446874 GCF_044768185.1 Amycolatopsis sp. NPDC101161
CGCCCGGTCCCATTCCGAACCCGGAAGCTAAGCCTGACAGCGCCGATGGTACTGCAACCGAAGGGTTGTGGGAGAGTAGGACACCGCCGAACTTTCTTTACGGAAAGGCCCCGGTCGAGAACCAGAAATGGTTCTCCCGGGGCCTTTTCTTATGCCCGCGGCCGGCCGCCGGTTCGCGCAGTCGGCCGGGCGAACGGCTCCGCCAAGCAAGCCGACCCGCCCGGCGAGCCGCTCGCCAAAGCTCGGAGGGCGAAGCAAGGCCGCCGAGAGCAAGCGGGCGAGCGGGCCGCCGCCGAGTGGGGCCGCCGCCGAGTGGGCTCTCCCGCGAGCGGGCGCCCTCGAGTGGGGCCGCCGCCGAGTGGGCTCTCCCGCTAGCGGGCGCCCTCGAGTGGGGCCGGCGCCGAGCGGGCCGGCGCCGCTACTCGGCCGGGCGGCGCAGCAGGTACGTGTCCATGATCCAGCCGTGCCGCTCGCGGGCCTCCGCGCGCGTCACGCGGATCCGCTCGGCCAACTCCGGTGTGAGCGGGCCCGACAACAACACCTCGTCCGGAGTCCCCACGTACGCACCCCAAAAGATGTGCAAGCCCGAGTCCGTGAACTTCTCGAAAGTCGTGTTCGCGTCCAGCAGCACGAACACGTCGTCGACCCCCTCGGGCCAGCCCGTGGCCAGCCGGCGGCCCGTCGTCAGCTGGACCGCCCGCCCGATCTGGTTCATCGTCGTCCGGTGACGGGCCACCAGCGCCGAAATGCTGCTGATCCCCGGGACCACCTCGTACTCGAACGCCACGTTCCCCCGCGCCAGCACCGCCTCGATCAACGCGATCGTGCTGTCGTACAGCGACGGGTCGCCCCACACCAGGAACGCTCCTGCCGAGTCGGGGCCGAGCTCCGACAGCAGAAGCTCCTCGTACACCGACGCCCGGGCCTCGTGCCAGTCGGCCACCGCCGCTCGGTAGTCGGATGGCGTGCGATCCCGCGGCGGGTCCGAAGCCAGCACCACGCGGTAGTCCGTCCGCGTCACGAAGCGGTCGAGGATCTCCTGCCGCAACCGGACCAGGTCCGCCTTCTCCGAGCCCTTGTCGAGCACGAAGAACACGTCGACGCGGTTGAGGCGGTCGATCGCCTGGACCGTCAGGTGCTCCGGGTCGCCGGCGCCGATCCCGATCGCGTAGAGCTTGCGCATACCGCGAGTGTGGTGGGGGTCGCGAGTGAACCCCTACCCCCGATGGGTATAAAGGAAGGAGAGCGAAAGGACTCCGAGATGACCGAATCGAGCTACACCGTCGAGGGCATGACCTGCGGACACTGCGCCACCTCGGTCCGCGAAGAGGTCTCCGAACTCGAAGGCGTCCAGAGCGTGGACGTCGACGTCGAGAGCGGCCGCGTCACCGTGACCAGCGCCACCCCGCTCTCCGCCGACGCCGTCGCCGCGGCCGTCACCGAGGCCGGATACCGCCTGGTCGCCTGAACCATGACCACCGCGACCCGCGTCGAACTCGCCATCGGCGGCATGACGTGCGCGTCGTGCGCCGCGCGGGTCGAGCGCAAGCTCAACAAGGTCGACGGCGTGACCGCGACGGTCAACTACGCCACCGAAAAAGCCCAGGTCAGCTACCCGAGCGCGCTGTCCGTCGACGACCTCAAGGCGGTCGTCGAGGCCGCCGGGTACTCCGCGAAGCTGCCCGAGCCCGAAGCGCCCGATGAGACGCCCACGCTGCGCAAGCGTTTGCTCCTTTCGGCGGTCCTGACCGTCCCGGTGATCGCCCTCGCGATGGTCCCGGCCTGGCAGGTCGACCCGTGGGTCCTGCTCGCCCTCGCCGCCCCGGTCGTGACGTGGGGCGCGTGGCCGTTCCACCGCGCCGCGGCCGTCAACCTGCGCCACGCCACCGCCACCATGGACACGCTGATCTCGCTCGGCGTCGTCGCGTCGGTGGCCTGGTCGCTGTACGCGCTCTTCTTCGGCGCGGCCGGCGACCACCTGTACTTCGAGGTGGCCGCCGCGGTCACCACGTTCATCCTGGCCGGCCGCTACTTCGAGGCCCGCTCCAAGCGCCGCGCCGGCGCCGCCCTCCGCGCGCTCATGGACCTCGGCGCGAAAGACGTCACCGTCGTGCGCGACGGCGAAGAGCACCTGATCGCCGTCGAACAACTGCAGGTGGACGACGTCTTCGTCGCCCGGCCCGGCGAGAAGATCGCCACCGACGGCGTCGTCACCGAAGGCGGCTCCGCGGTCGACACCAGCATGCTGACCGGAGAGCCGGTGCCGGTCGAGGTCGGGCCGGGGGACGCGGTCACCGGCGCCACCGTCAACGTCGGCGGGCGGCTGTTCGTGCGCGCCACCCGCGTCGGCGGCGACACCCGGCTGGCGCAGATGGCCCGGCTCGTCGAGGCCGCGCAGAACGGCAAGGCCGAGGTGCAGCGGCTCGCCGACCGGGTCTCGGCGGTGTTCGTCCCGCTGGTCGTCCTCGCGGCGCTGGCCACGCTGGTGGTCTGGCTCGCGACCGGCGGGCGGCCCGACCAGGCGTTCACCGCCGCCGTCGCCGTGCTGATCATCGCCTGCCCGTGCGCGCTCGGCCTCGCGACGCCGACGGCGCTGCTCGTCGGCACCGGCCGCGGCGCACAGCTCGGCATCCTCATCAAGGGCCCCGAGGTGCTCGAGAACACGCGCCGCGTCGACACCGTCGTGCTGGACAAGACCGGCACGGTCACCACCGGCCGGATGACGCTGGTCGAGGGCGACGGCGAGCCGCTGCGGCTGGCCGGAGCCGTCGAGGCCGCGTCCGAGCACCCGATCGGCCGCGCCATCGCGGACGCGGCGAAACAGCGTTTCGGCACCCTCCCGCCCGTCAGCGACTTCCGCAGCATCCCGGGCGTCGGGGTGACCGGCGTGGTCGAAGGACGCACCGTCAGCGTCGGACGCGCCGGCGGCGCCGCGCTCGGCGTGACATGGGACGGCGAGGTCCGCGGCCACCTGGTCGTCGCCGACACGATCAAGCCGACGTCCGCGCAGGCGGTCGCCGAGCTGCGCGCACTCGGCCTGACGCCGATCCTGCTGACCGGCGACCACGCCGGCGCGGCCCGGGCGATCGCGGCCGAAGCGGGGATCGACGAGGTCGTCGCCGAGGTGCTGCCGGCGGGCAAGGTCGACGTCGTCAAGCGGCTGCAGGCCGAGGGGCGCGTGGTCGCGATGGTCGGCGACGGCGTCAACGACGCGGCCGCGCTCGCCCAGGCCGACCTGGGGCTGGCCATGGGCACCGGCACCGACGCGGCCATCGAGGCGAGCGACCTGACGCTGGTGCGCGGCGACCTGCGCGTGGCCGCCGACGCGATCCGCCTGGCCCGCCGGACGCTCGCCACCATCAAGGGCAACCTGTTCTGCGCGTTCGCGTACAACGTCGCGGCGCTGCCGCTGGCCGCGCTCGGCCTGCTGAACCCGATGATCGCCGGCGCGGCGATGGCGTGCTCGTCGGCATTCGTGGTGAGCAACAGCCTCCGGCTGCGCCGGTTCCGCTGAACCCCCGGAGGGTATAGTCGGTGGTCAGGGACGGGTGACGACGGGGACAGGTGGGCGATGACGGGTTACGGCACCGAGCGGGAGGCGTACCTCAAGCGCCTGCGCCGGATCGAGGGGCAGATCCGCGGGCTGCAGCGCATGGTCGAGCAGGACAAGTACTGCATCGACATCCTGACGCAGGTCTCGGCGGCGACGAAGGCCTTGCAGTCGTTCTCGCTCGAGCTGCTCGACGAGCACTTGGCGACGTGCGTGGTCCAGGCGGCCGCGGCCGGCGGCGAAGAGGCGGACCTGAAGGTGCGCGAAGCTTCGGACGCGATCGCGCGGTTGGTGCGTTCCTAGCGCACCAGCACCGCCAGGGTGAGGCCGCCGGCGTTGGTCGTGAAGTGCACGATCACCGACGCCAGCACGCCCCGGCCCGTGTGCCGCCACCAGTGCAGGAAGATCCCCGCGACGCCCGCCGCGGCCATGGCCAGTACCTGGAGCACCACCACCGGGGTCGCGCCGAACACCGCGTGGACCGCCGCGTTGCGGCCGATCGCCAGCGCCGGGAGCGCGTGCCACAGGCCGAACAGCGCCGCCGCGCCGAGGATCGGTGGCCAGCGCCAGCGGTCGTCCGTCGCGCCCAGCAGGCCCGGCAGCACGCCGCGGAACGCCACTTCCTCGATCAGCACCGTCCCGAACAGGATGCGGCCGCAGGTCAGCCACAGCAGCTGCCCGAGGTCGGGGTCGCCGACGCGGCCGTCCTGGTACACCGTGCGCAGCGCCGGCACCGCCAGCGCGATCCCGAACACCACCGCGATCAGCCCCGCCCCGGCCAGGCCGACCAGCGCGGGCCGGCGGAGCGTGCCGAGCCCGAGGCCGGTCCACGTGCACCCGGCGGCCCGGCCGAGCGCCACCAGGATCGCCGCCGCGACCAGCCCGCACACCGGGTACGCCCAGCCCGGCAGCACGCGGTTGGCCAGCGTCGTGGACGCGGCCAGCACGACGACCGCCGCGACCAGGGCGAACGGTCGCGTCAAGGGAGGATGTCCCGCGAGTCGAGCGCGTGGGGCAGCCGGTCGCGCAGCGCTGCCGCCGACGCTCTCGGCGCGGTTCTCGGGGACCTCACCCGACGATCATGGGGGCTGCCCGGGCGGCGGGCAACCGTCAGCCGACGGCGTCGGTGAGGTCGGCGGGTGAGCGCCGCTGGACCGGCACCCGCTTCGACATCGGCAGGGTGGCTTCGGGATCGAAGGGCGCGGGCCGGTCGTCGAGGGCGACGGCCGCGTCGGCGAGCAGCGACCGGCAGCCGGTGAGGCTCGCCTGGAGCTTGTCGCGGACCTCGGTGAGGGCCGTGACCTGGCGCTGGGCCGCTTCGACGAGGGATTCGCTCCGGGTCGTGGCTTCGGTGACCAGGCGTTCGGCCTCGGCTTCCGCCGTGGTGACGAGCTTCTCGGCACGGGCTTGGGCGGTGGCGAGCTGCTTTTTCGCTTTGGTTTCGGCAGTCGTGAGCTGCTGGCTGGCCTGGGCTTCGGCGGTTGTGACCAGCTTCTTGGCCTTCGTCTCGGCGGTGGTGAGCTGCTCGCTGGCCTGGGCTTCCGCGGTCGTGACCAGCTTCTTAGCCTTGGTTTCGGCGGCGGTGAGCTGCTCGCTGGCCTGCGCTTCGGCTGTCGAGACCAGCTTCTTGGCCTTCGTCTCCGCGGTCTTGACCAGCTTCGCAGCCTTGGCCTCTGCCGTCTCGACCTGTGTCTTGGCTTCGGCTCGGGCGGTGCTCACCAGGCGTTCGGCCTGGGCTTGCGCGGCCGCGAGCTTGCGTTCGCCCGTCTTGACCAGCTGATCCGCCTTCGCGCGCGCGGCCGCTTCCTCCTCGGCCAGCGTGCGCATCGAGTCGGCGCGGCGGACCGTCATCGCGTGCGTGTGATCCTCTTCCTGCTGGGCACGGCGGTGCGCGGCGGCCTCGTCGAGCTCGCGGCGGCGCTGCTCGGCCGCGCGGAGGAACTCCTCGTGCTCCACGCGCCGGCGCTCCGCCTCGGCCTCGGTCTCGGCGACCAGGCGGCGTTCCTTCTCCGTGAGCCGGATCGCCTCCTGCTCGGCCTCGCGGACCAGGCGCTCGGCCGTTTCCGTTGCCCGCGCGGTGATTTCGGTCGCTTCCTCTCGGGTCAGCTCGATCATCCGGCGGGAGCGCTCCTGCAGCGCGTCCGGCTCGATCGGGGTGCGGCTGATCCGGTCGATCTTCACGCGGAGCTCACGGTTGTCCTCGACGAGCGCGGTCACGCGCTGCCGGGCCGAGTCGCGTTCGGCGGCGAGTCTGCGCATCTCGGCTTCGGCCCACGCGACGTACTCGGCGACCTGCGCGCGGTGAAAACCGCGCCACACCAGGTCGAATCCGGGCTGCGTGCGCACCACGTCCTCGCCACCGCCGGGGGCCATGCCTCACCTCCGAATTGGATGGTTTCTCCTCGGCCGCACGTTTTCCTTGCGGTACCGGGGAATTCCGCGTCCACCCCAGTGTGCCGCAAACCCGCCCCCGCGCGCTGCCCGGGCGGGCGATCATTCGTCGAGCGGTTCTCCCGGACCGGTGGACGTGCTCCGGACGCCGGGCAGTTCGGCGAGCTCGGCGGCCAGGTCGTAGAGATCACCGCGGCCGTCGAGGCGCAGCGTCACGACCGCGATCCGTTGCCCCTCTTCGGAAATCGGTTCGTGATCCACGTCCACGTGGTGCACGCTCCAGCCGCGTCCGGTGCACGCGGCCAGCGCCGCGCGCAGCACGCCGTGGCCGTCGAGGTAGCTCAGCCGCACGACCGGCGGCTCGCGGCGGTGCCGCGCGACGAACCGCTGCAGCGGCGGGAAGCCGCGGGTCACCACGAAGTGCCCGATCGTCGTGCCGACGGCGAGCACCGGCAGCCCGGCGCCGCACGCCGTGCCGACCGCGGCGGTGAGCCAGATCGTCGCCGCCGTCGTCAGGCCACGCACGGCGTCGCGGCGGACGAAGATCAGGCCGCCGCCGATGAAGCCGATGCCGGAGACGATCTGCGCGGCGATCCGCGACGGGTCGAGCGAGATGTGGTCGGTGCTCAGCAGGTCCGCGAAGCCGTACTTCGACACGAGCATGAACACGGCCGAGCCGACGCCGACCAGGCTGTGCGTCCGCAGCCCGGCGGCCTTCATGCCCGCTTCGCGCTCGAGCCCGATCGCGACGCTGAGCACCAGCGCGAGCAGGACCGGCGGCAGCAGGTCCCACTGCGCCGAGGTGGACCACAGAGTGGTCAAGATCACTACCTCCCGGGGGTCTTCGGTGTCGGCAAGCGAGGAGATTCGCCGGGGCCGCCACCTGGGCATACTGGGCCGGAAGCCCCGATCGTGCCAGGTGAGGTGGGACGCGTGACAGCGAGTCGGCCGGCCCCGGACTTCGTGGGCTACCCGGAGGTGCGGCGCGGTGTCCGCGCCCTGCTCGGCGGCCGCGACGGCGTCGGCGGGCGGCGGGTGCCGGCGTGTCCGGAGTGGACCGTCGCCGACCTGCTGGGCCACCTCACCGGGATCGCCGAGCGCGTCCTCGCGCGCCACGGCGGCCCGGTGCCGGCTTCGGCGGCGTCGACGGTCCCCGAGCTGCTCGACCACTGGGACGACGTCGGCGAGGACCTCGACCGCCGCCTCGCGGAGGCGGGCGGCCGCAGCGGCGAGGTCATGGTGATGGACGCCTACACCCACGAGCTGGACCTGCGCGCGGCGCTGGGTGTGCCGCCGCCGGTGGAGCACGCGGCCTGGGCGCCGAGCTTCGAGGTGCTGGTCCGCGGGTTTTCGGGCTCGGTCGCCGGCCGCGAGCTGCCGGCGTTGCGCCTGCGCACCACGGGCGGCTCCCAGTGGACGGCGGGCGCCGGCCGGCCCGCGGCGACCCTGACGGCGCCGGCGCACGAGCTGTACCGCGCGCTGGCGGGCCGGCGGTCGCTCGCCCAGCTGGCGGGGCTGGAGTGGAGCACGGCGCCGGGGCCGTGGCTGCCCGCGTTCAGCTGGGGCCCGTTCAGCCCGCCGCGCTCACCGGGGGTCTGAGGTTCAGCCGCCCGGCGGGGTGGCCGACAGCACCGCCGCCAGGGCCAGGACCACCGAGGCCAGCGCGACCTCGGCCGTCACCGCCAGCCGCAGCCGGCGCAGCTCCACCGTCAAGACGGCCGTGCCGCCATCGCCGCCCGTCACGCCGCGCTGCACCGCGCGGCGGGCCACGTTCGCCACCAGGAGCAGCGCCGCGAAACCGGCGATCTTGCCCAGCAGGAGGAGCCCGTACGTCGTCGTCCACAGCGCGGACACCGACGGCACGATCCGCAGCGCCAGCACCCCGCCGCTGATCGCGATCAGCGCCACGCAGTTCATCGCGAGCCGGGAGAACCGCGTCACCACCGGCCCGAGGTCCGGCGTCCGGCGGACCAGGCACAGCGCGAGCTGGACCAGCCCGCCCGCCCACACCGCGATCGCGCCCCAGTGGACCAGGTCGGCCGCCACCGAGAAGTACAGCACCCGGTCGGTCACCGGGTGGCCGCTCGCCGAGAAGCTCAGCAGCGCCGCGAACCCGGTGATCATCGCCAGGTTCTCCAGCCGGCCGCGGCGCGCCGACGCCGGCTGAGCCGCCAGGACGCGCGGGAGCACCGCTGCCAGCACCCCGGCCGCGACCAGCCGGACCAGCAGCAGCTTGCCGTAGGACAGCCGGAGCGTGTCAGCGAGCAGATTCGGGTCCAGCAGCGCGCCCAGGCCGCGCCCGGCCGCGTACGGGCCCTGCAGCACGAACGTCGCGACCGCCGTCCCCGCCGTCAGCCGGACGCCCGCCTTCAGCAGCCGCCGAGCCCGGGGGTCGGTGCGCCCGGCCGGGTGGCACGTCAGCAGGAACACCAGCCCGCCGAGCAGGACGATGCCGGCGAAGGACAGCCAGCGCACCACCGTGGACACCACGTCGACCGCCGGGTCCGTGCCGGTCGCCGCCGCGACCGCGCCCGCCGAGGTGATCAGCGGGCCGGCGCCGACGACGAAGGCGAACGTGCCGCGCACCGGGTGGGAGTCAGTCGAGATGAAGGCGTATTCGACGAGGTAGCTGCCGTCGGGCAGGTCCGGCTTCAGCCGGACGGCCACCTGCTCCGCGACGTCGCCGGGCTGGAACACCGGCCCGGTGTCAACGGCGGTGCCTCGGGTGTCGACGACCTTGAGCGAGCCCGGCTGGATGCCGACGTTCTCCGACAGCGTCACCGACACCTGCGCGGGCGCCGCGGTCAGCCGCGAACCGTCGCCGGGGGTGGTCGAGACGATCTCGACGTGCGCCGACGCCGGTGCGGCGGTGAGCACCAGCCAGCCGGCCAGGAAGGCCAGCAGGGCCAGTGCCCGCCGCGCGGCCCGGCCGCTCACGACGCGGCGAGGGCGGGCGGGCGCAGCCCGCAGGTGCAGCCGGTCAGCTCGTGCTCGGCCACCGACGCGCGCCGGTGCAGCACGACCGCGACGATCATCGGGATGGTGACGATCGTGTTGTAGAACAGGTGCAGCTCGACCCGGGGCACGAGCAGCTGGATGATGCTGGTCGGCACCTTCTGCCCGGCCAGCCGCCAGCCGGTCTGCGCCTGGATGAACAGCAGCAGGTGCTCGATGTGGTGCCAGAACTGGATGGCCAGCGCGAGGTTCCACCACTGCCGCGACCGCCCGGCGAAGCCGTGCCGCAGGATCCACAGGAACACCAGCATGACGAGCGCGTAGCCGTAGTGCAGCCACTCGGAGCTGATCAGGGCCGGGAACGGCATCCCGAGCACGCCGCGCGCCTTCGGGGTCGGCCAGCCGAGCACGTAGATCTGGAACGCCTGCACGATGTGCTCGGCCCAGTGCCCGATCACGACCACCATGAACACCGCGAGCGCGCGGTGGTGCCAGCGGCTGTTGAGCGGGCGGAGGAACCCGGACGGGCGGGCGAGTTCGGACGTCGACATGCAGACCCCAGTTCACCAAGACGACGATGTGCGTCGACGATAGCCGTTCCCGGAGTGGCTTCCGTTACTCCGGATTGCTGATCCCGCAAGGGAAGTTGCGACGCCCGGCGGATTGCGTACCGCCGGGCGGCGCCGCGCTCAGTGGACGGAGAGCCCGGTCGGGCGCTCCGGGGCCGGCGGGATGTGGAACAGCCGGGTGAACAGCTCGAGGTGCGCCGGGTCGCCCTGGACGCGGACCTTGCCGCTGGAGATGGCGTCCTGGGCGGACAAGCTGCCGTTGAGCAGGTCGAGGATCGCCGGGCCCTGCGGCTCGATCACCAGGTCGGCCGCGGGCAGCGAGCCGGCGGAGGCCTTGAGCGAGCCGTCGTCGACCAGCGCGTGCACGATCATCTCGCCGCCGAGGTGGTGCAGCTCGTAGTTGACGTGCACGCCCGCGGCTTCCTCCTCCTGGAAGGTCGTGTAGAGCGAGATGATCGCGGTGTCGAGGGTGTAGACCTCGTCGGCGCGCGGGTAGGTCAGCGACCGGGCGCCCCACAGGCCGAGGTCCAGCACGATGTGGTCGAGTTCGCAGCCGTACTCGGTGAGCTCGTAGACGACGCCCGCGTCCAGCTGCGACAGGACGCGGCGGCGGATGACGCCCGACTCCTCGAGCTCGTTGAGGCGCGAGGTCAGGATGCTCACGGGGATCCGCGGCAGCGTGCGCTGCAGGTCGTTGAACCGCTTCGGGCCGAGCATGAGGTCACGGATGACCAGCAGCGACCACCGCTCGCCCACGATCTCGAGCGCCCGGGCCAAGCCGCAGAACTGTCCGTACGTGCGAGCAGAGGTAGGCATACTCGGGTCCTCACTATGTCTCGGGTGCCAGACCGGGCGCCACCGCGTTCGCGCGGGAACGCGAGTTCGGTTACGGTGCCCCCGACGCACCGTGCCGCCACGGGCGTCGCTGTCTACGGTGACGGTTCCCCGCCGGGTGCGGCCAGTGAGCGACGCACCGGTGCCCCATGCGTTTTCCATGCCAAACCATGCGTTTCGCACGACTTGCCGGTGCTTTGAGCACTGGCTGAGTAGACCTGTCGTGGAGCAGGATTTCCTTCTCTCGTCCCGCCCAGCCCCGGATCGGCAGGAGGGCCCATGCGCACGACAGCGGTGGACGCGCACGGCAGCGGCGCCACGGACGTCCCGGTGCCGGTGCGCGCCCCGGCGTTCCGGCGGCACCTGCGCGCGGAGGTGCGCGAAGGCAAGGGGGCGTACCTGTTCTCCGAACAGGGCGTGATCGCGATGCGCGGCGCGAAGATCGAGTCGCTCGCGGCGTTGCTCGACGGCACCCACGACCTCGACCGGCTGCTGCGCGGCCGGCCCGGCGGGATGGCGCCGGAGGAGGTCGCCGCGCTCCTGGCCCAGCTCGTCGACGCCGGGCTCGTGACGTTGCGCAGCCCCGGCACCGACGACGTCCCGGGCGACGAACGCGCGCTGGCCTACTGGGACGCCTGCGGGGTGGACGCCGACGTCGTCGCCGCGCGGCGGGGCACCGTGCGGCTGACCGCGGTCGGCGACAGCGCCGACGGCGTCGACTCCGGCGCCGTCGAACGCGCGCTGGCCGGCGCCGGGCTCGAAGTGGTCCGCACGGACACCGGCACCGCCGACCTGTCGGTCGTGCTGTGCGCCGACTACCTCGACCCGCGGCTGGCCGGGATCGACGCCGAGCACCGCCGCGCCGGGCGGCCGTGGCTGCTGGCCCGCCCGTCCGGGGCCCAGGTGTGGATCGGCCCGGTGCTGCAGCCGGACGGCGCCTGCTGGCACTGCCTGACCCACCGGCTCTGGGGCCACCGGCACGCCGAGGCGTGCGTGCAGGAGGAGCTCGGCCACGCCGGCCCGGCGCGCCGCCCGGTGCCCGCGCTGCCGCCGCTCACCTCGGCCGCGGCCCACCTCGTCGCGCTCGAGGCGGCCAAGTGGGTGGCCGGGTACCGCCACCACGGCCAGCAATGCGTCTGGACGCTCGACACGCTCGACCTGCAGGGCAGGCTGCACGAGCTGCACCGCCGCCCGCAGTGCCCGCGCTGCGGCGACCGGTGGCTGGTGACCTGGCGCTCGGTGCGCCCGGTCGAGCTCCGGCCGGCGAAGAAGGCGACCACCGGGGGCGGCGGGCACCGCACGGCGACGCCGTCGCAGATGCTCGAGCGGCACCGCCACCTGGTCAGCCCGGTCACCGGGATCATCAAGGAGATCCGGCGGGACCCGGACGCGCCGTGGTTCGCCAACGCCTACCGCTCCGGGCCCAACGTCGCCCGCGGCGTCACCGCGATGGCCGCGTTGCGCGCCAGCCTGCGCTGCGAAAACGGCGGCAAGGGCGTCAGCCCGCTCGACGCCGAGGTCAGCGCGCTCTGCGAGGCGGCGGAACGGTTCTCCGGCAACTTCCAGGGCGACGAGCTGCGCATCCGCGCGTCCTTCGAAGAGCTGGGCGAGGAAGCCGTGCACCCCAACGCGTGCATGCTCTTCGCCGACCGCCAGTACGCCGGCCGCGCGGACTGGAACGCCGAGCACGCGGCCTTCCAGCACGTCCCGGAGCCGTTCGACCCGGCCGCCGTCGTCGACTGGACGCCGGTGTGGACGCCGGCCGGGCGCCGCCGCCTGCTGCCGACTTCCTACCTGTACTACGGGATCCCGCGCGAGAGCGCGGCCCCCGGGGTGCGCGCGGACTCCAACGGCACCGCGGCGGGCAGCAGCCTGGAGGACGCGGTCCTGCAGGGCGCGCTGGAGCTCGTCGAGCGCGACGCCGTGGCGCTGTGGTGGTACAACCGCACGCCGGTGCCGGGCGTCGACCTCGCGTCCTTCGCCGACCCGTGGCTGGACGAGATGGCCGCCGGCTACGCGGGGATCGGCCGCGAGATGTGGGTCCTCGACGTGACGTCGGACCTGGGGATCCCGGTGACCGTCGCGGTTTCGCGGCGGACCGACGGGCCGCACGAGGACATCATGATGGGCTTCGGCGCGCACCTCGACCCGCGGATCGCGGTGCGCCGCGCGGTGACCGAGCTCAACCAGATGCTGCCCGCCGTGCAGGCCGCGGGCCACGACGTCGACGACCCGGACGCGCGGCGCTGGCTCCGGTTCGCCACCGTCGCGAACCAGCCGTACCTGCGGCCGGTGGCGGGCGAGCGGATGCGGACCGCCGCGGACTTCCCGTTCGTCAACCGCGCCGACGTCCGGGACGACGTCGACGCGCTGACCCGGGTGTTCGACCGCGCCGGCGTCGAGCTGCTGGTGCTCGACCAGACCCGCCCGGACGTCGGGATCCCGGTGGCGAAGGTGCTCGCGCCGGGCCTGCGGCCGTTCTGGGCGCGGTTCGCGCCCGGCCGGCTCTTCGACGTCCCGGTCCGGCTCGGCCGGCTCGACGCGCCGACCCCGTACGAACGGCTCAACCCGTTCCCGATGTTCCTCTGAGCGCCACCACGGGCTCGGTTTCGCTGTTCGCTTGAGGAGTTGGCCGTGCCTGCTTACCGCCCGGAGGGGATCCCGGAGACCGTCCGGCTCTGGTCCCTCACCGAAGACACCCTGCTGGAGGCGGGGGACGACGACACGCTCGTCGCGATCACCTGGTGGGGCGAGTACGAGCTGGCGGACGTGCCCCGGCCGGTCCGCGAGTCGCTGGGCCGGATGGCGCTCGGCCCGATCTCGATGGGGAACCTCGCGACGTCGGCGGGCAACGGCGCCGAGGCGTGGGCGGGGACGCTGCGCAAGGTCCTCAACCAGCTCTCCGGCTCGGTCGTGCACTCGCTCGCGCTCAACGATGGCCGCGGACCGCTGCTCTCGGCCATCCCGGTGACCCAGGCGCCGGTCTTCCCGGCCGACGCGGTGCCGCCCGGCCGGCTGATCAAGCTGTCGCGGTACTCGGCGATGCGCCCGGACGGCGGCGGGCTGCTGCTGGAGTCGCCGCGCGCCCGGTACCGCGTCGCGCTGCTGCGGCCGCCGGCGGTGGCCGTGGCGTCGTCGCTGGCGGGGCCGGTGACGGTCGCGCAGGTCGCCGAGACCTGCGGGCTGCCCGAGGTGGTCGTGGCCGACGTCGTCGCGTACCTGGTGGCGGCCGGGGTCGTGCTGCTGGCCGACGACTGGGCCGAGTTCGCCGAGGACACCGACACCGACCTCGCCGTCTGGTCGCCGGACGACCTGCTGTTCCACGCTCGCAGCCGAACGTGGCTGAAGGGCGGCCCGCCCGACCCGGAGGCGCACCGGGCGGGCGCCGAGCCGCCGGTGGTCAAGCAGATCACCGCGGGCCCGACCTTCCCGCTGCACCGCCCCGACCCGGCCGTGCTCAAGGCGACCGACCCGACGCTCGCGACGCTGCTCGAACACGACCACCGGTGCCCCGAGGTCACCGAGCGCGCGCTGTCGGCCGAGCAGGTCGGGGAGTTCCTCTTCCGCGCGGCGCGGGTGCGCTCGATCGGGCCGGCGTACCTGCCCGGCGGTCCCGGCCACGAGGCGTCGCAGCGGCCGTACTTCAGCGTCGCCTGCCTGTACGAGCTCGAGATCTACGTCGGGATCAACCGGTGCGCGGACCTCGCGCGGGGGATCTACCACTACGACCCGCTGTGGCACACGCTGACGCTGATCAACGACGACCTCGGCGTCCTGGACGGCATGCTGGACCTGGCGATGGTCGGGGCGGGCAGCCACCGCCGGCCCTCGGTGCTGCTGACGATGACCGCGCGGATGTCGCGGATCGCGTGGGTGCTCGGCAGCGCCGCGTACGCGACGACGCTGGTGCACGTCGGCGCGCTGCAGCAGGTGCTCTACCTGGCGGCCAAGGCGATGGGGCTCGCCGCGCACGCCGTGCCGGTCGACGCGGGCGACCGGGTGGACCGGTCGCTGAAGCTGGAGTGGCCCGCCGAGGTCAGCGTCGGCGAGTGCGTCCTCGATTTCCCCCTCGGTAACGCTTCCGGCTGACCGGGCGAAGCCTCCGTCGTGACCGTTCGCCCTGTTACCGTTGGGGATCTGGGGTGCGGCTGAGGTGGGAGGCGCCGTGGCATATCCGGTTCGGCTGCGGGGGAAGTTCCGGATGCGGGCCGTGCCGCCGGCGGAGCGGCCGGACTTCCGCGGGCTCGTCGCGGCCGGTCCGGTGGCGGCGGCCGCCGCGGTCGCGCTGAGCGCGTTGCTCCCGGTGCTGGCCGAGCGGACGACCTGGACCCCGCGGCTGCTCGCGCTGGCCTGCGCGGCGGCCCTCGCGGGCGTGCACCTGACCGCCTTCGCGCACGGCCGCGTCCGGCGTCCCGGCCTGGCGCTGGCCGCGCAGGCCCTGCTGGCGTACGGGCCGATGCTGCAGCTGGGCGCCCTGTGGAGCGCCGCGGGCGGGTTCCTCGCCGGCGGGCTGCTGCTGGCCGTCCGCCCGGTCCGGGCGGTGCCCGCGGCGGGGCTCGTGTGCGTCGGTGCCGGGCTGTTGTCGGCCTGGGCGGCGGGAACCGCGGACGCCGGCCTGACGGGCGCCGTGTCCGCCGCGATCGCCGCGCTGGCGCTGTCCGGGACGGGCGCGGCCGTGCGGCTGACCGCCGAGCGCGAAGAGGAACGCCGCGAGCTGAAGCGCAACGCGATCGCCGAGGAGCGCAAGCGGTTCTCCCGCGACGTCCACGATCTGCTCGGCCTCAGCCTGTCGGCGATCACCCTCAAGGGTGAACTCGTGGACCGGTTGGTGATCGGCCAGCCGGGCCGGGCGAAGGAGGAGCTGGCCGAGCTGCTGACGATGTCGCGGCGCGCGCTGGCCGACGTCCGCACGGTCGCGGCGGGCTACCGCGAGCTGTCGCTGGACGACGAGTGCCGGGCCGCCGCGGCGGTGCTGAGCGCGGCCGGGACGCGGGTGACCGTCGCCCGTTCGGGGATCGCGGACCTGCCGCCGGACGTGGCGACCGCGCTCGCCGCGGTGCTGCGCGAAGGGGTGACGAACGTGGTGCGGCACAGCACCGCGAGCTGGTGCGCGTTCTCGGTGAGCAAGGAGGACGGGACGGCCTGGCTGGAGATCGTCAACGACGGCGCCGGCGGCCCCGCCGACCGCGGCGCGGGTTCGGGATCGGGCCTGCGCAACCTGGTCGACCGCGTGGAGTCCCTGGGCGGGACGCTGGCGGCGGAGTCCTGCCCGGACGGCACGCACCGGCTGCTGGCGGCGGTTCCGGTGGCGTGCGGCCGGGTGCGCCGGCACCGGGCGGCGGACGAGCTCACGGCGTAAGCGCTTTCCGGCCGGTTTTCCGGGCGCGGCCGCCGACGTTCACCCGTTGGGAGCTAAAGCCATTCCGCTTCGGTCGCGATGCGGATCGCGTGGACCCGGTTGCGGGCGTTGAGCTTCGTGACCACGGCGGCCAGGTAGTTGCGGACCGTGCCGGCCGACAGGAACAGCTCGGCCGCGATGTCGGCCACGTTGCGCCCGCGCGCGGCCAGCGACAGGATCTCGATTTCGCGCGGGGTGAGCGGGCAGTCGTCGGTTTCCCAGGCGGCCAGCGCCAGTTCGCTGTCGATGACGCGGCGGCCGATCGCGACCGAGCGGACCGCGTTCGCCAGCTTGTCCGACGGCGAGTCCTTGAGCAGGAAGCCGTTCACCTTCGCGTCCAGCGCGCGGCGGACCGTGCCCGGGCGGCCGAGACTGGTCAGGATGAGCGTGTGGACGTCCGGGAGGCTCTCGTGGATCTCGACCGCCGCCGACAGCCCGTCCTTGCCCGGCAGGTCGATGTCGATCACCGCGACGTCGGGCTGGGCCGCCTTGGCGGCGGGCAGGATCTGGTCGCCGCTGGACACCTCGGCGACCACCTCGATGTCGGACTCCAGGTTGAGCAGGGCGACCAGGGCGCCGCGGACCATGTGCATGTCCTCGGCCAGCAACACCTTGATCACGACGGTACCTCGCACCCCAGTCCGTTGACTCCGAACCGCAATTGTACGCCATTGCCCGGCCGCGACGGTGTTTCGCGCAAGCGCACCCGAGGTGAATGGCCGGGAATTCGCCGCCGGTGCCCGCCGGCCCGGCTGGGCCGAATGGCTGCCGGGAAGGCGGACCTGGTTCGTTCGCCGCGAACGGATTAACGAGCGGCGGATTCGGTGCGCCGGAATTGCACGCCTCAGACCGCCATCGGGCGGGCGACCGCGGGCTGGCGCAGGTCGGGCAGCGCGAGCAGGACCGGCGGGTCGAAGCCGTGCCGCGGCCGCAGCCGGACGTCGGCCAGGCTCGCCGTGACGCCGCGGTGGACGGTCACCGGGCCGGCGAGGCCGGTGTAGGGCCGCAAGGTGTGGTTGTCGACCTCACCGCAGCCGTAGGCGTGGGTGAGCACGTACCAGGAGCCCAGCGGAACGTCTGCCAGTGCATACGGTCCCGGCCCGGGCAGGACGGCGAACCGGGCCGGCGCGCCTTCGGCGATCCGGGCCGCGAAGAGCCCGACGAACACCGGCCCGACCTCGGCCGACGGCGCGACGCGCAGCTGGCCGCGCACGGTCGTCCCGGAGCCCGGCGGGGCCTGCCGGTCGGCGAGCCGCGGCGCCGTGCCGCGCAGCTGCCGGTAACCCGACGGCGAAACGCCGACGCTGCCGCTGAAGCGGGCGCTGAACGTGCCGACGCTGTTGTAGCCGACCTGGTGGCTGATGTCGGCCACCGAGATAACCGTGGTCGCGAGCAGGCGCTTGGCCTCCGCGAGCCGCAGGGCCGACAGGAACCGGCCCGGCGACAGCCCGGTGACCCGCAGGAACACCCGGGTGAAGTGGAACTTGCTGAACATGGCCGCGCGGGCGAGGTCGTCGATCGTGAGCCGCTCACCCAGGTTGTCTCGCATGGTCACGATCGCGCGTGCCACGGCTTGCCGGACGATCTCATCCATGGTGGCCGTCCCTCCCGGTCGACAATGCCGCTCGGTCGTCTTCCCGGTGAAGGCGTCCGGTGCGGGGGATGTGATTTCGACCAAAACTGTAGGTCCGCGGGCGTCTACTTCTTAAGTGCTCTGTGCACCGGTCCGGATGGATTTCACCGGTCCCGGACATGCGTTTTGCACATCGGGTGTGAACGGGGCCGGGAACGGGAACACCGAGGGATGACGCACATGCGTTTCTCACACCCTCGGTAGCGGGCCGGATGCGCGCGAGCGCGCAAAGTGACGAAAACCGGGGTGTTCGACGGGGTTCGACCCCCTTGCTAGCCCGTTCGGAGTCTTCTCCGAAACCGCACGGACCATGTGTAAGCCACATCACGGCGATGATGCGGGCACTGGTTGATGTTGCGTCCGTTGGCGACGATTTATGGCACGTGAAGCATTCATCTTCGCCACTGGGAGCAGAGCATGTCCGCACAGGTTTCCGCCGACGTCCGCGCGCTTTTCACCGATTTGGGGATCGAGTTCGAAAAGACGGGGTCGGACCTTGTGATCGACCGTTTCGAACAATTCAGCATCGAGGCCGGCGTGGGGACCGTCCGGGGCTGCGGGACCACCTGCTACTGCCGGGCCGACGTCCTCGAAGCGGCTTGATGCGCGTTTGCGCAGTTCTCGCCGTCGCGAGCCGGGCGCGGGGGGGGGCCCCCCCCCCCCCCCCCCCCCCCGGGGGGGGGGGGGGGCCGGGCCGGGCCCCCCCCCCGCCCGGGGGGCGCCCAATAACCGCGGGGGGGGGGGGGCCCCCCCCGGCCGGGGGGGGCCCTGCGCCCGGGCGGGGGTTGGGGGGGGGGGGGGGGGGGGCGCCCGGGGGGGGGGGGGGGGGGGGGGCCCCCCCCCCCCCCCCCCGCGGCCGGCTCGTCGCGCGTGGACCGGCGCGGGAGGCCGCGAATGGCGTGGCCGGAAAATTTCCGACACGGGTGACGGGAACTCCGCGGCACTCGTGACGGCTGGTAGCCACCCGGGCGCGACTAGGCGTTTTTAACCTGGTCCTAACCCGTGCATGTGCATTTCGCGGCGGCGCCGCAAAAGTGGTGCCCGAATGGTGCAACCGATTCGTCAAGCAGAATGATTGACTGGGCTTCTGGGGAATCGTGAGTGCGGAGGCACCCGTGATCAGAGTGCTGGTGGCCGAGGACATGCACATCGTGCGGGGAGCACTGGTGGCGCTGCTGCGGCTCGAACCCGACATCGACGTGGTCGCCGAGGTCGCCTCCGGGCTCGAGATCCTGCCCGCCGCGCGCGCCAAGCAGGCGCAGGTGGCCGTCATCGACATCGACCTGCCCGGCAAGGACGGCCTCACGGCGGCCGGTGAGCTGCACGAGCACCTGCCGGACTGCCGGACCCTGATCCTGACCAGCCTGGGACGTCCCGGCACGCTGAGGCGGGCGCTGGACGCCAAGGTGGGCGGGTTCCTGCTCAAGGACGCCCCGCCCGACAAGCTGGCGAACGCGGTCCGCGGCGTGCTGGCCGGCCGCCGCATGGTCGACGGCGACCTGGCGCTGGCCGCGTGGGACACGGTGGACTGCCCGCTGACGGCCCGCGAGCTGGACGTGCTGCGGATGACCGCGCAGGGGTACGGAACGGTGGAGGTGGCCGCCCGGCTGTACCTTTCCGCCGGGACAGTACGGAACTATCTCACGACGGTGGTGGCGAAACTCAACGCCCGCAACCGGGTTGACGCGATCCGGATCGCGGAGGAGTCCGGCTGGCTGTGAGTCGGGCAGAGGTCCAGACCAGAGGATTGGTCCAGTCCGAAAGGGTTCGTCCGCTTCGACGGGTATGAGGGCGCGATCCTGGTCGGCTGGAGCGCGCGGGTTCAGGCGGGGACGACGGCGCGGAGCCGGAAGCGGCCGTCCGGTTCGACTCCTGCGGTCAGCTCGCCTCCGAGGTCGGCGACCCGGTGCGAGAAGTTGCCCTGCCCGGGATCCCGCCGCGCGGGGTTCAGCCTTCGCGCTCGCGTCGGCGGAAGCAGCTTCAGGCCGGGACGACCACGCGGAGCCGGAAGCGGCCGTCGGGTTCGACTCCCGCGGTCAGCTCGCCTCCGAGGTCGGCGACCGGGTGCGAGAAGTCGCCCTGCCCGGGATCCCGCCGCGCGGGGTTCAGCCTCCGCGCTCGTGTCGGCGCTGGAGCGCGCGGGTTCAGGCGGGGACGACGGCGCGGAGCCGGAAGCCGCCGTCCGGTTCGACTCCCGCGGTCAGCTCGCCTCCGAGGTCCGCGACCCGGTGCGAGAAGTTGCCTGCCGGGGTTCAGCCTTCGCGCTCGCGTCGACGGAAGCAGCTTCAGGCCGGGACGACGGCGCGGAGCCGGAAGCGGCCGTCCGGTTCGACTCCCGCGGTCAGCTCGCCCCCGAGGTCCGCTACCCGGTGCGACAGGTTCCCGATCCCGCTCCCCGGCGACGAATCCCGCGGCACCGCCGCCGTTCCGGGTTCCGGCACCACCGGCTCCTCCGCCCTCTGCCCGTTGCGCTCCACGCCGTCGTTGACTATGTCGAGGCAGATGCCGCCGTCCGTGCGGCGCATCGCGATCTCGCAGCTCTCCACCTTGCTGTGCCGCAGCACGTTCGTGACGCCCTCGCGCAGGACCACCGCCAGCACCGTGCGCACCGGGGTCGGCAGCTCGTCGCCGAGCATCTCCATGCGGACGCGGACGTCGGCGGCCGCCAGTACCGACTTCGCCGTGCGGGACTCGCTGTCCAGCGACAGCTCGCGGTAGCCGCTCGCCACCGACCGGACGTCCGACAGGGCCTGGCGGGTCAGCCCGAGGACCTCCGACAGCTCCTCCGCCGCGCGGTCGCGGTCCAGGGGCAGCACCCGGGCGGTCAGCTCGCTCTTCAGCGCGATCGCCGACAGGCTCATGCCGAGCAGGTCGTGCAGGTCGCGGGCGAACCGCAGCCGCTCCTCGGCCAGCGCCATCTCGGCCAGCCGGCGCCGGGTGGCGGCGAGCTCGGTGACCAGCCGGACGAGCCACAGCAGCCCGAACACCGCCAAGCTCGTCATCACGGTCGCGGCGGTGTAGAAGATCGTGGACGTGAGGTCCGCGCCCGAGAGCCGCTGGATCTCCGCGAAGGCGGCGATGTTGAGGACGAAGAACGCCCAGCCCGCGACCGGCGGCAGCACCAGCAGCGCGTTGCCGATCAGCAGTCCCGGCAAGCTGACCCAGTTGGCGCCGAGCGGCAGCAGCGGCAGGTAGATCAGGCAGGCCTGGACCAGGAGCATCCCGTAGCTCTGGGCGGACCGCAGCTGGGTCGAGGGCCGGTTGAAGTACGAGAACTGCAGCGCCAGCAGCGCCACGATCGAGCCGATGGCCAGCGCGATCTCCCACGGCCGCGGGGCCAGCTGCACCAGGTGCGCCGTCGCGCCGATGCCCATCAGCACCATGACCACCGGCAGCAGGCGGCGGATCTCCTTCGACGCGCTCTCCGAGCGCTCCCCGGTGTCCTCCGCGGCCGCGGCGCCCAGGCCGCTGGGCAGGGGGAGCTCGACGTGCAGCCGGAACCGGCCGTCCGCGCCGGTCTTCGCCGTCGCCGAGCCGCCGAGCGCGGCGACCTCGTCGGGCAGCGCCGTCAGCGCGCTGCCCGGGGCGAGTGCCGGGTCGTCGGCCGCGACGCCGTCGTTCACGATCTCGAGGACGACCTTGCCGTCCTGGTGGCGGACGTCGATCTCGCAGTGCTCGACGTCGCTGTAGCGCAGCACGTTCGTGACGCCTTCGCGCAGGACCTTGGCCAGCAGCGTGCGGACCTGGACCGGCAGGTCGCCCTGGTCGAGGTGGATCCGCACGGCGATCTCGGACGCCGACAGCAGCGATTCGGCCGTCCGGGACTCCTTCTCCAGCGACAGCTCGCGATAGCCGTGGGACACGGCGCGGACGTCGGAGAGCGTGCGCTGGGCGGTGGCGGTGATCTCGCCGAGCTCGGCCTTGGCGCGCTCGGCCGACTTGCGCATCAGGCGCGTCACGAGCTCGCCCTTGAGCGCGATCGCCGACAGGCTGAGCCCGAGCAGGTCGTGCAGGTCGCGGGCGAACGCCAGGCGCTGCTCGGCGACCGCCCGCTGGGCCAGCTCGGTGCGCGCCGCGTGCAGCTCGTGGACCATCCGCGCGAGCCGCGACAGCAAGTAGAAGACCAGGATGTAGAAGAGGATCCCGAACACGTTGTAGAAGGTGTTCGTCGGCTTCACGCCGAACACCTGGTAGATCGCGGCGGTGCTGAGCAGGGCCACGACGACCGCCACCCAGCCGTAGCGCCGGGGGAAGACCAGGAGGCCGGTGCTGCCGACGTACACGAGCATGGACACCCACGGCAGCCCGAAGGTCAGCAGCGGCACGTAGGCGAGCGCGGCCATGACCGCGAACAGCGCCCGGCCGGCCGGGGAGTCGAGGCGGGTCGACGGGCGGCTGAACCACAGCAGCTGGATCGCCAGCAGCGCGGCGGCGGCCACGACGGCGTACCCGGCGTGGAAGGCGTCGACCGACCTCGGCAGCAGGTTGACGACGCCGATCACGCTGAACCCGGTGACGACCACGACGATGATGGCGGCGGCGAGGTACGCCGCCAGCCGCGGGCGCCGGTCGGCCGCGGTGGTGCCGCGGGGTTCGGCGGTGGCGGACAGCTCCGCGGCCGGCTCGAGCGCGGCGACCGGCGACATCAGTGCGGAACCCCCGGGGTCTCGGCGGTGGCCGGGGCGCCCCAGGTGGCCCGGCCAGGGCGTGGTGTGCGTTCTGCTGCCGACCGATCGTAACCCACCGGACGTCCGGTCCCTTGCGCCGAAAAGACGTGGCGAGGGGGCGCGGCGGACGCGGGGGGACGGCACGGCGGCGGCCGAGGTGCGGGCTCAGCGCCGGCCGGACGCGGACCGCAGGCGGTCCGGGACGCCGAGCAGGCTCAGGAAGTCCAGCCGGGACAAGGCGACCGACCCGGTGTGCAGCACGGAACCGCGCTCGTACCGGAAGAAGCCCAGCGCCGACTCGAGGTCGTCCCAGAACTCGCCGCCCGCGGTCTCGGGCAGCCGCCGGGTCACCGGGAAGTCGGCGGTGAACGCGCGGCTCGCCGAATACGTGGTCAGGTCCCGGCCGAAGTGCCGCCGGTACCGCTCGAGCTCGGCGTAGGGCGCGGTGGAGACCAGCACCAGCCGCAGGCCGGGGTCGTGCAGCGCGGCGGCGACGTCGGCGGCGGCCGCGTCGCCGAAGGGGCCGCTGTGGCCCGGCATCGTGTGGTGCACCGCGAGCCGCGGGCGCCCGTCGAAGAGGTCGGCCAGTGAGATGCGGCCCTGCGGGCCCTCGAACAGGTACTTCGCCGCGTTGACGACCCGCGGCCGGTCCAGCTCCGGCACGGTCAGCTCCGTCATGGCTCGCCCTCCCTGGGTGTGGTCCCGATCGGAGTGTGGCCCGCGGGCCCGGGCGGCTCCCAGCGTTCGGCCCGGGAACGGCAAGCTGGGAGACGCGCGGCCCTCGCCGTGCCCGGCGGGTGCGCGGACCCTAGGCTCTGCGGCCATGGCACGTTATTTCGACCTGCACCCGGAGAACCCGCAGCGCCGGTCGCTGGGGCAGGTCGTCGAGATCCTCCGCGCCGACGGGCTGATCGCCTACCCGACCGACTCGTGCTTCGCGCTCGGGTGCCGGCCGGGCAACCGCGACGGGCTCGACCGGATCCGCTCCATCCGCAAGCTCGACCACCGGCACCACTTCACGCTGGTGTGCCAGGACTTCGCCCAGCTGGGCCAGTTCGTCATCATCGACAACGCGGTGTTCCGCGCGATCAAGGCGGCGACGCCCGGCAGCTACACGTTCATCCTGCCCGCGACCAAGGAGGTGCCGCGGCGGCTGATGCACGAGAAGAAGAAGACGGTCGGCGTGCGGATCCCCGACCACCGCGTCACCCAGGCGCTGCTGGCCGAGCTCGGCGAGCCGCTGCTGTCGAGCACGCTGCTGCTGCCGGACCAGGCCGAGCCGATGACGCAGGGCTGGGAGATCAAGGAGGAGCTGGACCACCAGCTCGACGCGGTGCTGGACTCGGGCGACTGCGGGGTCGAGCCGACGACGGTGGTCGACTTCTCCTCGGGCGAGCCGGAGATCCTGCGGATCGGGGCGGGCGACCCTGCGCCGTTCGAGTGACGCCGGTCAGTTCTCCAGCAGCTCCAGCCATTCGGCGGTGTGCTCGCCGCTGAACGTCAACCCCAGGTCCTCCGCGTGGCGGCGACCCGTCACCAGCAAGCAGAAGTCCTCGGCCGGGCCGGTCACCCGATCGGCTGCCTCTTCCGGCCCGAAGTCCCACCGCGTCCCCGACGGCGCCAGCAGCTCGAAGCGGAACGGCCCCGGTGGCTTCCGCTGGTGGCGGCGGTACGCGCGGTCCCTCGTGCGGACGCCGTAGTAGGCGACGTGGCCGATCGCGTCGTCGCGGCGGGGTGGGACGCCCAGCGCGTCCGCGATGTCCTGGCCGCACGCGAACAGCTCCGTCAGCGCCGCCGCCGCGAGGACCGACGGGCGCAGCGGCCCGTCGCTCCACGGCAGCTCCGGCTTCGCCGGTGCCGACGCGAGCAGCGCGTTGGCCTTCCGCTGCTCGATCAGCCACGTCACGATCGCCTCGTCGAGCGAGTCGTAGGAGATCTGCGGGGTGACGCCGAACGCGCCGGGGTTCTCGGCGCTGAGCCGGACCAGCCGCGCGGTCGACGTCAGCCGGGCGAAGTGCCCGGTGAGGTCGGGGCGGGGGCCGTACCCGCGGCGCTCGGCCAGTTCGGCCAGCGCCTCGGTCTCGGTCTGCAGGTCCGTGAACACGTCGGCCATCGGTGCCACCCTCCTGGGTCCGGGTAACCGGTATCCCAGGCTGGCAGGCGGGCCCGCGGCGGCTCCACTCCGCGCTTGCGACGTGACGCCACGGGCGGCGGCGGGGTCGGCTATGTTCATGCCACCGACGATGGGAGCGTGGGCGTGAAGTACCTGCTGGCGATGTACCTCAACCCCGACGTGATGGCGAACCTGTCGCAGCAGGACATGGACGCCATCATGAGCGGGCACCAGGACTTCATCCGCACGATCCGGGAGTCCGGCGAGATGATCGGCACGCAGGCGCTCGCGCCGGTCGCCGACAGCACCGTCGTGCGGGTGCGCGGGGGACTGCCGGCGGTCACCGACGGCCCGTTCCTCGAGTCGAAGGAGTTCCTGGCCGGCTACTACCTCGTCGACTGCGCGAGCAAGGAGCGCGCGGTCGAGCTGGCCGCGATGATCCCCGACGCCGCGTTCGACGGCATGGGCGTCGAGGTGCGGGAGATCGTCTTCTTCGCCGACGCCGAAACCGAGATCCCCGGTTCGTGACGTGACCGCGCCCGCCCCGGTCGCCGAGGTCCTGCGCCCGCTGGTGCCGCAGGTGCTGGGCGTGCTGGTGCGCCGGTACGGCCAGTTCGACGCGTGCGAGGACGCCGTCCAGGAGGCCCTGCTGGCGGCGAGCGAGCAGTGGCCCGCGGAGGGCGTCCCGGACAACCCGCGCAGCTGGCTGGTCACGGTCGCCACCCGGCGGCTCACCGACCACTGGCGCAGCGAGAGCGCGCGGCGGCGGCGCGAGGAGTCGGTCGCCGTGCGGGAGCCGGTGACCGTCGTCGCCGGGCCGGGCGAGGAGCAGCCCGCCGGCGAGGACGACACGCTGAAGCTGCTGTTCCTGTGCTGCCACCCCGCCGTGTCGCCGCCTTCGCAGGTCGCGCTGACGCTGCGCGCGGTCGGCGGCCTCACCACGGCGCAGATCGCGAGCGCGTTCCTGGTGCCCGAGGCGACGATGACCCGGCGCATCACCCGCGCCAAGGAGAGCATCGCCGCGGCGGGGTCGACGTTCAACGAGCCGTCGCCGGACGACTTCGGCGACCGGCTGCGCGTCGTCCTGCAGGTGCTGTACCTGATCTTCAACGAGGGGTACACGGCGACGTCGGGGGAGAACCTCGTGCGCGCGGAGCTGGCGGCGGAGGCGATCCGGCTGACGCGCGCGGTGCACGCGCTGACCCCGGGCGAGGGCGAGGTCGCGGGCCTGCTCGCGCTGATGCTCCTGACCGACGCGCGGCGCGAGGCGCGCACGGGCCCGAACGGCGAGCTGGTGCCGCTGCAGGACCAGGACCGCGGCCGCTGGGACGCGGCGCTGATCGCCGAGGGCGAAGCGCTGGTGGACGCGACGATCGGCCACGCGGCGCTCGGGCCGTACCAGGTCCAGGCGGCGATCGCGGCGCTGCACGCCACCGCGCCGAGCACGGAGGAGACGGACTGGCCGCAGATCGTCGAGCTGTACCACGTGCTGCAGGCGCTGATGCCGAGCCCGGTGGTGACGATCAACCAGGCGGTGGCGGTGGCCCAGGCCTCCGGCCCGGCGCGCGGGCTCGAGCTGCTGGACACGGTCGACGCGAAGCTCGATGTGGGCCGCCGGCTGGACGCGGTTCGCGCGCACTTGCTGGAGCTGGCGGGCGATTTGCCGGGCGCGCGTGAGCACTACTTGAAGGCGGCGCAGCGGACGGCGAGTTTGCCTGAGCGGCGGTACTTGATGAAGCGGGCCGGGCGGATCGCGCCGGCGGATCCCGCGCAGAACTGACTGGGACCGACCGAGGTCGGCGGGAGCGGGAGGCCGGAGGCCGCTGCGGATAGCGCACGCGCGGAAGTGAGCGCGGCCCGGCTCCGGTCCGAGGCGATGTGGTTCGCGCGCACTTGCGCAGCGGACGGCGAGCCTGCCTGAGCGGCGGTATTTGATGAAGCGGGCCGGGCGGATCGCTCCCGCGGATCCCGCGCAGAACTGAGCGGGGCCCGCCCGGGGCCGAGCCGGGCGGGCCCGCCGAACACTCAGCGGACCACGATGCCCGACGGGGGCTCCGGGGCCGCCGGGACGTGGAACAGGCGGGCCAGCAGCTCGAGGTCGGCCACGTCGCCCTCGATCGACAGCTTGCCCGTGCGGACCGCTTCCGCCGCCGTCACGTGACCGCTCATCAAGTCCAGCATCGCCGCGCCGCTCGTGGCCTTGACCACCAGGTCCGCGCCCGCGAAGCGGCCTTCGCCCACCTTGACCGCGCCGTCCTCGACCAGCGCGTGGACGATCATGCGGTCGTCGTAGCGGATTTCGTACGTGATCTGGACGCCCTCGGCCACGTCGGCGCGGAACGTCGTGTACAGCGACAGGATCGCCGAGTCCAGCGTGAACACGTCGTCCGGGCCCGGCTGGTTGAGCGACCGCGCGCCCCACAGGCCGAGGTCGAGGAGGATGCTGTCGAGCTCGCTGCCGTACTGGGTCAGCTCGTAGACCAGGCCCGCGTCGAGCTCGGCGCGGACGCGGCGGCGCAGCACGCCGGTCGCCTCGAGCTCGTTGAGCCGGGCCGACAGGATCGACGGCGGGATCTTGGGCAGGCCGGCCTGCAGCTCGTCGTAGCGCTTCGGACCGAGCACCAGGTCACGGACGATCAGCAGCGACCAGCGTTCGCCGATGATCTCGAGAGCGCGGGCGAGGCCGCAGAACTGGCCGTAGGCGCGGGTGGTGGGAGCGGGCATCGAACTTCCTCACTTCTTTCTCGGGCGGAGCGGGGTGATCGGCCGGAGCCGGGGAAGCGTGGATCAGCGGTGGTCGCCTTCGGAGATCAGCTCGCGGTGCAGCACCTGGAGGTCGTCGCACGGTTCGACGCCCAGCTCGCCGGCCAGCCGCGACCGCAGCCTGCGGTAGACGGCCATCGCGTCGGAGCGCCGCCCGCTGCGGCCGAGCACGCGCATCAGCTGGCCGTGCAGGGCTTCGTCGAGCGGGCTGCCGGTGGCCAGCGAGCGCAGCTCGCCGATCAGCTCGCGGTGCTTGCCGCTGGTGATCTCGGCTTCGATCCGCAGGTGCAGCACGCTGCGGCGCTGCTCCAGCAGCTCGGTGCGGTACGCCGACAGGATCGGTCCACAGTGGACGTTCGCCAGCGGCGGCCCGGACCACAGGTCGAGCGCCGCGCGGTAGGCGTCGGCGGCCGCGGCGTGGTCGCCGGCGTCCTGGTGCTCGTGGCCGCGCTGCTGCAGCCGGACGAACCGGTAGGTGTCCACTTGGGACGGATCGATGTAGAAGGTGTAGCCGGACTGCTTGGTGGCCAGCATCTTCTCACCGTCGGCCGCCAGCCGGTTCTGGTCGATGCACCGGCGCAGGTGGTAGACGTAGGTGTGCAGCGTCGTCCGCACCGTCCGGGGCGGGTTGTCCGACCACAGCTCCCGGATGAGGGTGTCGATGTGTACCATCTTCCCCGGGCGCATCACCAGTACGGCGAGCAGCTGCAGGACCTTCGGCGTGGTCGGCGCGTAGTCGACGCCGGAGCGCAGCACTTCCAGCGGGCCCAGAACGGTGAACGTCACGCCACCGTCGTCGGGTGCTTCCGTTGGCGGCAGTTCGGAGTACATGGCAGGCCTCCAGCGTCATCAATGCGTCCTCGCGCTCCCCAGTCGAGCCGCGCGGGGTCGGGGGACGGCCGACTCCGGGCTTCTATCCGAATGTGACAGAGCGTCCTTCCGTCGACCAGTGAGTCACCCACCAGAGTCAACGTGCGTTTGCCCCGTGGCCCCGTGGGTTCCGCAGGTTCGCGACGTGCGTTCCGCATGGTCCGCCATCCGGCCCAACCTGCGGCTCCGCGCCCGGCGGCGTCGCTGGAACGGACCAGGCGCGGGTGCGGCGGGGCCGCCGCGGATCATCCGGGCGGGCGCCGCGCACGCCGGCGCCGTGCGTTCCGCACGGACTGTCCGGTGTGGATCACCCGTGGCCGCGCGGGGTTCGCCCGACCGGGTGCGTTTCGCCCGGGACCCCTCCATCGCTCGTCGATCGTCCTGCAAGGCCCGGCGTCTTCCCTGACACCAGGAGAACTGCCATCAGGGGAATTCGAGGTTGGACGGATGATGTTGCGGTCTATTGCGGCTGTCGGACACGACAGCGAGTTCGACGAACCGCCCCGGGTGCCCGCCCTCGAGCGGGTCGAGAAGTCGGTCCGGCCCGCCGTGCTGCAGGCGATCTCGTCGATCCAGGAGCGGTACTTCGAGCCGATCACGCTCGCGGAGCTTGCGTCGGAGGTGTTCGTCAGCCGGTTCCACTTCTCCCGGATGTTCGCCGACGCCACCGGGGTCACGCCCGGCCGGTTCCTCACCGCCGTGCGCCTGTTCGAGGCGAAGCGGCTGCTGCTGACGACGTCGCTGAACGTCTCCGACATCGTGTGCAGCGTCGGCTACAGCAGCGTCGGCACGTTCACCAGCCGGTTCTCGCGCGCGGTCGGGATGACGCCGACGCAGTACCGCGAGCCGCAGGTCGCCGAGCTGCTCGTGGCGATCTCCCCGACGTTCCAGCGGCTCCCGCCGCTGCGCACGCTGCGCGCGGCCGGGCGCAGCTGCGCCTCGCTGCAGACCGGCACCGGGGTGCTGTCGATGCGGCTGGACATGCCGCGCGGCTCGGCGCCCGCGGACACCCTCGTCGGGCTCTTCGCCGACCCGGTGCCGCAGTGCGGGCCGGTCGCCTTCGGCGGCATGGCCAACATGAGCTCCGGTGAGCTGACCATCCACGGCGTGCCCGCCGGGCGGTGGACGGCGATCGCGGTCGCGCAGCACCAGGCGGGCGCGGGCGGTCCGCGCTTCTCGATCGGCTACCAGGGCGTGACCGTGGCGCCCTACGGCCAGTCCACCGCGCGGGTGGGCCTGCGCGCACCGGCCGCGACCGACGCGCCGATCGCGATCACGCTGGCGTCGAAGCAGTCGCCGTTCACCCAGCGCATGCTCGCCGCCCAGCGGCCGCACCTGCGCGCCGTCGCCTGATCTTCCCGCCGACCAAAGGACGACAACAGCATGTCCACCGTTATCGGAGTGCTCCGCAAGCGGTTCCTCGCTCCGTCGCTCGCCTCCGTCGGGTTCGCCGAACGCGGCTTCCCGGTGACCCACACGGACGCGACGGCCCGGCTGGAGGCGGTGCCGCAGGCGGTCGTGTGCGGGTTCGAGTGGGCCATCGAAGGTGCTTCCCTCTGGGAGATCGAACGCCGGCTCGCGCTGATCGAGCCCGAGCAGCGCGGGTTCGCCTACGAGGGCGCGACGATGGGCTACACGATCCTCGACGCCATGCCGGGCGGCGGCCGCGACCGCACCCGCGAGCTCCTGGAAGGACCCGGGCGCCCGCACATCTTCCTGACCTACATCGGGATCGGCTTCGCGATGGCGCGGCTGCCGCGTCCACTGTGGAAGAACATCCTGCCCGAGCTGACCGGGGTCGCCCACCACCCGGTGATGAGCTGGCTGGCCGTCGACGGCTACGGCTTCGACCGCGCCTACTTCGACACGAAGAAGTGGGTCGACGAGCAGGCCGAGCCGGTGCCCTACCCGTGGGCGGGCCGGCCGGAGTACTTCGGCCGGGCGTTCGACCAGGGGGTCGGCCGCGCGCTGTGGTTCATCAACGGCGGCAACCCGGACGCCGTCGCCGCGGCGGTCGGGCGGTTCGCCGAGCACCGCCGGGCGGACCTGTGGAGCGGGGTGGGGCTCGCCGCGACGTTCGCCGGCGGCAGCGACCAGGGCGGGCTGGGCCGGCTGCGCCGGGCGTCCGGGGAGCACTACGACGAGCTCGCGCTCGGCGTGGTGTTCGCGGTCAAGGCGCGGACGTACTCCTCGTACGTGCCCGCCCACACCCACCTCGCCGCCGGCGTGCTCACCGATCTTTCCGTGCAGGGCGCGCAGAACCTCGCCGACCGCACCGAACAGGCCGACGGCGACGACGGCCCGGTGCCGCCGTACGAGCTGTGGCGGCAGCGGATCCGGGCGGAGTTCGACCCGGCCGTGCGGCGGCGCACCGCGTGAACCCGTGATCGCCGGCAAGCGCGGAGTAGAGCGCTGACCAGCGAATCTGTGACCGTAGAGGGAACATCCCAGTCGACCCTAAGGGGGAGAGTGCGTTGGGCAATGGTTGGCGTACGCTCAGGCGCCGCATCCTGACACCGAACGTCTCGGAGACCTTGCTGGAGAAGCGGGGCTTCCACCGGAAGAGCCCAGCCGCACAGGAAAGGCTCGAGACCGTCGGGGAGAAGTTCCTCCTCGGGTACGCGCACGCCGTCGAAGCGAAGTCGGTCGAGCAGGCCGAGGAATGGCTCGAGCGCATCCCCCCGCAGTTCCGCGGATTCGCCTACGAGGGCGCGGGAATGGGGTACGGCGTGCTGGACGGGCTGCCGTTCGGCAAGAGCACGAACATCGCCGAGTTCCTGGCCGGCCCGGGCGAGAAGCACGACTACATCATCTACGTCGGCGTCGGCTGGGCGATGTGCCGGCTCCCGCGGTTCGCGTGGCCGAAGGCTTCGGCGTTCGACCCGCTGCTGCGCTGGCTGGTGCTCGACGGCTACGGCTTCCACCAGGCCTACTTCAAGACCGACAAGTACATCCGGAACCAGTACCAGGAGCCGGGCTTCTCGTGGCCGGACCGGCGTTACGACGGTTACGCGCTGCGCGCCATCGACCAGGGCATCGGCCGGGCGCTGTGGTTCATCTGCGGCACCGACGTCGAACTGGTGGCCAAGACGGTCGAGGAGTTCCCCGAGTCGCGCCACGGCGACCTGTACGCCGGGATCGGGCTCGCCTCGACCTACGCGTGCGGCGTCACGGCGGACGAACTGGCGGAACTGGTCGACCGGGCCGGGATCCACCACGGGCAGCTGGCCCAGGGGAGCGCTTTCGCCGCCGAGTGCCGGGTGCGCTCCGGCCTGCTCATCCCGGAGACCGAGATGGCGGCCCAGGCGATCTGCGGGTTGTCCGCCGAGCGCGTCGCGGCCATCACCCAAGAGGTCCGGCCGGCCGTGGTCGTCGACGGTGACGACGTCCCGGCGTTCGAAACCTGGCGGCAGCGGATCGCCGAAGAAGTGCTGACCCACGGAGGGAAGAAGAAATGACCGCGACCTTCGGCTGGCTGCGCAAGCAGCTGGCGGGCATCGTGGCGCTGGTGCTGATCCTCGGCCTGTTCCTGGTCGCCCGGCTGCCCAGCGTTTCCGCCGCCGAGCAAGACTCGATGGCGGCCAAGTTCCACTTCACCCCGATGACGATCGCGCTGCCGGCGGCCAAGAAGTCGCAGTCGATCCGGACGGTGAACAAGGAGTACGAGAAGATCGCGGCTTGGATCTCCTCGGTCGGCGCCGCGATCGCGATCAACGACATCAGCGGCAGCGGCAAGCCGAACGACCTCTGTCTCGTCGACCCGCGCAGCGACCAGGTCGTCATCACGCCGGCGCCGGACTCCGGCCCGCGCTACGCGCCCTTCGCGCTCGACCCCTCGCCCACCCTGCCGACGTGGGACTACATGGCGCCGATGGGCTGCGTCCCCGGTGACTACAACGAAGACGGCCGCACCGACGTGCTCGTCTACTACTGGGGCCGGAGCCCGGTCCTGTTCCTGCAGAAGGCGAACGCGACCAAGTTCGACGCGTCCGCGTTCCAGCCGACCGAGCTGGTGCCGGGCAACCACCGCGGCCCGGACGGCAAGTACAGCGGTCCACTGTGGAACACCGACTCCGTCACCATCGGCGACTTCGACGGCGACGGGCACGTCGACGTCTTCGTCGGCAACTACTTCCCGGACAGCAAGGTCCTGGACCCGACCGCCGACGGCGGCATCACGCTGAACCAGTCGATGTCGCACGCGACGAACTCGGGGGGCAAGTACATCTTCCGCTGGACCGGGGCCACGGCCGGGGCGAACCCGAGCGCGAGTTTCGTGGACGCGTCGCAGGGCATCCCCGAATCCGCGCGGCTGGGCTGGACGCTGGCCTCGAGCGCGACCGACGTCAACGGCGACGGCCTGCCGGAGCTCTACATCGCCAACGACTTCGGGCACGACCACCTCCTGTACAACAAGTCCACGCCGGGCCACGTCGAGCTCGCCGAGGTCACCGGGGTCCGCGGGATCGCCGACCCGAAGTCGAAGGTGCTGGGCCACGACTCCTTCAAGGGGATGGGCGTCGACTTCGGCGACCTGAACCACGACGGCCTCTACGACCTGTTCGTCAGCAACATCACGACGTCGTGGGGCATCGAGGAGTCGAACTTCCAGTTCATGAACGAGGCCAAGGACAACGCGGACCTCACCAAGCAGTTCCAGAACGGTGTCGCGCCGTTCCACGACGACAGCGCCGAGAAGGGCACGGCGTGGTCCGGCTGGGGCTGGGACGTCAAGATCCAGGACTTCAACAACAGCGGGGAGAACCAGATCGCGCAGGCGACCGGGTTCGTCAAGGGCCAGGTCAACCGCTGGCCGAACCTGCAGGAGATCGCCACGGCCCACGACGGCCTGCTGTCCAACCCGTTCTGGTGGCCGAACGCCCGCGCCGGGGACGACATCGGTGGTGACCAGACCCTGCACTTCTTCGTGAAGAGCTCGGACGGCCGCTACACCGACCTCGCGCCGAAGCTGGGGCTCGCGGTGCCGGTGCCCACCCGCGGTATCGCGGTCGGTGACACCGACGGCGACGGCCTGCCCGAGTTCGCGGTCGCGCGGCAGTGGGAAGAGCCGATCTTCTACCACAACGACAGCCCGAACCCCGGCAAGTACCTGCAGCTGAGGCTGACCACCGACGCCCCGGTGGCGCCCGGTCCGCTGCCCGCGGCGGGCAACCCGGCGATCGGCGCCGAGGTCACCGTGACGACCTCGGACGGCAAGAAGTACCTCGGCCGGGTCGACGGCAGCAGCGGCGAGGCCGGCCGGCGCAGCTTCGACGTCCAGATCGGCCTCGGCCAGAACGTCAGCGGCCCGCTCGACGTGCACCTGCAGTGGCGGGACCGGACCGGGCAGCTGCGGACGCAGGACCTGAAGCTGCAACCCGGTTGCCACATGTACCAGCTCGGCTCCACGGCGAAGGAAGCGATGTGACATGGCCAGCCCGACTCTGACCAAGGTGGACACCGCGCCACCGAAGCGGACCAACAAGGTCATCACCGCGCTGCGGCGCTTCGCGATCTCGATCACGATCTTCAACATCATCGGCTACACCGTGCTCGGCTTCGAGCAGCCGTGGCTGTACCCGTTCGTCGCGCTGGCGACCGCGTACACCACCGAGATCCTCCTCGAGATCATCAACGCCCGCGTCACCCACCGGGACGTCCGGTTCCGGGGCAACGGGTTCAAGGGCCTCATGGAGTTCCTGCTGCCGGCGCACATCACCGGCCTCGCCCTCAACATGCTGACCTACGTCAACGACCAGATCTTCGTGATGATGTTCGGGGTCGCCGTCGCGGTCGGTACCAAGTGGATCCTGCAGGCGCCGGTGTACGGCCGCATGCGGCACTACATGAACCCGTCGAACTTCGGCATCACGATCATCCTGCTCGTGTTCCCGTGGGCCAGCATCGCGCCGCCGTACCACTTCACCGAGCAGATCCCCACCTGGGGCGGCTGGCTGATCGTCGGCATCATCCTCGTGTCGGGCACGGTGCTCAACGCGCTGCTGACCAACCGGATGTTCCTCATCGCGGGCTGGCTGAGCTTCTTCGTCGTCCAGGCCTTCGTCCGCGGCTGGCTCTTCGGCACGTCGATCCCCGGCGCGCTGGCGATGGGCACCGGCGTCGCGTTCGTGCTCTACACCAACTACATGGTGACCGACCCGGGCACGTCGCCGTCGAAGAGGGGCTCGCAGTTCGCCTTCGGGGCCGGGGTGGCGCTCACGTACGGCTTCTTCACCGCCGTGCACGTGGCCTACGGGCTGTTCCTGGCCACCGCGACCGTCTGCCTGATCCGCGGCATGTTCCTGTGGGGCCTGCACTTCTCGAACAAGGCGCGGATCAAGTTCGAGGCCGAGCAGGCCGCGCAGAAGGCGAAGCTGGAGCTCGCCTCGGCGTCGCCGGCCGGCGACGAGAAGCCCGGGGCCATCGCGGCATGACCGGTCCTTCGGACGAGGCCCGGGCGGCGCGCACCGCGCCGCCCGGGCCGCCGCGCCGGGCGACGTTCCGGTTGCTGAAGCAGCTCTTCACCGACCGGCTCGCGCTCATGGGCGACAACGCCGAGGCCTACGGCGACGTCGTCCGCATCGCCATCGGACCCAAGGCGATGTACCTGGTGAACCACCCGGACCTGGCCAAGCACGTCCTCGCCGACAACGCCGCGAACTACCACAAGGGCATCGGCCTGCAGGAGGCCCGCCGGGCCCTCGGCGACGGCCTGCTCACCAGCGACGGCGAGACGTGGAAGAAGCAGCGCCGGACCATCCAGCCGGTGTTCCAGCCCAAGCGGATCTCGCGGCAGGCCGCGGTCGTCGCGTCCGAAGTGGACGCGCTGGTCAAGCGGCTGGCCACGCACGAGGGGCCGGTCGAGATCCTGCACGAGATGACCGGGCTGACGCTCGGCGTGCTCGGCAAGACGCTGCTCGACGCCGAGCTGGGCGGGTACGAGACGCTCGGCCACTCGTTCGAGGCCGTGCAGGACCAGGCCATGTTCGAGGCGGTCACGCTGAGCATGGTCCCGCAGTGGGTGCCGCTGAAGAAGCAGCTGCACTTCCGGACCGCCCGCCACGACCTGCGCCGGATCGCCGATGAGCTCGTCGAGCAGCGGCTGGCGAACCCGGTCGAAAACGGCGAAGACGTGCTGTCCCGGCTGATCGCGTCCGGGTCCGAGCAGGGTGCGTCGCGCGAGCGCATGCGTGACGAACTGATCACCCTGCTGCTGGCCGGCCACGAGACCACGGCGAGCACGCTCGGCTGGGCGTTCCACCTGATCGACGAGCACCCCGAGGTCGGCGAGCGGCTGCACGCCGAAGCCGTCGAGGTGCTCGGCGACCGGCTGCCCGAGCACGAGGACCTGCGGCGGCTGACGTTCACCGTCGCGGTCGTCGAGGAGGTCATGCGGCTGTACCCGCCGGTGTGGCTGCTGCCGCGGATCGCCCAGGCCGACGACGAGATCGGCGGGTACCACGTGCCGGCAGGCTCCGACGTCGTCGTGGTGCCCTACACGCTGCACCGGCACCCGGACTTCTGGACCGACGCGGAGCGCTTCGACCCGGGCCGGTTCACCGCCGCGGAACGGCCACCGCGGTACGCCTACCTGCCTTTCGGGGCCGGGCCGCGGTTCTGCATCGGCAACAGCCTCGGGGTGATGGAGGCGGTGTTCGTGCTCGCGATGGCCGCCCGGGACCTGGAACTGCGCAAGGTGGCGGGGAAGGTCGTCGAGCCCGAGGCGATGCTTTCGCTGCGGGTGCGCGGCGGGCTGCCGATGACCGTGCGGCGCCGGGACCGGACGCGGCGGTCGGCAGCAGCCTGAAGTCTGCGGCGGCGAGCCGCCCGAGCTCTATTGTGGACATTCGATGAGGAGGTAGGCCGGTGCAACCCGAGGCCACCGAAGAAGAACGCGTCAAGAACATGACCCTCGAGGCCTACGCGGACACGATCGTGCCGGGGGAGAAGCGGTACCCGGAGGACCGGGCGATCGCCGGGGCCGCGCCCGGGCCCGGCTCGGTGGAGGCGGGCGCGCTCGAGCTGCTGAACTTCGAAGCGACCGGCGTCACGGCCGGCCTGCCCTACCTCGCGCAGTCGCTCAACGACCACGCGAAGTCCTACGCGGGCGAGGTGGCGCTGGAGCTCGACCACGACGTCCCGCCGTTCGTCGCGCTGCCGTACGAGCACCGCCGCGAGCTGGTGCGCCGGCTGACCACGCCCGGGCACCCGGAGAAGGACGGCTGGGTCAGCCTCGCGCTGTTCTGCAACATGGCCTACGACAGCGCCCCGCACCTGCACACCGCCGACGCCATCCGCGACGGGCACCCCGGCCTGCTGGCGCTGGGGTACAAGGCCCCGGACGCCGACGGCTTCTGGCGGTTCCCGAAGTTCGGCTACGGCCGCAAGCTGGCCGAGCTCCACCCCGACACGACGCCTTCCGGGAGCCCCGCATGAGCGCGATCGACCAGACCGACGTCGTCATCGTCGGCAGCGGCTTCGGCGGGTCCATCCCGGCCTACCACCTCGCCGCGGGCGGGGCGAAGGTCACCGTCCTCGAGCGTGGGCCGTGGCTCGCCGCGGCCGACTTCGAGCACGACTACCTGCTCGGCTCGTCCTACACCCGCGCGTTCGACTTCGTCGTCGGCGACGGGATGAGCGTGCTGGGCGGCAACTGCGTCGGCGGCGGCAGCGTGGTGTACTTCGCCGCGATGCCGCGGGCGCCCCGCTTCGTGTTCGAGCGCCACGGCAGCATCGGGCGCCGGATGTGGCCTTCGGTCATCTCCCGCGACACGCTGGAGCCGTGGTACGACCGCGTCGACGAGTCGATCCCGGTGTCCAAACAGGACTGGAGTGACGTCTCCTACGCCGGTGGCCTGTGGGCGGCGGCGTGCCACCACTCGGGGCGCACGGCGAACCCGGCGCCGGTCGCCGTGGACAACGACACCTGCGTCAACTGCAACTTCATGATGGCCGGCTGCAAGTTCGACGCCAAGCGGTCGATGCTGACGAACTACCTGCCCGCGGCCTTGGCGCACGGTGCGGAAATCCGGCCGCTGCACGAGGTCCAGCGCCTCGAGCGGACCGAGGACGGCGGCTACCGCGTCCACTTCGACCTGATCGACGAAGAGGACTACCGGATCCACACCGGCACCGGCGTCATCGAGGCGAAGGTCGTCATCATCGCCGCCGGCGCCGGCGCGACGCCGGTGATCCTCCAGCGTTCGGAGGCCGCGCTCGGCACCATGCCGCACGGCGTCGGCCGGTACTTCTCCGGCAACGGCGAGCGGCTCAACACCGCGATCATCGACGAGGACCGCGTCCGCGAGGTGCTCGGACTGTCCCGTGAGGACGGTCCGGTGTACTCGGCCAACCACATCGGCAAGGGCCCGACCGTCGCGAACTGGGACAAGCTCGACGGGTCGCTGCCGGAGTACGAGCGGTACTCGCTGGAGCAGCTGTACTTTCCTCCGGGGTTGGGGACGATTCTCGCCCAGGTGCCGGGCGGCGACGAGCCGCGCTGGTACGGGGCGCAGAAGAAGGAGATCCTCAACCAGTGGGCCAACTGGCTGACGATCTTCCTGATGACCGAAGACGACAACGAGGGCGTCTTCGGCACCCCGCCGCCCACGGGGAACGCGTACCGCATCTCGCAGCAGATGCTCGGCCGCGGCGCGCTGCGCTACGACCCGACGCCGAACACGCGCCGCGGCTGGGCGCTCGCGGACGCGGACTGCAAGGCGATCATCGAGAAGGACGGTCTGGCTCGCGTGGCCCCGTGGACGAACGACGTGGTCGGGGCGTACACGGTGCACCCGCTGGCGTCGTGCCGGATCGGCGACGACGCGGCGACGTCCGCGCTGCACCCGAACCACGAGCTGCGCAACCACCCGGGCATCTTCGTCACCGACAGCGCCTCGGTGCCGGGCGCGCTGACGGTGAACCCGGCGATGACGATCGCGGCGCTGGCCGAGCGGTCGATCCCGGGCATCGTCCGCGAGCTGCAGTCGCGCGGCGTCGCCGTCAAGTACGGGGCGCCGTCGCCCGATGGCTCGATCACGGGCCGGCGGGCGGTGTCCAAACTGGACCTGGTCGCCGGCAGCTGATGCACGGGTACTTCGAACTCGCGCTCCTGGGTTCCTGGGAGCGCGAGTTCGCCCATTCTCGAGGAGGAACCATGGCGCCCGGACTGGTGCGGTTCGCCCTGCGGCGGACGCTGCGGGACGTGAAGCACGTCGAGGCCGTGCGGCCGCGGCGGGCGCGGGGGCTCGTGCGGGACGTCTACCGGCAGGTCGAACGGGACTTCGGGATGCTCGCCCCGCCGATCGCGTTGCACTCGCCCGCGCCGGACGTGCTCGCCGCCGCGTGGCTGGTGCTGCGGGAGTCGCTCGTCGCGGCCGGGACCGCGAGCCGGGCGGACAAGGAGGTCGTCGCGGCCGCCGTGTCGGCCGCGAACTCCTGCCCCTACTGCGTCGAGGTGCACGGCATGGCGCTCGGTTCGCTGGGCGAGCCCGACGCCGCCGCGGCCATCGAAGCCGGTGACACCGGGGCCATTCCGGACCGCGACACGCGCGCACTGGCCGCGTGGGCGCGGGGCGAGGGCCGGCTGCCCGCCGACGTCCCCGCCGACACCGCCGCCGAGTTCACCGCCGTGGCCGTCGCGTTCCACTACCTCAACCGGATGGTGAGCGTGTTCCTCGGCCCGTCGCCGCTGCCGGACGCCGTACCTCCCCAGGCGCGGGCGAAAGCCAAGGCAGTACTGGGATACCTGCTCAAGCCGGGCACCGCGCCACCCGCCGGGGAGGCGCTGGGCCTGCTGCCCGCGGCCGCCGTCGACGGCCCGGGCTGGGCGCCACCGGGCGGTACCCTGGCCGACGCCTTCAAGCGCGCCACGGCGGCGATCGAAGCCGCCGGGGAACGCTCGGTGCCGGCGCGCGTGCGGGAGCTCGTCCGCCGGGAAGTCAAGGCGTGGGACGGGAAACCGCCCGGGCTCAGCCGTGCGTGGGCCGAGCCGGTGCTGGCCGAACTGCCCGACCACGAACGCGCGGCGGGCCGGCTCGCGCTCTTCACCGCCAAGGCGGCGTACCAGGCCGAGGCCGGCGTCCGTCCGGAAAGGACGGACGATCGGGCCCTGGTGGAGCTGGTGTCGTGGGCGGCTCTCACGGCGGCCGTGGCGGCCGGTGAGCGGCTGCCGCACCGCCCGCGAAGAGAAGACTCCGCAGGTCGGCGCGGGTGATGATCGAAAGGTCAGATCGCCCGCCGGGGCGCGCAGCACCGGGACACAACGAACATTCCGGTCCGTGACGCCACCCCGGCCGGTCCCGGTCTGCCGGACGGCGGTCGCCGCGACGGTGGCTCCCCTTACCCCGCCACCTCCGCGGCGGCCGCCGTCCCACGACAAGACGTCGCACCGGTGAGAGGACAGACAGGTGACTGACACCACGGGCGTGATCGCCGACCTGACCGCCGAGGCCGCCGAGGTGGACGCGCTCGTCGCCGGCCTGCCCGACGCGGGGTGGGACACCCCGACCCCGGCGCCGGGCTGGGCGGTCAAGCACCAGATCGCGCACCTCGCGTTCATCTTCCGGATCGCCGGCCTCTCGGCCGCGCAGCCGGAAGCCTTCGTCCAGATGACCAAGGCGGTTGCGTCCATCGGTTTCGAGAACGCCGTCGAAGGCGCGCTGCAGGAGTTCATCCACGACCCGGCCGAGGTGCTGCTGACCCGCTGGCGCGCCGAGCGCGACGCGGGCATCAAGGCCCTCGCCGCGGTGCCCGGCGACCAGCTGGTGCCGTGGCTGGTGAACCCGCTGCCGCCGTACGTGCTGGCGTGCGCCGGGATGATGGAGCTGTTCGGCCACGGCCAGGACGTCGCCGACGCGCTCGGCGTGCGCCTCCAGCGCACCGACCGCATCAAGCACCTGGTCGGGTTCGCGGTGCGGGTCCGGGACTTCGGCTACGAGGCGCGGAACCTGACGCCGCCCGCGGAGGAGTTCCGGTACGAGCTCACCGCGCCCTCGGGCGCCCTCTGGACGTTCGGCCCCGCCGACGCGGCCCAGCGGGTGAGCGGCAGCGCCGAGGACTTCTGCCTGCTCGTCACCCGGCGGCGGCACCGCTACGACCTCGACATCCGGGCGAAGGGCACGCTGGCGGACCAGTGGCTCGACATCGCCCAGGCCTACCGCGGGCCGGCCGGCCAAGGCCGCCGCCCGGGGCAGTTCAACGCCTGACCAGTCCACTTTAGACGATGAGGATCGTTGTCCCAGCGTGCTGATGTGCGGGCCGGGGGCAGGGAGAAAGAAGACGGTCCGCACCGCCCGGGAGATGCTGGACCCCGGCGGCCCGGCGGGCCGGGCGAACCGGGCGGCGCCGCCGCCCGAGGACGACAGACCGGCGGCGGGACCGCGCCGGAGGACAGCGGGGACCTGATGGTTCCGGTGATACGGGGCTCGAGAGCCAGTGGGAGTGCGGTGGCATGAGCGTAGAGCGGATTTCGATCGTCGGTATCGGTCTCCGGTACCCCGACGCGAGTTCTCCGGAGGAGCTCTGGGAAAACGTGCTGGCCGGGCGCCGGGCGTTCCGCAGGCTGCCGGACGAGCGGATGAACCGGGCGGACTACTACTCGCCCGACCCGAAGGCGCCGGACCGCTTCTACGCGCAGAAGGCGGCCGTGCTGCGGGACTACGAGTTCGACCGGGTCGCGCACAAGGTCGCCGGCAGCACGTTCCGGGCGACGGACACGACGCACTGGCTCGCCCTCGACGTCGCCGCGGCGGCCCTCGCGGACGCCGGCTTCGGCGAGGGTGAGGGTGCCCCGCGGACGACCACCGGTGTCGTCATCGGCAACAGCCTCACCGGCGAGTTCTCCCGCGCGAACATCATGCGGCTGCGCTGGCCGTACGTCCGCCGCACGGTCGCGGCGGCGCTGAGCTCCCGCGGCTGGGAGGACGAGGAGACGGCGTCCTTCCTGCGGGAGCTGGAGATCCAGTACAAGGAGCCGTTCCCCGAGATCAACGAGGACACCCTCGCCGGCGGCCTGGCGAACACCATTGCCGGCCGCGTGTGCAACCACTTCGACTTCGCCGGCGGCGGGTACACCGTCGACGGCGCCTGCTCGTCTTCGCTGCTGTCCGTGGTGACCGCGGCCAACGCGCTCGCCCAGGGCGACCTCGACCTCGCCGTCGCCGGCGGTGTCGACCTCTCGATCGACCCGTTCGAGGTGATCGGCTTCGCGAAGACCGGCGCGCTGGCCAAGCGCGAGATGAAGGTCTACGACGCCGACTCCAACGGCTTCTGGCCCGGTGAGGGCTCGGGCATGCTCGTCCTGATGCGCGAGAGCGACGCGCTGGAGCAGGGCAAGCGGATCTACGCGTCGATCGGCGGCTGGGGCGTCTCCTCCGACGGCAAGGGCGGCATCACCCGGCCCGAGGCCGCCGGGCACCGGCTGGCGCTCAAGCGCGCCTACGACCGCGCGGGCTACGGCGTCGAGACCGTCTCCTACTTCGAGGGCCACGGCACCGGCACCGCGCTGGGCGACGCCACCGAGATCGAGGCGCTGTCCACCGCCCGCCGCGACGCCGACCCGCTGGCCAAGCAGGCCGCGCTGTCGACCATCAAGGGCAACATCGGGCACACCAAGGCCGCGGCCGGGGTCGCCGGCCTGATCAAGGCGACGCTGGCGGTGTACCACCAGGTCATCCCGCCCGCCACCGGCCACTACGAACCGCACGAGTCGCTGACCGGCACGTCGGCGCGGATGTACGTCCCGCGCGACGCGTCGCTCTGGCCCGAGGACCAGCCGGTCCGCGCCGGGGTCTCGGCGATGGGCTTCGGCGGCATCAACTCCCACGTCACGGTCACCGAGGCGCCGACCGCGGCCCGCCGCCGCGAGCTCGACGAGCGGGCCCGGACGCTGGTGGCCGGCCGGCAGGACGCCGAGCTGCTGCTGTTCGACGCCGACGACGTCGCGACCCTGCGCGGCGACATCGCCGCGACGCTGGAGGTCGTGCCCAAGCTGTCGTTCGCCGAGCTGACCGACCTCGCCGGCGAGCTGGCCGGGAAGCTGGGCGGCCGCTCGGTGCGCGCCGCGGTCGTCGCGGCCAACCCGGAGCACGCCGAGCGCAAGCTGACGAAGCTGCTGGAGCAGCTGGAATCCGGTGACTCGGTCTTCGACTCGACCGACGGCATCTTCGCGAGCAGCCGCGGCTCCGCGCCGAAGATCGGCTACCTGTTCCCGGGCCAGGGATCCGGACGCGGGGGCGACAGCGCCCTGCGGCGCCGGTTCGCCGTGGCCGACGAGATCTTCCGCGCCGCGGGGCTGCCCGCCAGCGGCGACCAGGTCGCCACCGAGGTGGCGCAGCCGCGGATCGTCACCGGTTCGCTGGCCGCGCTGCGGGTGCTGCGCTCGTTCGGCATCGAGGCCTCGACCGCGACCGGGCACAGCCTCGGCGAGCTGACCGCCCTGCACTGGGGCGGCGCGCTCGACGAGCGCGGGCTGCTGGAGCTGGCGAAGGTCCGCGGCAAGGTGATGGCCTCGACCACCGGCGACGGCACCGGCGCGATGGCCGGCATCGCCGCTTCGCCCGGCCGCGTCGAGGAGCTGGGCCTGGGCGACGACGTCGTCATCGCCGGCTACAACGCGCCCGAGCAGACCGTGATCTCCGGGCCGGCCGGCGCGATCGACAAGATCGTCGCCCGGGCGAAGGCCCAGGGCGTCGGCGCGACCCGCATCAAGGTCTCGCACGCCTTCCACTCGCCGGCTGTCGAGCCGGCCGCGAACGCCATGACCGAGAAGCTGGGCGAGTTCTCCTTCGCCCGGTTGGAGCGCCCGGTCGTCTCGACGGTCAGCGGCGACGTGCTGCACGCCGCCGAGAACCTGCCCGAGCTGCTGCGCGACCAGATCGTGCTGCCGGTCCGCTTCCGCGAGGCCGCCGCCAAGGTGGCCGAGCGCAGCGACCTGGTGGTCGAGGTCGGCCCCGGCCGGGTGCTGACCGGGCTCTTCGAGGAGATCGCCCCGGACACCCCGGTGCTCGCGATCGACACGGACAACGCGTCGCTGCAGGCCCTGCTGCGGATCGTCGGCGCGGCGTTCGCTCTCGGCGCCCCGATCGCTACGGACGCGCTGTTCGAGGGCCGCGTCGTGCGGGCGCTGCCCGCCGACGGCGAGTTCAGCTTCCTCGCCAGCCCCTGCGAGGCGGCGCCGTCGATCGACAGCGAGCTGGCCGCCGAACTGGCCGCGGAGAGGGCCCAGGCCGCCGAGGCCGACGCCGGCACCGCGGAAGGCGACTCCGGCTCGACGCTGGACCTGCTGCGCAAGCTCGCCGCCGAGCGCGTCGAGCTGCCGCTGGAGGCGGTCACCGCCGACACGCACCCGCTCGACGACCTGCACCTGTCGTCGATCACGGTCGGGCAGCTGGTCAACGACGTCACCCGCGCGCTGGGCCGGCCCGCCCTGGAGGGCATGCCGAACTTCGCGACCGTGTGCCTCGGTGAGCTCGCCGAGATGATCGACGAGCTGGCGCAGACGGCCAAGCCGACCGACACCCACGTCGGCGAGGCCCCGGGCGTCGGCCCGTGGGTCCGGCCGTTCGCGGTCGAGTACGTGCCCGCGCCGCGGCCCGCCGCGGACCTGACGCCGGGGACCGGCCGCGCCGAGTGGCAGGTGTTCTCGACACCGCGGCACCCGCTCGCCGAACCGCTGAAGGCCGCGCTCGCCGCGTCCGGCGCCGGCGACGGCGTGCTGCTCTGCCTGCCGGCGGACTGCGACTCGAGCCACGTCGGGCTGTTCCTCGACGCCGGCCGCGCCGTCATGGCCGCCCCCAACGGCACGCGCTTCGTGGTCGTGCACCACGGTTACGGCGCGGCCGGCCTGGCCCGGACCCTGCGGCTCGAGGACCCCTCGGCGAAGACGACGATCATCGACTTCGCGGACCCGGCACCGTCCGATGTGGACGCGGTCGCGGAAGCCGTGCACACGGTGGTGGCCGAGGTCGCCGCGACCACGGACTTCACCGAAGCCCGCTACGGCGCCGACGGCGGCCGCACGGTGCCGCGGCTGTCCGCGCTGGCCGCGCCGAAGCCCGGCCCGATCCGCGACTCGCTGGACGCCACCGACGTCCTGCTCGTCACCGGTGGCGGCAAGGGCATCACCGCGGAAAGCGCCCTGGCACTGGCGAAGGACTCCGGCGCCCGGCTGGCCCTGCTCGGCCGCTCCGACCCGGAGTCCGACACCGAGCTGGCCGAGAACCTCGACCGCATGGAGGCGGCGGGCATCCGCTACCGCTACGAGCGCGCCGACGTCACCAGCGCCCCGCAGATCGCCGAGGCGGTCGCCCGGGTCCAGGCCGACCTCGGCCCGGTCACGGCGATCCTGCACGGCGCGGGCCGCAACGAGCCGGCCGCCCTCTTCAGCCTGACCGAGGACAGCTTCCGCAAGACACTCGCCCCGAAGATCGGCGGGCTCAACGCGGTGCTCGCCGCGGTCGACCAGGACCGCATCAAGCTCCTGGTCACCTTCGGCAGCATCATCGGCCGGGCGGGCCTGCGCGGGGAAGCGCACTACGCCACGGCGAACGACTGGATGACCGAGCTGACCCTGCGCTTCGGCCAGGAGCACCCGAAGGCGCGGGCGATCGCGCTGGAGTGGTCGGTCTGGTCCGGCACCGGCATGGGCGAGAAGCTCGGCGTGGTCAGCGCCCTGATGCGCGACGGCATCACGCCGATCCCGACCGAGGAGGGCATCACCATCCTCCGCCAGGTACTGGCCGACCCGGCCGCGCCGCCGGTGCTGGTGGTCTGCGGCCGCACGTCGGGCCTGGCCACGCTGCCGATCCAGAAGCGGGAGCTGCCGCTGACCCGGTTCGTCGACCGCGCGGTCGTGCACTACCCGGGCGTCGAGCTGATCACCGAGGCCGACCTGTCCGACGGCGCCGACCCGTACCTGACCGACCACCTGCTCGACGGGCAGCTGCTGTTCCCGGCGGTGCTCGGCATGGAGGCCATGACGCAGGCCGCGGCGGCGACGCTGGACCGCACCGGCACCCCGGTGCTGTCGGACGTCGAGTTCCTCCGGCCGATCATCGTCTCGCCGGGCGGGTCCACGACGGTCCGGCTGGCCACGCTGGCCCGCGACGCCGACACCGTCGACGTCGTGATCCGCAGCGACGAGACCGGCTTCAGCGCCGACCACTTCAAGGCGCGGCTGAGCTTCGCCCGGCCGGAGCAGATCGGCGAGTGCGTCCCGCGGGACGTCGCGCTGCCGCCGGTGCCGGTGGAGCCGATCAGCGAGCTGTACGGCTCGGTCCTGTTCCAGGGCAAGCGGTTCCAGCGGGTCCTCGGCTACCGCCGGGCGAGTGCCCGCCACGCCGTCGCCGAGATCTCGACGAACGCGGACCACTACTGGTTCGCGCCGTTCCTCCCGCAGGAGCGGCTGCTGGCCGACCCCGGCACCCGGGACGCGATGATGCACGCGATCCAGTGCTGCGTCCCCGACGCGACGCTGCTGCCGCAGGGCATCGAGAAGCTGTACCTGGCCGAACCGGGCAAGCAGCACGACGAGTACGTCCTGCTGGACGCGAAGGAACGCTTCCAGGACGGCGACAGCTACGTCTACGACCTCGACGTGCGCAACCCGGACGGGACGCTGGTCGAGCGCTGGGAAGGCCTGAAGCTGCGCGCGGTCCGCAAGCGCGACGGCGCCGGGCCGTGGGTCCCCTCGATGCTGGGGTCCTATGTGGAGCGTGCGTGTGAGCGGCTGCTCGGCGGGACGCGGTCGGTGGTGCTCGAGCCGGACCCGGCCGGGCGCCCGGCGGAGGGCATCGCCGAGCGGAGGGCGCAGACCGCGCTCGCCGCGGGCCGTGCGCTCGACAAGCCGGTCGAGGTCCGCTACCGCCCCGACGGCAAGCCGGAGTGCGACGGCGGCGTGCACGTCACCGCGTCGCACACCTCGGAGCTGACCCTCGTGGTCGCCGGCGCCGACCAGGTCGCCTGCGACATCGAGACGGCGATCGAACGCACCGAAGAGGACTGGGCCGGGCTGCTGGGCGAAGAGCTCCTCGCCCTCGGCCGGCTGCTGGCCGCGGACACCGGCGAACCGATCAGCGTGGCCAACACGCGGGTCTGGAGCGCGCTGGAGTGCGTCCGCAAGACCGGCTCGATGACCCAGGCCCTCACCGTGCGCCAGGTCGACGCCGACGGGTGGGCGCTGCTCGCCTCCGGTGGGGCGCGGATCGCCACCTGGTCGACCACCGTCAACGACCGGACCGACCCGATCGTGTTCGCCGTGCTCCACGCAGAGGGGAACTGAAGATGTCCGACTACTACGAGATCCGCCACACGGTCGGCTTCGAAGAGACCAACCTGGTGGGCAACGTCTACTACGTGAACTACGTGCGCTGGCAGGGCCGGTGCCGCGAGATGTTCCTCAAGGAGAAGGCCCCGGCGGTGCTCGAAGAGGTCCGCCACGACCTCAAGCTGTTCACCCTCAAGGTGGAGTGCGAGTTCTTCGCCGAGATCACCGCGTTCGACGAGCTGTCCATCCGGCTGCGGCTGGAGGAGCTCACCTCGACGCAGATCCAGTTCGCGTTCGACTACGTGCACCTCACCGAGGGCGGCGACGAGCGCCTGGTGGCCCGGGGACGGCAGCGGATCGCCTGCATGCGCGGGCCCAACACGGCCACCGTGCCGTCCCGGGTCCCCGAGCAGCTGCGCGAGGCGCTGGTGCCCTACTGGACGGCCGCGGTCAACGGCAAGGGAGTCTGAAAGTGGGCTACGAATCGGAGCCTCACGTGCTGAAGCGGCTGCCGAAGTCGCCGGCGCGCCGCGGCCTCTCGGCCCAGCCGGGACTGCGGCAGGTGATGGCGCAGTTCGCCACCGGGGTCACGGTGCTGACGGCGGGCGGGGAGGACGCGCACGGCATGACCGCGAACGCGTTCTCGTCGGTGTCGCTGGAACCGCCGATGGTGCTGTGCTGCGTGTCCAAGGCGGCCCGGATGCACGCGGCGATCGTCACCGCCGGCTCGTTCGGGGTGAACATCCTCGCGGCCGACCAGCAGGACACGTCGAAGTACTTCGCCGACTGGCGCCGGCCCGACGGGATGGCCCAGTTCGAGGCCGTCGGCTACACGCCGGGCGGCAAGACCGGGGCCCCGCTGCTGAACGGGGCGCTGGCCTGGCTGGAGTGCGAGCTCGCGCAGGTGCTGGAGGGCGGTGACCACTCGATCTTCCTGGGCCGGGTGCTCGCCACCAGCCGCGGCACCGGTGAGCACGCGCTGGTCTTCTACGGCGGCGGCTACTACCACGTCGACGGCAAGGCCCGCGCGGCCTGAGGGAGGGAGAGTCATGCTGATCGCGGTCACGGGCGGCACCGGCTTCCTGGGCGTCCACACGGTCGCGGCGCTGCTGCGGCGGGGGCACCGGGTCCGGCTGCTCGCCCGTGACCCGGTCGGCCTGGCCCGGCCCGGCGTCGAGGTCGTCGGCGGCGACGTCACCGACGTCGTGGCGGTCCGGCGGCTGGTGGCGGGGGCGGACGCGGTGCTGCACGCGGCCGGCGTCTACACGTTCGACAGCCGGCGCCGCGACGAGCTGTGGCGGGTGAACGTGCGGGGGACCGAGGTGGTCGTGGCCGCCGCGCGCCGCGCCGGTGCCGTGCGGATCGTGCACGTGTCGACGGTCGGGGCGCTGTACCCGGCGACCGCGCCGTCGATCGGGGTGGCGAGCCCGGTCGGCGAGTCGCGGGAGCCGTACCTGGCGTCGAAGGCGGCGGCCGAGCGGATCGCGCGGCAGCACCGGTCGGCCGGCGCGCCGGTCGTCGTCACGTACCCGCCGGCGTTGCTCGGGCCGGACGACCCGCGCCTGGGCGACCAGAACGCGCGGCTGCGGGACGTCCTGCGCGGGCTGACGCCGATCTGGCCGGGCGGCGGGCTCCCGGTCGGGGACGTCCGCGACTCGGCGGAGCTGCACGCGCGGATCCTGGACGGGTCGGTGTCCGGGACCGCGTTCTTCGGGCCGGGGCACTTCTTGACGACCCGCGAGTACCTGGCCGTCGCCCGCGAGGCCACCGGGCGCGCGTTGCCGGCGGTGGTCCTGCCGCCGCGGGCGCTGTACCCGGTGGGGCGCTTCGCCGACGGGCTGCAGCGCGTCTGGCCGTGGGCGCTGCCGGTGCAGTACGGCGCGATCCACGTCTGCGCGACGGCGGTGCCGGTCGCCGCGGACGCACCCAGCGGCGGGGTCGCGGCGCGGCCGGTGCTCGAGACCGTGCGCGACACGGTGGCCTGGTTGCGCGCGAGCGGGCGGATCACCGGCCGGCAAGCGGGCGCTCTGTCCACAGTGGACGTCAGACACGCAGTTCTCACCGGTCCCGGACCCGGGGCCGTCCAGACCGAGGAGGTTCTGCCATGACCACCAGCGACGCCGGGCACGCGGACACCGGTGACCGGCAGCCCGCGGTGACCACGCCGCCGCCCGTCGAGGCGCTGGTCCGCCCGATGCCCCGGCTCGGCCGCGGCATCGTGTGGTCCGACATCGTCGCCGAGATCGAGCGGGACCACCGGGCCCGGATGAGGGATGCCGCGTGAGCGGAAGCCAGGAGTCCGGCGCGGCGCGGGCGGACGACGAGGAGGTGGTGCCGGTCCCCGACGGGGTCCGGCGCCGCCGGCTCGGCCGCCCGGCGCCGTCCGGGGACGCCCAGGTCATCGAGCTGGCCCGCGCCGCCGACCTGGCGCGGCCGGAGCCGGCCGACATGCCGCTGCTGCGCCGGCGCCGCGAGGAGCTGCGCGCGCACATCCACGAAGGCAAGCTCGACGCCGTCCGCCGGCAGCACTCGCTGGGCAAGCTGACCGCGCGCGAACGGCTCGCCCTGCTGCTCGACGACGACTCCTTCACCGAGATCGAGCCCTACCGGCGTCACCAGGCGACCGGGCCGGGCCTGGCGGGCAACCGCCCGCACACCGACGGCGTCGTCGCCGGCTCCGGCACCATCGACGGGCGCCGGGTGTTCGTCTACGCCCAGGACTTCACGCTCTTCGGCGGGTCGCTCGGCGAGGCGCACGCGGCGAAGATCCACAAGGTGCTCGACCTCGCGGTGGCCAACGGCGCCCCGGTGATCGGGCTCAACGACAGCGGCGGCGCCCGGATCCAGGAGGGCGTCCTCGCGCTCAACGGCTACGGCGGCATCTTCCGCCGTCAGGTCGAGGCGTCCGGGGTGATCCCGCAGATCAGCGTCATCCTCGGCCCGTGCGCGGGCGGCGCGGCGTACTCGCCGGCGTTGGCGGACTTCACGTTCATGGTGCGCGACACCGCGCGGATGTACCTGACCGGGCCCGACGTCGTCGAGGCCGTGAGCGGCCGGCGCGTCACGCACGAGGAGCTCGGCGGCGCGGACGTCCACGGCAGCGCGTCGGGCGTCGCGACGGTGGTGCACGACGACGAGGAGAGCTGCCTCGCCGACGTCCGGTACCTGGTGTCGCTGCTGCCGTCGAACTACCTGGACCCGCCGCCGACGACCGCGCCGACGAACGCGACGGACGACTATCGCCCTCGCCTGGCGGACCTGGTGCCGGTGGAGCCGAACCAGCCGTACGACATGCGCGACGTCTTCGCCGAGGTCGCCGACGACGGCGAGTTCTTCGAGCTGCACGAGGGCTGGGCCCGCAACGTCCTGTGCGCGCTGGCCCGGATCGACGGCCGCGTGGTCGGCCTGGTCGGCAACCAGCCGGTGGTGTTCGCCGGCGTGCTCGACGGACCGGCGTCCCAGAAGGCGGCGCGGTTCGTGCGGTTCTGCGACGCGTTCGGCATCCCGCTGGTGAGCCTGGTGGACGTGCCGGGGTTCCTGCCGGGGGTGGAGCAGGAACGCGGCGGCATCATCCGCCAGGGGGCCCAGTTGCTGCACGCGTACTGCGAGGCGACGGTGCCCCGGATCCAGGTGATCCTGCGCAAGGCGTACGGCGGCGCGTACATCGTGATGGACTCGCGGTCGATCGGCTGTGACCTGTCGCTGGCGTGGCCGACGAACCAGATCGCGGTGATGGGCGCGGAGGGCGCGGTGAACGTGCTGTACCGCCGCGACTTGGCGGCTTCGTCGGATCCCGCGGCGTTGCGCGCGAAGCTGGTGGCGGAGTACACGGAGGAGTACTTGAACCCGCAGTACGCGGCGGAGCGCGGGCTGGTGGACGACATCATCGACCCGGCCGAGACCCGCGCGGCGGTGGCCCGCGGGCTGGCGATGCTGAAGGACAAGCGCAAGCCGACGCCGGGTCGCAAGCACGGCAACCTGCCGATCTGAGGGGGTGGTGGTCGCGATGTCCGCGATCCGCGTGGTCAGGGGCGCCCCGGACGACTGCGAGCTGGCGGCGTTGGTGGCGGTCCTTTCGCTTTCGGCGGTCCGCCCGCCGGAGCCGACGCCGCGGCCGTCGGTGTGGGGGGATCCGTCGTGGCGGGGTCGTGATGTGCGGCCCGCGGTGGGAGCTTGGCGGCTGTCGGGGTTGCCCCACTGAGGTAGGTGCTTCCGGGTTCACCGGCATGACGAGCCGAACCGGCGCGCCGCGAGGTGCTGGCGGCGGCCGACGCTGCCTCGGCGCTCGGCGCCGCGGGGTAACAGGTCGAATCGGCGGCCCGCGGCGGGTGCTGGCGGTGGCTGGAGGGCAAAGTTTCGCCGTCGGTGGGGTGGCGGCCGATCCTGCCGCGGCGCCTGGCGCGCGGCGCCCGCGCGCGGCGGGGCGTTGGCGCGGTAGTCGGTCGAATCGGCGCGTGGCTGGATGCTGGCGGTGGCTGGACGCAAGGTTTCGCCGCCTGTGGGGTGGCGGGCGATCCTGCCCCCGCGCCCCGCGCCCCGCGCCCCGCGCCCCGCGCCCCGCGCCCCGCGCCCCGCGCCCCGCGCCGGCGCTGCCGGGGCGTGCGGCGAATCGGGCGTTCCGCGGGTTCGGGGCGTTGCCGAGGAAAGCCGCGCCGAAACCCCGGCAGCCGCGCCAAACCCGCGACCGGCCAGTCGGGGCAAGCCCGCGCCGCCCTCAGGCCGCCTGGCCCCGCAACCTTCGCTCCGCAGCCCGTTCCCGGCTCGGTGAGTGCGTCGTGTGTCCCGGGTGCACCGCCACGTACCGCACCGCCCCGTCCGAAAACGCTTCCACCTCCGTGCGCTCGCCGCGCCTGAACTCCGCTCCGCACACCGCGCACGTGCGCTGCCGGTCGGCCGCGCCGCCGAGGAACCCCTGCTCTTCCGCCATGCCACAACCTCGCCCTCGAGTCACTTCCAGTGCACCTCCCGGACCCCTATCCCGACCACTCAAAAGCTGCGCACGTCCGATCCTCGACACCGGTGGCGCATGGTGGACCCACACCGAAAGCACGGAGGAACGCCATGACAGCAGCAGCGGTCCCGGCCGACGACTGGACCCCGCCACCCGCCGAAGAACCCCGTGGTCTCCGGCTCGTCGAACCACTCGAACCGGACGTCGAAGAGCACATCGTGCTCGGCTACAACTGAGCCGCGGGAGCTCCGGCGCCGGACACGGACGGTGCCGGAGCGCACGCTCGGAGATGAGCACCCCGCCGTCCGCCCAGGAGAATCGATGGTGTTCGGGCCGGAGTGTCACCGCAGCACGGTGGCCCATGCGTGACGGCGATCTGCGACGTTCGGTTGGGAGGCCGGCGGATGGCAATGCGCCTCCAGCTCACGGCGGGCCTCGAGGTCCTCGAAAGCTGGGCCGAGACGGCGTCGCAGGCGGAGCGGAACGTCGTCTACGAAGCCTTGTTCGCCGTCGGTGACGGCTCCGCTTTTCTCGTTTACGACATTTTCGGCGACCCCCGCGATCCCGGCAATTTCATCGTCATGGTGAAACCGGGGCTGGTCATGAAAGTGATGGTGCAGCGCGCCGATTCCGCCTTCGAAATCCGCTATGTCGGAACGGTCGAAGACGGGGTCGATGCCGCCGCCGCACCTCAGGAGACATCCAGCCCGGAGTGATTGCTCTTCGAAAGTGCTGAGCTGAACGGACCAATCCGCGTTCCGCACCCGGGTGCCGGTACTTCCGCTGATCGGCCGCCGATTATCGGCTTCCCGGACGTGCATTCCTCACCTTGACAGTGTCTCCGGCGATGTGAAAGCCTTTGCGTGTTCGCTGGTCAGGCCGCTATTTCTGGGGTGGGTAAACGTAGGAGGCTGCACCATGTCTTCACCCGAATTGCCAGGACTCGACGTTTCCAGCCGGGTGCGCGCCCGGGACGTCCAGATGACCGGGACCGCCGACGTCGGCCGCCGGGTGCTCATGATCACCGGGGCCATCGACACCACCGACCACGACGTCTCGGTGAGCGTCAACCTCCCCGAGCCCGGCCGCTGGCAGGTCATCAAGGCCGAAACCAACCTCACCGACCAGACCTGGGTCGCGATGCAGGCCGTCATGGACGAGGACTCCACGTTCCTCGACGACGAAATGCTGATGTCGCCGCAGTTCTCCAAGAGCTTCATGACGCCCGACCAGCGCCGCCTCACCTTCTACGACGGCGAGGTCCGCCCCGGCGAGACCGTCCTGAAGACGTACTCGATGGAGACCAGCGGCCGCAAGCCGACGTACTTCTACTCGCGCTACAGCCCGATCGCCACCGACAGCGCCGAGCAGTCCCAGCAGACGCTGGACGAGCTCGTCACCAACGGGATGAGCCAGCGGCCGGTCGTGGAGCTGATCGTCCCCGTCACGGTGCTCTGAGCCGGCGGCGGGGCGAGCAGTGATCACGTTCGTACCGGAGCCGCACCTGCTCGACTCGCCGCGTGGCCGCGCCTGGCCCCGCCCGCCCGCGCCACCGTCCCCGGCGCGGGGGGCGTCGCCCGCGCCGGCCGCGGACGTCGTGATCGTCGGGGCCGGCCCGGCCGGCCTCGCCGTCGCCTCCGCCCTGTGGCACCACGGCGTACCCGACGTCGTCGTCGTGGACCGCACCGGCCGCCCGTGCGGGCGGTTCTTCGGCCGGATCGACCTGCTGGGCCAGCGCGTGCTGCGCTCGCCCTACGAGCACCACCCCGGCGTCGAGGGATTCCGCGACTGCGAGCTGCTCGACTTCGCGCGGCTGCACTGGGGCCGGCTGACGCCCACCGAGCGCCGCGAGATCCGGATGTCGCAGTCCGGGCACCGCTCGGTCGTCCCGGTCGACGTCTTCGACGCCTACTGCGCGCACCTGGTCACCACCCACCACGTGGGGGAGAAGACCTGGCAGGCGACCGTGCGCGAGGTCGTGCCCACCCCCGAAGCCGTCACCGTGCACACCGACCGCTTCTCCGTCGCCGCCCGCCACGTCGTGCTGTGCCCCGGCGAGGAACGCCGGCCCGCGCCGGAAACCTGGTGGGGCGGCGGCCACCCGCCACGCGGAGTGTCCTTTTGGGACGAATCGGTGCCGGCGGGCGCGCGCTGCCAGGTGGTCGTCGGCGCCGGGCTCACCGCGGCCCACCTGATCACCGGCGCCCTCGAAGCCGGGCGCGAGGTGCACTGGGTGGTGCGCGAGACCGGCGAGCGCTACCAGTGCGCGGACGTCAACTCCACCTTCTTCCGGCCGGAGGGCCGCAAGCGCTTCGACGGCGTCGGCTGGGCCGAGCGGCTCGAGCTGATGGGCCGGTTCCGGCGCGCGTCGATCATGTTCGAGTTCCGGCCGCTGCTCGAGCGCGCCGAGGCCGAAGGCCGGCTGGTCGTGCACCGCGGCGAAGCGGTCAAGGAGATCGCGCCCGCGGTCGGCGGGAGCGTGGTGCTGCGGCTGGAGAGCGGCCGGCGGGTCGCGGGCGACCACGTCGTGCTCGCGCTGGGCACGACGCCGTCGATCGGCACCGGCCTGCTGCCCGACGAGCTCGTCGACGCCCGCGACGGCTGGCCGTCCCTGGACGAGCGCACGCTGTCCTACCGCCGGGAGTCGCGCGTGTCGGTGGTCGGGGCCGCCGCCGGGATGGTGCTCGGCCCGGCCGCCCGCAACATCGACGGCCACCGCGTCGCCACCACCCGGGTCGCCGCGGCGATCGCCGCACAGCTGCGCGGTGTGGCCACCGCGCCGGCCGAGGCGGTCGTCGGTGTCTGACTCGCGGTTCGCCCTGCCGGACGTCGACGCGCCCGGCACCACCGAGGCCGGGATCATCCTGCTGGGCCTGGACGCCGACCGGCTGCTCGCCGGCCTCGCGCTCGCCCGGCTCGCCGACGACCCGGCCCTGGTCACGCAGGTGGTCGACCAGGCCCGCCACGGCTCGGCGCGGTTCGGCCTCGGCGGCCTGCTGGAGTCCGGCCGCGAGCACTGGCTGGCCCTGCGCGACCAGGTCGGCGACCCGCCGTCGACGTCGTCGCCGGGTTCGTTGCGGCGGGAATGGGAGCGCCGGCTGGACCTCGTCGCGGCGGCGGTGCCCGGCGCCGGCGCGGGCACGATCGCGTACCTGACCGCGTGCGCGCTGCGCGGCACCGAGGTCGACCAGCTCGCCGCCGGGCTGGCGGACGGAAAGGAACCCTTCGATGTCGTACCTGAAGTCCCTGCCGGCTGAGACGACGCTGCTGCAGGTCTTCCGGGCCTACCCGGGTCCCGCCAAGCACCTGCTGGCCTTCCACGAGGAGCTGCTGCGCGGCGAGTCCCCGTTCACGCCCGGCGAGCGCGAGATGATCGCGGCGTACGTGTCGGGGGTCAACGCCTGCGGCTACTGCCACGGCATCCACACGGTGACGGCGGAAGCGTTCGGCGTCCCCGAAGGCGTGCTCGCCGCGGCGGTCGCCGACCTGGACTCGGCGCCGGTCGAGGAGAAGCTCAAGCCGGTGCTCGCCTACGTCGGCAAGCTGACGCGGACGCCGTCGCGGATGACCGAGGCCGACGCCGAAGCCGTGTTCGCGGCCGGCTGGGACGAGCGCGCGCTGCACGACGCCGTCCTGGTCTGCGCGCTGTTCAACTTCATGAACCGGATGGTCGAGGGACTCGGCATCGAAGCCGACGCGGCCTACACGGTGACGTCGGGGGAGCGCCTCAAGGAAGGCGGCTACGCGGGCCTGGCGGGCCTGCTCGCCGACGCCTGACCCGGACACGACGGAGGCCACCAGGACCGCGGTCCTGGTGGCCTCCGGCGCGTTCAGTTCTCGATCGGGGTGTTCTGGTAGGCGGCGATCAGCCATTCGCCGTCCTGCTTGGCCAGCACCCAGATGGCGCGCACCTGGCGGGCCGGGCTGACCTCGGTCTCGCCCGGGGCGAGGACGCCGCCGAGGGTGATGACGACCGCCGCCTCCTCGCCCAGGAACTTGAGGTCGACGGGCTCGCCGAAGACGCGGGTGCCCTTGTAGGGGCCGGCGTACCCGGCGCCCATGAACGCCTTGATGCCGTCACGGCCCTTGACGAAGACGCCGCCGGGGAGGGCCATGGTGCCGTCCTCGGTGAAGGCCTTCGCGAAGGCGTCGGCGTCGTTGTCCGCCCACGCCGCGACGATCCGCTGCGGGACGGCGGCGACGGCGGCCTGTTCGGTGGCCACGGTGGACGTGCCATTGCTGGTGGACATACCGGGATTCCCTCTCCCTCGGTGGGCGCGAGTCCTTCGAGAGTAGGTGCCGCGGTCCCCGCCGGACTACCTGCCGGTTGCGGGAAACCGTTGTCCCGCAATGGTTCCGGGCGACTGCGCACGCGAGCGGATGCGCAACCGTGGAGACGTGGCTATGCGCGGGCAGGCCGGATCATGAGGTGACCGGGACCACGACCGGCGCCCGCCGGCCGGACACGGCCCGGAACGCTGAAGGGGTTGTCGACTCATGGTGATCGTCATGGCCACGCACGCCACGGCCGAGGACGTCGAGGCGGTCGTGGAGCGGGTGGAATCGGCCGGCGGGGAAGCCTTCGTCAGCCGCGGGGTGAGCCGGGTGATCATCGGCCTGGTCGGCGACGTCGACCGGTTCGAGACGCTCAACCTCGGCGGCCTGCCCGGCGTGCAGAGCGTCACGCGGATCTCCGCCAAGTACAAGCTGGTCAGCCGGGAGCACCACGCCGAACGGTCCACTGTGTACGTCGGCGGGGTGCCGATCGGCCCGGACACGGTCACGCTGATCGCGGGGCCGTGCGCGGTGGAGACGCCGGAGCAGACCCTGGAAGCGGCGCGGATGGCCCAGTCCGCCGGCGCGGTCCTCCTGCGCGGCGGCGCGTACAAGCCGCGCACGTCCCCGTACGCCTTCCAGGGCCTGGGAGAGCTGGGCCTGAAGATCCTGGCCGACGTCCGCGCCGAGACCGGCCTGCCGGTGGTCACCGAGGTGGTCGCCGCGCACGACGTCGAGATGGTCGCGCGGTACGCCGACATGCTGCAGATCGGCACCCGGAACATGTCGAACTTCGGGCTGCTGCAGGCGGCGGGCGAGGCGGGCAAGCCGGTGCTGCTCAAGCGCGGCATGAACGCGACGATCGAGGAGTGGCTGATGGCGGCGGAGTACATCGCCCAGCGCGGCAACCTCGACATCGTGTTGTGCGAGCGCGGCATCCGCACGTTCGAGACGGCGACGCGCAACACGCTCGACATCTCGGCGGTCCCGGTGGTCCAGCGGCTGTCGCACCTGCCGGTGATGATCGACCCGTCCCACTCGGGCGGTCGCCGGGACCTGGTGCTGCCGCTGTCCCGCGCCGCGATCGCGGTGGGGGCGGACGGCGTGCTGGTGGACGTGCACCCGAAGCCGGAGGAGGCCCTGTGCGACGGCCCGCAGGCGCTGGTGACCGAGGACCTGCGGCGGCTGTCGGCGGAGCTGGACGACCTGACGGCGGTGGTCGGCCGCCGCCCGTCGACGTGGTGGCACCGCCGCCTGCTGGCCGGCTGAAGGACAGACCACGAAGAACGGCCCCCGGTGCGCGCACCGGGGGCCGTTCTCATCGAGGCGGGGCATCAGGGGAGCGAGTACGCGATCACCTCGGGCACCGGGTTCGCCGTGAAGCCCGGGGCCGCCGCCGTCACGATCACCGTGTTGCCGTCGATCGCCGGGAACGAGTTGATGCCCGCGCCCGTCTTCGTCGTCCACAGCTGCTTGCCGGTGCGGACGTCGAACGCGTACACCGTGCCGTCGAACGTGCTCGTGAACACCACGTCGTTCGTGACCGTCGCCGCGCCGAACGCCATCTGGGGCAGCGGCTGGGTCCACTTGACCCGGCCGGTCGCGACGTCGACCGCCAGCAGGCCGCCCTTGCCCGAGGCCAGGTCCGGCCACGCCTGCAGCGGCTCGATCGCGCTCAGGTGCGTCGCCAGGTCGACCCACGGGACGAACAGCGTGCCGTCGGAGACCGCCATCGGCGTCTCCACCCCGCCGAACGTGCCGGGGTAGACCTCGGTGACCTCGACCGGCAGCGGGCCGGTGTCGTTGAGGTGCTTGCCGACCGGCAGCGACCACAGCGGCTTGCCGTCCGACGCCCGGTAGGCGTGCACCGAGCCCATCTTCCCCGCGGCGATGACCACCTCGGTCAGCTTGCCCTGCAGCCGCACCTTCGTGACCACCGGCGAGTCCTGCAGGTCGTAGTCGCGCACGTCGTGCGGCAGGACCTGCTGGTACCACAGCAGTTTCCCGGTGTGGGCGTCCAAGGTGACCAGCGAGTTGGTGTACAGGTCCGGGCCGGGCCGGCTGCTGCCGTTGGGGTACTCGGGCGTGCCCGGGTACGGCGCCGGGTTGCCGACGGTGAGGAAGATGCGGCCCTCGTCGTCGATCGCGGGCGGGTACCAGAGGCCGCCGCCGCTGTTGATCTCCGGGTGGCCCCAGAGGTCGCCGTCCTTGACCGTGTTGAACTCCCACTGCACCGCGCCGGTGCGGACGTTCAGCGCGTACACGATGCCCATCGAGCCGGGCACGTACTCGGTCCAGGTCGACGGCGCCGTACTGACCACGACCGTGTCGCCGTAGACCTGCGGGGCGACGTCGACGCCGCCCTTGCCGGAGTCGATCAGCTCCCGCGTCCACACCGTCTTGCCGGTGCGGGCGTCGAGGGCGAAGACGCCGGTGAACGTCGTCGCGACGATCAGGCCCTTGCCGTAGGCGACGCCGTTGGGCCCGACGTTCGGGTCGCTGAACGTCCGCTTCCACAGCTCGCGGCCGGTCTTCGAGTCCAGCGCGTAGACGTTGGAGTTGAGGTCGGCGAAGTAGGTCACCCCGTCGACGACGATCGGGTTGCTCGCCATCAGCCCGGCGAAGGTCGGCGTGCCCGAAAGCGGGTAGCGCCACTTGACCTTCAGGTCGCCCACGTTGCGCGAGTTGATCGCGGTGCGCGTGGTCGCCCGGGTGTTGGCCAGGTCGTAGTTGTGCCCCAGCCAGGGCTGGCTCGGCCGCCCTCCCCAGGCGGCCAGGCTCTCCGAAGAGAGCCGGTCCGCGGCCGCCGTCGGCTCGGTGCCGGCGATCCCGGACACCACCGCGAGCGCGACGAGGGCGAGCCCGGTGCGCAGGCGTCTGCGCCGGAGCTTGCGGACCGGCCGGATGTCGGTGTCGGACACCGTTGCCTCCTTACGTCCGCGCCCGGTCGTTCGGGGGACCGGGCGCGGTTCGTGCGTTTTTCGGGAACTCAGTGCGGGAACTCAGTGGTGGAACTCGCCGCCGTTGACGTCGAGGTTCTGGCCGGTGATGGCGCTCGCGAGGTCGGACAGCAGGAACAGCACGGCGTTCGCGACCTCGTCGGGCAGCGCGAGCCGGCGCAGGTCGAGGTTGGCGGCGACCTCGTCGTAGACCTGCTGCGCGGGCACGCCGCGCTGCTCGGCCATGTACGCGAAGCCGCCCTTCAGCGCGTCCGCCCAGATGTAGCCGGGCGTGACGGTGTTGACCCGGACGCCCTGCGGGCCCAGTTCCGAGGACAGGCTCTGCGCCAGGGAAACCAGCGCGGCCTTGGCCATCTTGTAGACGCCGAACGGCGGCTTCGAGTGCCGGATGACCACCGAGCTGATCATCACGATCGCGCCCTTGTTCTCCGCCAGCGACGGCGCGAACAGCCGGCTCAGCCGCAACGCCGCGAAGACGTTGGTCTCGAAGCCGGGCCGGATGTCGGCGACGTCGACGCTGGTCAGCGGCGTCATCGGCGGCACCGCGAACGCGTTGTTCACCAGCGCGTCGACCCGGCCGAACGTCTCGAGCGCGGTGTCGGCCAGGTGCTGCGCCGAGGCTTCGTCGGTGATGTCGGTCGGCACGACGAGCGCCTTGCGGCCCAGCCCTTCGACCTCGCGGGCGACTTCGGCGAGCCGCTCTTCGTTGCGCGCGGCCAGCACGACGTCCGCGCCGTTGGCGGCGCTGCGCACCGCGAGCGACCGGCCGAGACCGGGTCCCACGCCGGACACGACGACGACTTTGTTCTCCAGCACTCTGGGCTCCTTGGATCGAGGGTCAGGCGGCGAACGGCTTCGGCCGGCGCAGCTCGTCGAAGGACGACAGGTCCGGGACCGTCCAGCCGTCCAGGTCGTACTCGTTCATGCATTCGTCCACAAAGGACTTGTAGTCGTCGACCTCGCCGCCGGCGAGCTGCGAGAACAGCAGCTCGACGCGGGTGTTCTCGTGGTTGCCGGCGTAGTTGCGCTCGTAGAGCTCGTGGCGGCCGCCGAACTCGGTGCCGACCGCGTCCCACAGCAGCTTCATCAGCTTGGTCCGGTCGACCGCCTCGACGCCGTCCGAGCCGCGCAGGTACTTGTCGAGGTAGGGCCGGACGTCGGGGTTGGCGAAGTCGTCCGCGCCGGAGTTGACGTAGATCAGCCCGCTCGCGACGTCCTGCAGGATGATCTCGCGGATGCGCGGGTAGCCCAGCTGCATGAACCAGCGGTAGGCCAGCCCGTACTGCGGGTTCGGCAGCAGCGCGCCGTTCTTCCACGCCACCGGGTTGCGCGCGGACGCGTCCGACAGCGCCCAGAACAGGTTGCGCCAGGCCAGCACCTCGCCGGCCCGGGCCTGCACACCGCGGAAGTCCTTGGTGCCGGTGATCTCCAGCGCCTTGAGCAGCAGCCCGGCGATGAACTCGAGCTTGACCGCCAGCCGCGTGCAGCCGTGGAAGGTGAAGCGCTCGATGAACCCCGACTGCCCGGAGAACAGCCGCACCTTGCCGATGTCGCCGTAGACGAAGATGTTCTCCCAGGGGATCAGCACCTTGTCCAGCACCAGGATCGTGTCGTTCTCGTCCAGTCGCGACGAGAGCGGGTAGTCGAACGGACGCCCCATCGTCGCCGCCGCCTGCGTGTAGGACGGGCGGCAGATGAGCTTCATGCCCGGCGCGTCCATCGGCACGGTGGCGACGAGCGCGAACTCCTTGCGCTTGATCGGCAGGCCGTAGTGGGCGATGAAGTTGTAGTGCGTCAGCGCCGACCCGGTCGCGACGACCTTGGCGCCGCTGACGATCACGCCCGAGTCGGTCTCGCGCTCGACGTGCACGAAGACGTCGGACACCTCGTCCGGCGGCCGGCTCCGGTCGACCGGCGGGTGCACGATCGCGTGGTTCCAGAAGAGCACCTTCTCCTGCGACTCCCGGTACCAGCGGCGGGCGTTGGGCGCGAACTCCCCGTAGAAGTCCGCGTTCGCGCCCAGCGTGCCGAGGAAGGACGCCTTGTAGTCCGGGCTGCGGCCCATCCAGCCGTAGCTCATCCGCGCCCACGCGGCGATCGCCTTCTGGTCCCCGACGAGGTCCTCGACCGTCTTCGGCGTGGTGAAGAACCGGTGCGTGTACCCGGTGCCGCCGCCGTCGACCGGCTTGGTGAGGACGTCCTGGTGCTTCGGGTCGTGCAGCGCGTCGTACAGCCGCGCGGTCATCCGGATCGGGTTGTGGAACGCCGGGTGCGCCACCGGATCCTTGATCCGTTCGCCGTAGAGGTAGATCTCCCGGCCGTCGCGCAGGCTCTCCACGTACTCGGCACCGGTCAGCGGACGGGTGGCGGCCTGGTTCGCGGAACCCGTCTCGGTGCCCTGCTGATCGACCATCGCGGCTGGACCCTCTTCTCGTGGCGGAGTCGGAATGCGTTGCGCGACGGGGGTTTCCGGGACCGTCAGGCGACGATCTCGAACTGCCCCATCATCCCGCTGGTGGAGTGCTCGAGGAAATGGCAGTGGTACAGGTACTTCCCGAGGAAGTCGGTGAAGGTGGCCTGGACGGTGACCGACTTGCCCGACCCGAGGAACACGGTGTCCTTGCGGCCGGCGTCCTGCGGCAGCAGCGGCGCGCCCTCGCGTTCGAGGACCCGGAACTGCACCAGGTGGCAGTGGAAGGTGTGGTCGATCGGGTGCGCGGTGTCGCCGTTGGTGATCTTCCAGATCTCCGTGCTGCCCCGCTTGACCTGGAAGTCGATCCGGTTGGGGTCGAACGGCTTGCCGTTGATCAGGCCCAGCGGGACGCCGGTGAGGTCGAAGCTCAGCACCAGCTCGCGGGTGACGCTCGCCTTCGTCAACGCGGGCAGCGCGCGCAGCCGGTCCGGCACGCGGCTGAAGTCCGGCGCGCTGCGCACGACGTCGAAGCGCAGCACCGGGCCCGCGGTCGCGTCCGAGAGCACCAGCTGCGTGCCGACCTTGTAGCGCGAGAAGTCCACGACGAACTCGGTGCGCTCGGCCGAAGCCAGCGACAGCTCGGTTTCCGCCACGGGGGCCGGCAGCAGCCCGCCGTCGGAGGCGATCCGGAGCAGCTGCGCGCCGCCGAGGTTGAGCTGCAGCATCCGCTCGTTGGCGCCGTTCAGCAGCCGGAAGCGGTACTTGCGCGCGGCCACCTGGAAGTACGGCTGGACCTTGCCGTTGGCCAGGATCGTGCCGCGCGGGATGTCGAAGACGAACGCGCCCTTCTCGTCGAAGTGCGCGTCGCGCAGCATGATCGGCACGTCGAACTCGCCCGAGGGCAGCCCGAGCGACGCCTCGGCGGGGTCGTCGATGAGGTAGAACCCGTGCAGGCCGCGGTAGACGTGGTCGGACTCGAGGCCCATCACGTGGTCGTGGTACCAGAGCGTCGCGCCCTGCTGGTTGTTCGGGTACTCGTAGGTGTAGGCCTGCCCGGGCGCGATGACGTCCATCGGGTAGCCGTCGCTGGCGACCGGCGTGTGCCCGCCGTGCAGGTGCACGTTGGTGTCGTCGGCGAGCCGGTTGGTGATCGTGACCTTGGTCGTCCGGCCGGTGCGCGCGCGGATCGTCGGGCCGAGGAACGTGCCGCCGTAGGTGAGCGCCGGCGTGCGCAGGCCCGGGAAGATCTCGACGTCGGACGGCTGGACGCTCAGGCGGTAGTAGTCGGCGGCGGCGTCGCGCAGGTAGGGGCGCAGCTGGGACGGGACCGGCATCGGCACGGAGAACGGCGTGACCGGCGGCGCGACCGCGGCGAGCGACTCGGCCGACGGACCGGAGACGTCGAGCCCGCCCATCGGCATGCCGTCCATCTTGTGCTGGGTCAGCGGGCGCACCGCGTCGGTCACCGCGGGTGCCGCGGCGGTGCCACCCGGGGATCCCTTGGGCAGCAACAGCCCGCCGACCGCGCCGCCGACGGTGAGGCCGCCCAGCGCGAGCATGCGTCTTCTGTTCAGCATTCTTGGTTCTCCCCAGTGGCGTGCGGACGTCGAGGTCTCGGCCTGCCCGATCCTCGCACCGGTGCGCCCGGGGTACTTCTCGCGCCGTGCGCAGTGGAATTCCCTGGCACGAAGGAACATCGCACGTCGGGAGGTGCCCGCCGCGGCGCGCCGGTGTGACGCTCCTCGGGTACTCCGCGCCCGGCGGTCGCTCCGCCGATCCACAGTGGATCTTCAAGTAGGAAGGCAGGAATCCGTCGTGACGCAGAACCTGGCCGGCGATTCCGTCCGGAAACTCCCGACCCGCGGCAAGTCCGCGCTCTCGTGGCGCCGCACCGTGCTCAACCCGTGGGTCCTCGCGACGCTGGCCCTGGTCGTGTTCAACGCGCTCTACGCGTTGCCGCGCTACCTCAGCTTCGACCCGGCGCAGTCGCGGATCCCGCCGGACCCGGGCTTCGCGCTGCACTTCCCGACCGTCGCGCTGCACGCGATCTTCGGCAACATCGCGATGATCACGTTGCTGCTGCAGGTGATGCCGGCACTGCGCGGGCGCAACCGCAAGGTGCACAAGATCAGCGGCTACGTCTACCTCTACGGTGGCGTGCTGCCGAGCGCCCTGCTCGGCCTGGTGCTGCTGCCGTTCTCGGCCGCCCCGACCGGCGGCGTCGGCCTGTTCGCCATGTCCGTCGGCTGGATCGCGGTGACGCTCGTCGGGTTCCGCAAGCAGAGCAAGCACCGCTACGCCGAACACCGCCGCTGGATGTACTACAGCTTCGCGCTCGCGCTCGGCACGTCGTGGGGCCGCGTGCTGGGTCTGGTGCTGCCGCTGTTCGGCATCCAGATCGGTGTGCAGATCGACATCATGGTGTTCCTCGAGCTGTCGTCGTGGCTGTGGGTGCTCAACGTGCTCGTCGCGCAGTGGGCGTGGGAGCGCGGTTCGCGCAAGAAGGCGCGGCGCGGGCAGCCGGAGACGCTGCGCGCCGCGGCCTGACCTTCCCGCCCCTCGGTGAAAGGACGCACATGACCAACCCCGACGTCCCGGCGGCGCTCGCCGGGTTCGCGGCCGCGGCCCCGGACCGGCTCGACGCCGAGTTCGCGGACCTCACCGCGCGCGTGTGGCACGACGCTGCCCTCGCCGCCGACCTCGTCCCGGAGTTCGTCGACCTGCTCGCGGTGGCCGACGACGCCCGCGCGGGCCGGCTCGCGGTGCTGCTCGGGCTGCTGGCCGAGGAGCACGGGCTCGGCACCGAGGTCTTCACGCAGGTCGCCAAGGGCCTGGACACCTACCTCGACGTCCTGGACCGCCACGCCGACGGCGAGCCGGTGGCGCTGGGCCTGCTGTACCTGGTGGCGCACTTCCCGGCCGACTCGGAGCGGATCCTCGCGGCCGTCGCGCACCGGAACCTGACGGCCGAGGACCGCAGCCGCCTCGAGCGCTGCCTCGAGCCGTACGACCGGGAAAACCTGGTGCTGGGCCGGGTCTGGCCGTCACCGGCGGAGTGGGCGCTGACCGACGCCGAGCGCGAGTTCGACCGCCGCTGGGTCGCCGAACTGCCCGACGCGCAGGCGAAGGCGACCTGGGACGGCGACACGAAGATGGTGCTGGGCTACGCCGGCGCGCACGCGTACTGGGCGCAGCTGGCCGGCACGCCGGTGGTGGCGGCGGACACGAACCCGCTGCGCGCCGCCGTCCCGGTCGAGGCGTCGGACGACGGCCTGGCGGGGATCACGCGGCACGCGCCGGTGCTGCGCTGCCCGGTGTGCCACGGACCGCTTGCGGCGCAGCCCTCGGGTGCGCACTGCCCGGTCTGCCCGGGAACGTACCCGCTGGCCCGGGGCGTGCTGGACTTCACCGCCGACCCGACCCGCCCGGTCGCGGCCGACGACCCGGACGACGTCCTGAGCAACGCGGCGGCGATGAACAGCATCGGCCTGTACTACGAAGAGGTCCTGCGGCCGGGCTTCCTGCGCCTGATGGGCACGAACTGGGGCGGCCAGGTCACGCCGGCGGACGAGGACGAGTACCTGGCCGCCCGGTTGAGCTCGGTCGACGGCACGGTCCTCGACCTGGCGGCGGGCGCGGGCCGCTGGACGGCGGTGCTGGCCGAGCTCCTGGGCCCGGACCGCCTGGTGGCGCTGGACCTGAACCCGACGATGCTGAGCTGGCTGCGCGGAAGGCTGCCGGAGGTGTGCGCGGTCCAGGCGTCGGCGCTCGACCTCCCGTTCGCGGACGCGTCGTTCGGCGGGGTCAACTGCTGGAACGCGCTGCAGGCGATGCCGGACCCGGCCCAGGCGATCGCCGAGGCCGGCCGGGTGCTGAAGCCGGGCGGGACGTTCACGCTGCTGACGTTCGGTTCGGCTTCGGACCCGGTGCTGGCCTATTACCAGTCGACGTTCCGCGGTCCGGGGTTCCCCGACGGCGGGATGCCGTTGTTCAGCAGGGCTTTGGTGCGATCGTGGGTGGAGGCGGCCGGGCTGGTGGTCCGGGACGAGTCGGGCCCGGGCTCGTTCATCTTCGTGACGGCGGAGAAGCCGGCTTAGGTCCGGAGATCTCGGAGGCCCCCTGCCGCTTCGGCGGCAGGGGGCCTTTCGGTGTTCCGGGACTCGAAGCGGCACAGCGAAAGGGGCCTCCCCGCCGCAAAGGCGGGAAGGCCCCCTCCGAACCGGGATCAGCCCAACGTACGAGCGAACGCCCGCAGGTCGTCGACCAGCAGATCCGGCTGCTCCATCGTCGCGAAGTGGCCGCCGCGGTCGAACTCCGTCCAGCGGCTCAGCGTCGGCAGGATCGACTCCGCGAACCGCCGCACCGGCCGTACCGCGTCGGCCGGGAAGTACGCCACTCCGACCGGGGCCGCCAGGTCCCACGGGCCGCCCCACGTCTTCGCGAAGTCCAGCCGGTTGGACTCGTAGTACAGCTGGGCGCTGGAGCCCGCCGTCGCCGTCAGCCAGTAGATCGAGACGATCGTCAGCAGCAGGTCCCGGTCCACCGCGTCCTCGGGGACGTTGTCCGAGTCCGTCCACTCCTTGAACTTCTCGACGATCCACGCCAGCTGCCCGACCGGCGAGTCCGTCAGCGCGTACGACAGCGTCTGCGGCCGGGTCGACTGGATGTGCCGCCAGCCCGCCTTGTCCTGCTCGAAGTGGGCCGCGAACTCCAGGCGCGCGCGCTCCGCGTGGTCGAGGCCGGCGAACGCCGCCGGGTCGTCCGGGGGGAACGTCACGAACATGTTGACGTGCACGCCCGCCACGTGCGCCGGGTCGGCGAGACCCAGGTGCAGCGAGATCGGCATGCCCCAGTCGCCGCCCTGGGCGATGTAGCGGTGGTAGCCGAGCGCGCGCATCAGCTTCGCCCACGCCCGGGAGATCCGCGGCACGTCCCAGCCGATCGCGCCCGTCGGGCCCGAGAAGCCGTAGCCCGGCACCGACGGGATGACGACGTGGAACGCGTCCGCCGGGTCGCCGCCGTACGCCGCCGGGTTGGTCAGCGGCCCGACGACGTCGAGGAACTCGGCCACCGAGCCCGGCCAGCCGTGCGTGATGATCAGCGGGCGCGCGTTCGGCTCCGGCGAGCGGGCGTGCAGGAAGTGCACGTTGACGCCGTCGATCGTCGTCATGAACTGCGGGATGTCGTTGAGCCGCTGCTCGGCCAGGCGCCAGTCGAACTCGTGGCGCCAGTACTTCGTCAGCTCCTTCAGGTAACCGACCGGGACACCGCGGTCCCAGCCGACGCCCGGCAGCTCCGACGGCCAGCGCGTGTCGTCGATCCGCCGGTGCAGGTCGTCGAGCGCGTCCTGCGGGATGTCGATCTTGAACGGTCTGATCTCGGCCACTGGTTCCCCATCCTTGTCTGGCATCGTCGGTCAGGCCGCGAGGTCGCGGGCCTGGGGGGCCGGCGGCTCGGCCGCGGGCGGGAGGACGGCTTGCGGGCGCCGGCGGTGCCGGAGCACCCGCAGCGCGTACTTCGGCTTCAGGAGCGACTGCGGCGGGTCGATCAGCCCGGCCACGCGGATGAACGCGTTGGTGAGCACCGAGTCCTCGACCGCCGCCTCCTGCAGCCGCGCGACGTAGCGGTTGACGAAGTCGGTCATCAGCCCCTTGCGGCCCTCCGCGCCGGCGTACCCCATGTCGCCGCCCGCCGACACCGACCACGCGCCCGCGATCTTCTTCGCGATCTCCTTGAAGAACGGCCGCGCGGCCGGCACCGGGTCGCGCCGCAGGTGCTGCTGCAGCACCAGCGACTCGAGTGCGGCGACCGTCATGCCCTGCGCGTAGATCGGGTTGAAGCTGCAGACGGCGTCGCCCATCACGAGCAGCCCGGCGGGGAACCGGCGCAGCTTCTCGTAGTGCTTCCAGATGCTCGCCGGGTACCGGAACGTCACCGGGTCGTCCAGCGGCACGCCGGTCGAGATCGCGTCGTGGATGTCCGGGATGGGCAACGACTTCACGTACGCGGTGAAGCCCTCGGCGTCGGTCGGCGGGTGGTCGCCGAGGACGCCGGTGAGCGACAGCTCGACGCGCCCGCCGCCGCCCGGCATCCGGTGGAAGAACGCGCCGCGCGGGGTCTCCGGCGTGGCCGCCGGGATGATCGCCAGGTCCGTGCCGAACGGGTCGGCCGGCAGCCGGTAGTGGCGCGTGGTGTAGGCGAGGTCGATCTTGACGCGCTCCTCCACCGGCTTGTCGTAGCCCAGCTCGGCCAGCCACAGCGGCGTGCGCGAGCCCTTGCCGGTGGTGTCGACGACGAGGTCGGCGGGGAACACCGTCGGGCCGTCGCCGCCGTGCGCCTGCACGCGCGCGCCGGTGATCCGGGCGCCGTCCTCTGTGGACTCAAGCCCGAGGATGTCGTGGCGGTCCAGGAAGACGACGTTCGGGATCGCCTGCACGCGCTTGCGCACGTGGTACTCCAGCAGCGGCCGGATCGCGGGGACGCAGTCCAAACCGGACGGTGCCGGCTTCATCCGCCGCCCGTTGAAGATCCAGTGGACGTCGGAGCTGAAGTCCCCGCACTTGACCCCGGCCTCGGACAGCTCGTCCTTGAGGCCGGGGAAGTGGCCCTCGAGGATCTGCTGCCCGCGGGCCACCAGGCCGTGCGCGTGCCTGCCGTGGGGCACCCCGCGGCGGTAGGTGGTCTCGCCGGTCAGCTTGTCGCGGTCGACGAGGACCACTTCGGCGTAGGTCTCGGAGAGCACGCGGGCGGCCAGGAGGCCGGCCATGCTCGCACCGAGGACGACTGCGCGGTCACCTCCCGCGGCACTGTTGCTGGACATCGTTCGTCCCTTTCTCCGGTGGGTGGGGAGACGGCGCCGGTCAGTCCGGGAGCCGGATCGAGAGCGCGTGCCGGAACACGTCGCGGGGGTCGTAGCGGCGCTTGACGTCCTGCAGGCGCGGGTAGTTGTCCTTGTAGTACAAGGTGGACCACGGCACGCCGGAGGTGTTCTGCGCCGGGTCGGCGAGGTCGACGTCCGGGTAGCTGATGTACGAGCCGTCGTTGACCTCGCCGGGCACCGGGACGCCGCCGGACTCGGCGTAGACGTCCTGGTAGTACGCCTGCACCCAGGCCAGGTTCGCCTCGTCCTCGTCGGGCGAGAGCCACATGCCGGTGCTGATCGACGCCTTGAGGATCGAGTCGCGCTGCGGGATCGCGGTCGCGTCCGGGGCGACGGCGTTGACCTGCCCACCGAACCCGGTGACGACCAGGCAGCCGCCCGCGGTGCCGCCCTCGACCGTCAGGTGCCGGTGGATCGCGTCGAGCTGGTGCTCGGTGAACCCCTTGCGCAGGTAGCCGGCCTTGTTCTTGTAGCGCCCGTTGGGGTCGTTCGGCCAGCTGTAGGACGGCATCCAGGTGCTGAACCACGGCAGCACGGCGACGTCGTTCACGACCGGCTCGACGTCGACGCCCTCGGTCAGCGCCGCGAACCACGCGGCCAGCAGCTGCTCGGAGTCGGGCACGTCCTCGTCCAGCACCGCGGTGACGGTGAAGATGCCGCCGTCCTGGTGCGTGATGATCAGGTTGCTCCACAACGACTCGTACGGCGAGCCGGGGTCGCTGTTGCGCTCGTACCAGGCGCAGTAGTTGCGCAGCACCCGCTTGAACGACTCGGGCGTGAACGCCGGCCACGGCCACACCACGGCCTGGCGGCGCATCGCGCGCGGCGCCTTCGGCAGCAGCTGCGCCGGGTCGTCGGAGTCCGCGCCGGGGGAGCGCAGCCAGAACCGCGTCACGACGCCGAAGTTGCCGCCCCCGCCGCCGGTGTGCGCCCACCAGAGGTCGCGGTGCGGGTCGTCCTCCTCGCGCGTGGCGACGACGGCGGACGCCTTCCCGTCCTCGTCCACGACGACGACCTCGACCGCGTAGAGGTGGTCGACGACGAGGCCGTCGCGCCGCGAGAGGTGGCCGTAGCCGCCGCCGGAGATGTGGCCGCCGACGCCGACCTCGAAGCACGTGCCCGCCGGGATCGTGACGCCCCAGCCGCTGTAGAGGACGCGGTAGACGTGCCCGAGCGTCGCGCCGCCCTCGACGGCGAACGCGCGGCGGGACTCGTCGTAGTACACGGCGTTCAGCCGGGACAGGTCGAGCAGCACCTGCACCTCGGGCGAGGAGGTGAAGTCCTCGAAGCAGTGCCCGCCGCTGCGCACCGCGAGGCGCTTGCCGGCGTCGACGGCCTCCTGCACGGCCGCGACGACCTGCTCGGTGGAGCCGACCAGGCGGACGTAGTCCGGTTTGCCGGCGAACCGGTGGTTGTAGCTCTCCACCAGGTTCTCGTAGCGCGGGTCGGCCGGGGTGACGGTGACCGGCCCGAAGGCCGGGAACTGCTCGGTCATCTCGTTCCTCCATAGCGGACGTACGGGTATGACCGTCACATGCGGGGGCCCGCCCGGGCGTCTTCCGCGTTGCCGATCGTGGTGGGTTCCACTGTGGACGGTCCGGGGACGACGACGGCCGGTGCCGTGCTCTGGCGAGAGCGCGGCACCGGCCGTGGGTCGGTCGTGCGGTGGGTCAGCCGGCGGGCGTCGCCGCCGGTTCCTCAGTGGCCTGCTCTTCGGCGGGCGCCTCCTCGGCCGGGCCGGCCGGAGCCGCCCCGGTCGGCGGGACGTGCCGCAGCAGCCGCGCGGCGAGCACCGCGACGGCGGCCAGCAGGACCGCGCTGACGATCGCCACGACGTGCAGGCCGCTGGTGAACGCCTCGCGGGCCGAGCTCAGCACCTGGCCGCCCACCTGGGCGGGCAGCGTGGCGGCGGCGTCCACCGCGCCGGCGATGCTGTCCTTGGCCACGCTCGCGGCCGGCTCCGGCGTCCCCGTCGGGACGCTGACCAGCCCGCGGTACACGGCGGCGCCGATGCTGCCGAGCACCGCGATGCCCAGCGCGAAGCCGAACTGGCCGCTCGTCTCGTTGAGGCCCGCGGCCGAACCCGCCTTCTCCGGCGGCGCGGAGGCGAAGATCAGGTTCATGCCCAGCGTCACCAGCGGACCGGCGCCGAGGAAGATCAGCGCGAAGCCGGTCGCCAGTGTCCCCGGGCCCTCCGTCGCGTCCACCTGGGTCAGCACCAGGAGGCCGACGACCGAGATCGCCAGGCCGATGCCGATCAGGTACGCCGGCCGGAACCGGCGGCCGAGGATCGGCGACACGAGGAAGCTGATCGTGTTCGCGGCCACCGCGGGCAGCATCCACAGGCCCGCCTTCAGCGGCGTCAGGCCGTTGACCAGCTGCAGGTCCTGCGTGATGAACAGCATGATCGCGCCCATCAGCATGGTGCCGAACAGCATGCTGCCCAGCGCCGTGCTGAACGCCTTGCTGGCGAACAGCTTCAGGTCCAGCAGCGGGTGCTCGAGCCGGCCCTGGCGCCGCCCGAAGACGTAGCCGAAGCCGAGCCCGACGACGACCGAAAGCACCGCCACGACGCTCCAGCCCTCGGCGGCCAGCTGCTTGAGGCCGTAGATCACCGGCAGCACGGTCACCAGGATGAGCGCCACGCTCGGCAGGTCCAGCTTGCCGGCGTCCGGGTTCTTGAACTCCGGGAGCAGGATCGGGCCGAGGACGAGCAGCAGCACCATGGCCGGGACACCCAGCAGGAACACCGAGCCCCACCAGAAGTGCTCCAGCATCACGCCGCCGACGAGCGGGCCGATCACCGCGCCCACCGAGAAGCACATCGCCCAGATGCCGATCGCCATCCCCATCTGCTTGGGGTTGCGGAACATCGTGGTGATGAGCGACATCGTCGACGGCGCCAGCGTCGCGCCGGCGATGCCGAGCAGCGCCCGGGCCGCGATGAGCATCTCGGGGCTGGTCGAGTACGCCGAGAGCACCGAAGCCACGGCGAACGCGGCCGCGCCGATGAGGAGCAGCTTGCGGCGGCCGATGCGGTCGCCGAGCGTCCCCATCGTCACCAGGAAGCCGGCGAGCAGGAAGCCGTAGATGTCGGTGACCCACAGCTGCTGCGTGGTGCTCGCGCCCAGGCTGGCGGTCAGGTGCGGGAGGGCGAGCAGCATCACGTAGACGTCGATGGACACCAGCAGGGTGGGCAGGGCGAGCACGGCCAGCCCGATCCATTCCCGCCGGCCGGCCCGGACGTCGGCCCCTGTCTGCGTAGTGTCGTTCATGGGTTGGTCCTTCCTATTGCGTATGAAGCCGTCTTGGCGCCCGCGGGCCGCCGCTCACCGGGGAGTCGGCGCCGCCGGCGCGATCCGGACACCGGATCGGCACGGGTTTCCCGCGTCCGCCGCGCGGAGGACCTCCGGTGCGAGGCGGGCGTCAGGTCGGCCCGGACACGTCGGTACCTCGTGGTTCGGTCATGTCCCCAATGGTCACGGAAAGTAGTGATCGTTGCATCTTCCGTATTGCTCTGTTAAGCCCAGTGGACCGGCGTGCCCCGGGGTCCGCCGGCGCTGGGTTTTCCGCTGGTGCGGACCGCTTTTTCGCCGGTTTCCGCGGGTCCGGCGCCGGGGTCCGGTGGGGCCGGGACGGTCGGCGAGGCGTAGTCGGTCGCCTGCACACCGTGCTAGCTTCGCCGCCGAAGAGGTTCCGCCGGACCACTGTCGGTCAGGCGGCCGGTGAGCCGAACGAGTGAATCCCACCGCGCTCTTCCCGTCGGACGTCCGGGGCCAGCGGCCCGCTCCGACCCATCCGAGAAAAGGCACACCCGACCGGGGAGTAGAACAATGGCGAAGTACCTGCTGATCATGCACATGAACCCGACGCTGTGGGCGGGCCTGACCGACGACCAGAAGAACGAGGTCTTCGAGGGCCACGGCAAGTTCCACCAGCTGATCTCCGAGTCCGGCGAGATGATCGAGACGAAGGCGCTGGCCGACCCCGACGCGACGAAGACCGTGCGCGTCCGCGAAGGCGCCACCGACGTCGCGTCCGGCCCGTTCGTCGAGTCCGAGGCGTTCCTCTGCGGCTACTACGTCGTGGACGTCGAGAGCGAGGAGCGCGCGGTGGAGCTGGCCGCGCAGATCCCGGACGCCAAGCACACCGCGATCGAGGTCCGCAAGGTCATCCACGAGGCCGGTCCCGCCTGATCGAGCGGACGTCGCCGGGGCCGGTCCCTCCACGGAGGGGCCGGCCCCGGTTTTCACGTGCGGTTGCTCGAATTGCGGGCGATGTCCTGGCGGAACACGCCGTCCGGGTCCAGCCGGGCGCGTACCCGGTCCACCGCGGCGATCGCGTCCGGCGCCAGGATGCCCTGCGGCTGCTCGCGCGTCTCGACCAGCGTCGGGGTCGTCAGGCCGGTGTCCCACGGCGTCAGCGCTCCCCGGGCCGCGGCCAGCGTGTCCACTATGGACTCGTGCGTGACGGCGCCGAACGGGACGCCGGCGGCGACGTAGGCGAACCCGGCCGGCAGGTGCGAGAGCGCGCCGCCCGCCGGGTCCGGCCGGCCGAACGCGCCGCCGAGCTGGCGCAGCTCCGTCGTCACCAGCGGTGAATCGCGCCGCTCGCCGATGATCCTGGTGAACCGGCGGCCGCCTTCGTCGTCGAGGTCGCCGAGCAGCAGGTGGTCGCCGTGCACCGGCGCGGGGTCGGCCGGGTCCATGTGCGTGGCGGGCACGTCTTCCGGGCCGCCTTCGTGCCAGGTGTCGAACACCGGCTCGGCGATCGCGCGCAGCGGGCCGAGCAGCTCCCCGGCTTGGGCGCGGGCGAGCGGCAGGTCGCCGGCCGTGGGGCTCAGCACCACGCCGTCGATGCCGAGCACCGGCCCGGCGCGCAGGGCTTCCGGGATCTGCGGCAGGTCCGGGAGGTTCATGACGCGCAACGCCGTCGTCACCGTGTCCGGCGCGTCCGCCGTCCACTGCCGCCACTGCTTGAAGAGCCGGTCGGCGTGCGCCGCCGGCCAGAACGCGGCGCCCGTGATCACCCGCGCCGCGGGGAAGAGGTCCACCTCGACGGCCGTCACGACGCCGAGGCCGCCCCCGCCGCCGCGCACCGCCCAGAACGCCTCCGGGTCGGTTTCCGGGTCGAGCCGCCGGTGCTCGCCGTCCGCGGTGACCAGTTCGACCGCGCGGACGCTGTTGGCCGCCAACCCCGTGTGACGGCCGTAGAAGCTCAGGCCGCCGCGCAGCAGGTAGCCGACCGCGCCGACGCCGGGCGAGGAGCCGTGCGGCGCCGCGAGCCCGTGCGGCGCGGTCACCGCGACGACGTCGCCCCACGGCGTCCCGGCGGGGATCCGGACGCGCCGGGCTTCCAGGTCGAGGTCGACCGGGCCGTCCGGCAGGGTGCGCAGCAGCAGCGCGCCCGGCATCGGGCCGGCCGTCGCCGACGCGTGCCCGGTGGCCATGACGCGGACCGCGAGCCCTTCCCGGCGCGCGTGCGCCAGCGCGGCCCGGACGTCGTCGACGGTCCGGACCTCGGCGGCCGCGGCCGGTTCGACCGGCGCGATCAGGTTGAACACCCGCGTGGCGCGCTCGTAGGCGGCGTCGCCGGGCTGGCTGACGAGCATCGGTGACTCCTCGGGTCAGGCGGCTTCGCCGAAGTGGGCCTGGGCCAGACTCCGGGTGGTCACCGTGGCGAGCAGCACGCCGATCCCCGCGTGGCTCTGCAACGTCGACAGGTCGCGCCACACCCGCTCGATCCGCTCGCCCTGGCGCACCGCGCTGGAACCCGCCGTGGGGAACAGGTTCCGCTCGACCGCGTGCCAGCTGAGCCGGATCACCTCGCGGCAGATCGTGGCCAGCCGCAGGTCGTTCTCCTGGCTGAACGCCGACGGGCCCGCGGCGCAGATCTCCTGCCAGGTCCGCGTCGCCTGCTGCACCGCGGCTTCGGCGGTGGCGATCATGCCGGCCGCTTCGCCGTACCAGAACTGGTAGTCCGGGTGCTCGTGGCGCGGGACGACCGGCGGGAACAGCGTCAGCCGCGAGCGCATGAGCTCCTCGTACGCGTCGAGCGCGCCCTGCGCGATCCCGACCGCCAGGCACGCGACCTCCAGCAGCATGAAGCTCAGCTGCCCGCCGCCGTACTCGCCGTTGCCGTGCAACGCGTACCCCGGCGTGCCCTTCGTGACGTCGATCTCGCTCATGTGCGTGCCCGGCAGCGTCAAGTGCGCCGGCACGCGCGCCCGGTCGATGACGATGCTGTGCGAGCCGCTGCCCTTGAGGCCGAGCTGGCCGCCCCAGTTGTCCAGCCGCCGCCACTGCTCCCGCGGGACGACGAACAGCATCGGGACCTTCTCGCCGTCCTCGCCGTCGATCAGCGTGTGGCCGATGAAGTGCGTGGCGTACGGCGAACCCGAGCAGTAGTGCCAGGTCCCGTCGATGATCCAGTCACCGTCCGGAGTGGACTCCGCGGTCCCGCTCGGCACGATGGTGGCGGGGGCGATGAAGTTCCCCTCCTTGAACAGCTCCGCCTGCGCGCGCTCGCCGAAGAGCGTCGCGGCCTGCAGCGCGTGCGTCGCGCCGAGGCAGAACATCCACGCCGTCGACGGGCAGCCGCGGGCCAGCGCCGTGGTGACCCGCAGGAACGTGTCGATGCCGAACTCGTAGCCACCGTAGCGCCGCGGGGTGAGCAGGCGGTAGAACCCCGCCTTTTCGAACTCCTTGTGGGTGTCCTCGGCGTAGAAGGTCCGCTGCTCGGTCTCCGCTTGGCGGGCGACCAGCGCCGGCCCGATCGCTTCGGCCCGCGCGATCACCTCCGCCGGCGTCAGGCCCGGCTCGGGCGGCAGCGGAAAATCTGCTCCGGTAACGTCCTTGACCGTCGTCATCGCCAAGAGGCTCCTTGTCCTGGTCGGTTCGTCACCACGCGGTCGAGCGTCACACGGCGGCCGCCTCCGGTGCATCTCACCGAGTGCGGGCCCGGGTTCCGCACGGCGCGAGACTCGGTGCGGCCCGCGGTTTCGCTAGCGTTCCTCCGAAACCGGCCACGCGCGAGGAGGCGGCGAACGTGACTAGTCCCGACGGCCCGGTGGCGCGGGCGCCGCTGTCGGCGAACCAGGAGTTCCTCTGCGGCTTCGACCTCGGGGACGCCGACGGCCCGTTCGGCCCCCGGTTCCACATCGTGCACGGCTGGCGCCTGCGCGGCGAGGTCGACGTCGAAGCCCTGCGGGGCGCGCTGGTCGACGTCGTCGAGCGGCACGAGGCCCTGCGGACGCTGATCGTGCGCGACGAACCCGAGCGCTACCAGAAGATCCTGCCCGCGGGGCAACCGCACCTCGAGGTGCGCGAGCTCGGCTCGGCCGACGGCGATCGCGACCGCCGCGTCGAAGAGCTGATCATCGAGGTGGAGTCCGGCGAGATCCACCCGGACCCGCCGCTGGTGCGCGCGGTGCTCGGCCGCTTCGACGACAAGGATTCGGTGCTGGTGCTGATCGTGCACCACACGGCGGCCGACGGCTGGTCGGTCCGGCTCGTCATCCGCGACCTCGCGACGCGGTACGCGGCCCGCCGCGGCTTCGACGTCGGCGAGCTGCCGGATCCCCGCCAGTACCGCGAATTCGCCGAGTGGCAGGCCGAAAACGTGTCGGGGACCGAACTGGACCGCTCCCGCGAGTTCTGGCGCAAGACCCTCGACGGCGCGCGCGTCTACTCGGTGCCGACCGACCTGCCCAAGTCGGCGGGGATCCCGGAGTCCAGCGGCGTCTACCGCTTCCAGATCGCCGCGGAGCTGGTCAAGCCGGCGCTCGAGCTGGCCTCGGCGATGCGCTCGACGCCGTTCATGGTGCTGCTGGCCGCGTTCGAGGTGCTGGTGCTCCGCACGACCGGCGAAACCGACGTCACGGTCCCGACGTTCACCCCGGGCCGCGGGCACGAGCAGTTCCAGCTGACGGTCGGGCCGTTCTTCAACTACCTGCCGCTGCGCACGGACCTGGCGGGCGCGGCGACGTTCCGCGAGGTCGCCACGCGCGTCCGGCGGTCGTGCCTGCAGGCGTACTCGCACGACATCCCGTTCGGCCAGGTCGCGGCCCAGGCCCCGGACCTGATGACCCGCACGCTGGAGGACCGCCGCGCGGCGGTGGTGTTCCAGGTGTTCCCGTTCCCGTTCCTGCTGGACGGCGAGCTGGTCGGTGACCTCGAGTTCTCCGAGGTCCGCCGCCGGCTGCTCTCCCAGCCGGTCGGCTCGGACGTGCCGAACGGTGCACTGTGGACGCTCAACCTGGACCCGTCGGGCGACATCGTGGCGGGGATCCAGTACAACACGAACCTGTTCGAGGAGTCGTCGGTCGCGGCGATGGTCGAGCAGTTCGTCCAGGTGCTGGGGGAGACGGTGACCCGGCCGGACGCGCCGCTGTAGTCCCGGGCACGCGAAAGGGGCCTTCCGAAACCGGAAGGCCCCTTTTCGTCGTGCTCAACCGACGTGGATCGGACCCCGCGCCACTTCGCCCCGGCAGTAGGCGTTGTAGTGGTCCAGCCGCGCCTGCGCCTCGGCCGTCGCCGCGGTGAACCGCGTCTTGACGTCCACATCGGACACCAGCACGTCGTGCATCGCCGCCGCCGAGATCTCCTGGATGTGCGCCAGCTCGCCGACCAGCGCGCCGCGTGCGGCCGGCGAGCCGGTCGTCGTGGCGATCTGGTCCAGCGCCACCAGGAAGTCCGGGTTCTGCTCGTACCAGCCCTCGGCAGCCAGCCGCTCGACCGTCGGGGTGGTGATCGGGACGAAGTTGGTGGCCTTGTGCCGGGCCGCCGCGTGCTCCGGGCGGCAGAGGAACTGCATGAACGCCAGCGCGCCGTCGCGGGTGTGCTCGTCGAGCCCGTCGGTCAGCCACAGCGCGTCGCCGCCGATGACGTTGCCCGCGCGCGGGACGTCCTGGTTGTACGGCATCCGCGCCGCCCGCACGGTGAACCCGCCGTCGCGGCCCGCCTGGACCATCCGGTCGACCTCGACCGACGACGTCAGCGTCAGCGCGGCGTGCCCTTCGGCGAAGGTCCGGAAGTTGCCGTCCCAGTCGACGGCGTCGCCGTTGTGCAGGTACCAGTAGTGGCCGGCCCGGTGCAGCTTGCGCCACCACTCGGCGTAGGCGAGTGCCTCCGGCGAAGCGAGGTCGACCTTCTGGGCCCGGCCGCGGCGGCCGTTCTCGTGGTCGACCAGGAACCCGCCCTGCTGCGCGATCGACTGCTGGAACATCCAGCCGTGGTTGGGCCACGTGATGCTGTGCGACGGCCCGTCGCCCCGCAGCCGCCCGACCGCCTCGCACGCGGCTTCGACCTCGGCCCACGTCCGCGGGATCTCGTGGACGCCGGCCCGCGCCAGCAGCGTGGTGTTGGCGTACAGCAGCGTCGTCGACGTCAGCAGCGGCTGTGCGGCCACCGCGCCGTGGTAGCGGTAGTAGCCCCGGACGCCGGGGACGATGTCGCCGAGCACCACCCGCTCGCCGAGGATCTCCTCGCGGCCGCCGATCGCCCGCTCCACCGAGGTGAACAGCGGGCGCCCGTCGGCCGTGCGGGTGTCCTTGGCCTCCTGGGCGGAGGTGTAGAAGTACTGCGCGATGGTCGGCGCCCGCCCGTCGAGCGCGGCCCGATGGATCTCGCCGGGCAGCTCGAGGTACCCGAACCCCTCGACCTCCACGCGGTACTCCGGGTGCGCCTGCCTGAACTGCGCCGCCAGCTCCCGCATTTGCGCCAGGTACTCGGGCATGATCGGGTAGATCGGCACCCACAAGCTGATCACGGTCACGGCCGGCCCCCTCTAGTAGTTCACGACGGCGCGGAACCGCACGTCGCCCTTGCCGACCCGGGCCACCGCTTCGGCGACCTGCTCGGCGTCGAACTCCTCGATGATCGGGGTGACGCGGCCGTCGGCGGCGAACCGCAGGGCTTCGGCCAGCTGGTCGAGGCCGTTGTGCGTCGCGCCGATGATGCTCTGCCGCTGCGCCCAGACCGGGCTCGTCGGCCCGATTTCGAACGTGCCCTCGGGGTCGATCGTGGCCAGCACGAGCCGTCCGTTGACGCGCAGGCCGGCGAGCGCGTCGGTGGCGGCGCGGTACGACGTCCCGGTCACCAGCACGAGGTCCGCGCCGCCGATCTCGCGCAGCCCGGCGCCGTCGGCGACGACGTGCTCGGTGCCCAGCTCCCGGACCAGGTCGTGCTTCTCCGGCGACCGCGTGATCGCGACCGTCTCGAAACCGCACGCGGTGGCGAACTGCAGAGCCAGGTGCCCGAGCCCGCCGACGCCGAGGACGGCCACCCGCTCACCCGGCTTGGGGTCGGCCGCGCGCAGCGCGCTCCACGACGTGTAGCCGGCGCACAGCATCGGCGCGGCCGCTTGGTAGCTCAGGCCGTCGGGCAGCAGGACCGTGCTCTCGGCCGGCACCGCGACGTACTGCGCGTGTCCACCTTGGACGGTCAGCCCGCTCATCCGCGGCGCGGCGCAGTTCATCCCCGACTGGCCGGTCAGCGGCAGGTTGAGCTTGCAGTAGTCGCACTGCCCGCAGGTGCCCTGCACCCACGTCGTGCCGACGCGGTCGCCCGCCTTGCGGATCGTGACGCCCGCGCCGACCTCGACGACCTCGCCCGCCGCCTCGTGCCCGACGATCACCGGGTCGAACGGCGGGAACGGGAACGTGCCGTCGGTCAGGAAGACGTCGTTGTGGCACACCCCGCACGCGCGCACCCGGACCAGCACCTCGCCCGGGCCGGCCGACGGCGTCGCGACGTCCTTGAGCTCCCAGCGGGCACCGGCCGCGGGGACCACTGCTGCCTTCATCGCACGCTCCCTTTCACGCGCCGGCCGGGCCGGGCGTCTTCAGGTGCACCGGCAGCGAGCCGATGCCGTTCATGATGAACGTGACCTGCGGCGACAGCTCCGCCGCCGGCACGGCCAGGGACAGGTCGGGGAACCGCTCGAACAGCGCCGCCAGCGCGGTTTCCGCCTCCAGCAGCGCGAGCGGGCGGCCGATGCAGCGGTAGATGCCCTGCCCGAAGGAGAGGTTCTCCTTGTCCGGGCGGGCGATGTCGAAGACGTCGGCGTTCTCGTGCAGCTGCGGGTCGCGCCCGATGGCGGCGAAGTGCATGAGGACCGGGTCGCCCTTCGCGATCGTGACGCCGCCGAGCTCGACGTCCTCGACCGCGAACCGGAACGGCAGGTGCGCGACCGGCGCCTGCACCCGCAGCGTCTCGTCGAGGACGTCGCTCCAGCTACGCTCACCGGACTTGACCAGCGCGAGCTGCTCGGGGTGGGTGAGCAGCAGCAGGACGGCGTTGGCGATCAGGTTCTTCACCGGCTCGGTGCCGGTGGCGAGCATGATGTGCAGGGTGCCGACCATCTCGTCGTCGGTCAGCCCGGCGCCGGAGTCGCTGGCGCGCACGAGGTCCGACGTCAGGTCGTCGGCCGGCTCGCGCCGCTTCGACTCGACGAAGTCCAGCATCTCCTGGTGCCAGCGCTCGAAGTTCGCGGCGGCCTCTTCGGGGCTCGTGGTCGTGTCGGCGTTGATCTCGCCGCCGCGCAGGAAGTCGCGGCGGAACTCCTCGGGGATGCCGAACAGGTCGCAGATGACCGACGCGGGCAGCGGGTGCGCGAAGCGGTCCTTGATGTCCACGGCTTCACCCGGGGGCAGTGCCGAAAGCTCGTCCAGTAGCTTGGCCGCGACGCTCTCGACGTTGGGGCGCAACGCTTCCACGCGGCGCGGGGTGAACGCCTGCGCGCACGGCTTGCGCAGCCGCGTGTGGTCGCTGCCGTGCGAAGTCGTCAGGTTGTCCATGAGGACCCAGCCGATCAGCGGGAAGTCCTCGCCGATGCGGCCTTCCACGAAGTCGACCCAGTGCTTGCGCGGGTCCTTCGAGAAGCGGTGGTCGCCGAGCACCTGCCGGGCCTCCGCGTACCCGGTGATGGACCAGGCGAAGACGCCGCCCGGCAGTTCGATCTTCGCCACCGGGCCGTGCGCGCGGATCCGCGCGGCCTCGCCGTGGATGTCGGTCCCGGCCGGGTCCAGGGCGACGGGGCAACGCTCTTCCATGGGGCATCTCCAACGATCACGGGACAAGGCAGGTCGTGAGTGTGGAACAGGGTTCTAACCCTGTTCCACACTCACGACCGGGGGAGTGCGGATCAGATGTAGTTCGTGTTCGGCTCGAGACCGCAGGCGATGCGGCCGTAGAGCTCCAGGTTGGTGTTGGGGTGCATGATCGCGTGCAGGTTGACCGTCTGGACGTCCCGCTCGATGCGCTGGATCGGCACGTCGGTGTGCACCGACGAGCCGCCGCTGGCGGTGTTGAGGATGTCGACGGCCTCCTTCGCCCGCTGGCAGACGGCGCCCATGTCGAGGCGCACCCGGGCCCGCTCCTCCAGCGTCCACTCCTCGTCGGCGACGCTCTTGGTGTCGAGCATGCTCGCCGCGCGGTGCACGTGGAAGTCCGCCTCGTCGATCTTGATGGTCGCCTCGGCCACCTGGAAGTGGGTGATCGGCGCGTCCTTCTGGCTTTCGTAGGCGGTGTAGGTGATCTTGCGCCCGGGGAGGCGCTCGAAGAACGCGTCCTTGGCCGCCTTCGCCAGGCCCGCCGGCACCGCGGCGACCGTGGTGCACGCGGTCGGCATGAACGGCGCCTTGTACAGCGGCGAGTCCGCGTTCGCGACGGACAGGTGCTGCCCCTGCAGGACCGGGACCATCGGCAGCACGCGCGCCGACGGCACGAAGACGTCCTTGGCTATCGTGCTGACGCTGCCGGTGCCGCGCAGGCCCGCGGTGTGCCAGTCGTCGATCACCTGCAGCTCGTCGATCGGCACGAGCACCATGATCGGCTCGAACTCGCCGTTCGGATGGGCGATGACCGCGGCGTTCGTGTTCCACTTGCTCTGCGTGGAACCGGTGTTGAAGCCCCACTTGCCGTTGAGGATGATGCCGCCCTCGGTCGGGACGCCGACCGCGGTCGGGCTGAGGATGCCGCTGATCCGCACGTCCGGGTCGGCGAAGACCTCGTCCTGCACCTCGTCCGGGAACAGCCCGGTCATCCAGGTGCTGATCGCCCACACCGCGGTGACCCACGCGGTGGAGCCGTCGCCGCGGGCCAGCTCGCCCAGCACGTCGACGACGGTCGTCATGTCGGCCTCGTACCCGCCGTAGCGGCGCGGGACGCGGAGCTTGAGCAGCCCGGAGTACGTCAGCGCTTCGATGGTGTCGTCGTGCAGGCGCCGGTTCTCCTCGGTCCAGATCGCGTGCTTCTTCAGCAACGGCACCAGTTCCGATGCGCGGCGAACCAGCTCGCTCCTCGACGGGGCATCGGCGATGGTCATCAGGTCCTCCTCGGGAAAGGCCACGGGACAAGGCCGTTCGTGACCGTCGATCCGTGCCCCCGAACCGTCGCACCGCGGCCGGGGCCGGGGCATCTCACGCAGTGCGGTCCCGCCGCCGGGGCGGGGTACGGGCGCAATGCGGGAGACGCCGTCCGTGACCGGGCCGGGCGACGCTGGTCCGGTGTCCGCGGCCGGGGGAACGTCTGGTGGACGGCCGGGAATTCGAAGCGATTGGAGCTGGTGATGGTCTCCGCTTCCCTCCAGGAGGTTTTTGCCGTCCAGGTGGCGCGCACGCCGGACGCGACCGCGGTGAGCGGGGGTGGCGTCCGCCTGACCTACCGCGAGCTCGACGAGCGCGCCAACCGGCTGGCGCACCGGCTGATCGGCCTCGGCGTGACGCCGGACGCGCCGGTGGCCGTCCAATTGCGACGGTCGGCCGAACTGGTGGTGGCCACGCTGGCGATCCTGAAGGCGGGCGGCTGCTACGTCCCCCTGCACGACGCGTACCCCCCGGAGCGCAAGCAGTGGATCGTCGACAGTCTCGGCTCCCCGGTCCTGCTGGCCGACGCCGCGAGCAAGGGTGACGGCCTGGCCGCGACCACCATGACCCTGCTGCTGGACAGCGCGGAAGAAGCCGCCGAACTGGCCGCGCTCCCCGCCACCGACCCGGGCCGGCCCGCCGATCCCGGCCAGCTGGCGTACGTGATCCACACGTCCGGGTCCACCGGCGAGCCCAAGGGTGTCGCCGTCACCCACCGGGACGCCCTCGGCCTCGCGCTCGACCCCGCGTGGGAGGGCGGCCGCCACGAGCGCGTGCTGATGGTCGCGCCCTACGCGTTCAACGTCTCCACCTACGAGCTGTGGGTGCCGCTGCTGCACGGCGGCGAGATCGTGCTGGCCCCGCCCGGGAACCTCGACGTCGAGTCGCTGCGCGCGCTGTTCGCCGAGCACCGGATCACCGGCGTGCACCTCACCGCCGGCCTGTTCCGCGTCCTGGCCGAGGAGGCCCCGGAGGCGCTGTCCGGCGTGCGCGAGGTGCTCACCGGCGGCGACGTCATCGCCCCGGCCGCGGTCCGCCGCGCCCTCGAGGCGAACCCGGACCTGGTGGTGCGCGGCATGTACGGCTCCACCGAGACCACGCTCTTCGCCACGCACGAGCCGATGACCGCGCCGTTCGACGGCGGCGACGCGATCCCGATCGGCGGCCCGCTGGCCGGCGTCCGCACCTACGTCCTCGACGAGAACCTGGCCCCGGTGGCGCCCGGCGGCACCGGGGAGCTGTACCTGGCCGGCCGCGGCGTCGCCCGCGGCTACCACGGCAAGCCCGACCAGACCGCGGACCGGTTCGTCGCCGACCCGTTCGGCGCGCCCGGGTCGCGGATGTACCGCACCGGCGACCTCGTCGCGGTCGGCGCGGACGACCGGCTCGTGTTCGTCGGCCGCGTCTCGGGCCAGGTGAAGATCCGCGGCTTCCGCGTGTCGCTGGGCGAGGTCGAGGCCGTGCTGGCCAAGCACGACGGGCTCGCGCACGTCGCCGTCGTCGCCCGCGAAGGCGACGCGGGCGACCAGCGGCTGGCCGCGTACCTGGTGCCGGGCGACGGCGACGTCGACCTGCCGTCGCTGAAGGCCCACGCGGCCCGGCTGCTGCCGGACTTCATGGTGCCCGCCTGGTTCATCGTCCTCGACGCGCTCCCGCTGACCCCCAACGGGAAGATCGACCGCGCGGCCCTGCCCGAGCCGGAGGCCGGCCCCGCGGTCGAGTACGTCGCGCCGCGCAACCCGCGCCAGGAGACCCTCTGCGCGATCTTCGCCGAGGTGCTCACCACCGACCGGGTCGGCATCGAGGACAGCTTCTTCGACCTCGGCGGCCAGTCGCTGCTGGCCATGAAGCTGATCAGCCGCATCCGCGCGGCGCTGAACGCCGACCTGTCGATCAGCGACCTGTTCGACCAGCCGACGGTGGCCGGGCTCGACGCCCTGCTCGACGAGCAGGCCTGAGCCCCGCCGAGGGAAGGAGACCGCCGATGACGAACCCCTTCGACGACCCGCGGAGCAGCCTCTCCGTGCTGGTCAACGCCGAGGGCCAGCACAGCCTCTGGCCCGCGGCCGCCGCGGTGCCCGCCGGGTGGACCGCGGTGCACGGGCCGGCCGGGCGGGAGGCGTGCCTCGAGTACGTGCGCACCCACTGGACCGACCTGCGCCCGCGCGGGCTGGCCGCCCGCCTCGACGCGCACTGAGCCCGGAACGACTACGGAGAAGGACACATGACGTCAACAGACAGCTCGGTCTTCGCCGAGGTCCTGGTCGACCACATCGAGGTGGCCGTGGTCGACCTCGGGTCGGCGACGCGGTGGCTGACCGAGGGCTACGGGTTCACCGTCGCCGCCGAGTCGGCCGGGCCGGCGGAGACCCGCTCGGTCGAGCTCGTGCGCAACGACATCCGGTTCGTGCTCACCGAGGCCCAAGTGGACGACCACGCGACGGCGGCCTACATCGAGCGCCACGGCGACGGCGTCTCGGACATCGCCCTGCGGGTCAAGGACGCGGCCGCCGCGTACGACGAGGCCGTCCGGCGCGGCGCGCGGCCCGTCGCCCCACCGTCCACTCAGGACGGAACGGTGACCGCGAAGATCATCGGCTTCGGCGATGTCACGCACACGTTCGTGCAGCCCCTCGGCGCCGCGGCGGAGCGGGTGCTGCCCGGCCAGCGCCGCGTCGTGAGCGAGGCCGCCGACCCCGGGGCCGGCCTGCTGACGGTCGATCACTTCGCGGTCGTCGTCGAGCCCGGTCGGATCGACGACAACGTCGAGTTCTACCGGACCGTCCTGGACTTCGAGCTGATCTTCGACGACCGGATCGTCGTCGGCGACCAGGCCGTGGTCACCAAGGTCGTGCAGAGCCGCTCGGGTGCCGTCACGCTCACGCTGATCGAGCCGGACTCCTCGCAGTCGGCCGGGCACATCGACGAGTTCCTCAAGGACCACGGCGGACCGGGCGTGCAGCACATCGCCTTCACCGCCGACAGCATCACCGAGACGGTGAGCACGCTGGGTGCCCGCGGCGTCGAGTTCCTCGACACGCCGGACACCTACTACCAGCTGCTGCGCGAGCGCGTCGAGCTGTCGAGGTACTCGGTGGACGAGGTGCAGGCGCTGAACATCCTCGTCGACGAAGACCACGACGGGCAGCTGCTGCAGATCTTCACGCGCTCGGTGCACCCGCGCAACACCCTGTTCCTCGAGGTGATCGAGCGGCTCGGCTCGCGCTCGTTCGGCTCGGGCAACATCAAGGCGCTGTACGAAGCCGTGGAACTGCAGCGGGGCCGGGGAGACGCGTCGTGAGCGCGGGGTTCAGCAACGGCAGCTCGCTGCCGGACTTCCGCGCCGCGGCCGAGCGGCTGCGGGTGCCCGGCATGGGCACCGAGGTGATCGCCCCGCTGCTGTCGCACCTGGTCCACCTGGTCCGGCCCGAGCGCGTGCTCGAGGTCGGGATGGGCTACACGACGCCGTTCATCGCCAAGGCACTGGCCGAAGTGGACGAACTCGTCGAGGCCGAGGCCAAGGCGCTCGTCGGCAAGAACGCGCCGTACCTCGACAGCGGCCGGGAGTTCGACGAGGACTGGATCACCACCGAGCCGGCCCTGCTGGTCCCCGGCTACTACCGCGAGCCGCGCAAGTCGCGGTTCATCGCGGTGGACGACTTGTCCGACGAGTACTCCTCGGCGGCGAAGTGCCAGGACCTGCTGACCGAGCTGGGCCTGGGCGGCAGCGTCACCGTCGTCAACGCGAAGATGCGGCAGTGCCGCGACGCGCTGCCGGCCGACTTCCTGCCCATCGACTTCGCCTGGGTCGACGCGTGGGACTGCCTGTACTTCTTCGAAAACTGCCTCGACCTGATCAACCCGGACGGCGGCATCCTGGCGATGCACTACCTGCGGACCTACCCCGAGGGGGAGGCCATCCTGGAATACATCGCGGACACCCAGCGGATCCGGCCGGGCGAGTTCGAGGTGCTCAGCCTGCTGGAGAGCCAGAAGGTGCGGCAGAACTCGATCACCGTGCTGCGCCGGACCAAGGGGCCGAAGAAGGAGTACTCCGACGTCGGCCAGCGGGCCAAGCTGTCGGGCGCCTTCCGCGAGGACGCCGTCCGTCTTGCCGAGGCGGACCACCAGCGCACGTGAAAAGACGTGCGCCCGGCACCTCCCGGCTAGCGTCGCCGAACGGAAGCGGCTGAGTGCTGCTCAGCCGGCGGTCGACCAGCCGGGAGGTTTCGCCGTGCCCCTGAACCCGACACACCCCGAGGCGGTGGAAGTCGCCACCGGGCTGCAGTTCCCGACCAGCCTCGCCTTCGACGACGCGGGCGGCGTCTACGTCGCCGAGTCCGGCCTCGCCTTCGGCGGCGCGGCCCCGGGCGGCAAGGTCTGGCGGCTCGCCGGCGGCGACCGCACGCTCGTCGCCGACGGACTGGCCGCGCCGGTCACCGGCCTGTGCTGGTTCGAGGGCGACCTGTTCGTCTCCGAAGGCGGGGCCGGCCGGATCACCCGCGTCGACGCGGGCGGGCGCAAGCACGTCGTCGTCGACGGCATGCCCGGCCCCGGCAACTACCACACGAACATGGCCGTGGTCGGCGCCGACCGGAAGCTCTACTTCAGCCAGGGCGCGATGTCCAACCTCGGCGTGATCGGCCTGGACGCCTACGAGCTCGGCTGGCTGCGCCGGCTGCCGCACGCGTTCGACCTGCCCGGCCTGGACATCGAGCTGACCGGGTTCAACGCGACCACCCGCGACCCGTTCTCCGACGAGCCCGGCGCGACGATCGCCACCGGCGCGTTCGGTCCGTTCGGCACGCGGACGACCGCGGGCCAGAAGATCGCGGCGCAGCTGCCGTGCACCGCCGCCGTGCTGCGGTGCGAGCTCGACGGCTCCGGCATGGAGCTGGTGGCCTGGGGGCTGCGCAACGCGTTCGGCCTCGGCTTCCTGCCCGACGGCCGGCTGATCGCGCTCGACCAGGGCGCCGACGACCGGGGCGGCCGCCCGATCGGCAACGCCCCCGACCTGCTCTTCGACGTCCGGCAAGGCAAGTGGTACGGCTGGCCGGACTTCGTCGGCGACCGCCCGGTGACCGACCCGGCGTTCGCGCCCGAGCGCGGCACGCAGCCGGAGTTCCTGCTGGCCAACCACGACGACCTGCCCGCTCCCGAACGCGCGCTGCTGGAGTTCGAGCCGCACGTCTCGGCCACCCGCTTCGCCGTCGTGCCGGGCGGGTCGCTGGCCGGGCAGCTCGTCGTGACGCTGTTCGGCGACGAAGCCCCGATGTGCCTGCCCGCCGGCGGGCCGCCGGTCGGGCGCAGCCTCGTCGTCGTCGACCCGGCGGACTGGTCGCTGCGGGAGCTGCCCGGCGCGCCGGCGCTGGCGCGGCCCATCGACGTCGGGTTCGCCCCCGGCGACGACGCGCTGTACCTGCTCGACTTCGGGAAGTTCGAGATGTCGGAGGACGGCGTGCAGGCGACCCAGGGGACCGGGCGGCTGTGGCGCTGGGAGGCCTGGTCGGACCGTCCACACCGGACACCGATCGGCTGATCGGGAGCCGCACCGCACGAGAAGCCAGTCACTCCGGCGCGAAGCTACGGTGGAGTCCACGCGGAGCCCGGCCCGGGCCCCGCCGGAGTCCGAAGTGGACTCCCCGTGGGGGAGCTGGGGTGACTGGCCGCCGCGCTGCCGCGCGCCCGGCCGGGGTTGGAGACCATTGTGCCGTACTCGCGTTCGCTGCTCGGCTGCCTGGCCGACTTCGCCCGCACCCGGCCGGAGTCGACCGCACTGGTGCTGGGCGACGTCCGGGTGTCCTACGCCGAACTGGCCGCCATGACGATGTCGGCCTACGAGGGTCTTTCGGCGCTGCAGCTGCCGGCCGAGGCCCGCGTCGCGGTGCACGCCGCGAAGACCCCGCGCACGGTCGCGCTCATCGTGGCCTGCCTGCTCGCGCGCCGCCCGTTCATGCTGCCCTCCACCGAGCTCGGCGCGACGGCGCTGGAAGAGCTGCTGGAGAAGGCCGACTGCACCGACGTCCTGACCGCCGAGCCCGGCGCCGGCGTCGGCGGCCGGCGGATCCACAAGATCGACACCACCGCGGTCCCGCCGGACGGCGACCTGGCCGGCCTCGACGGCATCACCGGCCCCGACGTCAGCCCGGACGCGACCTCGTTCATCTTCACGACCTCCGGGTCCACCGGCCTGCCCAAGGTGGTGCCGCTCAGCTTCCAGGCGGTCGAGCGCTTCACTGAGTGGGCGGTGACGAAGTTCCGGCTGCGGCCCGGCACGGTGGTGCTGAACTACGCGCCGTTCAACTTCGACCTCTGCCTGCTCGACATCCGCGCCACGTTCAAGGCCGGCGGCACGACGGTCCTGGTCGAGCCGGACAAGGCCACCAACGGCAAGTACCTCGCCGAGGTGATCCGCACCGAAGGCGTCGAGGTCGTCCAGTCGGTCCCGATGCTCTACCGGCTGCTCGCCGACGTCCCCGACGTGACGCCGTTCGAGTCGGTCAAGCACGTGATCGTCACCGGCGACAAGATGCCCGCGAAGCTGCTGCCCGAGCTGCCTCGGCTGTTCCCGAACGCGCGCTTCCACAACATCTACGGCGCCACCGAGACCAACGACAGCTTCATCCACGAGATCACCGGCTTCGAAGGCGAGGGCCCGCTGCCGATCGGCCGGCCGCTGCCCGGGGTCGACGCGCTCGTGCTCGACGCCGACGGCGAGGTCGTCGACGGCCCGGCCACCGGCGAGCTGCTCGTGTCGACGCCGTTCCAGACGGCGGGGTACGCGGTCGGCGGCGGGGCGGACAAGTTCGTCGAACGCGAGGGCGGCCGCGTCTACTTCCGCTCCGGCGACCTCGTCGAGCGCGCCGCCGACGGCGTGTTCACGCTCGTCGGGCGCACCGACTCCCAGGTCAAGGTCCGCGGTGTGCGGGTGAACCTCGAGGAGATCGAACAGGTCCTGCTCGGTCACGAGCGGATCGCCGGCGCGGCCGTCGTGGCGGTGCCCGACGACGTCGCGGGGCTCGTCATCCACGCGGTCGTCCGCCGCGACACGACCGAACCGCTCGGCGTGCTCGCGCTGCGCCAGTTCTGCCGCGAGCGCCTGGCGCGGGCGGCGCTGCCCACCACGATCCGCGTCGTCGACGACCCGCTGCCGACGACGTCGACGGGCAAGACCGACCGCAAAGCCGTCATCCGAGACCTGTTGAACGGGAGCTGACATGGGTTATTCCGAGCAGATCAAGCAGTACGTCCTCGACGAGTTCCTGCCGGGCGTCGGCCCGGAGGAGCTCGAGGCCGACTACGACCTGCGCGCCAACGGCGTCATCGACAGCCTCGGCCTGCTGCGCGTGGTCACCTGGCTCGAGGCCACGTTCGAGATCCCGATGGAGGAGGTCGAGATCGTCGAGCAGGACTTCACCTCCATCACCTCGATCTCCCGGTTCGTCGAGCTGCACTCGGCGGCGGGCTCGTCCGATGTGGACTACCTGGGAAAGGCGGCCTGACACAGTGATCATCCGCAAACTTTCGGAAGTCGAAGGCGTCGAGTGGGGCAACGGCCTGAGCCACCGCTTCCTGACGCTGCGGGACGGCATGGGCTACACCGTGACCCACACGATCGTCCGCGCCGGCACCGACTCCGCGCTGGAGTACAAGAACCACCTCGAGGCGTGCTACTGCATCGCCGGCAGCGGCAAGGTCATCGACTCCGCGGGTGACGAGCACGTCATCGAGGTCGGCACGATCTACGCCCTCGACAAGCACGACCCGCACCACCTGATCGCCTCGCCGCACGAGGACATGGTGCTGGTCTGCATGTTCACGCCCGCCCTCATCGGCGACGAGTCGCACAACCTCGACGACGAATTCTCCAACTACTGAGCCGGAGCTCCCCCGATGCAGCAGTGGACCGACAAGCAGCAGGAGCTGCGGGACGGCTACACCGAGGCCTTCCGGGCCTGGGGCGCCGACCACCTCCGGCGCGACCGCGAAGCCGAGTTCGCCGGCGAGCTGTGGCCGGAGATCGGCGCGACGGGCCTGTTCGGCCTGCCGTTCGGCACCGAGTACGGCGGCGGCGGACACGACCTGCCGACCACCATGCACGTGCTGGAGGGCCTCGGCCGCCACTGCCGCGACGGGGGGCTCGGGTTTTCGATCTCGACGCAGCTGGTCAGCACCGGCGTGCCGGTCCACCGGTTCGGCTCGGAGGAGCTGAAGCACCGGCTGCTGCCGAGGGTCATCGACGGCTCGGTGATCTGCGCCCACGCGATCACCGAGCCGCACGGCGGGTCCGACGCGGCCGCCATGCAGACCACGGCCGAGCGCCGGGACGACGGCCACTACGTCCTCAACGGCCGGAAGTTCTTCATCACCAACGGCCCGGTCGCCGACGTCGTCCTGGTCTACGCCCGGACGTCGCCGGGCACCGGCCCGCTCGGCATCAGCGTGTTCGCCGTCGAGAAGGGCACGCCCGGCTTCGAAGCCGGGCCGCCGATCGACAAGATGGGCCTGCGCACGTCGCCGCTGGGGAACCTGACGTTCACCGACTGCGTGGTGCCCGCGGCGAACATGGTCGGCCGCCGGGGCAAGGGCTTCCTGCTGCTCGACTACGTCATGAAGTGGGAGGTGCTGCTGTCCTTCGCGATCAGCCTGGGCGCGATGGAGCACCGCCTCGAGCAGAGCGTCGAGTACGCGAAGACCCGCAAGCAGTTCGGGGCGCCGATCGCGTCCTGCCAGCTGATCGCGGAAAAGATCGTGCAGATGAAGATGGACCTGGAGACCACCCGCAACTGGTTCTACGACACCGCGAAGCGGTTCGAGGCCGGCGAGGACGTGATGGTGGACGTGGCCATGGCGAAGGTGCTCGCGAGCGAGGCCAACGTCCGGTCGGCCACCAACGCCGTGCAGATCTTCGGCGGCCGGGGCTACCTCAGCGAGTTCGGCATCGAGAAGGAACTGCGCGACGCCACCGGCGGCACGATCTACTCCGGCACGTCGGAGGTCCAGCGGGACAAGGTCGCCAGAATGCTCGGAGTGCGCTGACAGGCGCCGGAACCGGAAGAAGGACGACATGGCGGCCGAGACGCCTCCGCAAGACCTGCTCGGGGTCACCCCGTTCCTGGACTACGACCACCCGGTCGTCCGGGACTTCGTCGGGCAGGCGCTCGACGGGAGCGAGCAGACCCTCACCGACAAGGCGGTTTCGCTGTACTACGCGGTCCGCGACAAGCTGCACTACGAGGTCTACGGCGCGGCGCTGAGCCGCGACGGCCTCAAAGCCAGCGCGATCATCGAGCGCGGCCGCGGGTTCTGCGTCCACAAGTCCATTGTGTACGCCGCCGTGTGCCGCGCGGCGGGCGTGCCGAGCCGGATCGCGCTCACCGACGTCCGCAACCACCTCGCGTCGCCGCGGCTGCGCGAGCTGGTCGGCGGGGACGTGTTCCGGTTCCACGCGCTGAACTCCGTGTACCTGGACGGCAAGTGGGTCCGGGCGACGCCGGTGTTCAACAAGCTGCTGTGCCGGCTCTACGGCATCACGCCGCTGGAGTTCGACGGCTCGGCCGACAGCATGTCGCACCCGTACGACAGCAAGGGCCGCCGGTACATGGAGTTCCTCCACGACTACGGCGACTTCGACGACTTCCCGTACGAGCTCGTCGTCGAGGGCATCCGCTCGGCGCACCCGGCGCTGTTCGCCAGCCGCTACGAGACGGCGGGCGGCTCGCTCGTCGCCGAAGCGGCCGACGAGACCGGCGAGTCCGGGCTGAAGGCCGCATAACCGAGCACAGCGGGAGATGCGGTCCGCCGTCGCGCGGGAGGACGGTGGACCGCGGCGAGGGGGGTTCGTCACCGGTCGGGCCACCTCATGGCCACGGTGGCCTGCCTTCGGCCGGATCGGTGACCGGGAAAGGGGCAGTGATGGTGGATCTGGCGCCCGGCTTCGTCCGGAGCCGGTGGCAGCGGTCGGTGCTGGGCCGGTTCCCGGGCCTGGGCAAGCTCACGGTGAGCAGCCTGCTCTCGGAGACCGCCGACGAGTTCGCCTCCGTTGCCCTGATCTGGATCGTGCTGGTGGAGACCGGTTCCCCGGCGCTCGCCGGGCTCGCGGTGCTCTTCCGCCGCTTCCCGGAGATCGTGTCGGGGCCCCTGCTCGGCGCGTGGTTCGACCGCTGGTCGCCGGTGAAGCTCACCGCGATCGGGTTCGCCGTCCGCGGCATCGCGATCGGCGGCATCGCGCTGCTGTCGGTGGTCGGCACGTTCAGCGTGCCGGTGGTGCTGGGCCTGTGCCTGGTCATGGGCGTCACGAACCCGCTGGCGAAGGTCGGCACCCGCGTCATCACGCCCCTGCTCATCCCACGCCGCGAGCTGCAGGTGGCCAACGGCGTGCTGACCATTGGCGACCAGTTCCCGTACCTGGTCGGCCCGGTCCTCGGCGGTTCCCTGGCGGGCTTCATCGGGATCTGGGCGCTGTTCATCCCGGCGATCATGTGCCTGGTCGCGACGGCGCTGGTGCTCGGCGTGCGGGTCAACCCGGCGCTGGCGGTGCCGGCATCGCCGTCGCCGGCTCCGAAGAAGAACAGCTTCGTCGCCGGGTTCGGTCCGCTGATCACCGTGCCGGTGGTCCGCGCGATGATGATCCTGACGGTGATCTACTTCCTGTCCTACGGCCCGCTACTGACCGCGATCCCGGTGTTCTCCGAGCAGAACCTCGGCGCCGGCGGCGCGGGCTACGGCGCGATGTGGTCGGCGATGGGCGTGGGCGCGCTGCTCGGCCTGGTGATGGTGCCGCGCCTGGCGCGGTTCCGCCCGGCGGTGGTCAACGCGGTCGGCGCGACGGTGTGGGGCCTCATCCTGCTGCCCCTGGTGTTCGTGCACGCGTTGCCGCTGGCGCTGGTGATCATGTTCGTCGGCGGGTTCGTCTGGGCGCCGTACGCGTCGACCGAGATCAGCGTCATCCAGAACGCGGTGACGTCCGAGCAGTACGGCGCGGTGTTCGGCGCCCGCCGCTCGGTGATCGTCGCGTCGTCCCCGACGGGCGCCGCCCTCGGCGGCGTGCTGCTGGAGCACTTCAGCGGGTCCCAGGTGGTCGCGCTGTCGGGCATCGCGTGCGTGCTCGGCGGCGCGTTGTGCCTGTGCCTGCCGTCGGTCCGCGCGGAGAAGCCGGTACCCGCACCGCACGTCGAGCCCGAGCCCGAACCCGTCCGAGTTTCCCAGGAGTGACCAGCGAAATGGCGCCACGCATCCTGCTCATCGGCGGCAACCCGAAGCACTTCCACGCGGCGAAGGCGGCCGGCCTGGAAGTGGTGTACGTCCAGAACCCGGACGAGTTCAAGCCGGAGTACGGCCCCCTGGTGGTGGGCGCGATCCTGGCGGACTACACGGATTGGGCGACGTTCGCCCCGCTCGTCGAGGCGGCGCACCGGGCGTGGGGCTTCACGACGGTGGTGTCGCTGACGGAGCCGGGCCTCGACCCGGCGGGGAGAGTCCGTGACCTGCTGGGGCTCGGCGGCCCGTCGTACGAGGTGAGCCACCGGTTCACGGACAAGGCGGTGATGCGCCGCCGCCTGGCGGAGGCGGCCCACCCGGACGTCCCGGCGATCGGCGCGGCGGTGCTCGAGGGCCGCGAAAGCTTGACGGCGTTCGGCGAGCGCTACGGCTACCCGTTCATCGTGAAGCCGGGAGCGGGCACGGCGAGCTTCGGCGTCCACCGCGTGGACGGCCCGGACCAGGTCGAGTCGGTGTTCTCGGCCATCGAGCGGGAGCGGGACGTGTCCGACCACCCGTTCCTGGGCCAGTACGACCTCGACGAGTACGTGCTGGAGGAGTACATCGACGGGACGCTGTACAGCGCGGAAGCGTTCTCGTTCGCAGGGACGCACGCGGTCCTGGCGATCACGGAGGCGGTGACGTTGCCGGGAACGGTGGTCCACGCGGGCCACGCGGTCCCGGCCCGGCTGTCACCCGCGGAGGTGGCGGCGGTGGAGCGGATGATCCCGGCGTTCCTCGACGTGCTCGGCTACCCGGACGGCCCGAGCCACACGGAGTTCAAGTTCAGCCCGCGCGGCCCGGTGGTGATCGAGTCCCAGAACCGCATCGGCGGAGCGCTGATCAACGAGATGGTGTTCGCGGTCCACGGAGTCGACATGCACGACCTGACGATGAAGTGGCCCCACGGCTCGGTGTCCCCGATCGCGGCCGCCCCACCTGCGTCAGGCGCGGCGGCAAGCTGGCTGGCGGTGGCGGAGCCGGGCGAGATCGTGGAGATCGCAGGAGTGGACGGGGTATCGGCAGACCCGGCGACGCTGGCGATCGACTTGGGCGGAGCAGCGCCGGGGGATGTGGTGCGCTCGTTGGACGGATCGTGGGACGGTCTGGGCCACGTGGCGGTGACCGCGGCCGACACAACGGCGGCGATCGAGTTCAGCCAGGCGAGGGTGGCGGACATCAAGGTCCGCACGAGGCCGGCGGAGGAGTAAGGGTTTAGCGGCGAGCGAGGGCCCCGGTGCCGGTCGGCGCACCGGGGCTTTCGCATGCCCGGGAGGATAATTCGCCGCGAGCCCGCGAGCCACCCGCCTGCAGCCGTGAGCCGCCCGCCTGCAGCCGCGAGCCTCCAGCCCACCAGCCAAGAGCCGCCCCTCGCCGGTCCCGCCCGCTTCCCGCCGTCCGCTGCCAGCCGCCCTGCCGCCAGTCGGCGCGGCGCGCCGCGCCGCGGCGCGGCGCGGCGACTGGCAGGTGTGTGCTTGCCTCTGCCCCGAATCCCGTACCAGGCCGGAGGCCATCTCGGCCGCGTGACCCGCCCGATTTCCCTTCCCGCACATGCGAAACGGGCCCACCCCAATCAGGGAGCGGGCCCGTTCTCACGCGCGCGGGGTCACGGCACTCCGACGACGCCCGTGCAGTAGTCCTCGATGTACGCGCGCTTCGCCGCCTCGCCGCGGTCCGTGCGCAGGAAGCGGGCCCACGCCCGGCGCTCGTGGGCCGTCGTGTCCAACTCGACCACGTTCTGCGTGGCCCGGAATGCTCCCGGCTTGGCCGGGTAGCGCTTGAACTCGTCGCCGTCCAGGAAGAAGATTGCCGTCCACAGCTCGTCCTTGCGCCACAAGCCCACGATCAAGTAGTAGCCGCCGTCGTGGTGGAGCTGCGCGTAGCCGAGCTCGTTCTCGAACTCCAGCTCGCCCGACTCCGCCTGGTCGCGCAGGTACTGGCGGGCCTGCTCGCTGATCGCCGGCGCGGCCTCTTCGCCCTCTTCGCGGATGTCGTACCACTTCAGGTACGCACCCGGCAGCCGCAGGTCTTCGCCCGGATAAATCCGCTTCGCGACGTGCACCCACTCCTCCGGGATGTCCGCCAGCTCGCTCAGTTCCGTGATCGCTTTGGTCACTTGGGTACCGCCTCACCTGTGTAGAGCCCGTTCAGTTCGTACTCGCGCAGCTGCTTGTAGTCCGACTCGACCTGCTCCGGGTCGTCCGCCTCGAGGTAGACGTAACCCACCGAAGTCGCCAGGTCGACCGTCCGCCGCACGGGGCCACCGGGGGGCGTGGTCAGCACCAGGTCGACGAACGACGGCAGCGCGCGCACCGCCGCGAACCCGGCCTCGTCCGGCACCACGCCGTCGCCCGGGCTGATCAGCGTGACGTACCGCAGGAAGGACCGCGGCCGGTACGTCGGCAGCCGCCGTTCGGTCACCTCTTCCGGACGGGCCACCGCCAGCGCCAGGCACTCCACCTGGTTGGTGCCGATGCACCGCGAGATCACCGCGGGCTGGTGCGAACCGCCCATCCGCGCGCCGGACTCGACCAGCACCGGACCGGTCGGGGTGAGCATCACTTCGGTGTGCCCGGCGCCGTTGCGGATTTCCAGCGCGTCCAGGACGTCCAGCGTGTAGCCGACCAGGTCCGCCACGCGCGGCTCCTCCAGCGGCACCGGCTGCTCGTAGTCGTACATCCAGTGGCCGCCGTCGAGGGCCCGCTTGTGGTAACGCCACACCTCGACGACGTGGTGCACGCCGTCCCGGCTGACGGTGTTGACGAAGTACTCGTCCCCGTGCAGGTATTCCTGCGCCAGCACGGTTTCGTTGCGCAACCCGTACCGCGTGGTGCCCGCCAGGATCGCTGCGTGCCCGGTGCGCACCTCGTCGACCGAACCGCAGATCCGGACGTTGTCGGTGCCCGCGCTCGCCAGCGGCTTCAGCACGACCGGCCAGCTGCCCAGCGCTTCCGCCCAGGCGACGACCTCGTCGGCGGACGGCGACGAGAACGACGCGGCCGTCGTGACGCCCGCTTCCCGGACCGCCGCCACCATCTCGTACTTGTCGCGCCGCGCCCGCGGCCGGCTCATCCCGTTGCCGGGGGTGCCGAGCGCCGCCGACAGCTCGTCGGCCAGCAGCACCCCCGACTCGGTGCCGGCCAGCACGAACCCGACGTCGAGGCGCCGCAACGCATCCGCGGTCTCGCCGACGTCACCGCGGTGCCGGACGTCGGCCTCCGTCGACCCGCGCAGGTGCACGTCCGGTGCCTCGGACCGGACGCGCACCGTCTCCAGCCCGTGGGCGGCCAGCGCCGCGGGCAGGTGCGCCGCGATGCCGTCCGCGTCGACGACCGCCACCCTCACGACGTGGCTCCGCCCAGCTGCGGGATCGACGCCGCCGCGAGGTCGAGCTGCTCTTCGTTGACGACGTCGTCTTCCAGCGTGCCCGCGAAGTACTTGTCGTAGGCGACGAGGTCGAAGTGCCCGTGCCCGGACAGTCCGAAGAGGATGGTCCGGCTGACGCCTTCGGCGCGGCACTTCAGGGCCTCGTCGATCGCACCGCGGATGGCGTGCGTCGACTCCGGTGCCGGCAGGATCCCTTCGGTGCGGGCGAACTGCACGCCCGCTTCGAAGCACCCGGTCTGCCCGACCGCGATCGGCTCGATCAGCTTGTCTTCGACCGCGCGGCTGACCAGCGGGCCGATACCGTGCGCGCGCAGGCCGCCGGCGTGCACGGGCGGCGGCATGAACTCGTGGCCGAGGGTGTGCATCCGGAACAGCGGCCCGAGCCGGCCGGTGTCGGCGTAGTCGTAGGCGATGGTGCCGCGGGTCAGCGTGGGGCAGGCGGCAGGCTCGACGGCCAGCACCCGCACCGCGGGGCCGCCGCGCAGCTGCGCGCCGATGAACGGGAACGTCAAGCCGGCGAGGTTGCTGCCGCCGCCGGAGCAGCCGACGATGACGTCCGGGTAGTCCCCGGCCAGTTCCATCTGCAGCAGGGCTTCCTGCCCGATGACGGTCTGGTGCAGCAGCACGTGGTTCGCCGCGCTGCCGAGCACGTAGCCCAGCGACGGGTCGGTGGCCGCCGTCTCCAGCGCCTCCGAGGTGGCGATGCCGAGGCTGCCGGGGGAGTCGGGGTACTTGGCCAGGATCTCCCGGCCCACCGCGGTTTCCGGGCTCGGGCTGGGGACGCACGTCGCGCCGTAGGACTCCATCAGCGCCCGGCGGTAGGGCTTCTGCTGGAAGCTCACCTTGACCATGAACACCTTGGCGGTCAGCCCGAAGAGCGCGGCCGACAGCGCCGTCGCGCTGCCCCACTGCCCGGCGCCGGTCTCGGTGATCAGGCCGGTCTTGCCCGCCTGCTTGTTGTAGTACGCCTGCGGGATCCCGGTGTTCGGCTTGTGGCTCCCGGACGGCGCGACACCCTCGTACTTGTAGTAGATCTTGGCGGGCGTGCCGAGGGCCTGCTCGAGCCGGCGCGCGCGGTAGAGCGGGCTGGGGCGCCACTGGGCGTAGAGCTGGCGCACCGGTTCCGGGATCTCGATGTCCCGCTCGGTGCTCAGCTCCTGGTCGATGATGGGCTCCGGCATCGTCGCGCCCATTTCGTCGCGCGTCAGCGGAACCCCGGTCGCCGGGTTGAGCGCGGGCGCCAGCGGGGCGCCGGGCAGGTCGGCGGCAATGTTGTACCAGGTGCTCGGAATCTGGGACTCGTCGAGCTGGAACTTGCTTCTCTCCATCGCGGAGCCTCTCGTCGTTGTGCAGTACCGGATCCGACGCACGGCGGTGCCCGCCGGCACGCCCCGATGCTGCCGTCCCCGCCCGCCCGGGCACATCTCCCGGAGTGCGCGCTCTGGGCCACCGGCGGCCGAGGTGCGCTAATTTCGTTTCGCAGCCACGAAAACGCGAGGGGAGTTCCCGTGGGACACGTAACGTCGGCCGACGGCACCGTCATCGAGTTCGACAAGGTCGGGTCCGGCCCGCCGCTGGTGCTGGTCGGCGGCACGTTCCAGTACCGCGCGTTCGACCCGCGCACGCAGGAGCTGGCCGACCTGCTCGGCCGGGACTTCACGGTGTACCACTACGACCGCCGCGGCCGCGGCGGCAGCACCGACACCCCGCCGTACGCGGTCGAGCGCGAACTGGAGGACCTGGCCGCCCTGATCGCCGACGCCGGTGGTTCGGCCCACGTGTTCGGCATGTCCGCCGGCACGGTGCTCGCCCTCGACGCCGCCGTCCGCCCGGGCAGCGGCGTGACGAAGCTGGCGACGTACGAGCCGCCGTTCATCACCGACGACACCCGCCCCCGGCCGTCCCCGGCGTTCCTGCCGAAGCTGACGGCGCTGATCGAGGACGACCGCCGCGCCGACGCCGTCGAGCTCTACCTGGCGGAGTCCTTCGGTGCCCCGCCGGAGCGGATCGCCGAGATGAAGGCATCCCCGCTGTGGCCGGGATTCCTGGGTGTCGCGCCGACGCTGGTCTACGACAGCATCCTGCTGGGCGATGGCTCCCTGCCCGAGGGCCGCTGGGCGGCCCTGACCCAGCCGGTCCTGGTCCTCGACGGCGGCGCGAGCCCGGCGTCGTTCGGCAACGCCGCCCAAGCGCTGGCCGACGCCCTGCCCCACGCCCGGCGCCGCACCCTGCCCGACCAGGAGCACGCGGTCGCGCCGGACGTCCTGACCGCCGCGCTCCGCGAGTTCTACCTGGGTTGACCGGCTCGGGCCCTCACGCGGCGTCCGATGTGGAGGCCGGCCCGTCGGGGGCCGGCTCCGGCGCGGGCGCGCGGGCGGCGCGGTCGGCCAGGTACCGCAGCTTCGTCAGGTGCCGCCGGACGAGCCCCGCGCGCCGGGCTTCATCGAGGGTGCTTCGGGTGACGCGGTTGGCGCGCCGCCTCCGGTGTCGTCCTTCTTGCTGGTCCACGGTGTGGTCCGCCTTCTTCATGGGTGAGTTAGAAGTTCGCTCGATCGGGTGATGTCTTGGAAGCACGGCGGCGGTGATCGCTGGGCGTGACCGATCGCGTGCGGAAAGCCTCAGGTAACAAGGTTGTCTCGGGATGGGATCGGTCAGAACCGCTGGGCCACCTGGCCGCTCGCACGATGCGACTTCCGGAGTCCGCCTGCACGGGATGACTGTCCAAAGTGGGGACAGGCCGGCGGCGCTGGAGGAGGGCCCTGAGGTGGGGCCGGTCACGATGGCCAGGGGGCGCCGTGCGCAGCCGCGCACGACGTCTTCCCTGGTGGCGCCCCCGGCAGGACTCGAACCTGCGACCTAGAGATTAGAAGGCTCTTGCTCTATCCAGCTGAGCTACGAGGGCCCGCGCCGACGGCTGCTGCCGGCAACCCGGCAATGGCAGCTTAGTCGTCGCCATCCTCTCGATCGTTCGACACCGGCGAATCGTTTCAGGTCTCGTTCGACGGAATTCGGAAGTTCGGTGGAAGCGTGGTGTAGACCTCCTTGAGTGTCGGGTGCGGTGCTGAGGGTGACCGGACGGGCTTCCGGACGAGCCTCGAACCTGTAATCTGGCGATCAGAAGGCTCTTGCTGTGTCCAGCCCGACCACGCTCGCCCGCACGTCCCTGCGGCCGGGCAGGCAGCGCCGCGAGCGTCCGCACGCCGCTGCTTGCCCGCCGCGGCGGGCGGCGCGCTGGTTCCCCTCACCTGCATGAATGCCTTCTCTGGGCTCGTCGATCTGTTCGCGGTGGTTGTGGGTGGTCCTGCCATGGTCGGCTGGTGGTTTGTGCGGTTCGGTCGGGTGGCTGCCATGCCGGGTTGGGAAGCCGGTTGTGGGTGAGCCGGCCGCGGCGGGTCAGGTGGCTGGGACGCCTGGGTGGCGTCGCTGCCGGTGGTTGGCGACGGACCGAAGCAGACCCCCTCAGGCTTGCCTGGACGGCCATTGGGTGCTGACGACCGGATCCCCGGGCGGGAACTCGGCCGGGCCGCCTCAGGGCGCGATGAGGGGCGGTTTGGGAAGCCCGTGGGCGCGCCCCGCCGCTGGGGCGCGCCCACGGGGTGGGGCCGCTGTCGGGGAGCGGCCCCGGTCGGGTCCGGCCGCCGCCGCGAGCCGGCTCCTGCCCTGGAGCGGACGGCGGTGCGGGCCCGGGTCGGTGGTGGGTCATGTGGTGTGGCCTGCGTCGGTGTGGGCCCCGGGTTGGTGGGCTGTGGCGACGTGGGCCCCGGGTTGGTGGGCTGTGGTCGAGTGGGTCCGGGTCGCGGCGGCGACGTGGGCCCCGGGGTCGGTGGGCTGCGGTCGAGTAGGCCTGGGTTACGGCGGCGACGTGGGCCCGGTTCGGTGGGCTGCGGTCGACTAGGCCCGGGTCACGGGGCTACCTGGTTCGGCCCAGCCAGGGGGTCACTCCCAGAGCTGGATCCCGCGGACCAGGAACGGCGCGTCCGGGACGTATGTGCCGCCACCCGGGTAGGTGACGAAATCCCCCTCGGTCGAGCATTCCTCGCTCTGGTACACCGTGACGTCCCGCGTCAGCAGATTCGCGAACGACGATCCCACGAATCCCTCGGGCAGCGGAATGCATTCCCCCGGATTCGTCGTGCGCAAGTCGAATCGCGAGATCTCGCCGCCGTAGTCGTTCGCCGACCACAGGCAGAACTCGCCCTTCTGGCACCCGGGTTCGGACGCGGCCTGAGCGGTTCCGACGCTGGTCAGCAGACCCAGCGCGGCCAGGATCAGCAGGTGCGGCAGCCGGGCGCGGAAACGGCGTGAAGACATTGTGGATTCCCCTCTGGATTCGCGGCTTCCGGGCCGCGGTGAACTGGTGATTCCAGATTGGCGGGCGGCGGAAGATTTGTCAGCCTGCGATTTCGGATCTGTGGACAGGTTGCCAGTCGGGGGCCGGTTGTCCACAGATCCGCGAACGGTCTTGCGGGCGGAAGAACGCGGTGCTACACGGGGCCCGTGCTTCCCCGCACCACCAGGGAAACCGGCACCTCGGCCGGTGCCGGCACCGAGCCGCCGGCCAGCAGCCGCAGCACCAGCTCCCCGGCGATCCGGCCCTTGGCCGCCAGGTCCTGCCGGACCGTGGTCAACGGCGGCGACGACCACGACGCCGGCGGGCTGTCGTCGAACCCGGCCACCGAAAGCTCCTCGGGCACTCGGATCCCCAGCTGCCCCGCCGCGGCCAGGACCGCCAGCGCGAGCTGGTCGGACATGCACAGCACCGCGGTCGGCCGCGGCGCCGCCCGCAGCAGCGCGAACGCCCCCGGCAAAGCGCTCTCCACGCTGAGCCCGGCCGCCTCCTCCACGACGACCGACGCCGGATCCAGCTCGTCCAGGTACCCGGCCAGCCGCTCGCGCGTGTCGCGGAACGGAGCAGCGGCCGCAGCTTGCACCGACAGCGCGCCCCCACCAGGCGTGACCCGGCTGCAAGCGGCGAAGATCCCGAACCGCCGGTGGCCCAGCGACACGAGGTGCCGCGCCGCCAGCGCCGCCCCCTCCCGGTCCGCGCACCCGATCCGCGCCGCGCCGGGCAGCAGCGGCTGGTCGATCACCACCAGCGGCAACCCCCGCGCCCGCACCGAATCCAGTGCCGGAGCGCCGTCGGCCAGCGAATACACCACCGCGATGTCGGCCTGCGCGGTCAGCACCCGCTCGGCAGGCGGCCCACCGGACGCACCGCCCGGCAGGAGCAGCAGAGCGTGCGGGTCGACCACCCGCGCCAGCGCGTCCAGCGTCAAGGACAGCGCGGGGTCGGAAAACGCCGCCGACAGCGACGTGTCCAGCAGCACCGCGACGGCCCCGGTCCGGCTGGTGGCGAGGCTGCGCGCGGTCGGGTCCGGGCCGGCGTAACCCAGCGAAGCGGCCGCCTGCAGAACCTGCTCACGCAGCTGGGAAGACAGCTGGTCAGGCCGGTTGTACGCGTTGGAGACCGTCGCCCGCGAGACCCCCACGGCCGACGCGACGTCGTCGAGCGTGGGACGGCGGCGCCGGGTCATCCGCGCAGTGTAGCCATGGACTTTCTGAAGCGCTTCAGTCACGCTGAAGCCATGCGGGATCGGATCGCGGTGTTCGTCGTCTTCGCGCTCAACGGCCTCGCGCTCGGTTCCTGGGCGTCGCGCACGCCCGCGCTCGCGACGCAGGTGCACGCCTCACCCGGCGTCTTCGGCCTGGCGCTGCTCGGCGCCAGCGTCGGGATGCTCGCCGCCGCGTCGGTGTCCGGCCGGATCATCGAACGCGCGGGCGCGCGCATGGTCGTCGCCGGCAGCACCGTCAGCGCGGCCGGCTCGATGGTGCTGGTCGGGTTCGCGCCCAGCGTGCCGCTGCTGGCCGGCGCGCTGCTCCTGATCGGCGCGAGCGTCGGGATGCTCGACGTCGCGATGAACGTCGCCGCGGTCGCCGTCGAACGCCGGCTCCGCCGCGCGATCATGCCGGAGTTCCACGCGGGGTTCAGCTTCGGCGCCCTCGCCGGTTCCCTGGCCGCGGGCCTCGCCGCCGGCCACGACTGGTCGCCGGGGCGGCACCTGACGGTGGCCGCCGTCGTCGCCGTCGCGGTGCTGCTGCCCATCCTCCGCGCGGTCCCCGGCAGCCGGCCCGAGCACAGCGAAGGAGTCACGCCGGGCCGGGCGCCGATCCGCCGTCCGGTGCTGTGGCTGCTCGCCGCGGTCGCGTTGTGCTCGGCGATCGCCGAGGGCGCGTCGTCGGACTGGTCCGCGCTGCTGATGACGGTCGAACGCGGCGTCGGGCAGGGTGCCGCGGCGCTCGCGTTCGCCGGCTTCCAGCTGGTCATGGCCCTGACCCGGCTCGCCGGAACGTACGCGCAACGCCGCTTCGGCCCCACGCGCTGCCTGGCCGCCGGGTCGGTGCTCGCCGCCGCCGGTCTGCTCGCCGCGGCCGCGATCCCGGTCGCCGCGGTCGGTTACGCCGGGTTCGCGCTGGCCGGCGCGGGTCTGGCCGCTTCGTTCCCGATGGCCCTCAGCCTGGCCGGCGACGCCGGCAAGCGCGGCGACGGCACCGGCGGCGAGCGCGAGATCGGGTTCGTCACGGCCATCGCCTACACCGGGTTCCTCGCCGGCCCGCCGATCGTCGGCGGCATCGCGCAGGTGACGGACTACGGCGTGGCGTTCGGGTTCGTCGCGCTGGTCGCCGCGCTGATCCTGCCTGCCGCCGTCGGCGCCCGACGCGCGCGCAAGCGGGAGGAAGCCGCCCTCACCGTCGAATCGTGACGCAAGGCCGGCGCCGTGGCCCCGTTGACAGTGCGGAACCGTGCGGGGCAAGCTGAGCGCGTCGTAAGCTGAAATGAATGGACCGACGTTACGAGTTCAGGTGGGCTGGTCAGGGTAGGGGCCTTGACCCGGGGAGGACGTCGTGAGGGTTGTGCTGCTCGGCGGCGCGGGGGCGCTCGCCGGCGGAGCCGGGCTCCCGCTCGTGCAGGGGGCGGTGCCGAGGCTCGTGCTCGTGCCGGTCGCGTTCCGGCTCGCGTTGTTCCTGCAAGCGATCTGGGCCGGTGACCCGCTGGGCGCTCCGGTGCTCGGCCTCGCCATCGCGCTCTACCTCGTGCCGAACCTGGCCGAGGTGGGCTGGGTCTTCCACCGCAGCACGGGCATCCGGCCCGTGCTCGTCGCCGACACCGCGTACACGCTCGTCACGAGCTTCGCCGCGGCGGTGTTCGCCCCGGCTCTGCTCCCGCTGACCTGGCCGAACATCATGGGCACGGTCATGGTCTGGACGCTGCTGCGCGGCGCGCCGGCGGGAGCCGTCGCGATCACCGGCGCCGTGCTCCTGCGCTACGGCATGGCCGGCGTGTCCGGGACGTCGGCGCCCGCGACGTGGATCGTGCTCGCCCTGGTCGCGGCCGCCGCGACGGCGCTGGCGATCGTCATGCTGGTCGCCGGCTCGATGCGGTTCGCGCACCGGCTGGGCGAGCAGCGCGGCCGGGCCGCCGAACGGGAGCGGCACCGGCGCGACGTCCACGACACCGTCCTGCAGGTGATGGAGTCCCTCGCGCTGCCGGCGCCCCGCGACGCCCTCGACCCCGTCGGCAGCCTCGACCAGGTCCGCAGCATCGCCCGCGCGCACGCGCTGCGCCTGCGGCTGAGCCTCGACGGCGACGCACCCGCCGAGCCGGGCGGCCTCGAACACCGCCTCGGCGCGCTCGCGGTCGAGATGACGGCGGAGGGCCTGCGCGTCGACCTCGTCCCGCTCGCGAAGCCGTCCGACGTCCCCGAGAGCGTCGTCAACTCCTTGCACGACGCCGCTCGCGAAGCGCTGCGAAACACGTTGAAGCACGCGAAAACGTCGAAAGCCGTCATGTGCCTCGAAGAACGCGACGGCGTCGTGACGGTCTCGGTGCGCGACCACGGCACGGGTTTCGACGTCGGCGCGCGCCGCGGCGGCTTCGGCATCGAGAACTCGATCCACGCCCGGCTGGCCGAAATCGGGGGCACCGCGCGGATCGACTCGGCACCCGGGCAGGGCACCCGCGTCGTGCTGACCGCGCCGCTAGAGCTGCGTTTCCCCGTCGGGTGAGTCGCGCCACTGCGCGAACGGGCGGTCGAGCGACCACTTGCCGTCCTGCTCCTCGAGGACGCGGTATTCGCAGGTCCCCGGGTTGGACAGCGACTCGAACAGCTCGATGCTCCAGCCGAACAGCCGGCGGCACAGCAGCCGCAGCGTGAGCCCGTGCGAGACGATCAGCACCGTCTCGGGGTGACTTTCGTCGCGCAGGCGCAGGTCCGAGAGGAACGCCGCGACGCGGTCGTCGACGTCCGCGCCCGACTCGCCGAACGGCAGCCGGTAGAAGAAGTGCCCGAACTCGTTGCGCCGCGCCTTCTGGATCTCCTGCTCGGCCGGGTCCTGCAGGTTGCCCCAGTCCTGCTCGCGCAGCCGCGGCTCCTGCAGCAGTCGTTCGCAGGAGGCCCGGATGTCCAGCAGCCGCAACGTCTCCCGTGTCCGCAGGTACGGGCTGACGTAGACGGCGGGCCGCTCGCCGTCGAGCAGCCGGGCGATCTCCGGTGCCACCGCCCGGGCCTCGCGCTCGCCCCGCTCGGTCAGCGGCAGGGCGTGGTCGGGGATCCGCGTGTAGGCGAGCTCGTCGACGTTGCCGAGCGACTCGGCGTGCCGCAGCAGGATCATTCGCACGCTCCCATCCTGCCCGTCACACGGGCCTGACCGGGTCTGGGCATACCCTCAGGGGCGTGTCCGCGACGAAATCCGACGTCCCCACGCAGCGCCGGGCCAGTGTGCTGCCCCTGCTCGCGGTCGGCGTCCTGCTGGCCGCCGTCGTCGCGATCGGGCTGATCGCGCTCACCGGCGGCGCCGGGTACGCCATCGCCGGCCTGCCGGATCCGGGGCTGGTCACCAAGTACGGCATCACGGTCATGCGCGTGCTCTCGGAAGCCGCGTCGGTGATCTGCGTCGGGTCGTTGCTGCTGGCCGCGTTCCTGGTGCCGCCGCAGCAGTCCGGCACGCTCGGCCCGGAGGGCTACGGCGCCCTGCGCGCGGCCGGGATCGCCGCCTGGGTGTGGTTCGCCGCGGCCCTGTTCTCGGTCGCGTTCACCGCCGCCGACACCGCCGGGAAGCCGTTCGGCGACGTCCTGGACCCGCAGACGCTGCTCGACCTCGTCGGCGCCATCGAACAGCCCAAGGCCTGGCTGTGGACGGCGCTGATCGCCGTCCTCGTCGCCCTCGGCTGCCGGCTCGCGCTGTCCTGGGGCTGGACGGCCGTGCTCTTCTTCCTGGCCGTCGGCGGGCTGGTCCCGGTCGCGGTCACCGGCCACTCCGCCAGCGGCGGCTCGCACGACGTCGCCACCAACAGCCTGCTGTTCCACCTCGTCGCCGCGTCCTTCTGGGTCGGCGGCCTGATCGCGCTGCTGGCGCTGGGCTACCGGCGCGGCAACCACCTGAGCCTCGCCGCGCAGCGGTTCTCGCGGCTGGCGCTGGTGTGCTGGATCGTGATGGCGATCTCCGGCGTGGTCAACGCGCTCGTCCGGATCAGCCTCAACGACCTCTTCACGACCGACTACGGCCTCCTGGTCGTCGCCAAGACGGTCGCGCTGCTGCTGCTCGGGGTCTTCGGCCACCAGCAGCGGCAGAAGGGCGTCAAGGACCTCGTCGACGGCAAGGGCGGCGGGCAGCTGCTGCGCCTGGCCGCGGTCGAGATCCTGATCATGTTCGTCACGATCGGGATCGCCTCCGGGCTGGCCAGGACGCCGCCACCGGCGGACGCGATCACCCAGCCGTCCACCACCGAGCTGCTGATCGGCTACAACCTCGACGGCCCGCCGACGGTGTGGCGCCTGCTCTTCGACACCCGCTTCGACCTGGTCTACGGCACGCTCGCGCTCGTCCTCGGCGGCCTGTACCTGGCCGGCGTGCGGCGGCTGCTGCGCCGCGGCGACACCTGGCCGGTGGGCCGCACCGTCGCCTGGATCGTCGGCTGCGTGGTGCTGCTGCTCGCGACGTCGTCGGGCATCGGCCGCTACGCGCCGGCGATGTTCAGCGTCCACATGGGCAACCACATGCTGCTGTCGATGGTGGCGCCGGTGCTGTTCGTCCTCGGCGGCCCGGTGACGCTCGCGCTGCGCGCCCTGCCCGCGGCGGGCAAGGGCGCCCCGCCGGGACCGCGCGAGTGGATCGTCGCGCTGGTGCACTCCCCGGTGTCGCGGTTCCTGACCCACCCGGTCGTCGCGCTGCTGCTGTTCGTCGGCTCGTTCTACGCGCTGTACTTCTCCGGGCTGTTCGACGCCGCGCTGAACTACCACTGGGCGCACCTGGCGATGAACGCGCACTTCCTGCTCGCCGGCTACGTCTTCTACTGGCCGGTGATCGGCGTCGACCCGTCGCCGCGGCGCATCCCGTACCTCGGCCGGCTCGGGATGATGTTCGCCGCGATGCCGTTCCACGCCTTCTTCGGCGTGATCCTGATGAGCAAGCAGACGGTGATCGGGCAGGCGTTCTACAGCCAGCTGCACCTGCCGTGGGTGACCGACCTGCTGTCGGACCAGCGGCTCGGCGGCGGCATCGCGTGGGCGTCCGGCGAGCTCCCGGTGCTGCTCGTGCTGATCGCGCTGCTGGTGCAGTGGTCGCGCCAGGACGAGCGCGAAGCGAAGCGGCGTGACCGGCGCGAAGCGGTGACCGGTGACGAAGAGCTGAACGCCTACAACGCGATGCTGAAGAACCTCGCGGAGGGGAAGCGACCCTCGGGTTCCAGTTGAGGTTGAGGGCTCGTTCGGCCGCGGAAAACAGCGCTTCCGGTGATCCCGGACTGACTTTCGGTAGTCCGACGGTGACCGGCGTCGAGCCGCGATCAGGTGCGCTCTACGATCGTCGGTATGGCCGAGTTCATCTACACCATGAAGAAGGTGCGCAAGACCGTCGGGGACAAGGTCATCCTCGACGACGTCAGCACCGCGTTCTACCCCGGCGCCAAGATCGGCGTGGTCGGGCCGAACGGTGCCGGTAAGTCCACCGTTCTCAAGATCATGGCGGGGATCGAGCAGGCCAGCAACGGCGAGGCGTTCCTCCAGCCCGGTGCGAGCGTCGGCATCCTCATGCAGGAGCCGGAGCTCAACGAGGAGAAGACGGTCCGCGAGAACGTCGAAGAGGGCCTCGGCGAGGTCAAGGTCAAGCTCGACCGGTACAACGAGGTCCTCAAGCTCATGGAGACCGAGTACACCGAAGAGCTGATGGAAGAGATGGGGCAGCTCCAGGAGGAGCTGGACCACGCCGACGCCTGGGAGCTCGACTCGACCGTCGAGCAGGCCATGGACGCGCTGCGCTGCCCGCCGCCGGACGAAGGCGTCTCGCACCTCTCCGGGGGTGAGCGCCGCCGCGTCGCGCTGTGCAAGCTGCTGCTCTCGGCGCCCGACCTGCTGCTGCTCGACGAGCCCACCAACCACCTGGACGCCGAGAGTGTCCTGTGGCTGGAGCAGTTCCTCTCCCGCTACGCCGGCGCCGTCCTCGCCGTCACCCACGACCGGTACTTCCTGGACAACGTGGCCCAGTGGATCATGGAGATCGACCGCGGCCGCGTCGTCGGCTACGAGGGCAACTACTCGACGTACCTGGAGAAGAAGCGCGAGCGCCTCGAAGTCCAGGGCAAGAAGGACCAGAAGCTCGCGAAGCGCCTGAAGACCGAGCTCGAGTGGGTGCGGTCCAACGCCAAGGCGCGCCAGACCAAGTCCCGGTCGCGCCTCGACCGCTACGAGGAGATGGCGGCGGAGGCGGACAAGCACCGCAAGCTCGACTTCGAAGAGATCCAGATCCCGCCGGGCCCGCGGCTGGGCAACGTCGTGGTCGAGGTCGAGAAGCTCAAGAAGGGCTTCGACGACCGCGTCCTCATCGACGGCCTGTCGTTCGACCTGCCGCGCAACGGCATCGTCGGCGTGATCGGCCCGAACGGCGTCGGCAAGACGACGCTGTTCAAGACCATCGTCGGGCTCGAGGAGCCGGACGACGGCGTGGTCAAGATCGGCGAGACGGTCAAACTGTCCTATGTGGACCAGAACCGCGGCGGCATCGACCCGAAGAAGACCGTCTGGCAGGTCGTCTCCGACGAGCTGGACTACATCCACGTCGGCCAGACCGAAATGCCGTCGCGCGCGTACGTCAGCGCGTTCGGCTTCAAGGGCCCGGACCAGCAGAAGCCGGCGGGCGTGCTCTCCGGTGGTGAGCGCAACCGGCTCAACCTGGCGCTGACGCTCAAGCAGGGCGGGAACCTGATCCTGCTCGACGAGCCGACGAACGACCTGGACGTCGAGACGCTGGGCTCGCTGGAGAACGCGCTCGAGCAGTTCCCCGGCTGCGCCGTCGTGATCTCCCACGACCGGTGGTTCCTCGACCGGGTCGCGACGCACATCCTGGCCTGGGAAGGCACCGACGAGAACCCCGCGCAGTGGTTCTGGTTCGAGGGCAACTTCGAAGGGTACGAGAAGAACAAGGTGGAGCGGATGGGCGCCGAGGCTGCCCGCCCGCACCGTGTCACCCACCGCAAGCTGACCCGCGACTGAGGGGGCGGGTTTCCCCGTGGAAGCCAGCAAACAGCACCGGACGGGCCCGCTCTCCCAGGAGAGCGGGCGCTCCGCGCATGCCGGGGAAACCCTCTCCGCAGTCGGCCGGCTGATCGAACGCGCGGACGCGCTGCACCTGCGTGCGCCCGAGCTCGCCCTGGTCCTCGGCGAGCGCGCGGCCGCGCTCTCGGAGGCCGCCGGCGCCGACGAACAGTGGATCCGGGCCGAGAGCCTGGTCGTCTCCGCGCGCGTCCGGCTGGGTGACCGGCCGGGCACGGTCGGGCGCGCGGTCGCGGCCCTGCGCGCGGCCGAGCACGCCGGCTACGGCGACATCGCCGCCCGGCTGCGCATCGACCTCGCCGTGTGCGCCCGCAGCCTGGGTGTGCCGCTGACGGGGCTCGCCGCGCTGCGGCCGGTGCTCACCGACCCGGTCGTTTCGCCGGTCCACCGCGCCGCCGCGCTGACCCACCTGGTCGGCTGCCTCGGGTTGCTGGGGCGCAAGGCCGAGCTGGACCGCGTGCTCGTCGAGGCGGACAAGCTCGTCCTCGGCGACGAGTCCCTCGGCGCCGACACCCAGCTGCTGGTCCGCGCGCTGCTGCGCGTCGGCACGGCGGCGCACCGGCGCCGCCACGGAGACCTGACGGCGGCGGCCGACGCCGCCCGGACGGGCCTGGGCTTCCTGGAGAAGCTGAACAACCCGGCCGACGACGGCGGTCTCGTCCGGATCCGGCTGGTGCTGCTGCTGGTCAGCACGCTGCTCGACCGCGGCGACACGGAGATGGCGTACGACATCGCCGAGCCGGTGCTGGCCGAGCCGGTGCGCGCGGCGGGGGTCGCGCCGATGGGCTGGCTGCGGCTGGCCGTCGCGACGCGCATCCACCTGCCCGCCGGTGCCGGGGAAGCGGCCACCGAGCTGGTCCGCGAAGCCGTGGCGAGCACCGACCGGCACGGGCTGTCCGCGGTGACCGCGCGGCTTTGGCTGGAGCTGGCGCAGCTGGAGGAACGGTTCGGGCAGGCCGAAGAAGCGATCGCGTGCCTGTACCGCTCCCGGGCCGCCGAGCAGCTGCACGCGCGGTCCCGGCGGCAGGCGTGCAACGTGCTGGCCGGCGAGTTCGGCACGGGCGAGCCGGCGTCGATCGACCTCGACGAGGTGCTGAAGGCGGTGCCGTCGCGGCCCGTTCCGGTCGTGGCCCCCGAGCCGGCGGCGGCCGCACCCGTCGCGCCCGCGCCGGCGCCTTCGCCGAAGACGCCGGCCTGGTCGTTCGGCCGCGAGGAGACGCCGGAGCCGCGGCAGCCGGCGCCCGCGTGGTCGTTCGAGCGGCCGCGCGTGACCGCCGACGCCGCCGAGACGTCGGTGATGCCGGCGGTGCGGGACGAGCCCGCCGAGCCGCGCGTGCGCCCGGAACCGGTGGTCGTCGAACGGCGGCGGCCCGAGCCGGTCGAGGTCAAGCCGACGGGACGCCGGCGCGAGCCGGAGGTCCGGGCGGAGCCGATCGAGGTGACGTCGGCTCCGGTCGAGCCGGCACGGCGGGAACCGGAGCCCATCGAGGTCCGGTCGGAGCCGGTACGTCGGCGGGAACCGGAGCCCACCGAGGTCCGGGCGGAGCCGGCACGCCGGCATGAACCGGAATCCACCGAGGTCCGGGCGGAGCCGGTACGTCGGCGTGAGCCGGAGCCCGTCGAACCCGCACGCCGGCGTGAGCTGGAGCCCATCGAGGTGCGGTCGGCTCCCGCCGACCCGCCGTGGCGGCGGGAGTCGCCCGGCCAGGCGCGGCCGCTCCCGGCGGAACCCGCTGAAGCGCAGCCGTCCGGACGCCGTCGTGCGCCGGAGGCCCCCGCGGAGCCGAGCGAAGTCCGGACCGCGCCCGAGCCGGCGGCACCGGTGGAAGAGGAAAAGCCCAAGTTCTCGTGGGCCGCCGTCGCGCAAGAGCGGCTGCGGGAGACCGCCGCCGAGCGCGAATCGGCGCCCACGCGCATCACGCCGGCCTTGCCGCTCGCGCCCGAGCCCGCCGCCGAGCGGGAGCCGCGGCGCGAACCGCAGCCGTCGACGCGGCACGACGCCGAGCACGGTTCCGTGGCCGCCCGGTCGGTGCTGGACCGGCTGGGGATCTCGTCGTCGGGCGGTGCGGGCGGCGGGCGCCGCCGCGCGGAGGACGCCGAGACCCGCGCGGAGGAGCCGCCACCGCGGCCCGAGCCGGAGCTGGCCCCGCCGCCGCGGCCGGAGGACCAGCCGCCGTCGGTGCCGGACTACCGCGACGAAGCCGAGCCCTGGCTGCCGCGGCTGCGGATGCCGCCGTCGCTGGAGCCGATGGAGGACTTCGGCCACTGGACGCCGGCGACGGCCCCGTTCCCGGAGAGCTACGCGCGCGCGATCGCGGAGGACGAGCCGCCGCCGGACGCGGGGCTCGCCGACCTCCTCGCCCGCGCGCTGGCGGAGCACCAGGCGGGCACGGCGAGCGCGGCCGCGCTGGTGAAGCAGCTGGGTTCGCAGGACACCGGCCGCCGCAACGGCCACGGGCGCAACGGCCACGGAGCCGAGGTCTCGGACTCCCGCCGCCACGGCTCGGGCGACTGACCCCGGGCCCACACCGCCGCCGGAGGCCGGTCCGATCGGCCTCCGGTCGCCGAGACACCCCTATTCGTCGCCGACTCGCCACCGGGCCGGGCGAGTGGCGTCCGTCGCACCCCGGAGGTCGCCGACCGGCCGCCGGGCTTCGCCGAACGGCACCCACCCGCCCCGACTGAACCGATCATGTTGGCTCCGCAGCAGGTAACGCCCGTCGAGCCCGGCTGGTCAGCGCCGCGAACCGCCCCGGAACGCAACCCGTCAGTAGCTTGACCGATCACGCGAATCCGCTGGCCGGGAAGGGTTTTCCGGATCCGGGGAACCCCCGGGTCTTCATGTGATCCCCGACCCCGGCGCATTAGTGTGGGGTGGTCCGGTTCACCGCCGAACCGGCACGGTGCCACCTCACGCATACTGGAGAGTTGCCTCGAATGAGCTCGACCGGAGTCTCGTCCCCACCCGGAACCGGAGCCGAAACCGAACCCGAATTCGGCCGCCGCTCCCCGGCCAGCCCGGAGCAGATCAGGGACGACCTGATCGACGCCGCCGCCGGGCTGGCGCCGGAGATCGGGGAGCTGATCCGGCTCTACTACCGGCACATCCCGGCCGAGGAGATCGTCGGCGACGAGCCCGTCAACCTGGTCGGCGCGGTGCGCTCGCACCTGCAGCTCGCCAAGCACCGGATGCCCGGCCGCCCGGCCGTGCGGCTGCTCAACCCCACCGTCGCCGAGGACGGGTGGGCGCGCGAAGCCACCGTCGTGCAGGTCGTCACCGACGACATGCCCTACCTGGTCGACTCGATCGCCGCCGAGTTCGCCCGTGACGGCGTGCAGGTGCAGCGGATCGTCCACCCGATCGTCGTCGTCAGCCGCGACCTGACCGGCGAGCTCCAGGAGGTCCACCCCCAGGCCGACCCGGCCGAGCCGCCCGCGAACTCGGCCGCCGAGTCGTGGATGTACATCGAGATCGACTTCGTCACCGACCCGAACCGCGCCCGCGAGCTCGACAACCGCCTCTCCAGCGTCCTCGGGGACGTCCGGGAGGTCGTCGAGGACGCCGAGAAGATGGCCCAGACGGCCTGCCAGCTCGCGAGCGAGCTCGAAACCGACCCGCCGCACCTGCCGGAGGCCGAGGTCGCCGAGGGCGCCCGCCTGCTGCGCTGGCTGGCCGACGGCCACTTCACCTTCCTCGGCTACCGCCGCTACGAGCTGGTCGACAACCCGCACCCGGACGCGGAGGAGCCCGCCCTGCGCGCGGTCCTGGCGTCCGGCCTCGGCGTGCTGCGCCAGGACAGCCTGGCCGCGCGCGGCCTCACCGCGGGCCCGGACACCGCCACGTCCGCGCTGGCGCCGTCGCTGCTGGTGCTGACCCAGGCGAGCGCGCCCTCGACCGTGCACCGGCCGGTCTACCCGTACTACGTCGGCGTGAAGACCTTCGACGCCGAGGGCAAGGTCACCGGCGAACACCGCTTCCTCGGCATGTTCACCACGACGGCGCTGCACGAGAACGTCCTCGACATCCCGGTGGTCTGCAACCGCGTCCGCGAGGTCATCCACCGCGCCGGCTTCCCGATGGAGTCGTTCTCCGGCCAGCGGATGCTCGAGGTGCTGCAGAACTGGCCGCGCGCGGACCTGTTCTCCGCCGACACCGATTCGCTGTACTCGACGACCACCGGCGCGATCACGCTGTCGGACCGCCGGCGGCTGCGGCTGTTCCTGCGCCGCGACCCGTACGGCCGCTTCTACTCGTGCCTCGTCTACCTCCCGCAGGACCGCTACACGACGCGGTCGCGGCTGGCGATGCAGGAAGTCCTGCTCGAAGAGCTCGAAGGCACCCAGCTCGAGTACAGCGCGCGGATCGGGGAGACCGTCCTCGCGCAGGTGCACTTCATGGTCCACACCGATCCCGCGCGCCGGCTGGAACCGGACACGCAGCGGATCCAGGAGCGGCTGAACGACGCCGTCCGCAGCTGGGACGACCGGATGGTCGAGGCGGTCCTCGACGAGCGCCGCGAGCAGTCGGACGGCGGCGTGGCCGTCGGCGTCCTCGGCGAGGAGTCGGCGACCGAGCAGGGGCAGCGCTTCGCGAGCGTCTTTCCGGAGGGCTATAAGGAGGACTTCTCGGCGCGGGAGGCGCTGGCCGACCTGCGCGCCCTCGACTCGCTGACCGACGAAGGCGACCTGGCGCTGTCGTTCTACCGGCCGTCCGACGCCGAGCCGGGCGAGCGGCGCTTCAAGCTCTACCTGCGCGGCGAAGGCGTCACCCTGTCCAAGGTGCTGCCGGTGCTGCAGGCCATGGGCGTCGAGGTGGTCGACGAACGGCCGTACGAGCTGCACCGCGAAGACGGCGGTGCCTGCTGGATCTACGACTTCGGCCTGCGCGTCGCGCAGAAGATGCTCGACGAGGCCGACGACCACGCGGTCGACCAGCTGCGCGGCCGCTTCCAGGACGCCTTCGAGGCCGCCTGGCGCGGGGACGCCGAGGTGGACGGGCTCAACGGCCTGGTCCTGCGCGCCGGGCTCACCTGGCGGCAGGCCGCCGTGCTGCGCGCGTACTCGCGGTACCTGCGCCAAGCCGGCAGCGCGTTCTCCCAGGACTACATCCAGAACACGCTGCTGAAGCACACCCAGATCGCGACGAAGCTGCTGCGGCTGTTCGAAGCCCGCTTCGACCCGCAGCTGGGCGACGCCGACCGCGAAGCCGCGACCGAGGCGCTGGCGAGCGAGCTGAGCGCGATGATCGACGAGGTCACCAGCCTCGACGAGGACCGCATCCTGCGCCGGCTGATGGCCGTCATCCGGGCGACGCTGCGGACGAACTACCACGTCCGCGACGACGCCGGGAACCCCCGCCAGTACCTGGCGATCAAGCTCGACCCGGCCGGCGTGCCCGACCTGCCCGAGCCGCGGCCGCGGTTCGAGATCTTCGTCTACTCGCCGCGCGTCGAAGGCGTGCACCTGCGCTTCGGCGAGGTCGCGCGCGGTGGCCTGCGCTGGTCGGACCGGCGCGAGGACTTCCGCACCGAGATCCTCGGCCTGGTCAAGGCGCAGGCGGTGAAGAACGCGGTGATCGTGCCGGTCGGCGCGAAGGGCGGCTTCGTCGTCAAGCGGCCGCCGGTCGCGACCGGCGACGCGAGCATCGACCGCGACGCCCAGCTGAACGAGGGCATCGCCTGCTACCGCATGTTCATCTCCGGCCTGCTCGACCTGACCGACAACCGGATCGAGGGCAAGACCGTGCCCGCGCCGGGCGTCGTCCGGCACGACGCCGACGACTCGTACCTGGTCGTCGCCGCCGACAAGGGCACCGCGAAGTTCTCCGACATCGCGAACGAGGTCTCGGGGCAGTACGGCTTCTGGCTGGGCGACGCGTTCGCCTCCGGCGGCTCGGTCGGCTACGACCACAAGGCCATGGGCATCACCGCGAAGGGTGCCTGGGAGAGCGTCAAGCGGCACTTCCGCGAGCTGGGCAAGGACACCCAGACCGAGGACTTCACCGTCGTCGGCATCGGCGACATGATGGGTGACGTCTTCGGCAACGGCATGCTGCTGTCGGAGCACATCCGGCTGGTCGCGGCGTTCAACCACATGCACGTGTTCCTGGACCCGCACCCCGACGCGGCGACGTCCTACGCCGAACGCCGCCGCCTGTTCGACCTGCCGCGCAGCTCCTGGGACGACTACGACCGCTCGCTGATCAGCGAAGGCGGCGGGATCTACTCGCGCTCGGCGAAGTCGATCCCGATCAGCCCGCAGGTCCGCGCCTCGCTCGGCCTCGAGGAGGGCGTCACCGCGCTCGCGCCGATGGACCTCATCCAGGCCATCCTGCTGTCCCCGGTCGAGCTGCTGTGGAACGGCGGAATCGGCACGTACGTCAAGGCGGAGTCCGAAACCCACGCCGCGGCCGGCGACAAGGCCAACGACGCCATCCGCGTCGACGGCAAGCAGCTGCGCGTCAAGGTCTTCGGCGAGGGCGGCAACCTCGGCCTCACCCAGCTGGGCCGGATCGAGTTCGCCCGCAACGGCGGCAAGATCAACACCGACGCGCTGGACAACTCCGCCGGCGTCGACTGCTCCGACCACGAGGTCAACATCAAGATCCTGCTCGACCACCTCGTGCAGACCGGCAAGCTGGAGCGCGAGCAGCGCAACGAGCTGCTGGAGGAGATGACCGACGAAGTCGGCGCGCTGGTGCTCAAGGACAACTACCGGCAGAACGCCGTCCTCGGCGTCAGCCGGGCGCACGCCGCGCCGATGCTGTCGGTGCACGCGCGGCAGGTGCAGGCACTGGTCTCCGCGGGCGCGTTCGACCGCAAGCTCGAGGCGCTGCCGAGCAACTCGGAGTTCCGCGAGCTGGAGAAGGCGGGCAAGGGCCTCACCTCGCCGGAGCTGGCGACGCTGCTCGCGCACGTCAAGCTGGAGCTGAAGGACGAGCTGCTGGCCAGCGACCTGCCCGATTCGAAGGTGTTCGCGGCCCGGCTGCCCGAGTACTTCCCGACGCCGTTGCGCGAGCGGTTCGGCAGCGCGATCGGCGAACACCCGCTGAAGCGCCAGATCATCACCACGATGATCGCCAACGAGGTCGTCGACGGCGGCGGCATCTCCTTCGTCTACCGGCTGATGGAGGAGATGAGCGCGACGGCGACCGACGCGGTGCGCGCGTACGCCGTGGTGACGCAGGTCTTCGAGCTGCCCGCCCTGTGGCAGGAGATCGACGCGCTCGACAACGTCGTGCACACCGACGTCGCCGACGCGATGGTGCTGGAGACACGGCGGCTGCTCGACCGGGCCGCGCGCTGGTTCCTCACCAACCGGCCGCAGCCGCTGGCGCCGCTGTCGGAGATCAAGCGCTTCGGCCGGGTGCTCGGCGAGCTGGTGCCGAAGATCGGCGACCTGCTGCGCGGCCGCGAGGCCGAGTCGGTGGAGAAGCACGTGAGCGAGCTGATCGCCGCGAACGTGCCGGAGGGGCTGGCGCGCCGCGTTTCGCTGCTGCTGCACACGTACGGCCTGCTCGACGTCACCGAGGTGGCCGAGCTCGCCGAGCAGCAGGTCGGCGTGGACGCACCGCACAGCCCGGCGGAGACGGCGGAGCTGTACTACGCGCTGTCGGACCACCTGGACGTCGACAAGATGCTGACCGAGATCAGCGCGCTCGAACGCGGCAACCGCTGGCACGCGCTCGCCCGGCTTTCGCTGCGCGACGACGTCTACGGCTCGCTGCGGGCGATCACGCTGGACGCGTTGCGCCACAGCGATCCCGGCTCGTCCGCGGACGCCAAGATCGCCCAGTGGGAGAAGACGAACGCGTCGCGGCTGCAGCGGGCGCGCGTCGCGCTGGACGAGATCACCAAGTCCGGCCGGCTCGACCTCGCGACGCTTTCGGTGGCGGCCCGCCAGATCCGGAGCACGGTGCGGTGACCTACGTTTCGCACGTCCGCCCGCGCTGGACGGACATGGACGTCTACGGCCACATCAACCACGCGAAGATGGTGACGCTGCTCGAAGAGGCGCGGATCCCGCTGCTGTTCAAGGGCGCCGTCGAGGCCGGGCTCGACCAGCTGCCCAAGGGCATCGTCGTGGTCAAGCTGGAGGTGGCCTACAAGGCGCCGATCGTGGTGTCCGGGCAGCAGCTGCGCGTCGACATCGACCTGACGGAACTGCGGGCGGCCAGCTTCACGCTGGCCTACCGGGTCCACACCGGGCCGGCCGCGGACGATCCGGTGGCGGTGCTGGCGGAGACGGTGCTGGCGCCGTACGACACGGTCGCGTTGCGGCCGCGTAGGCTCAGCCCGCCCGAGTCGGAGTTTCTGAAGCAGGGGTTCGCGGATGCCTGAGTTGTTCGTGCCGGACGCGGCCGACCGGGAGACCCTGGGGGCGTTCGTCGCCCGCGCGGTCCGGCTGGACGGCCAGACGGCCGTCCGGCTGCGGCAGCGCGGCGATGGCGTGGTCGAAGCCTGGACGGCGACGCCGTTCGAGTGCTTCGCGACCCGCGCGGTGGCCGGTGACGTCACCCCCGGCGACGTCACGGTGTCCGGCAACGAGCTGCTGGCGGCGCTGACCGTGGCGGGTGGCCCGCGGATGGACCCGGGCCCGGCCCGCGACCTGCTCTGGCACGGCGAGCTGCCGCCGTCCGGCCGCTGGCCGCTGGTCGACGAGCTGCCCGCGCGGGTCGTCGCGGAACTGGCCGACCGGGGCGTCACCCTGGCCCGGGACAACGCCGGTCCGCACGGCAACCCGCCGGCGTCGCTGATGGACCAGGCGGTGCTGACCGTGTCCGGCGAAGCGGTCGAGGTCAAGGTCCAGATGCGCTGCCTGTTCGCGATGTCCGGGATGGGGTTCGTGGACGCGGACCTGGCCGAGGACGTCGTCCGCGTGTCGGCGACGGATTCGTGGCTGCGGCTGGACGCGCGCTACGGCGCGATCGTCCGGCGCCGCCACGCGCTGCTGCCGTTGCTGTTCTGACGGATTCATTACGACGGCCACCGTTCGCGCCGAACGGTGGCACGCTGGAGGCATGACCCCGGACGACGATCCGACCGCAGACTTCCTCGACGGTGTCCGCGCCGAGGAAACGCCGTGGCGGCGCGACCGTCCGCCGGGGGAGCAGGCGCCGGAGCGCGCCGAGCGTCCTGAGAGGTGGGGCCGCGCGCGAGCGGCGGGCCGGGCGGCCGCCCAAGCCGCGCCCTACCTCCAGGCCGCGGCGCTCGTCGCGTGGCTGGCCAGTGGCGCCTTCGACGACGGTTCGGGCAATCAGAACGGCTGACGTGTTAAAGTCCGCGCCTTCCCGTGGGAAAGGCGAGCGATGAGGTTTCCGGCGTTCACCGTGACCGTGACCCGCGAGGCCGGCCAGTGGATCGCGAAGACGGCCGACGGCGTCGAAGCCGCGGGCGAGTTCAAGCGGTTCCCCGACGTCGATCCGGGCATGCGCAAGGTCATCGCGAACCTGACCGGCCTCCCGCCCGAGCGGTTCTTCCTCCGCTGGCGCTACGAGTTCGAGGACCAGGACGCCACCGATCTCGTCCTGCAGTACCAGGAAGCGCACCGGATCGCCGAGGACGTCGCCGAGTGGCGGGAAGGCGTCCGCGCCCGCCTGGTCGCCACGCTGAACGGCCGGCTCTCGCAACGCGCGATCGCCGACCTGCTCGGCCTGTCGCACCAGCGCGTCAACCAGCTCACGCGCGGCCCCGCACCCGAGGCGGCCGACGTGGTCAAGCCCGGCCGGTGGGTGCCGCTCTAGACCAGCCAGGCGGCCGAATCCGCGGGCAGCTTCCCGTCCACCAGCGGGCTGCTCGACAGCAGCACCTCACCCGGCGGCAGCGCGATCGGCGACGCCGACGTGTTCAGCGCACACACGAGCCCACCGCCCTTGCGCCGGAACGCGAAGCAGCCCGCCGGCGCGCCGTACCACTCCAGCTCCTCGCCGCCGAACGCCGGATGCGTCTTCCGCAGCTCGATCGCTTGCCGGTACAGGGAAAGCGTCGAATCGGCGTCCTCGATCTGCTTCTCGACCGTCAGCCCGGCCCACGCCGGCGGCATCGGCAGCCACGTCCGCGGGTTGCGCGAGAACCCGAACGGCGGCAGGTCGCCTTCCCACGGCAGCGGCACCCGGGAGACGTCGCGGCCGAACTCGGCCCCGCTCGTCTTCGCGCGCGGGTCGGCCATGTCGGCCGGCGCCAGCTCGACGTTCGCCAGCCCCAATTCTTCGCCGTTGTACAGGTACACCGCGCCCGGCAGCGCCAGCTCCACCAGGGCCATCGCCCGCGCGCGCCGCACGCCGGCCGCCCCGCCGCCGTAGCGGCTGACCTGCCGCCAGACGTCGTGGTTGCCGAGCGTCCAGGTCGCGGGGGCGCCCGTGCGGGCCGGCACCGCCAGGGAACGCTCGATGGCCGTGCGCATCGCGTCCGCGTCGAAGTGCGTCAGCACCAGGCGGAAGTTGAACGCCAGGTGCAGCTCGTCGGGCCGCAGGTAGCGGGACAGGCGCTCCTCGTCGGTCACCCAGATCTCGCCGACCGCCATCGCGTCCGGGAACTCGTCGAGCACCTTGCGGATCATCTGGTGGATCTCGTGGACGCCGTCGTGGTCCCAGCGCGGGTCGTAGTAGTGGCTCGGCCCGAGCGCGTCCGCGCGCGGGTCCATGTCCGGCAGGCCGGGCGGCTTGGCCATGCCGTGCGCGACGTCGATGCGGAAGCCGTCGACCCCGCGTTCGAGCCAGAACCGCAGCGTCCGCTCCAGGTCGGCGGCGACCTCGGGGTTGGTCCAGTTGAGGTCCGGCTGCTGCGGCGCGAACAGGTGCAGGTACCACTGCCCGTCCGGCACCCGGGTCCAAGCTGGGCCGCCGAACGCGCTGACCCAGTTGTTCGGCGGGTCCTCGCCCTTCGGGCCGACGCCGTCGCGGAAGATGTACCGGTCGCGTTCCGGGCTGCCCGGCGCGGCCGCCATCGCCGACTTGAACCAGGAGTGCTGGTTGCTGGTGTGGTTGGGCACGACGTCGACGGTGACCTTGATGTTGCGCTTGTGCGCCTCGGTCAGCAGCACGTCGAAGTCGCCGAGGGTGCCGAACATCGGGTCGACGTCGCGCGGGTCGGCGATGTCGTAGCCGTGGTCGGCCATCGGGGAGCGGTAGAACGGCGTCAGCCACAGCGCGTCCACGCCCAGCAGCTCCAAGTAACCGAGCCTGGAGTGGATGCCTTCCAGGTCTCCGACGCCGTCACCGTCCGAATCGGCGAACGAGCGCACGTAGACCTGGTAGAAGACGGCATCTCGCCACCAGGCGCCGGGTCTCATACGAAGCTGTTCATCATGCTGTGCGCCGCCATCTCCAGGTACGCCCAGAGCTGACCGCGGTACGGCTCTTCCAGGTTCTCCTCGTCGACGGCGATCCGGATGCAGCGCAGCCAGGCGTCGCGCTCGATCGGGCCGATCTTGAACGGCGCGTGGCGCATCCGCAGCCGCGGGTGGCCGCGCCGGTCGGAGTAGGTGTGCGGGCCGCCCCAGTACTGCATCAGGAACAGCCGGAAGCGCTCCTCGGCCGGGCCGAGGTCCTCCTCGGGGTAGAGCGGGCGCAGGACCTCGTCACGCGCGACTTCCTCGTAGAACCGCCCGACGATCCGGCGGAACGTGGGTTCGCCGCCCACCGCTTCGTAGAGGTTCGCCGGTTCGCTCACTGCAGACACGCCTTCCATTTTGCCCTTCCGGTACGGGTTCCCGACGCCCGGTCCCGCCCCTCGCCGGAAGGTCGCGAACCCGTTCCCCAGCGTAACCACCGCGGCCGGGTCGTGACGCACTTCACGAGCCGGCCGCGGGGTCCCGCTACTTCTCGATGGCGGGGGCCGCGGCGGGGAACAGGCGGCCGAGCGGGGGCTCGAAACCGGCCTCTTCCAGGGCCGCCAGCAGCTGGGCGCGCAGGGCCCGCTGGACGGCCCACTGCTTGCCCGGCCGGACCTTCACGGTCAGGCGCAGCTGCAGGCCCTCCGGCGTGACGCTTTCCACGCCCAGCATCTCCGGCGGCTCCAGCACGTTGTCCTTGAGCAGGTCGCTCTCGGTCGCCGTCGAGGCGGCTTCGGCGAGCACTGTGGACGCGCGCTCGACGTCGGCCGTGTAGCCGAGGGGGACGTCGACGACCGCGACGGCGAAGCCCTGGCTCGAGTTGCCGACGCGCAGCACCTCGCCGTTGCGGACGTACCAGACCGTGCCCTTGAGGTCGCGCAGCGTGGTGATCCGCAGGCCGACGGCCTCGACGGTGCCGGTCGCCTCGCCGATGTCGACGACGTCGCCGACGCCGTACTGGTCCTCGACCATCATGAAGATGCCGGACAGGAAGTCCTTCACGAGGTTCTGCGCGCCGAACCCGATCGCGACGCCGATGATGCCCGCCGAGGCGATGATCGGGCCGAGGTTGATGCCCAGCTCGCCCAGCACGAGGATGAACGCGAGTCCGTAGATCAGGAACGTGGCCATCGACTTCAGCACCGAGCCGATGGTCTGGGCACGCTGGCGGCGCCGTTCGATCACGGCGGAGCCGAGCACCTCGGGGGCCCGCTCACGCAGGGGACGCAGCAGGGCGGGGAGCTTCCCGCTGCCTCTGGGGAGCGTCGTGACGCGGTTGATCAGCCGTCTGACCATCAACCGCACGACGAACGCGATCACGATGATCATCAGGATCTTCAGCGGCTTGGTCAGCAGCCAGTTCGCCGAGCCCGCCAGCCACTCGTTGTTCGTCGCCAGATACACCTGGTGACAGAAGGTGCTCACGTCATCGACGCACGGCGGCTTGGTGGAGGGGAGCAGGGGAGACACGGGAGTTCGATCATCCTTCCGATCAGGTCGGTGAGCCCAACTGTAAGTGGATGTTGGGTCGCGCGGATGTGACACGTCTTGTAACACACGTGCGCTGGGGGCCTGTTCTGTGGTCGACTATGCCTACGCCCCTGGAGGTGGTCGAGTGCCAGACCGACAACCCAGCCCCCGCGGCGCCTCCGGCCAAGCCATGGCCGATGAGACGCCAGAGGTGGTCCTGCGCGCCTATCCGGGGGGTTCCGCATCCGGCGGAGCCGTCCCGGCCGGGCCGGGGAACCGCCCAGGGGGAGTTACCCGCCCGCCCGGACAGCGTAGTAGAGGCCGGGATCCGGCCGCCCCGGCCTGGGGCCGGCGCCGGGTGCTCCTGCTCAACGCCACTTTCGAGCCGCTGACCGCGCTACCGCTGCGGCGGGCCGTGGTGCTGGTGATGTGCGGCAAGGCCGAAGTGGTGCACGGCGACCCCGGCGGCATCGAGCTGCACTCGGCCAAGGTGTCGCTGCCGGTGCCCTCGGTGATCCGGCTCAGCACGTACGTGCGCGTGCCCTACCGGGCGCAGGTCCCGCTCACCCGCGCCGGGCTGATGCACCGCGACCGGTACCGCTGCGCCTACTGCGGGGGGCGGGCCGAGACGATCGACCACGTCATCCCGCGCAGCCGTGGCGGACCTCACGCCTGGACGAACTGCGTCGCCTGCTGCGCCAAGTGCAACCACCGCAAAGCGGACCGGCTGCTCTCGGAGATCGGCTGGCGGCTGCGCGTCGTCCCGCGGGCGCCCCACGGCCCGCATTGGCGGCTGCTCGCGCACTCCAAGGAGGCCGATCCGCTTTGGCGTCCGTATCTGGGCTCCGCCGCCTGACTCATCCTTCGGGGGCTCCGGGTGGCGGAGCCCCGATGAAGCAGCGGTCGGCCGGCTGACGGAGCCCCGGACATGCCGGCGCCCCGGCTGCCTGTGCGGCGGCCGGGGCGAGCCGGGTGCTGGCGCGTGTTCAGGTAGTGCGTGCGGCCCTGGAGTACGGGTCAGGCAGCGAGCGCGTAGTCGCTCTGGCAGGTGACGCGGGTCCCCATGGTGACGCGCGTGCCGCGGGTCACGCGGGTGCCTCGCGTGACGCGGGTGCCGCAGGTGACGCGCGTGCCCGCCGTGACGCGCGTGCCCATCGTGACCCGGGTGCCCCTGGTGACCCGCGTACCGCGGGTGACGCGCGTCCCGGCCGTCACCCGGGTGCCCGCCGTGACCCGCGTTCCCGCCGTCACCCGTGTACCCCGCGTGACGCGTGTACCCCGGGTAACCCTTGTGCCCGCCGTCACACGCGTTCCGGGCACGAATTCGGTGTCGCTGGGTGACGAGAAGGTCTCGGTGATCGCCTGTGCGGGGGTGTGGGCGCTGTTCATGGCAAGGCCTCCTGGGACCGGTGCGTTACCTGCTGGGGCTGGGGAGCGGGGCGCAAGGCCCGTACAGGTGAAAAAGCTACGAGGATTTCAAGGCTGCGACAAGACGACAGCGGCGGGTGCGGCCGCCTGTACGTTGAGTTGCAACCTTTCGGCCCGACGGTCTTCGCCCCAACGTTCCAGTCGCCGCGAGCCAAGCGGCGGACGGCACTCGGCTTACGACGAACGGTCGAGTGCGGCGCACGCGGTGGCCGCCGAGGTCATCCGATACGCTCAGCGCCGTGAACATCGTCGAGACGATCGTGGTCTTCGCCGTGATCCCGCTGGCCATCTACGGTCTCGCCGGGCTGCTGACGCTCCGGCGCAGGTCCGGTGGGGCCCCGCGGTACCGGTCCGGCCAGGCTTGGGAGTACCCGGCCATGTGGTGGAGCGCCAACCCCGAAGGGGTCGGCGCCGGGCACCGGCACGCCGGTGCCGAGAACAGCGCGCCCGAGGGCGCCCCGACCGCGGCGGGAGGCGCTCGTGGCAACTGGTGAGCTGACGAAGCGCGTCGACGAGTCCGAACTGGGCTACGGCGAGGCTCTGACGTCGAGCGGTCGCGTGTCGGCCGCCAAGATGTACGAGCCCGAGGCGCCGACGAGCCCCTTCAACACCCGCCAGCTGAGCCGCCTGGACGAGGCGCTGACGTTCGCGAGCCGCGAGACCGGCCTCGACTTCAGCCTGTACCTCGGCGAGCTGGGCCCGGACAGCCGGGCGGCGGCGGAGAAGCTGCACGCGACGACGGCGGACCCGGCGAACTCGGTCCTGATCGCGGTCTCGCCGGGCGAGAAGCTGATCGAGATCGTGACGGGCACGACGGCGCACGTCCGCCTCCCCGACCGCGGCTGCAAGCTGGCGGTGGCGAGCATGGTGGCGTCCTTCAAGGAGGGCGACCTGGTTCGCGGGCTGGTCAACGGCCTGGTGAACGCGCTGCGCATGCTGTCCGACCAGGCGGGCCCCGCGCCCCGCTGACGTAGCGACGAAAAGGGCCCCGCACCAGCCGGTGCGGGGCCCTTTTACGTCCGATCAGGCCTGCGCGTCGAAGTCCCGCGCCGCCAAAGCCCGCACGATCCCCGCCCGGCCCTCGGAAACCAACCGCCGCAGAGCCTGCGAGTGCTCGCCCTTCAGCCACTCGTCCGAAGCCGACACCGTCCCCGGGTCCACCGCCCACGACGGGTACAGCCCGATCGCGATCGGCTGCGCGCGCTCACTGGACCGGCGCTGCCACACCTCGTCGATCACCTCGAAGTACTTGGCCACGTACGAGCCCAGCAGCGCCTTCTGGCCCGGGTGCGAGAAGCCCGAGATCAACGAGTCGCTGACCGCGTTCGGCAGCTCGTCGTCGTACACCGCGCGCTGCCACGCGTCCGCCTTGGCCTCCGCCGTCGGACGCAACGCCCGTGCTCGCTCCGCCTGGCGGCGACCGGTCGCCGTGTTGTCGCGGGCCAGCTCGGCGTCGATCTCGGAAGCCGCCGCCTTGCCGTGCGCGACCAGCGCGTGCAGCAGGCGCCAGCGCAGGTCCGTGTCCACCGTCAGCCCGGGGAGCGGCGCCGACCCGTCCAGCCAGCCGGCCACCACGTCCAGCGTCGCCGCGTCCAGCACCGACCCGGAGAGGGAGTTGACGAACGCCAGCTGGTGGTCCGAACCCGGCTCGGCGCCGTGGACCAGCTCCAGCAGCCGCGCCGTGAACGCCGGCCAGCCGGTCGAGGCCGCCCACTCCTGCTCGGCGTAGGAGTTCAGCGCCGTCTGGGCCTGCAGCAGCAGCCGCTGGACCACGCCGACCTCGGTCTCCGTGTGGATGCCGCGCTGCACCAGCGTGACGAAGTCGCGGGCCTTCAGCTCGGCCTCGCGCGTCATCTCCCACGCCGCCGACCAGCACAGCGTCCGCGGCAGCGGCTCGGTGATGTCGGCGACGCGGTCGATCAGCGTCGTCAGCGACGCCGGGTCGAGCCGCATCGTGCAGTACGTCAGGTCGTCGTCGTTGACCAGCACGAGCTTGCCCGCGGGCCGGCCGACCAGGTCGGGCACCCCGGTGCGCTCGCCGTCGACGTCCAGCTCGACGCGCTGGGTGCGGACGATCTTGCCCGCGCCGTCCTCGTCGTAGATCCCGACGGCGACGCGGTGCGTGCGCAGCTCACCGGCACCCGGCTTCGCGCCCGACTGCACGACGGCGAACGAGGTGAACGTCCCGTCCGCGCCGACCTCGTAGCGCGGGCTGAGCGAGTTCAGCCCGGTCGTCTCCAGCCACTGCGCGCTCCACCAGGACAGGTCGCGCCCGGACGCCTCTTCCAGCGCGCCCAGCAGGTCGGCCAGGGTCGCGTTGCCCCAGGCGTGCTTGCCGAAGTACACCTTCAGGCCGTCGAGGAAGTGGTCCAGCCCGACGTAGGCGACGAGCTGCTTGAGCACGCTCGCGCCCTTGGCGTAGGTGATGCCGTCGAAATTCACCTCGACCGCGTGCAGGTCGACGATGTCGGCCGCGATCGGGTGCGTCGAGGGCAGCTGGTCCTGCCGGTAGGCCCACGACTTCTCGATGTTCGCGAAGCTGGTCCACGCGTTCTTGTACTCGGTCGCCTCGGCCTGGGCCAGGACGCTCGCGAACGTCGCGAACGACTCGTTCAGCCACAGGTCGTCCCACCAGCGCATGGTGACCAGGTCGCCGAACCACATGTGCGCCATCTCGTGCAGCAGCGTCTCGGCCCGCCGCTCGTAGGCGTAGCGGGTGACGCGGCTGCGGAAGACGTAGTCCTCCAGGAACGTCACCGCGCCGGCGTTCTCCATCGCGCCCGCGTTGAACTCCGGCACGAACAGCTGGTCGTACTTGGAGAACGGGTAGGGCGTGCCGAACTTCTCGTGGTAGAAGCCGAAGCCCTGCTTGGTCTCGGTGAACAGCTTGTCCGCGTCCATGTGCTCGGCCAGCGACGCGCGGCAGTAGATGCCCAGCGGGATCGTCTTGTGCTCGTCGGCGTACTCGTCGCGCCACTCGGCGTACGGGCCGGCGATCAGCGCGACCAGGTAGGTCGAGAGCTGCTCGGACTCCTTGAACACCGTCCGGACGGCGCCTTCGGGCGTCTCCTCGGTGGACTCGGCGGCGGTGTTCGAGATGACCTTCCAGTCCTTCGGCGCGATCACGGTGAGCCGGTAGACGGACTTGAGGTCGGGCTGGTCGAAGCAGGCGAACATGCGCTTGGCGTCGGCCGTCTCGAACTGCGTGTACAGGTAGACGCCGTCGTCGACCGGGTCGACGAACCGGTGCAGGCCCTCGCCGGTGTTCATGTACCGGCAGTCGGCGGTGACCGTGAGCTCGTTCGCCTCGGCCAGGGCGGCGAGCGCGATGCCCTTGTCTTCGACGTACGCGCTGACGTCGACGTCCGCGCCGTTCAGGGTGGCCGAGTGCACGCGGTCGGCGACGAGGTCGACCCACGTGTCTTCGCCGGCCCGGGCGCTCGAGAACCGGACGGTCGTCGTCGACGCGAAGGTCTTCTCCCCGGGACCGCCGTGGCCGTCGGTGAGGTCCAGCTCGATGTCGTATCCGGTGACTTCGAGCAGGTCCGCGCGCAGCTTGGCTTGGTCGCGGGTCAGGTTGGGGGCGGGCACAGGCACCTCTGGTCGTTGGTATCGGTTTTCAACTCCCCGCATCCAATCATGGGGACGGGGTGACGGGCGATAAGGGAACAAGCCCGCGTCCGCGGGTGTTGGCCCGCTGTGAGGGGGTTGTGCCCACCCCCGGGACCTGACCTGACTTCGCACAGGAGTGCCTGATGACCGCTGCCGAGCAGCCCACGAAGGTCGACTTCTACTTCGACCCGATCTGCCCCTTCGCCTGGATCACCTCGCGCTGGATCCTGGAGGTGGAGAAGCACCGCAACCTGGACCTGCACTTCCGGATCATGAGCCTGTCGGTGCTCAACGAGGGCCGCGACGAGCTGCCGGAGAAGTACAAGGAGTCGCTGGCGCAGGGCTGGGGCCCGGTGCGCGTGGCGGTCGCGCTGTCCCAGCTCAAGGGCGAAGAGGTGCTGCGCGACTACTACACCGAGTTCGGCACCCGCTACCACAACCAGGACAACAAGGACCGCGACGCGGTGATCAAGGAGGCCCTGGCCGCCATCGGCGCGCCGGCCGAGCTGTACGACGCCGCGCACTCCACCGAGTACGACGAGGCCCTGCGCAAGAGCCACCACGAGGGCATGGACCCGGTCGGCATGGACGTCGGCACCCCGACGATCCACATCGACGGCGTGGCGTTCTTCGGCCCGGTGCTCAGCTCGATCCCGCGCGGCGAAGACGCCCTGAAGGTGTTCGACGGCGCCGTCGCGCTGTCCAGCTACCCCGACTTCTTCGAGCTCAAGCGCACCCGCAGCGGCGAGCTCAACTTCGGCTGAGCTGATTCCGGCTAAGGCGTCGCGAGGGCGGCCAAGGTGACGTCGCTGGGGTAGCGGGAGGCTGCCACGGCGGCCACCTCGGTCGTCTCGCCGCGGCCCATCGCCGCCTTCAGCGCGATCAGCTCGTGCAGGCCGTGGCGGTGGTAGCGGACGAAGTCGGCGTCGACCGGGTCGCCGTGGCCGGGCACGATCACCCGCGGCCGCAGCTCGAGGAGCCGGTCGAAGGTGTCCGGCCAGGCGGTCAGGTCCGATTCGGCGCTGAAGGAGAACGCGCTGAAGCCGTGTTCGGCGTTCTCGACGATGTCGCCCGCGAAGAGCACGTCCACGTCCGGCACGTGCACGACGACGTCGTGGTCGGTGTGGGCGCGGCCGGGGTGCAGCAGGACGGCCGTCCGGCCGCCGAGGTCGAGCTCGGTGCGGTCGGTGAACAGGTGGTCGGGCACCACGAACGTGGTGCGCGCGATGGCGTCGGCGGTCTCCGCTTTGCCCTGTTCGCGGTAGTAGGCGATCCACTTGGCCCGGGCGTCTTCCGCGTACTCGGTCAGCTCGGCGCGGCAGCCTTCGTGCGCCCAGACGGCGCAGGGCGTGAACCGCTCGGTGCCCCAGGTGTGGTCGAAGTGCGCGTGGGTGAAGACGACCGACCACGGCAGCGGCGTCAGCTCGCGGACCGCCGCCGCCAGCTCGGCGCCCTGCTCGAGGTCGCCGCGGGTGTCGACGACCAGGCAGCGGTCGGCGCCGACGACCAGCCCGACGGTCAGGTCCAGCTCCTCGTAGCGGCGCGCGTGCACGCCGTCGGCGACCTCGATCCAGCGGCCGGTCATGCCAGTACTCCTTCACCCATCATCGGGGCAGCATCGCTCACGTCGAGCAGGGAAGCCAGTGCGACGTCGCCGCCGTGGCCCGCCTCGGTGAGCTCGCGTCCGGAGACGCACGCCGCCAGGGCGTCGACGTCCACCGACCGGGCGGCGAGCGCGGCTTCCGGGGACAGCGAACGGCCCAGCCCGGCGAGCGCGGCGGCGATCGCGCCCGCGCCCACCTGGTCTTCGACGCAGGGCCGCAGCGGCCCGAACGTGTCGCCGCGGCCGGAGATGTCCACGCCCCAGCGTTCCCCGGCGGCGATGAGCCCGACCGGGCCGCCCAGCTCGTGCGCCTTCGCGGCGACGGCGGAGGCGTTGCGCAGGCAGCCCGCGAGGACGTGCGCGCCGGTCGCCGCGGCGGCGTCGCACAGCGTGGCGCCGTTGGGCGAGGGCAGCGCGAGCAGTGTCCCGGGCGGGATTTCCGTCACAGAAGACGGCCTGAGGGTGAACGCGCCCTCGCCCGCGACCACCGCGCCGGCCGCCCGCGCCCGAGCCACTCCGCGTTCGTCGCGCCACCGGACCGGCAGCACGCGCCCGCCGCGGCCGACCACGAGATCCGTGGTGGTGCCGAAGGAAAGCACGTCGACGACGACCAGCACGGCGCATTCCCGGCCGAGCGCGGCGACGCCTTCGCCGCCCCAGTCGAGCCGGACGTCGTACCCGGTCTGCTCCCAGATCCCCACCCCCCGGAGCATGCCCGAAACCGGACCTGATGGCAGACTCCAGCCGTGCGTGTCTACTTGGGATCCGACCATGCCGGTTTCGAGCTGAAGAACCACCTGGTGGCTCACCTGGAGAAGCAGGGCCACGAGGTCACCGACATCGGCCCGCGGGTCTACGACGCGGCCGACGACTACCCGGCCTACTGCGTCGAGACGGCGCTGCGCGTCGTGGCCGACGAGGGCAGCCGCGGCATCGTGGTCGGCGGTTCGGGCAACGGCGAGCAGATCGCCGCCAACAAGGTGCCCGGCGCGCGGTGCGGCCTCGCGTGGAGCATCGAGACCGCCCAGCTGTGCCGGGAGCACAACCACGCCCAGCTGATCGGCGTCGGCGCCCGGATGCACACCGTCGAGCAGGCCACCGAGATCGTCGAAGCGTTCCTGGCGACCGAGGTCTCGCCGGAGGAGCGGCACGCCCGCCGCGTCCAGCAGCTGCTCGACTACGAGCGCACCGGGAAGCCGCCGGCGCTGCCGGAGGCCTGATGCCCGAGGGGCACACGCTCCACCGGCTCGCGCGGCTGCACAAGCGCCGGTACGCCGGCGCCCCGGTCGCGGTGAGCAGCCCGCAGGGCCGGTTCGCCGCCGAAGCGTCCCGTTTGGACGGCCGGGTGTTCGCCGGCGCCGAGGCGTACGGCAAGCACCTCTTCCACGACTACGGCCCGGCCGGGATCGTGCACATCCACCTGGGCCTCTACGGCACGTTCGGCGAGTCCCCGCTGCCCGCGCCGGAGCCGGTGGGGCAGGTCCGGCTGCGGCTGGCCGGACGGACGCACTGGACGGACCTGCGCGGCCCGACGCGCTGCGAGCTGCTTTCGCCGGACCAGGCCGACGCGATCAAGGCGCGCCTCGGGCCCGACCCGCTGCGCCGCGACGCGAAACCGGAGCAGGCGTGGGCGCGCATCTCGCGCTCGAAGACGTCGATCGCGGCGCTGCTGATGGACCAGGCCGTGCTGGCCGGCGTCGGCAACGTGTACCGCGCCGAGGTGCTGTTCCGCCACGGCGTCGCGCCGCTGACGCCGGGCCGCGCGCTCGACCGCGCGCTGTGGGACGACATGTGGGCCGACCTGGTGGTCCTGATGCGCGACGGCGTCCGCGTCGGCCGCATCGACACGGTCCGGCCCGAGCACCTGCCGGAGGCGATGGGCCGCGCGGCGCGGGTGGACCGCCACGGCGGCGAGGTCTACGTCTACCGGCGCGCGGGCGAACCGTGTCTGGTGTGCGGGACGCCGGTGGCGAACTCGGAGCTGGTGGGCCGCAACCTCTACTGGTGCCCCACCTGCCAGCCGGCCTGAAAACGCTCGTGAGTGGGAAACAGGGCTAGAACCCTGTTTCCCACTCACGAGGGGTCAGAAGTCGAAACCGCCGCCGTCGAAGCCCCCACCATCGAAGCCGCCGCCATCGAAACCGCCGCCGCCCCAGTCTCCGCCGCCCGCGTCTCCGCCGCCGAAGTCGCCTCCGCCGTCACCGCCGCCGAAGTCGTCGCCACCGCCCATGTCGCCGGACTCGAGTGCGTCCTGCTGGCCCGCGTCGTAACCCGACTCCCAGGCCGACGCGCTGGCGATGCCGCTCATGCCGGAGAACATCGCGCTGAACAGGAACATCGACCCGAGGCCCCAGGCGCCGGCGACGAGCGCGGGCTTCCACCACGGCTCGCTGTACCAGCCCTGCGGCACCGGCCGCCCGGCCACGCGGCCGCCCGGGTAGTAGTACGGCGTGTCCTGCCCGGCCTCGGGCGAGGCCGAGTAGTGCTGGCCCTCGACGTCGACGTCCCGCCGTTCGGTGACCTTGCCGGCGCGCTCGCGCTCGGCCTCCTCCGGCAGCTGCGGGCCGGGGTCCATGCCCATCGCGACCCGCGCGGCGCGGACGTAGTAGAGGCCTTCGACGGCGGTGTCCTTGACCAGCCGGGCCTGCTCGATCGTGCGGGCCTGCTCCAGCTGCGAGCCGGCGGCGTTGTAGCGCTCGCTCGCGTCGGCCATCGCCTGCATCGACGCGGTGTCGTTGCCGTTGAGGTTGAGGACCTGGCCGCCGAGCCGCTCGACCAGGCGCCGGGCGTCGGCCTTGGCGTCGTCGAGCTCCCGCTGCCGGGCCGCGGCGCGCTGCCGCGAGAAATAGAGGCCGCCACCGACGATCACGACGACGAGCACGATCAGGAAGATCGCGGTGCCCATGGACCACTCCCAGAAGTTCGGGGCTCGGTGACCGGAAGTCACCTTTGATTCGGACAACGCGGACGTTACGCGGAGGGTTCCCGGCGAGTGATCCGGCACACCGTCAGAGCTGGCCGAGGAAACTAGAACACGTTATAGTTCGACACCATGAAGTTCACCCTGTCGATCGCGATGAACCCCCTCGATCAGCTGGGCGAGCTCGCCCGGGCCGCCGAAGAGGCCGGCTTCGCCTCCATCGCCCTGCCGGACTCGCTCTTCTACGCCGAAACGGTGGACACGGACTACCCGTACACCCCCGACGGCAGCCGGTTCTGGACCGCGGAGACCCCCTGGGTGGACCCGCTCGTCGCGACCGCCGCGATGGGCGCGGTCACCAGCCGGATCCACTTCTACACGTCCGTGCTCAAGCTCGGCTCGCGCAACCCGGTGCTGCTGGCGCGTCAGGTCGGCTCGGCGTCGGTGCTCACCGGCGGCCGGTTCGGCCTCGGGCTCGGCGTCGGCTGGCTGCCGCAGGAGTTCGAGTACTGCGGCGTCCCGTTCGAGCGGCGCGGCAAGCGCGTCGACGAGGCCATCGACGTCCTCCGGCTGATCCTCGACGGCGGGATGGTCGAATACCACGGCGAGTTCTACGACTTCGACAAGATCCAGATGAGCCCGGCGCCGCCTACGCGGGTGCCGTTCTACATCGGCGGCCACACCGAAGTCGCGCTGAAGCGCGCCGCCCGGGTCGCCGACGGCTGGTCCTCGGCGATGATGAAGCTCGAAGAGCTGCGCGACACCATCGCGCGGATCAAGGAACTGCTGGCCGAGCGTGGCCGCGCCGACGATCCGTTCGAGTACCAGGCCGTCTGCATCGACAAGTTCGGCCTCGACGGCTACCGCGAGCAGGCCGAGGTGGGCGTCACCGACATCATCACCATGCCGTGGGTGTTCGACGGCGTCGGGTTCGACGCGCCGATCGAGCCGAAGCTCGAGTCCATCCGCAAGTTCGGCACCGAAATCATCGCGAAGTTCGAGGAGTGACGGGCATGGGCGTGCAGGTCAGCTGGGACACGGCGGCAGAACAGCCGCCGGCGCGGCGCGCGGCGTTCGCGTCGATGACCGCGGTGGCGGCGGGGGACAAGGAGGCCTGGCTGGACCTGTTCGCCCCCGACGGCGTCGTCGAAGACCCGGTCGGGCCGTCGTTCTTCGACGAGGAGGGCAAGGGGCACCACGGCCGCGACGGGATCAGCGCGTTCTGGGACAAGACGATCGGCAACGTCGAGCGCTTCGAGTTCACCATCCGCGACTCCCACGCGGCGGGGGACGAGTGCGCCAACGTCGGCACGATCACGACCTACCTGCCGGGCGGCTACCGCGTCGACACCGACGGGGTGTTCGTCTACCGCGTCGGCGAGGACGGCCTGATCACGTCGATGCGCGCGTTCTGGGAGACCGAACGCGCGATGGCGACGGCCCGGCAGGTGACGGAGTAGCGTCCCGGCCAGCGGAAACCAATTTTCATATCTGATACATGATCTCTTGACCTCCGGTTAGGTAGGACTCTTTACTAACTGGTGTAGACCTCCGATGTCTCCACCAGGGAGCAAGCATGTCCTTCCTTCGGCGCACGGCGGTCGCGGCGGCCGCGTTCGCGCTCGCGGCCAGCGGCACCGTACTGAGTCAAACCCCGGCTTCCGCCTTGGAAAACGGGCTCCTGCGCACCCCGCCGATGGGGTTCAACAACTGGAACTCGACGCAGTGCAAGGCCGACTTCAACGAGGCGATGATCCGGGGTATCGCCGACATCTTCGTGAGCAAGGGGCTCAAGGACGCCGGCTACACCTACGTCAACATCGACGACTGCTGGGCGCTGCCGGACCGCGACGCGAAGGGCGACCTCGTCCCGGACCCGGCGCGCTTCCCGCACGGCATCAAGGCGCTCGCCGACTACGTCCACGGCAAGGGGCTGAAGTTCGGCATCTACACCAGCGCCGGCACGCACACGTGCAACAAGGCGGGCTTCCCCGGCGCGCTCGGCCACGAGCAGCAGGACGCGAACCTCTTCGCTTCCTGGGGCGTCGACTACCTGAAGTACGACAACTGCAACAACCAGGGTGTCGACGCGCAGCAGCGGTACAAGGCGATGCGGGACGCGCTCGCGAAGTCCGGCCGCGCGATCGCGTACTCGATCTGCGAATGGGGCCAGAACAAGCCGTGGACGTGGGCGGCGCCGGTCGGCAACCTCTGGCGCACCACCGGTGACATCTCCGACAAGTGGTCGAGCATGATCGGCAAAGCTCAGACGAATCGCGGGCTCGCGCAGTACGCCGGCCCCGGGCACTGGAACGACCCGGACATGCTGGAGGTCGGCAACGGCGGCATGACCGCGGCCGAGTACCGCACGCACTTCAGCCTCTGGGCGATGATGGCCGCGCCGCTGCTCATCGGCAGCGACCTGCGCAAGGTGTCCGACGACAGCTTCTCGATCCTGAAGAACACCGACGTGATCGCGCTGGACCAGGACCCGCTGGGCAAGCAGGCGACCGTGCTGAGCTCGAACGGCGGCCTGGTCGTCTACAGCAAGGTGCTCGCGAACGGCGACCGCGCGGTGGCGCTGTCCAACGAAACGGCGGCGACGGCGACGATCAGCACCTCCGCGTCGGCGACCGGGATCGGCAGCGCGTCGTCGTACACGCTGAAGGACCTGTGGAGCAAGGCGGTCCGCACGACTTCGGGGTCGATCAGCGCGTCGGTGCCCTCGCACGCGACGGTGCTCTACCGCGTGTCCCGCGCCGGTGGTGCGACGCGCTACGAGGCCGAGTCGGCTTCGCTGTCGGCGGGCGGCACGGTGGACTCGAACCACGCGGGCTTCTCGGGAACGGGCTTCGCGAACGGCGCCAACGCGGCGGGTAGCTACGTCGAGTGGCAGGTGACGGGCCCGGCATCGACGCTGACGTTCGGCTACGCGAACGGCACGACGGCGGCGCGCCCGGTCGACCTCACGATCGACGGAACGGTGGTGGCGACGGGGGTGCAGTTCCCGCCGACCGGCGCGTGGACGACGTGGAGCACGGTTTCGCGGTCGGCGGCTTTGGGCGCGGGCCCGCACACGGTCCGCCTCACGGCGACGACCGCGGACGGCCCGGCGAACCTGGACTACCTGGACGTTTCGCCGTAGCGCGGGGAGTTGCGGAGTTCCGGGCGAAGCGGGCATAGCGCCGGCTTCGCCCGGAACCCGTTCGCCGCCGGGGTGTCCCGCGGCTGGCGCTTACCTGGCCGAGCCGCGGGAGTCGTAGGCCGCGCGGGCCTTCTCTACTTCATCGAGGTTGGGCGACCACTCGGCGAGGCTGGCGAACAGCGGCCCCAGGCTGCGGCCCAGCTCGCTGATCTCGTACTCGACCCGCGGCGGCACCTCCGCGTGGTAGGTGCGCACGACCAGGCCGTCGCGTTCGAGCTGCCGCAGCCGCTGGGTGAGCACCTTCGGCGTGATGGTGGCGATGCGGCGTTCGAGCTCGACGAACCGCTGGCGGCCGTATTCGTTGAGCGTCCACAGGATCGGCGTGGTCCACCGGCTGAAGACGATGTCGACCACGGGGGCGATCGGACAGGCCAGCTCGGGTGTGGTTCCGGTCACTTTCGGGCCTCCAGCCATTACTTTCCTCTAGGTACCTACTATACGTCGGAATGTAGCGTCGTCGGCATGATCGTTGTCACGGGAGCTACAGGCAATGTCGGACGGCCGTTGGTGGAGGCGCTGGCGGCGGCGGGTGAAGAGGTGCGGGCGGTGTCCCGCAGCGGGCCGATCTCGGCCGACTTGACGGACGCGGCGTCGTTGCGTCCGGTGTTCTCCGGTGCGTCGGCGGTGTTCCTGCTGCTGCCACCGGGTTTCCAGGGGCCGTTGGAGCCGGTGCTGGACGAGGCCGCCGGGGCTCGGGTGGTGTTGTTGTCGTCGCAGGGCGTCGGAACGGGCCGCCACCCGGCGTTCTTCGAGGACGCGGTACGGGCGTCGGGTCCGGAGTGGACGATCCTGCGTCCGGGCGGGTTCGCGTCGAATGCGTTCCAGTGGGCGGAAAGCGTGCGTACGTCCCGAGTTTTGGCGGCGCCGTTCGGCGACATCGGGTTGCCGGTGATCGACCCGTCGGACATCGCCGCGGTGGCAGCGGCGGCGCTCTTGGACGCCTCACACGCGGGTCAGACGTACGAACTGACGGGGCCCGCATCGGTGACGCCCCGCGACCAGGCGGCGGCGATCGGCGAGGCGCTGGGGGAGCCGGTGCGGTTCGTCTCGCAGACCCGCGAGGAAGCGTTCGCGGCGATGACGGGGTTCATGCCACCCGAGGTGGCGGAGGCAACGCTGGACATCCTGGGGACGCCGTCGCCGGCGGAGCAGCGGGTGAGTCCGGACGTATCACGGGTACTGGGCCGCCCTCCGCGTCCGTTCGCGGAGTGGGCCGCCCGCAACGCGGTGGCGTTCAAGTGAGCAACTTGTCCTATGTAGACACCGGAACGGGCGCGCCGGTGGTGTTCCTGCACGGCAACCCGACGTCGTCCCATCTGTGGCGCAACGTGATTCCCGGGGTGCCGGGACGCAGATTGGCCCCGGACTTGATCGGCATGGGGTCCTCGCCAAGGCCACCCATCGACTACACGTTCGCCGACCACGCGCACTACTTGGAGGAGTGGTTCGACGCCCTGTCGTTGGACAACGTGGTCTTGGTGGGCCACGACTGGGGCGGAGCGCTGGCGGCGGACTGGGCATCCCGGCACCCTTCGCGGGTCCGCGCCTTGGCGTTCACGGAGGCGGTCTTGAAGCCGATGACGTGGGAGGAGTTCCCACCGGCGGGAGCGGAGGTGTTCCGCGCGCTCAAGACCCCGGGAGCGGGCGAGCCGATGATCGACATGTTCCTGAAGTCGCTCCCACCGGAGTACGAAGGCATGTACCCGACCCCGGAGTCCCGAATCCCGCTGCTGCGCTGGGCCCGTTCGATGCCATTGGACGGCGAGCCGGAGTCGGTGGTGTCCCGCATCGAGGAGTTCGACGGCTGGCTGGCGTCCTCGCCGGATGTGCCAAAGCTCCTGATCACGTTCGACCCGGGCCCGGACACGATGCTGACCCCACCGATGATCGACTGGATGACATCGAACTTCGCGGGGTTGAAGGTGGCCCACCACCCGGTGGAGGCGGGCCACCACACGCCGGAGGACCAACCGAAGCGAATCGCGGAGACGCTGACGAACTGGTTGACGGCCGGCTTGGAGTAGCCGCCGAATCGGCGGTCCTGAAAAACGCGGGTCTCGGCATCCGATCACATCAAAGGCTGCTGGGACGGGGTTCCTGCATCGTGTAAACACGAAGGACCCAGGTCTGCGTAACGGGCACGGGCGGCGAGTACGGCTGCGGCGGTCAGTGGAACGACATCCGCGACTAGCGCCAGCGTCGACGCACCCCCGGGTGGGGTGGTCGAGCGGTCGGCGCACGATTACCGGACCTGGCTGCACAACCTGTTCATCGACCTGGCGATGCGTGCGGGCGCACCGGACCCCAAGCTGCTGGCGCAGCAGTTGGTGGTGTTGTTCGACGGCGCGGGGATCGCTGCGTGGATGGATCGGGATCCCGGAGTCGATGCCGCTACGCGCGCCGTGGCGGCGCTGCTGGTCGAACAGGCCATCCCGCACTAGGGCGTGTGACGGGACGTACGAGCGGATGTTTCAGACGGTGCGCGATTCGCTGCCCTCGGATGATCCTGCGGTGATGGCGTTGTTGTCGGTGGACTCGACCAGCGTGCGGGCACATCAGCATGCGGCGGGAGCACGTTTCAGTGGGCCGGAGGTCCTCACCGAGGGCGGCAGCGAATGGTGCCGCCGCTGGCGCCCGTGTCGCGCCGAACGCGGCCAGTTCCGCCTTCTGGCCGCCGCCGGCCGGGTGGTGTTCCGGCGGTGATCCGCTCGGGGCACGCGAGCGCTGCCGATCACCTTCTCAGTGGCAGAAGCGCGCCTTCCCCGATCATTCCCGAGTGGACAGCTTTCGTGCTTTGCACGGTACAGACGGCCGCCGTCGCTTGGCGAGCGGGCGAGCGGGCAGCCGGCCGGCGCCGGAATCCGAGCTGACCAGGCAGGCGTTCGACCTGCTGTCCACCGGCCTGGACTACCCCGCGGGGCCGGCGGTCACCGATCGCGCGCACCAGCTGTTCCCGGTCCGGCGAACGATGTCCGCACTCGTGGCTCCGGGAGGTGCCGAAGCCGCGGACCGGGGTCAGGTGATCGGGACGTCGGCACGTCCGTGCGGCGAGTGCCCCGCCCGGTGGCGGCCCGCCGCCCGCGGCTGCCTGGCCGGTTGCTCGCCCGGGACGGCGAAAGTCCGGTCGAACTGCCAGAACGCCTGGGTCGGCGGTACCGGGTCCGCCTTCACTCGCCTGGCCTGGCGAAGCGGCTGCGTCGGCGGCTCGGGGTTCGCCCTCGGCGACGGGGCCTTCTGCTCCTTCGTCGGCACCCCCGCGTACCGCAGCCGTGGCAGCAGGTGCTCCTGCTTCATGATCACGCTGTGCGGTGCGACGTACGCGTGTTCGCCGATTTCGGCGCCGTACAACGGGACCGTGCCGTGGGCGAGGGTCGAATGGGCACCCACGTGGACGTGGTCGATCTTCAGGACGCGGTCCTCGAACGTGTGGGCCTGGAACATCGCGCTCACCGTCGCCCCGTCGCCGAAGTGCAGCATGTCGGGGTCGACGACCTGGGCGAAACCCTCGCCGAGCACGACGCGCTTGCCGATGGTCATGCCCATGCGGCGCAGGTACAGCGGCAGCATCAACGTCCCTTCGAAGGCCGACAGCACGCCGGAAGCGATGACACCCCAGGCGACGTAAAGAAAATCCCACCGGCTGCACCAGCAGGACCACAACGGATGCACGCCCGGCTTGACCCGGCCGAGCAGGCCCCACTTCAACGCGAGCACGATCAGGCACGGCAGGATCGCGCTCGCCAGCGTGACGACGGCGGCGCCCGGGAAGAGAACGGCAGGAAGCGGTAGAGTCCTTGCGACGTAAGCGATTCCGGCGAACCACGCCGTCATGACGGCCAGGGGGACGACCGGCAGCGCGAACCGCAGCCACTCCCAGAACACCCGCGTGACGACCCGCGCGAACGACGGGTCGTGGGTGAGGGCGCGGTCGGTTTCCACGATTTCCCGGCGCGGCAGCAACATCGGCGGGTGGCCGAACCACGACGTGCCGGGCTGCATGACGCGGTCGTCGGCGACCGTGCAGACGCCGATCAGGATGTCCGGGGGGAGGCGTTGCCCGGCCGGGATGACGGCGTGGTTGCCGAGGAAGGTGTCGTGGCCGAGACGGACCGGTGCCAGGGCGACCGTGCCCTGCTGGATCCGGGGCCCGCCGAGGTAGATGCCGTCGGCGAAGAACGTGTCCGGGCCGATTTCGACCAGCTCCGGGACGACGTCGATGATCGTGCTGATCTCGCAGCCGCGCCCCACCTTCATCCCCGCCCAGCGCAGCCACACCGGCCAGAACAGCCCACCGGACAGCCAGTTCCCGGCCGTGGTGACCAGATTCGTCTTCAGCCCGATCCGGATGTAGGCGAGGCTCCAGCGGCTGATGACGCCGTCGCCGACACGGCCGAGCAGCCGTGCGCTGAGCGCCTCGCACCACACCGACACCAGCAGCGACAGGCAGGTCGCCACCGCGAGGACGAGCAGGAACTCCAGGTGTGCCCACGGCCGGGTGAGCGCGTCGAGCAGCGACGGGTACGTGACGTCGAAGGTCAGCACGAGCGCGATCATGACCGCCGAGAACGGGAGGGCGAACAGCCAGGCGAAGGCCGCCCGCGCCGCGATGGTCGCGAGCCCGTGCGCGAACGGCGAGAGCATGCTGCCCGAGACGACCGGGACCGGGGCGCGGGGTGCCGGGCCCGCGTCGTGCGCTGGGACGCCGTCCCAGCGGCGCCCGTCGGGCACCGCGGTCCCTGACGGCAGCGAGGACAACGCGGCCAGCCAGGATCCGCGGCCGAGCCGGGTGTTCGGGGACATGCCCGCGCGGACGTCGACGGTGGCCCCGCCCGCGACGGTGACCCGCCCGATCGTCAGGTGCCCCTCGGACAGCTGGACCAGGCCGAGCGAGGCGTCCTGGGCGATGGTGGCGTCGTCGCCGAGGTCGAGCAGGTCCCAGCCGCCCTGCACGACGTCGACGCCGCGGTGGATGTGCACGCGCTTGCCGATCCGGGCGCCGAGCGAACGCAGGGCGATGTTCTGGAACTCGGTGCCGGCGATGGTTCCCCACGGCACGAACCGCAGCAGGTGCCGCACGATCCACAGCCGCAGGTGGAACCCGCTCCACACCGGCACCCGGGTCGGCTCGAACTTGCCGATGAGCACCCGTTTCGCGCGGACGGCGAGGAACACGGCCACCGGCGTCCAGCCGAACCCGGCCACCAGCGCCGCGATCGGGAGCAGGACGATCAGCGGGACCAGCCCGATCCGCTCGGCCAGCCAGGGGAGTGCGACGAACACGGCCAAGTACCCGATCGGCGCGGCGATCGCCAGCTCGGCCAGCAACCAGGCCGCCTGCGCCGCGGTGACGGCGATCGCGCCGTGCGACGGTGCCGCGACCGCGTCCAGCTCGTCGTGGAGCGCAGGGGCCGCGAGCTTCGCGAGCCCGGACACGGTGCGGGCGCTGTAGACGTCCCGGACGGCGATGGCCTCGGTGAGCGGGTTGGCGCGCAGCTTCGAGATGAGCATCGCCGCCTGCAGCGAGCTGCCGCCGAGGTCGTCGAAGAAGTCGTCGTCGGCGCCGATGTCCGCGGTCCCGAACACTTCGCGCAGGGCGTCGGCGATGAACTCCTCGGTCGCGGTGCCGGCGGTCTTGACGGCGTGGCGCCGCCCGGTGGCCAGGACCGGCAGGTCGTCGCGGCGCAGCTTGCCGCCGGCGCTGCGCGGCAGCGTGTCCGCCGCCCCGAAGACCGCCGGGATCATGTAGGCGGGCAGGGCGGCGCGCAGGTGGTCCTTGAGCGCGGCCGGATCCGGCATGGCGCCGTCCGGCACCAGGTGCGCGGCGATGACCTGGCCCGCCCCTTCGCCCTGGACCCGGCATGCCGCCTCCCGCACGCCCGGGAACCGCGCCAGCGACGCCTCGATCGCCTCCAGCTCGATCCGGTAGCCGCGCAGCTTGACCTGGGAGTCGATGCGGCCGTGGTAGAACAGCGTGCCGTCCGGTTCCGCGTGCACGAGGTCGCCGGTGCGGTAGAGCCGCCCGAGCCGCGGGTGCCGGGGGAACTTCTCCGCCGTCAGCTCCGGCTTGCCGTGGTAGCCCAGCGCCAGGCCCGGGCCGCTCATGCACAGCTCGCCCTTCTCCCCGGGCTTGACGGGCTGCAGCCGTTCGTCGAGCACCCAGGCCCGCATGCCGGGCACCGGCTTGCCGATGGCGACGGGCTTTCCGGGCTCGACGTCGGCGCGCAAGCAGGTCACCGTGCACTCGGTCGGCCCGTAGCCGTTGACCATCCGGCGGCCCGGCGCCCAGCGCTCCGCGACGTCGGCGGGCAGCGCCTCCCCGCCGACGTAGAGCAGGCGCAGGTCGGGCAGCTCCCGCCGCGGGTCCTCGCACGCGGTCGCGCGCAGCAGGGTCGGCGGCGGGCACAGCACGGTGACGCGCTCGCGCCGCAGCCAGGGCACCAGGTCGGGACCCAGGCGCGCGGTCTCGTCGTCCATCACCACGACGGTGGCGCCGCACGCCCACGCCATCCACGCTTCCTCGACCGAGGAGTCGTAGGCCGGGGAGGAGCCCTGCGCGACGCGGTCGCCGGGGCCGAGCCGGAACTCCGCGACGTCCGAGCGGATCAGGTTGACCACCCCGCGGTGCCCGACGAGCACACCCTTCGGCTTGCCGGTGGTGCCCGAGGTGTAGATGACGTAGGCCAGCCCCGGCGGCGCCGCAGGTGCGATGACTGCCCGGGCCGGGGGCTCCGCCGGTCCGTCGACGCGCTGCACCGCGCCGGTGTAGCCGGCCCGCGCGGCCCGTTCGTGCCCGGCCCGGTCGGTGACGAGCAACGCCGGCGCGGCGTCGCCGAGGATGTGGGCCAGCTGCTCGTCGGGGAACGAGGGGTCGAGGCAGACGTAGGCCGAACCGGACCGCAGGACGCCGAGTTGCGCCAGGTAGAGGTCCTCGGTCGCGCGGGACAACAGGATCGCGACGATCCCCGGCCGCCGCACGGCCTGGTGCACCGCGCGCGCCACGGCCGAGGACCGCCGGTGCAGGTCGCCGTAGGTGACGGTGCGCCGGGGCCGGCCACCGGACGGCGGGAGGTCGACGGCGACCGCGTCCGGCCACCGCCGGGCCGACTGCTCGAAGAACTGGTGCAGGAGGGCGGGTTCGGCAGCTTCTCGGGGAGTCCGGGCGGCGGAGCCCCCGGCCCGGGGCGGAGCCCCGGGTGTCACGGCCGGCTGGAGCGCCTCGCTCACCGTCACACTCCGACGGGTTCGGCGATCCGGCCGTCGAGCACGGCCAGCAGGTACGGCGAAAGCAGCGAGCGCAGCGCCTCGCGCCGCTCGCGGGCCAGGTACCGGAAGCCCTGGACGGCACCGTCGCAGCGGCCGCTGCCGCACTCGCACGCGAAGGGCTCGGCCATGTCGTACTCGGTGCTGGCGTAGTGGAAGGTGATCTGCGACCACGCGGGGATCGGGCGCAGGCTGAGCACCGACCGGTCGCGGATCACCGCCGTCGGCTCGCAGGCGTGGTTCATGAACCGCCAGTAGTAGCGGTCCAGCACCTCCTCGTGCGGCGACCCCGCGGGCATGTCGATGTGGCGGTCCGCGTCCAGCTGGACGGTGTAGCGGGTCGGCGTCGCCGTCAGCTCCCCCTCCAGGGTGAACAGCAGCGTGCCGGCCGGGACCGCCTGGTTCGTCACGAGCCGGTACTCGCCGTCGCTGCGGACGACGGCCGCGCGCCGGACCTCGATCGTTTCGGTCATGCGTGACCTCCTGGGGTTGATCGTCTACCCGGGGTCACGTGAACCGGCCGCCGAGAGTTCACGCCCCCGGGCCGCCGCACTCTCAGGAAGCTCTCAACGACCTTCTGCTATCGAGCGAACCATCCTTTGTGGACAAAACGTGCACGACCTCGTCGCAGCGCCCGGACAGCCACAGCTGGGTGCCGTCGGCGGTGACGGTGCCCATGTCGGGGCTGCCGCCGCCGGGCAGCATGGTGACAAGCGGGTCAGCCGCAGCGGCTCGACAGTCCGCCGTCGACCGGCAGGCAGACGCCGTTGATGTAGGCGGCGCGGTCGGAGGCGAGGAACACGGCGGCGTTGGCGACGTCTTGGGGGGTTCCCATGCGGCCGGTCGGGCTCAGCTCATGGCGCGCGGCGAGTTCGGCGGGGTCCGAGGTGAGCTGCTGGGAGACCATGGGTGTTTCGATGACGCCGGGCAGGACGGCGTTGGCTCGGATGCCGTTGCGGGCGTAGGTGAGGGCGAGGGACACGGTGAGCTGGTTGAGGCCGGCTTTCGCGGCGTTGTAGACGGGGTAGACGTAGCCGGTGTCGCGGATCGCCGACAGGGAGGACACGTTGACGATCGCTCCTCGGCCGGCCTGCTTCATCAAGGGGATCGTGTGCCGGCACGTCAGGTAGGCGCTGGTGAGGTTGATGGCCACGCCGCGGTTCCAGGCGTCGAGGTCGAGCTCGGTGATTTCTCCGACGATCGAGGCGCCGACGTTGTTGTGCAGCACGTGCGGAACGCCGAGAGCGGCGACTATCCGGGCGATGGCGTTGCGGACGTCGGCCTCGGCCGTGACGTCGGCGGTCACCGGCAGGGCTGTTCCTCCGGCGGTGATGATTTCCTTCGCGACCCGATCGGCTTCGGTCGGGTCGCGGTCGACGGCAGCGACCGTGGCGCCGGCTTCGGCGTAGGCGAGTGCGGCTGCTTCGCCGTTGCTGATGCCGGTTCCGGAGGATCCCGCGCCGAACACGACCACGATCCGCCCGGCCAGCTCTCGTTCGTTCACCAGCTGACCTCCGTGACGAGAAAAGTTCGGCCCTGACCGTCGCGGCGCCGTCCCAGGTGTCTCACCACTTTGTCGCTCCGCGGTGACGGCGCCTACCGTCCGTAGACGAGAGATCCGGAGAGCACATTGCTCCGTTTGTAGAATCCCCGGCATGACCTCCGGTGTGGTGTCCACGGTCATCGACCAGCTGGCGGAAGAGCTCACCCGGTCGGTGGTCATCAACGACCCGGCGATGCAGATGCTGTACGCCAGCGCGCACTACGGCGACGAAGACCCCGTCCGGGTGAAAGCACTGCTCAACCACGGCGCCGAACCCCGAGCCCGCGGGCACGTCCTGGCCCAGGGCGTCTCGACGTGGACCCGCGCCGGGCTCATCCCGCCCAACGACGAGATCGGCATGCACGCGCGGGTCTGCGTCCCGGTGCGGTTCGAGGGCGAGCTGCTCGCGCTGCTGATGGTGATGGACGCCGACGGCAGCATCACGACCGCCGAACTCGGACGGGTCAACGAGGTCGCCACCGAGCTCGCTTTCGCGCTGCACAACGACCTCCGGCGGACCGGCCGCGGCGAGGACGACGACCAGGCCGTTCTCGACCTCGTGAGCGCCGACCCGGCCACGCGGCGCAACGCCGTCGCCGCCTTGCGGGCCGGTGGCCGCGCCGACCGGTTCCCGACCGTCACCGCGGTCGAGATCGCGATCGCCGGTACGGCATCCACCACCCGGCCGCACATCGAGATCGCGCTCCGCAACGCCCTGTCCGGCAGACCCAGAGCCGATGGAACGGACGTGCTTCACGCGGTCACGGGCGAGTCCGCGGTCGTCCTGATCGGCACCCGGCCGGCGAAACCCGATCCGGTCGAGCGTCGCGCCCAGGAGATCCTCGACCGCGCCCACGAGCTGGCATCGGGCCGCTTCCGGTGCGTCGCCGGGATCGGCAGCATCGGTGACGGGCTCGACCACGCCGCAGAGTCGCTCGCCCAGGCCCGGCTCGCCCGGCGCGCGGCCGCACTGGGACTGCGCGGTCCGGTCGCGTCGTGGGAGTCGCTCGGCGTCTACGGGCCGGTACTGTCGATCCCCCCGCGAGAGCTGACCGAAGCAGCCCTGCCGCACGAGCTGCGGCAGCTGCGCGCGGTCGACCCGGAGGGACAGCTCACCGCGACCCTGCGCGCTTACCTCGACGCCGCCGGCAACGGCCCGGCCGCGGCGCAGGAGCTGCACATCCACCGCACGTCGCTCTACTACCGCCTCGGCCGCATCCGTGAACTGACCGGGATCGACATCACGAACGGCCAGGTCCGGCTCGCCGCGCACGTCGGGTTCGCCATGCTCGACGTCATCACGGCGCAATCGGACCAGCCCGGACCACGCTCGTTCGACAATCGGAGCAACGGACGTGGCCAACTTCCGTCACGTGAAGGTAGTGACCTCGGCAACACCCGGCTGAAACTGTTCGGCAACGACGGCGTGTGACGGCTCAGCCGCGACCAACGAGGAGTGCTCTCATGCCCACCTTCACCACCAACGACGGGGTGACCCTCACCTACGAGGACACCGGTGGCCACGGCACGCCACTGGTGCTGGTGCACGGCTGGGGCCAGACGCAGGCGATGTTCCACAACCAGCTCACCGGCCTCGGTGAGCACCGCCGTGTCATCACCTACGACCAGCGCGGGCACGGAGTGTCCGAAAAGCCGCACCACGGCTATCGCATCGCGCGCCTGGCGCAGGACTTCGAGCAGCTGCTCGACCACCTCGGCCTCGACGAAGCCGACGGTCTCGGCTGGTCGATGGGCGCCTCGGTCCTGTGGAGCTACATCGACAACCACGGCACCGGCCGCTTGCGCAAGCTCGTCGTCGTCGACCAGCCCGCCGCGGTCGCCGCCGTGCCGTGGATGTCCGGAGCCGAGCAGACCGACTCCGGCGCCATCTTCGATGTCGCCGGCCTGCTCGACCTCGGTGCCGCGATGAACGGCCCGGACGGGTTCGCCGCCGTGGAAGCATTCGAGAAGTCGATGTTCTCCGGCGACACCGACCCCGCCGTGTGGGACTTCGTCGTCAACGAGATCAAGTCCACCCCGGGCTACGCCGGCGTGCCCCTCCTGTTCGACCACTGCGCTCAAGACTGGCGCGACGTGCTCCCGCGCATCGACATCCCCACCCTCGTGCTCGGCTGCGACGGCAGCCACGTCAGCCCGGCCTCGCAGCGCTACATCGCCGAACGCGTCCCGGACGCGCAACTGCACATCTTCCCGACCACCGAGGCCAGTTCGCACTTCGTGTTCCTCGAGAACCCGGTGGCCTTCGACGCGGTCGTCGACAAGTTCCTGGGCTAGGTGGCCGCGCGATGTTCGAAGCTGTCCAACTGAACCTGTGGTGCGACGACGTGGAGCGCTGCGCCGCGTTCTTCCGGAGGCTCGGAATGCCCGAAAAGTTCCGCTTCCCTTCGCGTGGCGAGCCCCACCAGATCGAAGTGGAGGCTGCAGGAGTCCGGATCGGGTTCAGCTCGGCCCGCGTGGGCAGCGAGTTCTTCGGCATCGCCACGAGCCCCGGGGAGAACATGGAGGTCGTGTTGTGGTGCAACGACGTTGACGAACTGCATCGGAGAGCGCTCGACGCGGGGGGCGCACCCGTGGCGAGTCCGGCCGACTCACCGGACGGACGTCTGCGGTACGCCTGGTTGCGCGACCCCGAGGGGCACCGCGTGAAGCTCGTACAGGAACGCGGGTGAGCTGCACGTCCGCGGGCGCGCCCGCTGGTCAGCGGGGCGGTTCGGTGGCGAGAAACTCGTCGAACGTGCGTGGTCGCCGGCCAGTGAGGCGTTCGACTACGTCTGTCGTTTCTTCGAGCAGGCGGCGGCGGTGTCTCGGGTGTCCACGTAGGACACGCGTCCGGTGCCGTAAGCGCCGATGAGGTTGCCGTCGACGGTGAAGGAACCCGCGCCGGTGCGGAAGTTCTGCATGAATCCGCGGGTTGCAGCGCCGCCCAGTCGAGGCCGGATTCCGCTTCGCCACCGCTCGCACCCCGGCGGCGTCGGTGCTGCGATGGGTCTACTCGGCCGGGCGCGCGATGATCGCGGCAACGCCGTCGAGGATGAGTTCCAGGCCGAAGGCGAATTCGTGGTCTGACGGCTCGGTCCCGTCCTCGCGCTTGTCGAAGGTGGGTGAGGCGAAGAGTTTCGCCGCGTCGGGGAAGCGGGTGGGATCGACGAGGCTCGCCAAGGTCCGGCCGTAGTTCCGTTCGATCTGCGCTTGGTCGATGCCGGCGTCGCGTCGGCCGTCCGTGAGTTGCTGGGTCAGCAAGCCGGCCTGGCGCACGTACCCGCCGAGCAGGTTGAGAAGGCTCACTTTGGTGGCCCAGTCGAGTCCGCTGTCGCGTAGCACGCGCAGTAGCGCGTCCATCCAGGCGATCGCGTTCGGGCCGCCGGGAGGTCCGGACACCGGCAGGTGCACCATCCATGGGCGCCGCAGGAAGATCTCCCGGTGGGCGTAAGCCCACGCTCGCAGGCCGTCGCGCCAGCCGGTGCCGGGCTCGATTCCGGGGGCCGGCCCAATGGCGAGGTCGCCCATCAGCACGAACAGTTCGCTCTTCGAGCCGACGTGGCGGTAGAGCGACATCTTCGTCACGTCGAGTTCTTGCGCGACCTTGGAGAGAGTCACGCCGTCCAGGCCGTCGCGGTCGGCGAGCTGGACCGCGGCGTACACCACCTGGTCGACGTCGAGCCCGGCCGGCCGGCCCAGCCGTGACCCACTCGGCAGCCGCCACAGCCTGGCGAGTTCGGCAGGCACTTTCTCCTCGGTCATGACATGCCAGCACGAGGGCCCGTACGAGCGGGTGAACGAGCGCTCGCACCCGACCTGGCCCGCGGGGCCATGCTGCTGATCATCGCGCTGGCCAACAGCGCGACCGTTTTCTTCGCCACCGCGCCGGGGATCGACAAGACCCCGCACGGGTTCGAACGCGGCTACAACGTGTTCCTGTTCTTGTTCGTCCACGCCCGCGGGATCCCGCTGTTCGCGATCATGTTCGGCTACGGCCTGGTCCAACTCGCCCGGCGGCAGCAGACAGCGGGTGCCGCACCGGCCGCGGTGCGCCGGGTGCTGGTGCGGCGCAACGGATGGCTCTTCGCGTTCGGGTCGGTCCACGGCATCCTGCTGTTCTCGGGAGACATTCTCGGCGCCTACGGCCTGGTCGGGATCGTGTTCACCCTGGTTCTGCTGCAGCGGGGCGAGCGCCTGTACCGGGTTCCGCTCGGATACCTGGGCTTCGCGGCGCTGGCCGTCGTGGCCCTCGCCGTCGTGGTGGTGGCCGGGCTCGTGTCCGGCCCAGCCGGCCCTTCGGTCATCCCGACCGGCGACTCCGCGTCCATGGCGGCAGGCAGTTTCACCGCCGCGGTGGCGGCCAGGCTGACCGAGTGGCCGATGACCGTGCTCACGATGCTGCCGTTCATCCTGTTCGTGTGGGTGGGCGCGTGGGCGGCGCGGCGGCGTGTGCTCGAAGAACCGCGGAACCACCGGCGGCTGCTGCGATGGGGCGCGGCGACAGGTCTCGGCGTCGCCGGTGGCCTGCCGATGGGTCTGCTCGCCGGCGGATTCCTCGAGGTCGACGCCGAGACCGGCCCGGCCGTCAAGCTGCTCTACGAAGCGTCGGGCTTCTTCGGCGGAATCGGCTACCTCTGCCTGTTCGGCCTGCTCGCGCTCGCCCTCACGAGATCCTCCCGCACCAACGCCGTCGTCGGAGCCCTCGCCGCCCTCGGGCAGCGCTCGCTGAGCGGGTACCTGTTCCAGACCCTCGCTTGGACGGTCCTGGCCTCGCCGTTCCTGCTCTCGCTCGGCACAGGAAGCGCAAGCCCCACGTTCACGGCGGCGATCGCCGCGATGGCCGTCTGGCTGATCACGGTCCTCGCGGCGTATGCAATGCAACGGCACGCCTACCGAGGACCGGCCGAGAAACTGCTACGTCGCCTCACCTACGGCCGAGGCGACCGATGACCCCGCCGGCACGAGCGTGGGATGAGACCGAGGAGGCGTGCGTCGGCGGAGCGGTGCATCGAAGTTCGGATGGTCATGCAACGCCAGGGGTGGTGAGACGTCCTGGTGATCGTGAGAGTGATCCGTATCGCCGGGCTCGGCTTGGGTGTCCTGGTCCTGGCTGCGTGCAGCGGGCAGACCATCGGAACTGCGTATCCGGCCGGAGCTGCCGGAGCAACCGCGACCACGACATCGCCCGGAGCACCGGCCGCGACGGTGGCGTTCGCTCCCGCGGATCAGCTGAACCCGAAGGCCCCGATCGTCGTCAAAGCCTCGGGCGGCACACTGCAGGCGGTCACCGTCACCAACCCGCAAACCGGCAACGCCGTCAAGGGCGACCTCTCGCCGGACAAGACCACCTGGACCAGCACGGACCACCTCCGGTACGCGGCCACCTACCAGGTGGTCGCCACCGCGGTGAACCAGGCGGGCGCGGCGACCGAGCAGCGCGGGGAAGTGCACACGCTCAAACCGGCCGGGGTCGCCACGCCGGCACTCTTCCAACCGGCGTCGAACGATGTCGGTGTCGGCCTGATCATCGGCCTGAAGTTCGACCACGACATCACCGACAAGGCTGCAGCCGAGAAGTCGTTCAAGGTGACCTCCTCACCCGCCCAGGAGGGCGGCTGGTACTGGGTGAGCAAGCGCGAGGTGCACTTCCGGCCGGAGAACTACTGGAAAGCCGGCTCGACGGTAAAGCTCGAGACCACGACCTTCGGCACGCCGATCGGCGGCGGGGTGTATGGCGGCCAGGACGTCACGGCCACCTACAAGGTGCACGACTCCTGGGTCGCCAAGGCGGACGGCAATACGCACCAGATCAAGGCATTCCACAACGGGCAGCTGGTGAAGACCGCGCCGATCAGCATGGGCAAGACCGTCGACACCCCGCCGCGCGGCCCGACGCCGACCTTCAACGGCACGCACACGGTGCTGGGGAAGGAGGAACACAAGATCATGGACTCCTGTACCTACGGGGTGTGCGAAGGCGACCCGGGTTATTACAACGCACCGGAGAACTGGAACGTCCGGATCTCCAACGACGGCGAATACCTGCACGAGAACCTGAAGACGGTCGGCGTCCAGGGCAGCGCCAACGTCTCCAACGGCTGCCTCAACATGAACACCGAGAACGCCAAGTGGTTCTTCGACACCTTCAACGTCGGCGACGTCGTCGAGATCACCAATTCGGGCGGTCCGCAGCTGGCGATCAACAACGGTCACGGCGACTGGGCGATCAGCTGGTCCGCATGGCAGGCCGGGAGTGCTTTGCACGGCTGAGTTCGGCCGGTAGCGCGTTTCCCGGTCGGTCGAACGCAGTACTCGGAGCCTGTGCGCGCCGGATCACCCGGCAGCCCCTTGCGTTGCGCCGATCTTGCCCAGCTCGGCCACGTCGTCCTCCGAGAGGCGGACTCGGGCGCCCGCGATGTTCTGGGTCAGGTGCGCCACCGACGAGGTGCCGGGGATGAGCAGGATGTTCGGTGATCGTCGCAGCAGCCAGGCCAGTGCGACCGACATCGGTGTCGTGCCCAGCCGGGTGGCTACGGCCGACAGCGCCGAAGACTGCAGCGGGCTGAACCCGCCGAGGGGGAAGAAGGGTACGTAGGCGATGCCCTGGCCGGCGAGTTCGTCGATCAGCCGGTCGTCGTGCCGGTGGGCGAGGTTGTACATGTTCTGCACGCACACGATCGGCGCGATCGCCTGAGCCTCGGCGACCTGTTCGGTGGTGGCGTTGGAGACGCCGAGGTGCCGGATCAGGCCCTGCTGCTGGAGCTCGACCAGGGTGCCGAACGCCTCGGCGAGGGAGCCGGGCTGCGGTCCCGTAGCGTCGCCGAGGCGGAGGTTGACCAGGTCGAGCCGTTCGAGGCGGAGGGTTTCCAGGTTGTCGTGGACCGCCCGGCGCAGGTCCGCGGGCCGCCGGGCCGGGGGCCAGCCTCCGTGCTCGTCGCGGTGCGCGCCGACTTTGGTCACGATGTGCAGCGATGCGGGGTAGGGGTGCAGTGCCTCGCGGATCAGTTCGTTGGTGACGCGCGGGCCGTAGGCGTCCGCGGTGTCGATGTGGGTGATGCCGAGGTCGACGGCCTTGCGCAGGACGGCGAGCGCGCCGTCGCGGTCGGCGGGCGGCCCCATGACCCCGGGGCCGGCCAGCTGCATGGCGCCGTAGCCGAACCGGGTGACGGTCAGCTCGCCCAGCGACCACGTGCCGCCGGGCAGGAAAACGGTGTTCGTGCTCATGCCGTCGATCTTCGTGCGCAACCGGGCGTGGCGGCCAACACCGATCCGGTGGACTGTGATACCGGAGAGGTATCACAGCAAGGTAGGCTGTGGTGTGGACACCTTGGAGACCCGGGAGCTGCGGTACTTCATCGCCGTCGCCGAAGAACTGCATTTCGGGAGGGCCGCCGAGCGGCTCGGCATGGCCCAGCCGCCGTTGTCCCGGGCCATCCAGCAGCTCGAACGCCGCCTCGGCGTCACCCTGCTGGAGCGCAACCGCCGCGGCGTGTCCCTGACCGGAGCCGGGGAAATCCTGCTGCGGGAAGGCCGCGCGGCTCTCGACGCGACCACCGCCGCCGTCCGCCGCACCCGCCGGGGCGGCGGATCGGGTGGCTCCCACGATCGGCTGGTGCTGGCGGTGAAGGCCGGCGCGTTCCACGAGCTGCTGAACAAGCTGCTCGACGCCTACGCGGCCGAGCCCGGCGCCGCCGCGATCGAGGTCCTGCCGAGCGGTATGTGCGAGCAGGAAGCGATGCTGCGCGACGGCCGCGCCGACGTGGCGCTGATGCACACGCCGTTCAACTCCCTGGCCGGGTTCGACAGCGTCGAACTGATGACGGAGACACAGGTGGCAGTCCTGCCCGCGAGGCACCCCCTGGCCGCGCGCAAGACGTTGTCCCTGGCCGAGATCTCCGACGTTCCCGACCTGCCGCTCGCCCGCTGGCCACGCCACGACACCTACCCGCCCGGCCCGGGGCCCGAGGTCCACGACCAGACGCAGCTGGCCCAGCTGATCGCCCTAGGCCGCACCATGACGGTCTTCCCCGAGTCCGCCCGCACGTGGCTGTGGGAAGAGCATGCCGCCGTTCCTCTCAGCGACGCACCACCGGTCACCACGCATATCGTGTGGCCCGCGCACAGCCGCTCACGCGCCCTGGCCGGGCTGGTCCGGACGGCCTCGCGGCTCTGACCCGCCACGGTGATACCGCCCTGGTATCACGCTGCATCCCGGCGGTCTGGGGCGAGATCGCCTGTTTCGGCGCACCCTCGGCCCTGTTTCTCGTGCCCCGTGAAATGGGTGAGAGTGCTGCGGCGCGCTCGTTTCGAACATCTGGTGCGCGCGACGTCAGGGTCACGCCAGCCCGCATGACCTGTGGTCCTGTGTGAGTTTGTGGAGGGTGCCGGGCGGGCCAGCGTGGTGTTCGGTTGTGACTACAGAAAATGATGCGTTCTTCGAGCGCGCCGGCGGCGCCGGAGTGAACGGCAGAGCTCGCCACTTTCCGCCCGGCGAGGACCTTCTTGATGAAATCGACCGACGTGATGGGCGCCGGTTGTTCGGGGACGTGCGGCGGCTTCATCCTCGCCATCGGATGTAGTTCTATCTCGTCTTCGTCCAGCAGCCAGTTGAAGTAGGTCTGCAATGCCCGGTAGTTGTTGTCGGCATTGCCGGGGCCGGTCGTGGCCAGCCGGCACGCGGGGCGGTCGAGCCACGCGCGAGGATCGTCGGCCTCGGGCGCGCGATGGGCTCGGCCAGCCAGACGTGGAACTTCCGGGCGACGTCGGTGTAGCTGGAGCGGTGGTTGCGGCTGGCAGCGTACTCATGTGCCGACACGAAAAGGGCTGAACCCGCAGGTCCAGCCCCTCGCGTCGGGATGACAGGATTTGAACCTGCGACCCTTCGCTCCCAAAGCGAATGCGCTACCAAGCTGCGCCACATCCCGTGACACCCCCTGGGGGGTGTGTGATCAGCCTAGCGGGTCACGCTATCCTGGCCACGCACCCGGGTACCTCGGGGGCACGCGGGTGTAGCTCAATGGTAGAGCCCTAGTCTTCCAAACTAGCTACGCGGGTTCGATTCCCGTCACCCGCTCCACCGTAGGACGCGGCGTCCGCTTCCAAGGACGCCGCGATCACGTCCAGCAGCTTGTCCGTGTCCACCGGCTTCGTGATGTAGTCGTCCGCGCCGCTGGCCAGGGTCCTGGCTCGGTCCTCCTGGGTGGCCTTGGCTGTGACCGCGATCACCGGCAGGTCCGCGTTGGTCGCTTCCGCCCTGATTGCCGCGATCGTCGCGTTGCCGTCCAGTTCGGGCATCATCACGTCCATCAGGACCAGCGCTGTGTCCTCGTGGCGCTCCAGGGCCCGGATTCCGTCCACGCCCGTCTCCGCGTAGACGACCTCCAGACCCGCCTGCTCCAGGACCGCTGCCAGCGCGAACACGTTGCGCAGGTCGTCGTCGACGATCAGGACCTTCTCGCCGTGGAAGCGCTTCGGTGTGACGTCGGGTGCCGCCACCAGGACCGTGCTCGGCACCGCCGGCAGCCGCGGGGATGACAGGGCCGTCACCGCCGGGTCCACCAGGTTGGCCGCCGCCACCGGGAGGTACAGCGTGAACGTCGAGCCCACGCCCGGTTCGCTGACCACGCGCAGCTCGCCCCCGAGCAGCTCCGTCAGCTGCTGGCTGATGTTGAGCCCCAGGCCCGTGCCGCCGTACTTGCGGCTCGTCGTGCCGTCCGCCTGGCGGAACGCCTCGAAGATGACCGCCAGCTTCTCCTCCGGGATCCCGATCCCGGTGTCCTCGACCGCGAACGCGATGATGCCCGGCGCGTTCTTCAGCGCCTCCTGCTCGACCTCCGCCGGGTCCGCCGCGCGGATGTGGAGGCGGACGCCGCCCTCGTCGGTGAACTTCGCCGCGTTCGACAGCAGGTTGCGCAGGATCTGCTGGAGGCGGTGCTCGTCCGTGTGGACGCTCCCCGGCACCGGCGGGTCGATGTGGACCGCGAACTCGAGGCCCTTGTCCGCGGTCAGCGGCCGGCAGAGGGACTCGACGTAGTCCACCAGCTCCGGCAGCGTGATGTCGGACATCTGCATGTCCAGCCGGCCCGCCTCGACCTTGGCCAGGTCCAGTATGTCGTTGATCAGCTGCTGCAGGTCCGACCCGGCCGCGTAGATCGTCTTCGCGAACTGGATCTGCTTCTCCGTCAGGTTCCCTTCCGGGTTCTCCGACAGCAGCTTCGCCAGGATCAACGCGCTGTTCAACGGCGTCCGCAGCTCGTGCGACATGTTCGCCATGAACTCGGTCTTGTACTGCGACGCCACCGTCAGCTGCCCGGCGCGCTCCTCGAGCTCCTGGCGGGCCTGCTCGATCTCGCTGTTCTTGACCTCGATGTCGCGGTTCTGCTGAGCCAGCAGCGCGGCCTTCTCGGCCAGCTCGGTGTTGGACCGCCGCAGCTCGCCCTGCTGGGCCTGCAGCTGCTCCGACCGCGCCCGCAGCTCCTGCGCCAGCCGCTGCGACTCCGTCAGCAGCGCTTCCGTCCGCGAGTTCGACAGGATCGTGTTCACGTTGACGCCGATGGTGTGCCGCAGCTGCTCCAGCAGGTCCTGGTGGACCGTGCTGAACTCGTTGACCGAGGCCAGCTCCAGCACGCCGAGCACCTCGCCCTGGAACAGCACCGGCAGCACGATCAGGTTCACCGGCGACGCCGAGCCGAGCCCGGACGACACCAGCGCGTACTCCGGCGGCGCGTCCTGGACGAGGATCGTGCGGTGGTCGACGGCGGCCTGCCCGATCAGCGACTCGCCGATCGCGAACCGCAGGCCGGCGCGGGACTGGGCGAGGCCGTACGCGGCGATGCACTCGAGCACCGTGCCGTCGCGGTCGTCGTCGCGGGCCAGGAAGAACGCGCCCTGCTGCGCCCGGACCAGTGGCGCCAGCTCGGACAGGATCAGCGCCGCGACCGACGCCAGGTCGCGGTGGCCCTGCATCCGGCCCGACAGCTGCGCGAGGTTCGTCTTCAGCCAGTCCTGCTCGCGGTTGGTCCTCGTCGTCTCCTTGAGGTTCGCGATCATCTGGTTGATGTTGTCCTTGAGGTCGGCGACCTCGCCGGACGCGTCGACCGTGATGTGCCGGGTCAGGTCGCCCGCCGTCACCGCCGTCGCGACCTGGGCGATCGCGCGGACCTGCGTGGTCAGGTTCCCGGCCAGCTGGTTCACGCTCTCGGTGAGCCGCTGCCAGGTGCCGGACACGCCGTCCACCTCGGCCTGGCCGCCCAGCTTGCCCTCGGTGCCGACCTCGCGCGCGACACGCGTGACTTCGGAGGCGAACGCCGAGAGCTGGTCGACCATCGTGTTCATCGTGGTCTTGAGCTCGAGGATCTCGCCGCGCGCGTCGACGTCGATCTTCTTCGTCAGGTCGCCCTTCGCGACCGCGGTGGTCACCTGCGAGATGTTGCGCACCTGGCTGGTCAGGTTGTGCGCCATGAAGTTGACGTTCTCGGTCAGGTCCTTCCAGGTCCCGGCGACGCCGGGGACGCGGGCCTGGCCGCCGAGGATGCCTTCGGTGCCGACTTCGCGGGCGACGCGGGTGACCTCGTCGGCGAACGCGCGCAGCGTCTCGACCATGCCGTTCAGCGTCTCGGCCAGCGCCGCGACCTCGCCCTGGGCCTCGATGCGGATCTTCTTCGACAGGTCGCCGTTGGCCACCGCGCTCGCCACGGTGGCGATGTTGCGCACCTGGTCGGTCAGGTTGTCGGCCATGACGTTGACGTTGTCGGTGAGGTCCTTCCACGTGCCCGCGACGCCGCGGACGCGGGCCTGGCCGCCGAGGATGCCTTCGGTGCCGACTTCGCGGGCCACTCGGGTGACCTCGTCCGCGAACGCGGACAGCTGGTCGACCATCGTGTTCAGCGTGGTCTTGAGCTCGAGGATCTCGCCGCGCGCGTCGACGGTGATCTTCTGCGTCAGGTCGCCCTGCGCGACCGCCGCCGTCACCTGGGCGATGTTCCGGACCTGGTCGGTCAGGTTGTTCGCCATCGAGTTGACGTTGTCGGTCAGGTCCTTCCAGGTCCCGGCGACGCCGGGCACGGTCGCCTGGCCGCCGAGCTTCCCTTCGGTACCGACTTCGCGGGCCACTCGGGTGACCTCGTCCGCGAACGCGGACAGCTGGTCCACCATCGTGTTGAGGGTGTCCTTCAGCTCCAGGATCTCGCCGCGCGCGTCCACGGCGATCTTCTGCGTCAGGTCGCCGCGCGCGACGGCGGTCGCGACCTGGGCGATGTTGCGGACCTGGGTGGTCAGGTTGTTCGCCATGAAGTTCACGGACCCGGTGAGGTCGCGCCAGGTGCCGGCGACGCCGGGGACCTGCGCCTGACCGCCCAGCTGGCCCTCGGTGCCGACCTCGCGCGCCACTCGGGTGACCTCGTCCGCGAACGCGGACAGCTGGTCCACCATCGTGTTCATCGTCGTCTTGAGCTCGAGGATCTCCCCGCGCGCGTCGACCGTGATCTTCTGCGTCAGGTCGCCCTTCGCCACGGCCGTGGTCACGTGCGAGATGTTGCGGACCTGGTCGGTCAGGTTGTCGGCCATCTGGTTGACCGAGTCGGTGAGGCTGCGCCACGTCCCGGCCGCGCCGGCCACCTCGGCCTGCCCGCCCAGCTTGCCCTCGCTGCCGACCTCGCGCGCCACGCGGGTGACCTCGCCGGCGAACGCCGAGAGCTGGTCGACCATCGTGTTCAGCGTGTTCTTCAGCTGCAGGATCTCGCCGCGGGCATCGACGTCGATCTTCTTCGTCAGGTCGCCGTTGGCCACCGCGGTCGCCACCAGCGAGATGCCGCGGACCTGGTCGGTGAGGTTGTCGGCCATCTGGTTGACCGAGTCGGTGAGGTCGCGCCACGTCCCCGCGACGCCGGCCACCTGCGCCTGGCCGCCGAGCTTGCCGTCCGAGCCGACCTCGCGCGAGACGCGGGTGACCTCGTCGGCGAACGACGACAGCTGGTCCACCATGGTGTTGATGGTGTTCTTGAGCTCGAGGATCTCGCCGCGGGCGTCGACGTTGATCTTCTGGGTCAGGTCGCCGCGGGCGACGGCGGTGGTGACCTGCGCGATGTTGCGGACCTGCTCGGTGAGGTTGTCGGCCATGAAGTTGACCGAGTCGGTGAGGTCGCGCCAGGTGCCGGACACGCCCGGGACGACCGCCTGGCCGCCGAGACGTCCCTCACCCGCGATCTCGCGGGAGAGCCTCGTCACTTCGGCGGCGAAGCGCGACAGCTGCGCGATGAGGCCGTTGACCGTCTTCGCCAGCGTGGCGTACGCGCCCTGCAGCGGACGGCCGTCCAGCGTCATGGTCATCGGCTGGGAGAGGTCGCCGTCGGCCACCGCGCCGAGCACCCGGTCGAGCTCGATCGTGGGCCGCGTGAGGTCCTCGACCAGGCCGTTGACGCTTTCGACCGCCGTGGTCCAGCCGCCGGGGCCGACCTCGGCCTCGAGCCGCTCGCTGAGCCGGCCGTCCTGGCCGACCGCCGCGCGCACCCGCAGCAGCTCGCTGACCAGCCGCTGGTTGCGTTCGGCGATGTCGTTGAACGCGACCGCGAGCTGCGCCGAGATGCCGTCGCCGTGCGGGACGAGCCGCCGGCGGAAGTTGCCGTCCCCGAGATCCCGCACCGCCACGAGCAGCCGCTCCAGCGCCGCCGCCTCGCTCTGGGATTCCGTTGTCATGTGTGCCGACCCTCTCCACCACGCATGCGCCAGCCATGGTCCACGACCCAGCGTGTCATGATTCGCCCTACACTTCGAGCCAGTCCGCCCGCTCACGCGGTAGCCGTGCGATAGCAGTCCGGAGGCAGGAGGTCCGTGCATGGTGTCACGTCCGGCCCCGGCGTCGGCGGCCCTGCCACCGATGACCGGTGAGGACGCGCCGCCGGGCTTCGACGCCTTCGGGCGGGCCGTCCTCGAGGACGTGCGCGACGCGGTGTTCCTCCAGGACGCCGAAGGCGTGCTGCGCTGGGCGAACCCGGCCGCGCGGACGCTGACCGGCGGCGGCGAACCGCGGCTGCACCCCCTCGCGGAGACCTCCGGACACGTCGAAGTCGCCGGTAATCGTCGTCCCGCCCGGATCCGCGCCCTGCCCGGCGGCTGGCACGCCTGGACGGTGCCCGCGGAGGACGTCCCGCAGCGGCACGTCGGGGACTTCCTCGCCGAGACCGGGCCGAGGCTCGCCACCGCGCGCGGGCGCCACGGCACCGCGCGGGTGATCGCCGAGCTGGCCGCGTCCGCGCTGGCCGAAACCGTCTTCGTGCTGCTGCCGACCACCCGCGGCCGGTGGGAGTGGTGGAGCTGCGAGCGCCCGTCGGCGCACGGCCACGGCCGGATCCGCCGGGTCCCGGCGCAGGTCGCCCCGGTGCTGGCGGCGACGTTCGCGGCCACCGGGAAGCCGGAGCCCGCCCCGGTCCCGGCGCCCGAGATGGCGACCCTGCCCCCGGTCGTCGCCGACCGGTTCGCCGGGCACGCCGAGGTCGCGGTGGTGTCGCTGGGCCCGAGCGCCGGCGCCGGCGTCACCGGCGCGCTGCTGCTGGGCCGCCGCGCCGACCCGGAGTTCGGCGCCGAGCAGGCCCGCGCGGTGGTGGAGTTCGCCAAGGCGGCCGGGACGGCGCTGGCCAACGCGCAGCGCTACGCCCGCCAGGAGGAGGCCACGCGCGGCCTGGAGACCACGCTGCGCCCGGTCGACCCGCCCGAGCTGGACGGCGCCCGGTTCGAGACCTGGTACGAGCCGGCCGGCGGGGTGCTCGCGGTCGGCGGCGACTTCTTCGACGTCCTCGCGCACGACGACGGCAGCGCGTTCCTCGTGCTCGGCGACATCTGCGGGAAGGGCGCCGAAGCCGCGGCGCTGACCGGGCGCGTCCGGCACGCGCTGACCGCGCTCGCGATGGTCGAGCGCGACGGCCGGACGCTGCTGCGGCTGCTCAACGAACTGCTCATCGCCGGCGGCAGCAGCCGGTTCGCGACGCTGGTGCTGGGCTCGGCCCGGCCGTCCGACGGCGGCGTCGAGCTGACGCTGGCCTCCGGCGGCCACCCGGCGCCGCTGATCGTCCGCCGGGGCGGCGTCGTCGAAGAGGTCACGGTCCCCGGGACGCTGGTCGGCATTTCGCCGCAGGCCCGGTTCGCCGAGGCGCGGGCGCGGCTCGAGCGCGGCGACGTCTGCCTCCTCTACACCGACGGCATCACCGAGGCCCGCAACCGCCACGACCCGACGGAGCTGTTCGGCGACGACCGGCTGCGCGCGGTGCTGGCGACCGCGGCGGGGCAGCCGGCCCGCGAGGTGGTGCGGCGGCTGCGCCAGGCGGTGCGGGACTGGCTGGGGAGCTCGGCCCACGACGACATCGCCGTCCTGGCCGTGGAGTGCTCCGACTGAGTCCACTGTGGACCGGGTTTGGCCGGTTTTCGAGCGGGTAATTCTTCCGTGCATTGATCCTGACGGAGGAGTCTGATGGCGAACTCACTGCAAGGTCGCCGCGTCGCGATCCTGGCCGCGGACGGCGTCGAACAGGTCGAACTGGAGAAGCCGCGCCAGGCCGTCCTCGACGAAGGCGCGACGGTGGAGCTGGTGTCCCTCGACGCCGGCGAGATCCAGGCGATGAACGGCGACATCGACAAGGGCGACCGGTTCCCGGTCGACCGGAAGGTGGCCGACGTCGAGGTCGGCGACTTCGACGCGCTGCTGCTGCCGGGCGGCACGATGAACCCCGACAACCTGCGCACGGACGGTTCGGCGGTCAAGTTCGTCGGCGACTTCGTCCGCGCGGGCAAGCCGGTCGGGGTGATCTGCCACGGTCCGTGGACGCTCGTCGAAGCGGATGTCGTCCGTGGCCGCACGCTGACGTCGTACCCCAGCATCCGGACCGACCTGCGTAACGCCGGCGCCACCGTCGTCGACGAAGAGGTAGTGGTCGACAACGGCTTGGTCTCGAGCCGGAACCCCGACGACCTGCCGGCGTTCTGCCGGACGGTCGTGCGGGAGTTCGCGGGCTGAAGTCCTTTGTAGACATTCACTCGACCGTGTGTTAAGTCCCGCTTAAATCTGTTGGCTTTCGGAGCCTCGGCGGAGGACGCTGAGGGTGTGACCAGGACCGCCCGTTCCGCCCGTGGAGAGGAGGTGGACGCGATGACAGTGCAGGCCCGCCGCTACGGCCGCTGGTGCCGGGAGCACTTCGACGTGGTCGCCGCCGCCCAGGGCGTTCCCGCACCCCGCGGGGTCGATCCCGTCGAGGTGCAGCCGGAGCCCGAGTCGCAGCCCGAGCAACCGGTCGTGGAACAGCCGCAGGGCTAGTTCCCCGAGCGTGAAGAAGGCCTCCCCGGGAGTTTCCGGGGAGGCCTTCTTCGTGGTCGGTCAGTGGTAGCGGTAGCCGCGGCGGTACCAGACCCGCCTGGGTCCCGGCACGCCGATCCGCGTGATCACGTCCGTCAGGATCGCGCCGATGACCAGCCAGATCACCGCCGCGAGGCCGTCGTTCAAGAACGTCGCCAGCTTCGCCGAATCCGGCGTGAACAGGTTGCGCAAGCCGAGGGAGACGCCCGCGGACCACTCGTTGATCATGTGCGCGAAGCCGTTCGCCATGTTCGCCTCGCCCAGCACCAGCACGATGTGGACGGCGAGCACCAGTGCGAACACCGCGCACACGAGGTGGATCAGGGCGTTGACCGTCCGCACGATCCGGATGCGCGGATGGGTGCGCTCCACGACTTCTTCGGTTTCGGCGGCTTCGTACCGCGGTTCGTACGGCTCCTGGGGCGGGGGATACGGCATCGTCGGCGCCGTCCTTTCGACTGTCCGATGTGGACGTATCTGGGCGAGCGGAAGCAACACTGGTGAATACCCCTCAGCCGCGTGAGCAAACCGTGGGTTCCGTAAACTTCCCTGACAAGCAGCGTGATACGGTAGTTTGCGTGACGCGCTAGGAGGGTCATGGAGGTCTTCTCCGTCGAACAGGTCGCCGCGAAGCTCGGGCTGCACGTCCGGACCGTCCGGAACTACGTGCGCGACGGGCGGCTCAAGGCGGTCCGGATCGGCAAGCAGTACCGCATCGCCGCCGACGACCTCGAGGCCTTCACCGGGCTGCCGGTGGCGGAACCGCGGCCGGACCGGCCGATCGCCGAACTTTCGAGCGTCACCGAGGTCGCCGGCGTCGACCGGGCGACCGCCGACCGGATCGCCACCGTGGTCGTCGCGTCGGTGAACGGCCCGCGGGACGCCGGCGAGCGGGCCCTGCGCGTCGAGACCATCTACGACCAGGAGCGCGCCACGATGAAGATCATCGTGCTCGGCGACCTCGCCGCCGGCGCCGACCTGCTGCGGTTCGTCGCCTCGTTCACCGAAGGCCTGGCCTGAGGGATCGGCCACGCGGCGGAACCTCGCGCGGACGCGCAACCCCGTCCCGCGCGACGCGTCCAGGTGATCATGAGAATCCCGGCGCTGCTGGCGTCCGTCCTCACCCTCCTGGCCGTGTCCGTCTCGCCCGCGACGGCGGAAACCGCCGTCCCGCACGGCTTCCGGCCCGCTTCGACGAGCTGGACCGACCCCTCGACCGGGTACGTCCTGGGCTACTCGCCGTGCGGGAAGACCTGGTGCCCGGCGCTGGTGGGCACGACCGACGGCGGGACGCACTGGCGGCGTCTCGGCGCGCCGCCGATGTCGTTGCCCGACAACCACAACCACGTCGCGTTGACGGTCACGAGCCAGCGCGTCGCCTACGTCAGCGACGGCGTCCACGTCCTCACGACGCGCGACGGCGGGGCGAGCTGGCACCCGGTCGGCCTGATCGGCGCGCGGACGCCGTACTACCTCTCGAAGCTCACCGAAACCGGCGGCCGCGTCTTCGCCGTGCTCACCACCTACGGCGAGGGCCGCGGTTCGACGCGGCTGTACTCCGGCGCCGCCGGTTCGCCGGTGCTGGTTCCGGTGCCCGGGTTCGCGGTCACCGGTGGGCTCACCTACGGCGACCTGGCCGTCGGCGGCGGCTTGCAGGTCGCGCTCGGCGCGGACTACGGCACCGAGCGGTACTGGACCTCGCGCGACGGCGTCCGCTTCACCCCGGCCGCGCCGCCGTGCCCGGCCGGGACGGTCGCCTCGCTCGCCGGCGTGCGCGACCGGCAGGTCGTGGCGTTGTGCAGCGGCAGCCCCGGTTCGCCGCAGCCCGGTTCGACCGAACGGCGGCTGCGGCACGCGCCCCGGCTCGGCGGGCCGTTCGCCGACGAGGACGCGGTGCCGTACGCCGGGATCAACCAGGGGTTCGCCGCGGCGTCGCCGACGTCCGCGACGGTCGCGGCCGAGGGCGGCGGCACCGGGTTCCTGCACAGCACGACCGACGGCGGCCGCACCTGGACCACGACCGAGCTGCCGGACCGCGGGTTCAGCCTGACCGACTTGGACTTCCCGGGCGGGGGCACCGGAGTGGTCGTCGACGGCCAGCCGGACGCCGACGGCGGGTCCGCCCTGTACCGCACCACGGACGGCGGACACCTGTGGCGCGAGCTGCCGATCGGGTAGTTGTGCCTGGCAGTGAAGGCCCTTCGGCCCGGTTCACTTGGTGAACGGCATGTCGTAGTCTGAGCACTGTCCGTTGCCGGACACTGGTGGCCGGGCCCGGGCAGGGGCCGGCGCCACACGACGAGGGAGAGCAGCCGATGACGCCTGGCGACCTGCGGTCCGGAACCGAGGGAGGCTCCGCGTCCCTCGATTTCTCCAAGGCGAGCCTGGCCCGGCTGTCGGACGCGTTGCTCGGCGGCCACGACCACTACGAGGTCGACCGCGAAGCGATGCGTCGTCTGCTGGCGATCGCGCCCGGCGCGCGCACGATGGCGAAGGAACACCGCGACTGGCTGGTGCGCGCGGTCCGGTTCCTGGCCGGGAAACGCGGCATCGACCAGTTCCTCGACCTCGGTTCCGGCATGCCCACCGCCGAAAACACCCACGAGGTGGCGCAGCGGTACAACCCGGACGCGCAGGTGGTGTACGTCGACAACGACCCGGTCGTGCAGGTGCACGGCCGGGCGCTGCTGGAAGAGAACTACCTGACCCACGTCACGGGCGCCGACCTCACGAAGCCGGCCGAGACGCTGAACGACGACGTCGTGAAGGAGTACCTCGACTTCAAGCGGCCGGTGGCGCTGATCCTGACGTCGATCATCCACCACATCGACGACTACGAGCGCGCGAAGTCGATCGTCGCGGAGTACGTGGCGGCGCTCGCGCCGGGCTCGTTCCTGCTGCTCACGCACCACTTCGACCCGGAAGAGGACTCCCCGCGCCAGGAGCTGGCGCGGCTGCTGGAGACGAGCTTCCAGGGCACCGGGCTGGGCAGCGTGCACCGCACGCGCGAGCAGATCACGGCGTTCTTCGACGGCACGGAGCTGCTGCGGCCCGGGCTCGTCTACCTGCACGAGTGGTGGCCGGACGGCCCGCGCCTGCACCCGCTGAGCGAGCTGAACTTCCTGACGCTGGGCGGGGTCGCCCGCAAGCAATGACGTCGTGAGTGGGAAACAGTGTTCTAACACTGTTTCCCACTCACGAGCGGGTCAGCCGGCGTTGAAGGTGTCCGGGTCCGGGCCGGTGCGCTCGCCGCGGTCCAGCGGGGACAGCGACTCGATCTCGTCCTCCGACAGGGTGAATCCGAACACGTCGAAGTTCTCCTCGATCCGCGACGGCGTCACGGACTTCGGGATCACCACGGTGCCCAGCTGCAGGTGCCAGCGCAGCACGATCTGCGCGGGCGTCCGGCCGTGCTTCACCGCGAGGTCCGCGATCACCGGGTCGCCCAGCAGCGAGCCGCCCTTGGCCAGCGGGCTCCACGCCTCCGTCGCGATGCCGTGCTTCGCGTCGAACTCGCGGACCTCCTGCTGCTGCAGGTACGGGTGCAGCTCGATCTGGTTGACCGCCGGGGCGACGTCGGAGGCGTCCATCAGCCGTTCGAGGTGCGCGGGCTGGAAGTTGGACACGCCGATCGCGCGGACGCGGCCGTCGGCGTAGAGCTTCTCGAACGCCTTCCAGGTGTCGAGGTACTTGTCGCGCTTGGGCGTCGGCCAGTGGATCAGGTACAGGTCCAGCTGCTCGAGGCCCAGCTTCCGCATGCTTTCGTCGAACGCCTTGAGCGTCGAGTCGTAGCCCTGGGCCGAGTTCCACAGCTTGGTGGTGATGAACAGCTCGTCGCGGGGGACGCCGGACTCGGCGATCGCCTGGCCGACACCCTTCTCGTTGCCGTAGACGGCGGCGGTGTCGATGCTGCGGTAGCCCGTTTCGAGGGCGGTCTTCACGGCGGCGGTGGTCTCGTCGTCCGGGACCTGGAACACGCCGTAGCCGAGTTGCGGCATCCGCACGCCGTTGTTGAGTTCGATCACGGGCACGCTGGTCACGAGGGGTCCTTTCGGTGGGTGGTTCATCGGGCGGGTACCCGTTCCCCGGCTTCGAAACTAGCCGGGGCCGTGCGGTCGAGCAGGCCGGAGACGAGCGCCACGGCGAGGCCCGCCGCGGCGAGTGCGGCGCCGATCCAGTTGGGGGCGGTGTAGCCGAGGCCGGCCTCGATGGCCTGGCCGCCGAGCCACGCGCCGCCCGCGTTGCCGAGGTTGAACGCGGCGATGTTCGCCGCCGAGGCCAGCGCCGGGGCGCCCTCGGCCTTGGCCAGCACGCGGGCCTGCAGCGGCGGTACGGTCGCGAAGCCCGCCGCGCCGAACAGCGCGATGGTGATCGCGGCCGGGACTTTCGCGTGCGCGGTGAAGACGAACGCGACCAGCACGATCGCCAGCGCGGCGAGGATGACGTAGAGGCTCGGCATGAGCTTGCGGTCCGCGGCCCGCCCGCCGAGCAGGTTGCCGGCGAACAAGCCGGCGCCGAACAGCACGAGCAGCCAGGTGACGGCCCCGCTCGAGAAGCCGGCGACCTCGGTCATCATCGGTGCGATGTAGGTGAAGGACGCGAACACGCCGGCGAAGCCGAGCGCCGTCATGACCAGCGCGAGCCACACCTGCGGGCGGCGGAACACGGCCAGCTCGCCGCGCAGGCCCGCGCCCGGCTCGGGTTCCTGGTGCGGCACGAGCGCGAGGATGCCGATCGCGCCGGCGACGCCGAGCGCGCTGACCACCCAGAACGTCGAGCGCCAGCCGAAGGCCTGCCCGAGCGCGGTGCCGGCCGGCACGCCGAGGACGTTCGCCACGGTCAGCCCGGTGAACATCAGCGCGATGGCGCCGGCCTGCTTGGCCGGGGCGACGAGAGAAGCGGCGACGACCGAGCCGACGCCGAAGAACGCGCCGTGCGACAGCGCCGCGACGACCCGGCCGGTCATCAGCAGGCCGTAGCTGGGGGCCAGCGCCGAGAGCACGTTGCCCGCGATGAACAGGCCCATCAGCGAGACGAGCACGGTCTTGCGCGGTACCCGCGAAGCGAGGGCGGTGAGCAGGGGAGCGCCGACGACGACGCCGAGCGCGTAGCCCGAGATGAGCAGGCCTGCGGACGGGATCGAGACACCGAAGTCGGCCGCGACCTCGGGCAGCAGGCCCATGATCACGAACTCGGTGGTGCCGATCCCGAAAGCGCTGATCGCCAGTGCGAGCAGAGCGGCGGGCATGGGCTTCCTTCTTCCGGAGGTAGACTGAGGGCGTTGGCAACTACGAGCGTCCGAGATAGTTGCAGACGCCGTATATTGCACAGGCTTGATAGTGCAGCGTGCAAGGGAGCACGCGCAAGCCGGGGAGAGGTGAACCGTGTCACTGGACGACGACGCCGTCGAAGCGCGCGCGCAGGGCTGGCGGACGCTGGCCGCGCTGCACGCGCGGATCGAGGACAGGCTGCAACGCGCGCTGGAGCGCGACCACGAGCTTTCGGTGAGCGAGTACAGCGTGCTCGACGCGCTGGCCCGCCAGGACGGCTTCCACCTCCGGATGAACCAGCTGGCCAACGCGGTGGTGCTGAGCCAGTCGGCGACGACGAGGCTGGTCACGAGGTTGGAGGGTCGCGGGCTGCTGGCCCGCTACCTCTGCGCCGACGACCGCCGCGGCATCTACACCGAGGTGACCCCGGCGGGGCAGGCGTTGTTGACGGCGGCGCGTCCGACGCACGACGCGGCGTTGGCGGAGGCTCTTGCGGACGCTGAGGGTTTGCCGGAACTTTCGCCGTTGGTTGCCGCGCTGAGCAAGCTTTCTTTCCCGGCCGTGCCGTCGACCTGACGGAAACTTGCGCAAGTCCGCCGACACTCCCGCTGAGCGGTGCGGGCCCGATCGGAGGTCCCATTAAGGCGCCCGAGCGCCCTAACTCCTGCTCCATCCGTGGGACACTTTCGCTCGCCGCGTGCGATAGTTTCGCTGGTCAGCACCGTTTGTCCGGCTTTCGTCCGCTGTCCGGTCTCGTTGACCCGACCGTTTCGCCCGTCTTAATTTGTTGGTCCACCAGACGAACCGGGCGGTGTCGGCGTGGACTCCTCCTTCTCCCTCAAACCGGTGCGCCCGGCCGACCAGGCCGCCGTCCGCCGGAGCAACCTGGCGCTGGTGCTGCGGCACCTGCGGGACGTGGGCCCGCGGTCGCGTGCGGCGATCGCCGCGGAGACCGGGCTGAACAAGGGGACCGTGTCGAGCCTCGTCTCGGAGCTCGTCGGCCGGGGGCTGGCGCGGGAAGGCGAGCGGGAACGCGCCGGTGCCGTCGGGCGGCCGGGCACGATCGTCGAGCTGGACGGCCGCGGCGTCGGCGGCATCGGCGTCGAGATCAACGTCGACTACCTGACCGCGCTCGCCCTCGACCTCACCGGCACCGTCCTGTTCGAGCAGCGCGTCGCGCTGGACGTCCAAGCGCTCCCCGTGGCGAAGGTGCTCGACGCCGGCGCGGAACTGACCGCGCGGGCGCTGCGGGAGTGCCGCCGCCTGGGTGTCACGCCGGCCGGGGTGACCGTCGGCATCCCGGCGCTGGTCGACGTCGCGGGCGGCACGGTCGCCTTCGCGCCCAACCTGCACTGGACCGACGTCCCGGTGGTCCGCGGCATCACCGACCGGCTGACCCGGCGGCTCGGCCCGCCGTCGTTCCCGATCCGCACGGCCAACGACGCCAACCTCGGCGCGCTCGGCGAGTACGCGATGGGCAGCGTCGCCGGCACCGCCGACCTGGTCTACCTGACCGGCGAGATCGGCGTCGGCGGCGGGGTGATCTCCGGCGGCCGGCTGCTCGGCGGCGCCGAGGGGTTCGCCGGTGAGATCGGGCACATCCAGGTCGACCCGGCCGGCCGCCTGTGCGGCTGCGGGCGCCGGGGGTGCTGGGAGACGCTCGTCGGGCTGGCCGGGATGCTGCGCCTGGCCGCGTCGCCCGCCGACCCGGTGCACGACCCGTCGCTCGACCTCGAACAGCGGCTCGACATCATCCGCCGCCGCGCCGAGCGGAAGGACCGGCGGACGCTCGACGCGCTCGCGCAGGTGGGCACCGGGCTCGGCGTCGGCGCGGCCGTGCTGGTCAACGTCTTCAACCCGCGGGTGGTGCTGCTCGGCGGCTACTTCGCCCAGCTCGGGCCGTACCTGCTCGGCCCGATGCTGGCCGAGCTGGAAGCCCGGGTGATCGCCCCCGGCATCGGGGGCTGCCGCGTCGAGCTGTCGTGGCTCGGGTTCTCCGCGGCTTCGCGCGGTGGGGCGCACGTCGCGCTCCAGGCGGTGTTCGACGACCCGGCGCTGGTGCCGGTGCGAGCGGAAAGGGACAGCGGATGAAGAACCCTCAACCGGTCCGCAAGATGGGACGTGTCAGGGCCGGATCCAGCAGGCAGACTGGGCCGCGTTCACGACTGGGTGGAAACACGTGATCGACTCCGGCGATGTAGCTCTGGCGGGCACCCGCACGCGCGGCGACTCGAGCGCCGCGTGCGGTGCCCCGCCCCGCGGCACCGGAGGAGCTTTCGGCGCGGGCTGAACCGAACAGGTGGAGGAAACATGGGGAAGATCGGTGTCTGGCTGATCGGGGCCCGCGGATCGGTGGCCACGACGGCCATCGCCGGGGCGGCCGCGATGCGCGCGGGACTCGCCGCGCGCACGGGCTGCGTGACCGAGCGGCCGGACTTCGCCGGGGCCGCGCTGCCCGGGCTGGGGGACCTGGTCTTCGGGGGCCACGACGTCGTCGACACGCCGCTGGTCAAGCGGGCCGAGCACCTGGTGGCGGCGGGCGTGCTGCCGGCGACGCTGCCCGGCCCGGTCGCGGCGGACCTGGAGGCCGCCGAGGCGCGGCTGCGGCCCGCGCCCGACGGCGGTGGCCGCGCGGCGATCGACCGGGTCGTCGCCGACCTGACGGCGTTCCGCGAGGGACTCGACCACGTGGTCGTCGTCAACGTCTCCTCCACCGAGCCGCCCTGCGCGCCGCACCCGGCGCACGCGTCGCTCACCGCTCTCGAAGCCGCGCTGGACGCGGGTGAGGACGTACTCCCCGCGAGCGCGCTGTACGCCTACGCCGCCTTCCGAGCCGGGTGTGGGTTTGTCGACTTCACCCCCTCCACGGGTGCGCGGCTGCCCGCGCTCGACGAGCTCGCCCGCGCGACCGGGCAGCCGTACGCGGGCCGGGACGGCAAGACCGGCGAGACGCTGCTGCGGGCGGTGCTCGCGCCGATGTTCGCCCAGCGCGCGCTGAACGTCCTGTCCTGGTCGGGCACCAACCTGCTCGGCGGCGGCGACGGCGCCACGCTCGCCGACCCCGGCGCCGCGTCCAGCAAGAACGCCTCGAAGCAGCAGGTGCTCGAGCAGAACCTCGGCCACCCGGTCGACGGCGAGGTCCACATCGACTACGTCCCGGCCCTCGGCGACTGGAAGACCGCCTGGGACCACGTCCTGTTCGAAGGCTTCCTCGGCACGCGCATGACGCTGCAGCTCACCTGGCAGGGCTGCGACTCGGCGCTCGCCGCGCCGCTGGTGCTCGACCTCGCCCGGCTGACCGGCAAGGCGTGCCGCGACGGCGTCGCCGGGCCGGTGGCGGAGTTCGGGTTCTTCTTCAAGGATCCCGTCGGGGACGGCCCGCACGACCTCGCGTCGCAGTTCGCCGCGCTGCGTGAGTGGGCGAACCGGTGAAGGCCCTCGTCGAACTCGTCCGCGCGCCCGCCGCGCTGACCGTGCCCGGGGACGCCGTCGCCGGAGCCGCCGCTTCGGGCTGGCCGTTCGGCCGCCGCACGCTGGCCCTGACCGGCGCGTCCGTCTGCATCTACTGGGCGGGCATGGCGCTCAACGACTACGCCGACCGCCACCTCGACGCGATGGAACGGCCCGAGCGGCCGATCCCGTCGGGCCGTGTTTCGCCGGGCACCGCGCTCGGCGTCGCGACCGGGCTGACCGCGGGCGGGCTCGGCATCGCCGCGGCCGCCGGCGGGAAGCGGGCCCTGCGCGTCGCGCTGCCGCTGGCCGCGACCGTCTGGGCGTACGACTTCGTGCTCAAGGAGACCGTGTTCGGGCCGGCCGCGATGGCCGCGGCCCGGACGCTCGACGTGCTGCTCGGCGGCGGTGGGGCCCGCGCGGCCGTGCCGGCGGCGCTGACCGTCGGGGCGCACACCTACGCCGTGACCGCGCTGTCCCGGTCCGAAGTGGACGGTGCGAAACCCGCGCTGCCGGCGGCCACCCTCGCCGCCACGGCCGGGGTGCGCGTCGCCGCGGGCCGCGTCGGGCCGCTGGCGTCGGCGCTGCTCGGGACGTACCTGGCGACGACCGGGCGGGCGCAGTTCGACGCCGTCCGCGACCCGGCCGCGCCGAAGATCCGCCGCGCGGTCGGCGCCGGGATCCACGGCATGATCCCGCTGCAGGCCGGGCTGATCGCGCGGACCGGCGCGTGGCGCTCGGCGCTGGCCGTCGCCGCCGCGTTCCCGGTCGCGCGGGCGCTGAGCCGGAAGGTGTCGCCGACATGAGGTTCGGGTACGGCACCAACGGCTTCGCCAACCACCGCCTCGGGGACGCCCTGCGCGTCCTCGCGGACCTGGGCTACGACGGCGTCGCGTTGACGCTCGACCACCAGCACCTCGACCCGTTCGGGCCGGACCTCGCGAGCCGCGTCGCGTCCCTGGCCGCCGAGCTGGACCGGCTCGGGCTGGCCGTGGTGATCGAGACCGGGGCCCGGTTCCTGCTGGACCCGTGGCGCAAGCACTCGCCGACGTTCCTCGACCCCGACCGCGCGCGCCGCGTCGAGTTCCTGACCCGGGCCGTCGAGATCGCCGCCGACCTCGGTGCGGAGGCGGTGTCGTTCTGGAGCGGGAACAAGCCCGCCGACCTGCCCGCCGACGAGGCGTGGGCGCACCTGGTCGACGGGTGCGCCGAGGTGCTCAAGGCGGCCGACGAACACGACGTCAAGCTCGGCTTCGAGCCGGAGCCGGGCATGCTCGTCGAAGACCTGGACGGGTACTTCGAGCTTGCGCGAAGGCTGGGCGATCCGGAGCGGTTCGGGCTGACGCTGGACATCGGGCACTGCCGGTGCAACGAGTCCGCGTCCGTGCCCGACTGCGTCCGGCGCGCCCTGCCGCGGCTGGTGAACGTCCAGATCGACGACATGCGCCGCGGCACCCACGAGCACCTGGAGTTCGGCCGGGGCGAGATCGACTTCCCGCCGGTGCTGGAAGCGCTGTCGCCGTACGCCGGGCTGGTGGCCGTCGAACTGCCGCGGGACAGCCACGCGGCCCCGCGGATCGCCCGCGAGTCCCTGGAGTTCCTGCGGAAGGCGGTGGCCGCGTGAACGCCTGGCTGGACGAAGCTCTGCAGAAGGTCGCGACCGACGCGACGGCGCTGCGCACGGTGTTCCCGGGGGTCGGCCGCCGGGTCGGCCGGGGTCCGTCGGAGACCCCGGGGTGGACGGTCGACGACGTGGCCCGCGTCGAGCTGCTGAAGGCGGCTCCCGGGGCCGTGGCCGAAATGCCGGACCTCTACCGCTACGGCGACGCCGCCGAGAAGCGGGCCGTCCTGCGTGGACTGTCCGTTGTGGACATAGGGGAGGCCGGGCTCGACCTGGTCGCGGACGCCCTCCGCACCAACGACACCCGGCTCGTCACCGCCGCGATGGGGGAGTACGCGGCGACGCACCTCGACGACGCCGCGTACCGCCACGGCGTCCTCAAGTGCGTCTTCATGGGCATCCCCCTCGCCGAGGTCGCCGGCCTGGACCGCCGGACCGACGACGAACTGCTGCGCATGATGCGGTCCTTCGCCGCCGAGCGCACCGCCGCGGGCCGCGACGTCCCCGCCGACCTCCGCCCGCTGCTGAACGAACAGGACGCCTGATGCGCATCTTCGACCCGCACATCCACATGAGCTCCCGGACCACCGACGACTACGCGGCCATGCACGCCGCGGGCGTCCGCGCGCTCGTCGAACCGGCGTTCTGGCTGGGCCAGCCCCGCACGAACGTCGGCAGCTTCACCGACTACTTCGACGCGCTCGTCGGCTGGGAGCCGTTCCGCGCGAGCCAGTACGGCATCGCACACCACTGCACGATCGCCCTTAACCCCAAGGAGGCCAACGACCCGCGGTGCGCGCCGGTGCTCGACCTCCTGCCGCGGTACCTGGAGAAGGACGGCGTCGTCGCAGTCGGCGAGATCGGCTACGACTCGATGACCGCCGAGGAGGACAAGGCGTTCGCGGCGCAGCTCGCGCTGGCGATCGACCACGACCTGCCGGCGATGGTGCACACCCCGCACCGCGACAAGGCCGCCGGCACCGAACGCAGCATCGCCGTCGTCCGCGAGTCCGGCATCGCGCCCGAGCGCGTGGTGCTCGACCACCTCAACGAGATGACCGTGGCGATGGTCAAGGACTCCGGCTGCTGGATGGGCTTTTCGATCTACCCGGACACCAAAATGGACGAAGAGCGGATGGTCGCGATCCTCAAGGAGTACGGCACCGAGCGCGTGCTGGTGAACTCGGCCGCGGACTGGGGCAAGAGCGACCCGCTCAAGACCCGCAAGACCGGGGACGCGATGCTCGCCGCCGGGTTCAGCGAGGACGACGTCGACCGGGTGCTGTGGCGCAACCCGGTCGAGTTCTACGGCCGGAGCGGGCGGCTGTCGCTGGAATCCGACACCGTGGCCGCCGAGTTCGCGGGCAACTCCATCCTGCGGGGTGCGCGCAAGTGAGGTTCCGGCACCGCGACGGCACGCTCGTCCACCTCGCCTACTGCACCAACGTGCACCAGGCCGAGGACCTCGGCGGTGTGCTCGCCCAGCTGGCCCGCTTCGGCGAGCCGGTGCGGGAACGCCTGGGCGTCGACCGGCTCGGGCTCGGTCTGTGGCTGGCCCGGCCGGTGGCGGCCGAGCTGACCGCCGACCCGGGGGCCGTCGGCAAGCTGCGCGCCGAGCTGGCCGCGCGCGGCCTCGAGGTCGTCACGCTCAACGGGTTCCCGTACCAGGGGTTCCACGATCCGGTCGTCAAGCACAAGGTGTACCGGCCGGACTGGTCGACGCCGGAGCGGACCGCCTACACCCTCGACCTGGCCCGGCTGCTCGCCGAGCTGATGCCGGACGACGCCGTGCGCGGCAGCGTCTCGACGTTGCCGCTGGGCTGGCGCACCGAATGGCGGGACGACCGCGGGCAGCTCGGCTTGCTCGCCGAGGGACTGGCGAAGGTCGGCCGTCCCGTGCGAGTCGCGTTCGAACCCGAACCCGGGTGCGTCATCGAGACGACCGCGCAGGCGGCGGCCCTGTTGTCCGATGTGGACAAGGACTGGCTGGGTGTCTGCCTCGACACCTGCCACCTCGCGGTCGGGTTCGAGGACCCGGCGGCCGCGCTGGAGCGGCTCGCCGCGGCCGGGCTCGACGTCGTCAAGCTGCAGGCGTCCGCGGCTCTGGAGGCCGCCGCGCCGAACGACCCGGCGACGCGGAAGGCGCTGAAGTCCTTTGTGGAGCCCCGGTTCCTGCACCAGAGCAACGAAGGCGCTCCGCCGGGCGCCGACGACCTCGACGAAGCGCTGGCCGGTGGGCTCCCGGGCGAGGCGCCGTGGCGCGTGCACTTCCACGTGCCGCTGCACGCCGACCCGGCGCCGCCGCTGACGTCGACCCGGCCGGTGCTGGCCGGGACCCTGGCCGAGCTGTTCGGCGGCGCCACCGCGCGCACCGACCACGTCGAGGTCGAGACCTACACCTGGCAGGTGCTCCCGGACGCACCCGCCGACGACGCCGGGCTGGTCGCGGGCATCGCGGCCGAGCTGGCCTGGACCCGGCGTTCCTTGATCGAACTAGGCTTGGAAGAGGTTTTCGAATGAGTTTGCTCGTCCTCGACGTCGTCGGGCTGACCCCGCGGCTGCTGCCGCACATGCCCAACCTGCGCAAGATGGCCGAGCCCGGCTTCACCGCGCAGCTCGACACCGTGTTCCCCGCGGTCACGTGCTCGGTGCAGTCGACGTTCCTCACCGGCCTGCAGCCGGCCGAGCACGGGATCGTCGGCAACGGCTGGTACTTCCGAGACCTCGGCGAGATCTTCCTGTGGCGCCAGCACAACAAGCTCGTGCAGGGCGACAAGTTCTGGGACGCCGCCCGCCGCGCACAGGCCGGGCACCGCGTCGCGAACGTGTGCTGGTGGTACGCGATGGGCATGGACGTCGACCTGACCGTCACCCCGCGGCCGATCTACCACGCCGACGGCAAGAAGTCCCCGGACGCCTACACCCACCCGCCGCAGCTGCACGACCGCCTGGTGGGCGCCCTGGGCGAGTTCCCGCTCTTCACCTACTGGGGCCCGACGGCGGCGATCACGTCGTCGAAGTGGATCATCGCCGCGGCGCAGAAGATCATGGCGGAGGACAAGCCCGACACCACGCTCGTCTACATCCCCCACCTCGACTACGACCTGCAGCGCTTCGGCCCGGACGCGCCGCAGGCCGCGGCGGCCGCGCGCGAGATCGACACGGCGTTGAAGCCGCTGCTGGACTTCGCGGCCGCGGGCGGGCACACCGTCGTCGCGCTCTCGGAGTACGGCATCACCAACGCGAGCCGGCCGGTCGACATCAACCGGGCGCTGCGCCGCGAGGGCCTGCTCAACGTGTACGTCCAGGCGGGCATGGAGTACCTCGACCCGTGGACGTCCCGGGCGTTCGCGGTGGCCGACCACCAGGTCGCGCACGTCTACGTCGCCGACCCGGCCGATATCCCGCGCGTGCGGGACATCGTCGCCGGACTGTCCGGAGTGGACGTCGTGCTGGATCGCGAAGGCCAGGCGGGCATCGGGATCAACCACGAGCGAGCCGGCGAGCTGGTCGCGATCGCTGAGCCCGACGCCTGGTTCACGTACTACTACTGGCTGAGCGACGACCGCGCGCCGGACTTCGCGAAGACCGTCGAGATCCACCGCAAGCCCGGCTACGACCCGGCCGAGCTGTTCTTCGACCCGAACGACCCGGCGGTGAAGCTGAAGGCGGCGTCGGCGCTGGCGCGCAAGAAGCTCGGCCTGCGGTACTCGATGCAGGTCGTCCCGCTCGACCCGGCGCCGGTCCGCGGAAGCCACGGGCGGCTGCCGGACTCGCCCGAGGACGGGCCCGTGCTGCTGTGCTCGGACCCGTCGCTGGCCCGCGAAAAGATCCACGCGACCGAAGTCAAGGAGCTGCTGCTAGCGGCTGTCCGCACCGAGTAGGACGCACCAGGAGGTCAGACATGGCTCGACCGTTGACGTTGTTCACCGGGCAGTGGGCGGATCTGCCGTTCGAGGAGGTGTGCGAGCTGGCGAGCGGCTGGGGCTACGAAGGCCTCGAGATCGCTTGCTGGGGTGACCACTTCGAAGTGGATCGCGCGCTGGCCGAAGACTCCTACGTCCCGGCGAAACTGGAGACGCTGGCCAAGTACGACCTCAAGGTGTGGGCCATTTCGAACCACCTGGTGGGCCAGGCCGTCTGCGACCACCCGATCGACGAGCGGCACGAGGCCATCCTGCCCGCGCGGATCTGGGGCGACGGCGAACCCGAAGGCGTCCGGCAGCGGGCGGCGGCCGAAATGCAGGCCACCGCCCGCGCCGCGGCGAAGCTCGGGGTGTCCACAGTGGTCGGATTCACCGGCTCGTCGATCTGGCACACGGTCGCGATGTTCCCGCCGGTGCCGCCGTCGATGATCGAGCGCGGGTACGCCGACTTCGCCACGCGGTGGAACCCGATCCTGGACGTGTTCGACGAGGTCGGCGTCCGGTTCGCCCACGAGGTGCACCCGAGCGAGATCGCCTACGACTACTGGAGCACCGTCCGGACGCTGGAGGCGATCGGCCACCGCGAGGCGTTCGGGCTCAACTTCGACCCGTCGCACTTCGTCTGGCAGGACCTCGACCCGGCGGGGTTCCTGTGGGACTTCAAGGACCGCATCTACCACGTCGACTGCAAGGAGGCCCGCAAACAGCTCAACGGTCGCAACGGGCGGATGGGTTCGCACCTGCCGTGGGCGGATCCCCGCCGCGGCTGGGACTTCGTCTCGACCGGCCACGGTGACGTCCCCTGGGAGGACGTCTTCCGCATGCTCAACGCCATCGGCTACGACGGCCCGATCTCCATCGAGTGGGAGGACGCGGGCATGGACCGCCTGATCGGCGCGCCCGAAGCGCTCGAGTTCGTCCGCAAGCTCAACTTCACCCCACCCTCGGCGGCCTTCGACGCCGCTTTCTCCTCGAAGTAACGCTTCTGTTCAACGGGTGACCGCCAGCCCCGTCGGAAGGTGATCGAAACCGGCTTCGCGCCACTCCGGGGCGAAGCACGCTCAAAATCAGGAAGGATCCCGCATGTCTCCGTCCCCACCGAAGTGGGCGAGGCTGTTCGGCACCGCGCTCTTGGGCGCCGGCCTCCTGCTCACCGTCGGCACCCCGGCCCGCGCGGACATCCCGCCCGCGGACTACCAGCAGGTCGCGCTCGCCACCGGCGCGGCCGAGCTCGGCGAGGCGATGTCGCTCGCCGTGCTCCCGGACCGGTCGGTCGTGCACACCTCCCGCGACGGCACGGTCCGCGTAACGACCGCGGCCGGTGCGACATCGGTCGCGGCCAAGCTGAACGTCTACACCCACGACGAGGAAGGCCTCCAGGGCGTCGCCGCCGACCCCGGTTTCGCGACGAACCGGTTCGTCTGGCTGTACTTCTCGCCGCGACTGTCCACTCCGGACGGTGACGCGCCGGCCGACGGCACCGAGGCGGACTTCGCGCCGTTCAAGGGCGAGCTGCACCTGTCGAGGTTCGTCCTGAAGACCGACAACACCCTGGATCTGGCCAGCGAGAAGGTCGTCCTGAAGGTCGCCAACGACCGCGGGCAGTGCTGCCACGTCGGCGGGGACATCGACTTCGACGCCGCCGGCAACCTGTACCTGACCACCGGTGACGACACCAACCCGTTCTCCTCCGACAGCTACTCGCCGATCGACGAGCGGACCACGCGCAACCCGCAGTTCGACGCGCAACGCTCGTCGGGCAACACGAACGACCTGCGCGGCAAGCTGCTGCGCATCCACCCGCAGGCGGACGGGACGTACACGATCCCGTCGGGGAACCTCTTCGCGCCGGGCACCGCGAACACGCGGGCGGAGATCTACGCGATGGGCTTCCGCAACCCGTTCCGGATGAGTGTCGACAAACCGACCGGCGTCGTCTACCTCGGCGACTACGGCCCGGACGCCGGCACGACCGACCCGAACCGCGGGCCGCAGGGCCAGGTCGAGTTCGACCGGATCACCGGGCCGGGCAACTTCGGCTGGCCGTACTGCACCGGCTCGAACACGACCACCGAGACGTACAACCACTACACATTCCCGAGCGGTCCGTCCGGCGCGAAGTACGACTGCGCGGGAGGGCCGACGAACTCCTCGTTCCGCAACACCGGCCTCGCCAAGCTGCCGGTGCCGAAGCCGGCGTGGATCAAGTACGCCGGTGACGAGGGGGCGCCGCCGGAGTTCGGCAGCGGCTCGGAGTCGCCGATGGGCGGGCCGGTGTACCGGTACGACGCCGCTTCGACGTCGACGGTCAAGTTCCCGCAGTCGCTGGACGGCAAGTTCTTCGCGGGGGAGTACGGGCGCAAGTGGATCAAGGCGGTGACCGTCAACGCGGACGGCAGCCGCGGCCCGATCGACAACTTCCCGTGGTCCGGCACGCAGGTGATGGACATGGCGTTCGGCCCGGACGGCGCCCTGTACGTCCTCGACTACGGCACCGGCGACGACAACCAGGCGCTCTACCGGATCGAGTACCTCGCGGGCACGAACCGCAACCCGGTCGCGAAAGCCGCGTCCGACAAGACGTCCGGTCCGAATCCCTTGACCGTCAACTTCTCTTCCGCGGGCAGCGCCGATCCCGAAGGCGGGGCGCTGAGCTACCGCTGGGACTTCGGCGACGGCGCCACCTCGGCCTCGGCGAACCCGGCGCACACCTACACCACCAACGGCACGTACTCGCCGACGCTGACGGTCTCGGATCCGGAGGGACTGACCGGCACGGCGAGCCTGGTCGTCACGGTCGGGAACACGGCGCCGTCCGTCACGCTGGGCTCCCCGATCGACGGGCAGCTGTTCTCCTTCGGTGACACCGTGCCCTTCCAAGTGACGGGCAGCGATCCGGAGGACGGGCCGCTGGACTGCTCGAAGGTCAAGGTCACCTACTTCCTCGGCCACGACAGCCACGAGCACCAGATCACGCAGGCGACCGGGTGTTCCGGCTCGATCGCGGTCCCGGTCGACGGTGAGCACGACGCCGCGGCGAACATCTACGGCGTCTTCGACGCGCAGTACACCGACCAGGGCGGGCTGACCTCGCACAGCGTGCGCAAGCTGCAGCCGCGGCACCGCCAGGGCGAGCACTTCGCGGCGCAGTCCGGGATCCAGCTCGCCGACCACGGCGCGGCCGAGGGCGGCCGGACGGTCGGGTACACCGACGACGGCGACTGGATCTCGTTCACGCCGTACGCGCTGGGCAACGCGACGGCGATCAGCGCGCGGGTGTCGTCCGGCGGCCCGGGCGGGACCCTGGAGGTCCGCGCGGGCTCGCCGACCGGCACGCTGCTCGGCTCGGCGGCGGTGGCCAACACCGGGGACTGGGACACGTTCGTCGACGTGACGGCGAACCTGGCGAACCGGCCGGCCGGCACGACGTCGCTGTACCTGGTGTTCAAGGGCGTCACCGGGCAGGGCAACCTGTTCGACCTGGACGCCTTCACGTTCACGACCGCGTCGCCGGCGGTCGAGGGCGAGTCGTTCACGTCCGGCTCCGGCGTGCAGGTCGCGCCGCACGCCGCGGCGAGCGGCGGCAACACCCTCGGCTACATCGAAAACGGCGACTGGGCCGGGTACGCGTCGGTGAGCACTGCGGGCGCGCGGTCCTTCACGGCGCGGATTTCCTCGGCCGGCGCGGGCGGGACGATCGAGATCCGGTCCGGTTCGGCGACCGGGACGCTGCTGGGGTCGGTGGCCGTGCCGTCGACCGGGGACTGGGAGACCTTCCAGAACGTGACGACGTCGGTGTCGAGTGGCTCGGGTCGGCTGTTCCTGGTGTTCCGCGGGGGTTCCGGTTCCCTGTTCGACGTCGATTCCTTTACGCTGAGCGGTATGCCGACGCAGGTGGACCCGTCGTACGACGTGCTGGTGTTCTCCAAGACGGCGGGCTTCCGCCACGACTCGATCCCGGCGGGCATCCAAGCTCTCCGTGAACTGGGCGCGGCGAACGGCTTCACCGTGACGGCGACCGAGGACGCGTCGGTGTTCACGGCGGCTTCGCTGGCTTCTTATGAGGCGGTGGTGTTCCTCTCGACCACGGGCGACGTCCTGGACGCGACGCAGCAGGCGGCGTTCGAGTCCTATGTGGAGGGAGGCGGCGGCTACCTCGGCATCCACGCGGCGGCCGACACCGAGTACGACTGGCCGTGGTACGGACAGCTCGTCGGGGCGTACTTCAAGAGCCACCCGGCGATCCAGCAGGCGCGGTTCGTGACGGAGGACAACACGCATCCGGCGACGGCGAACCTGCCCGCGGTGTGGACGCGGACCGATGAGCTGTACAACTACCGGACCAACCCGCGCGGCAGCGTCCACGTGCTGCAGACGCTGGACGAGTCCAGCTACACCGGTGGCGAGATGGGCGCCGACCACCCGATCACGTGGTGCCACCCGCAGGGCAGTGGCCGGGCGTTCTACACCGGCCTGGGCCACACGATCGAGTCGTACTCGGACGCGGTGTTCCGCACCTCGCTCCTGGGCGCGGTCCGGTACGCCGCGGGGGTGGCCCCGGCGTCGTGCGGGTCGTCATCGTCCACTGTGGAGGGTGAGTCGTTCACGTCGGGATCGGGCGTGCAGGTCGCGCCGCACGCCCCGGCGAGCGGCGGCAACACCCTGGGCTACATCGAGAACGGCGACTGGGCCGGTTTTTCCCAGGTCAGCACGGCGGGGATTTCGCGGTTCAGCGCGGTGGTGTCGTCGGCGGGCGCGGGCGGCACGATCGAGATCCGCGACGGCTCGGCGACGGGTGCCCTGCTGGGCACGGTGACGGTGCCGGTGACGGGTAGCTGGGAGACGTTCCAGACGGTCTCGACGTCCGTGACGTCGGGTTCGGGCCCGCTCCACCTGGTCTTCCGGGGCGGCGCGGGTTCCTTGTTCGACGTCGACACCCTGACGGTGTCGTAGACCGGGAAGGGCCGCCGTGCGGACACGGCGGCCCTTCTCCGTCAGGGGGTCACTTCGGCGATCCCGAGCATGTTGCCCTCGCTGTCGCGGAACCACGCGGCCCGTTCGCCGCGGCCCTTGCTCGGGTAGTTGCCGCGGATGTCCATGATCCCGTTCACGCAGCCTTCGTACTCCTCGAACACCACACCGCGGGCCCGCAGCTCGGCGACCGCGGCTTCGATGTCGTCGACGTAGAAGCCCAGCTGGGTGAAGGAACCATCGGACGCGCCGGCGGAGGCGAACAGGCAGAAGACGCCCGACGCGCCCTCGTAGCGCAGGCCGCCGTCGCGCTCTTCGGCCGCTTCGAGGCCGAGCTTCTCCGCGTACCACCGGCGCGCTCGGGCCAGGTCCTGCGTCGGGATGCGGGCTTCGAACCGCGCGTTGCTCAGCATCGCCCGAGGGTAACTCGTCAGCGGACGCCGAGGAGGTGCTCCAGGGCCAGCTGGTTCAGCCGGGTGAAGTGGTACCCGCGCTGGGCCGCCGCCTCCACGTCGAAGTCGTCCTTCAGGACGTCGTCGAACGTTTCGCCCGGGGCCAGCGTCGGGGTCGACAGGTCCGGTACCCGGGAGGCCGCCAGCGCCTCCACCACCTCCGGGTCCGCGCGGAACGCCGCCGACTTCTCCTTCAGGATCAGGTAGGTCCGCATGTTCGCCGCCGCCGACACCCACACGTCCGCCGGGTCCTCCGTGCGCAGCGGCTTGTAGTCGAAGTGGCGCGGACCCTCGTAGCCGCCGTTCTCCAGCAGGTCGACCAGGAAGAACGCGCTCTTCGTGTCGCCGTGGCCGAAGATCAGGTCCTGGTCGTACTTCGGGCCGTGCTGGCCGTTGAGGTCGATGTGGAACAGCTTGCCCTGCCACAACGCCTGCGAAATGCCGTGCACGAAGTTCAAGCCGGCCATCTGCTCGTGCCCGACCTCCGGGTTGAGCCCGAACATCTCGGACCGCGCCAGCTGCGAGATGAAGCCCAGCGCGTGCCCGATCGTCGGCAGCAGGATGTCGCCGCGCGGCTCGTTCGGCTTCGGCTCGAGCGCGAACCGCAGCGAGTAGCCCTTCTCGACGACGTAGTCCGCGAGGAGGTCGAGGCCCTCCTTGTAGCGGTCCAGCGCCGCCCGGACGTCCTTCGCCGCGTCGGACTCGGCGCCCTCGCGGCCGCCCCACACGACGTACGTCTCGGCGCCCAGCTCGGCCGCGAGGTCGAGGTTGCGGCGGACCTTCCGCAGCGCGTACCGCCGGACATCGCGGTCGTTGCTGGTGAGGCCGCCGTCCTTGAACACCGGGTGGGTGAACAGGTTGGTCGTCGCCATCGGGACCTTCAGGCCGGTCTCCGCGAGCGCCTTGCGGAACCGCTCGATCGCCTTGTCGCGGTCGGGCTCGGTGGCCAGCAGGTCGTCGTCGTGGAACGTCACGCCGTAGGCGCCCAGCTCCGCGAGCCGGTGCACGCTCTCCACCGGGTCCAGCGGCGGCCGCGTCGCGACCCCGAACGGGTCGTTCGCGGGCCAGCCCACGGTCCAGAGGCCGAAGGTGAACTTGTCGGCCGGCTGGGGAGCGTAGTCGCTCATGACTGTCCCTTCATTTAGTTCACGTTGTAGACTAAATATGCGCCGCGGGGGTCCCGGGCGTCAAGGGGCCGGTTAGAGTGCTTCGCAGGAGGACCCGATGACCCAGGCCGTGCGGCACGATTCGATGCGCGCCCGCAACCTCGAGGTCGTGCTGGGCGCCGTCAGCCGCGGCGGCCCGCTGACCCGCGCCGCGCTGGCCGAGCTGACCGGGCTGACCAAGTCGACGGTCTCCAAGCTCGTCGGCGACCTGGTGGACGCGGGACTGCTGGCCGAAACCGGGCCGGCGCGCGCGGGCGAACGCGGCCGGCCGGGTGTGGAGGTCGTGCTGAGCGGGGCGCGGGTGGCGTCGCTGGGGCTGGAGATCAACGTCGACTACCTCGCGGTGCGCGTGCTCGACCTCACCGGCGGCGTCCGGTTCGCCGCCCGCCGCGAGCGGGACAACCGCGGTTCGCGGCCGAAGAAGGTCCTCTCCGAACTGCACGCGCTGGCGTCGGACGCGCTGGCCGAGGCGCACCGGCTCGGGCTGGAGGTGGCCGGCGCGGTGCTGGCGGTGTCCGGCCCGGTCGGCGACGGCGTCCTGTTCAGCGCGCCGAACCTCGGCTGGCAGGACGTCCGCCCGGCCGACCTGCTGCGCCTGCCGATCCCGGTGGAGCTGGACAACGAGGCGAACCTGGCCGCGCTGGGCGAGCTTTGGTACGGCGACGGCGAGCGCGACTTCCTCTACGTGTCGGGCGAAGTGGGCATCGGTGCGGGGTTGGTCGTGAACGGCACGCTGTTCGCCGGCGCCCGCGGGCTGGCGGGCGAGCTGGGACACGTCGTCGTGGCGCCGCAGGGACCTGCCTGCCGGTGCGGCGGAAGTGGGTGCCTGGAGATGTTCGCGGGCCAGGAGGCGCTGCTGACGGCCGGGGAGGCCTCTTCCGTGCCCGCTTTGCTGACCGCCCTCGAAGACGGCGACCGCGTGGCGTTGGGTGCCTGCGAGTCGGCCGGGCGGGCCCTCGGCGTGGCGCTGACGTCGGCGGTCAACCTGCTGGACCTCGACCGGATCGTGCTGGGCGGGGTGTTCACGCAGCTGTACCCGTGGCTGTCCGGCCCGGTGTCGGAGGTGCTGACGGCCCGGCTCGGCGGCCTCCGCGGCGCACCGCCGGTGCTGTCGGCATCACGCCTGGGCGGCGACGCGGCAACGCTGGGCGCGGCGGGCCGGGTCGTGCACCGGGTGCTCGCGGATCCGGCGCCGTTCGTGAGCCGGGCTCAAGAGGCGTAAGCCTCCGGCAGTGTTGTCTGTGGACCTGAATCCACTGGAAGCGGCGACAGGCCATTCAGCAGGACCAGCAGCGGACTCGCCGGGCCCAGGCGCTGTGGGCCCTCCGCAGGATCACGACCGGCTGCGGTAGCGCACCCAGCCGCCTTCCGCGGGTCTCTCGTCGCTGACAGCTCAGGAGGCGTAAGCCGCCGCCGGGGTGGCGAGCTGGGCGGCCCAATACCGCGTCCGGTCCAGATAAGCCGTCTCCGAAGCCGGGCCCGAAGTCCCATACGCGCCGGCGAACGTGTCGTACGCGGAAGAAGGCGGCGATGACCGTGCCGGTTCGATGATCGACCCCTCGTGCCACTCGTTGAACGACGTCACCGAAACCCAGTCGGCTCCCGCGGAAAGCGCGTTCTGCCACTCCCGGTCGTAGGTCGCGCCGTTTTCGCGGGACAGCGTCGGTGTCGTGTTGCCCGGCACCGCGCGGTCGTCGTTGTAGCCCGGACCCACCGATGGCGCCCACACCAGCCCGTTCGCCTCGCAGTACGCGCCCGCCTCACGCCAGCCCGGCGCCGTCGCCCCGGCGATCGCGTCGTAGGTGTACATCCCGCCGAAGTGGGCGACCTTGCTCGTGTCCGTCGTCTGCGCCAGCACGATCGCCGACGAACGCACCTGGTCCAGGGGAGTCCAGTCCGCGATCCGCAGGCTTTCGAAGACGTAGAACGCTCCTCGCCCGCCTTCGCGGTAGAAGGCGGGACTCGAGCCGTACCGGCCCAGGATGTAGTTGACGTCGGAGACCGTGGACGCCGCCGTCCGCCCGCTGTAGGGCTCCAGGTGCCACGCGACGCGAATCCCGTGCCGCGCCGCGGCTTCCAGCACGCCGGCGGCCAGGCCGTCCTCATAGGACCCCTGGCCCCACCAGCTGTAGACGATGACCCCGGCGCCGGACTGCTCGATCCACCGCATGTGCTGCTCGACGGCGCCGGAGAAGTCGCCGGAGTCGTACGGTCCCAGCACCGGGTACAAGTTCGCCCCGATGTCGTCCGGCGGGGTGTGCCCGCCCTGCACCCAATGCCGGTAGCCGGTGGAACTGCCGCCGTACCACGGGTAGTAGAACAACTGGGTCCGGGAAGAGAGCGCGGCCGCGTGCGCGACTCCCGGCAAAGTGGCCGCCAGCAGGAGAAGCGCGGCGAACAACGTCGAAATCCGTCGCATGCGGGAACCCCTCGGTGGATTCGGAGTGTTCCAGACCATACGGACACGTCCCGAGTGAGGGCAATACTTCACCGGACATGCGCAAACTTGCGTCGGAAACCCACCAGGAACCCCGCCGGGCAAACGAAAACCGCCCCGGGCGCACCCGGGGCGGTTTCCGCTGAGCGGGACTAGCTGACGGAGTTGACCAGCACCAGCGAGGAGCCGACCGTGACCCCCGTGTCGGTCTGCACGGTCAGCTGACCGCGCAGGATCCGGCCGGCCGCGGGGGCGGCCGTGGCGGTCACCGTCGCCGGCACCGTCCACGAGCTGCCCGACGCCCGCGCCGCGTTCGCGTCGGTCACCGCGACCGAACCGAACGCCGGGTTGGTGAACACGTCGAGGTAGTCGTACTCCGTGGTGCCGCTCGGCACCGCGTAGCCGTCGACCAGCGCGACCCAGGTGCCCGCCGCCGGGTTGGCGATGGTCACCGACTCCTCGGAGTCACCGTCCGCGCTCTGGCCGGCCACCACGCACGACCCGGTCGTGCAGTTGTACAGCACCAGGTCCAGGTCGGCGCCGACGTCGGACGTCCGGCCGATCGTGGCGGTCAGCGACGTCGAACCCGGCGTCACCGCGATCTGGTACTGCTGCTGCGCGCCCTCGGTGATCGACGGCCGCGAGACCTTCGCGCTGCCCAGCGTGGCGCCGTTCAGCTTGCCGGTGAACGCGCCGAGCGTGTTCTGCACGGTGTAGGACCGCGCGACCGGCTGGCCCAGCGTGGCCGAGGCGATCGTGTCCGGGTTCGGCGTGATCGCCGTGCCCAGCACGGACGCGCTCAGCTTGTACGCCGCATTGTCCACATCGGACGTCCGGCGCGCTTCGACGACGATCTCCCAGACACCCGGCAGCGGGTTCGCGAACGTCCGGCTGGTCGGCGTGCCACCCGGGCAGCCGGCCCCCGCGTCGGGGAGGTAGCAGTACGTCGTCGACGTGCTCGCCTCGGCCGGCACGCCGGTCGGGTCGTAGCGCAGGAACCGCACCTGGCCCTTGCCCGGCGCGCCGGCGCCGGCGTCCAGGTCCACCTTCAGCGCGCTGGCGCCCGGCGGCACCCGCACGAAGTAGCTGGTCGCCTGGTTGCGGGCGATCTTGCCGGCCACGTCGACCTGGAAGCCCTTGTCGGCGGTGAACTCCTGCGGCGCGAAGACCGTGTTGAGGGTCTGCACGTCGATGCCGATCGTCATCGGGTTGTCCAGGTACAGCAACGCCGAGTGGACGCCCGCGTTCTTCGGGTTCACCTTGACGTCGAACTTCACCGGCGTGTTCAGCGGCAGCACCACCGTCGGCGCCGAGGAGAACGTCCCGTCGTTCCCGGTCCACCGCGCGAAGTACGGCACCGGCTGGGCCGAGCCCGTCGTGCGGGTGATCGTGTACGTGCGGGTGTAGGCCTTGCCCGTGGTCACGCCCTCGCGGTCGTGGATGCCCACGCCGGTGTTCGGCTTGGCCAGCAGGCCCGACAGCGCGGTGTGCACCTCGACCGACGTCGTGACGGCGTCCGGCTTCGGGTTGAGCGACAGCGCGACGAACGCGGCGGGGACGTTGAACAGGCCCGCGCCCTGGGCGTACGCGCCGATGCCCGGCACGAACCGCGCGGTCGACTTGATCGCCGAACGCAGCTGCGCCACCGGCGGCCGCTGCCCGTTGTGCGTCGCCTTGTACGCGCTCACCAGCAGCGCCGCCGCGCCGGTCGCCTGCGGCGCCGCCATCGACGTGCCCTGCAGCATCGAGTAACCGGCCGGCAGGGTGTACGTGCCGGGCACCGGGCTCGGCTGCTCCCACCGCGGCACTGTCGAGATCGCCGCGCCGGGCGCGATGATGTCCGGCTTGAAGCCGCCGTCCTCACGCGGGCCGCGCGAGGAGAACGGGTGCATCGACTCGGGCGACGCGGTCTTCGAGCCGTAGTTCGAGAGCCAGGTCTCCTTGGTGATGTACGAGCCGACCGAGATCGCGTCCGTGGCCACCGACGGGTCGCCGACGGTGTTCGCCCCGGCGCCGCTGTTGCCCGCCGAGATGAAGATCTGGACGTTGTACTCGGCGATCGTGCGGTTGTAGAGCTCCGCGCGGGCGTTGTTGCCGTCGTTGAGGGCCGGCAGGCCGCCGATCGAGATGTTGATGACGTCCGCGCCGTGGCTGGCGGCGTAGACGACGCCGTCGATCAGGCCGGACGAGGTGCACGCGCTGCCGGTGAGGCAGACCTTGACCGCCAGGACCTTCGCGCCCGGGGCCGCGCCGTCCATCTTGCCGCCGAACAGGTCGTTGCCGGTGGCGATGCCCGCGACGTGCGAGCCGTGCTCGGCGCCGGCGATGCCGATGCCGACGTAGCCCGGCTTGTCGGTCTGGACGACGAAGGCCATCCGCTCGGCGATGTCGGTCGCCGGGTTGTCGGTGCCGAAGTAGCCGACGTCGTACTTCTTGGCGTAGTCGGTCATCGGCTTCTCGTCGGTGAAGTCGCCGTTGCCGTTGAGGTCGACGCGGACCTCCTTGGTCACGCTGTCGAGCAGCACGCCCCAGGAGTCGGCGCGGTCGCCGTCGCGGTTGACGTCACCGCCGGTTTCGCTGTCGGCGCCACCCAGGTCGCCCGCGGTTTCGCTGAACACGCCGAAGGTGTACGGGCCGCCGGTCGCCGGAGCCGTCCAGCTCTTGCCGTTCGCGGTGAAGGTGCCGGTGTAGGTCTGGGTGGACTGCTTGACCCAGGTGCCGTCGCCGGAGTTGGTGGCGTTGGCGTTGTACCAGTCGACGATCTTGCGCTCGCCGTGGCTGGTGGTCGCCAGCGCGGGCGAGTCGAGGTCGACGCCGGAGTCGAGCACCGCGACCGTGGTGTCCTTGCCGTCCCAGTTGGGCAGGACCTGGCCGAACTGCGCCGCGTAGGTGTCCCCGGTCGGCAGGTACGGGTTGACGCGCGGGGTGTTCTTGCCCGGGGCCGGCTGCGGCAGCGGGGTGGTCGCGCCGTCGGGCTTCGGGTCGTCCCGGTAGACGAGGCCGTCGACGTCGACGGCGTTGACGGCCGTGAGCTTCGCGGCCTTCTCCGCCTTCTCGGGCGGGATGGTGACCTTGACGTAGTCGAGCTTGGTGTCGGTGGACTGGACGACGCCACCGAGCGCCTTGAGCTGGTCGACGGCCGCGCCGGTCTGGCCCTTCTCGGCCGCGATCAGCAGCGTGACCTCGGACTTGCCGGCCTTCTCGGCTTCGGCGACGAGCTCGCGGTCGTGCTCGTCGAGGGTCTTGCCGTCGGCCGCGCCCGAGGTCGGCGGGGCGGTCTGGGCGGCGGCCACCGGAACGGCGACGCCGAGGACGGAGGCGCCGAGGGCGGTGGCGAGGACGGTGATCCCGGCCCGCCGTCTCCAGCGCGATCTGAGCTGTGTCACTGAGAACGACCCTTCGTGAAGAGATGCGTCCGTGAAGTAGACATCGTGAGATCTTCGTCAGCAATCAGACAGTTAGCCCATCGACCGCAATTGGTTGTGGGCCGAACGGCCTAGTGTGATCACCGGTTGGGCGGCCACCGGAAGCGTCGATTTCCGGTGAAAGGGACACCTTGCTATACGCGCGTGCAGCGGGCTATATTCTCGTGTAGTCGACTACACGCACGTATAGGACGCTCATGAGCACCGAAGACCTCACCGCCCGGGCCCGCATCCGCGACGCCGCCATCAAGCTCTTCACCGAGCGCGGCATGGAGAAGACGTCGATCCTCGACATCGCCGAAGAAGCCGGGGTGTCGGGCGGGCTCATCCGCCACCACTTCGGGTCCAAGGACGGCCTGCGTGAGGCCTGCGACACCTACGTCTTCGACGAGCTGGTGAAGTTCAAGGAGGACGTGCTGGCGAAGGGGGCCGCGAACCCGGGGTTCGTCCCGACGTTCGACACCCGTCAGCTGCTCTACCGCCGGTACCTGGGCCGCGCGATGATCGACGGCTCCGAAGCCGCGGCCGCCCAGTTCGTGGAGATCGTCGACGAGACCGAACGCTACTTCCGCGAGCAGGGCATGGACCTGCCGGACCCGCGGGGTGTCGCCGCCGCGCTCGCCGCGATGACCGGCGGGCTGATGATCCTGCAGGACCACGTCGCCCGCGCGCTCGGCGAGGAGCCGGGCACGAACGAGGCGATGCTGCGGATGTCGGCGGCCGCCGGGCACCTGTTCATGAACCCGCTCGCCACCACCGAAGTCCTCGAAAAGGCCCGCGAAGCGCTGGCCGCCTACCAACGGAAGGAATGACGATGGCCGAAGCGATCACCGCGGACGGCCTCACCAAGGCGTTCGGTCCCGCGAAAGCCCTCGACGGGCTCGACCTGACCGTCCACACCGGCGAGGTGCACGGCTTCCTCGGGCCGAACGGCGCCGGCAAGACCACCACGATCCGCGTCCTGCTGGGGCTGATGCGGGCCGACGGCGGCCGCGCCACCCTGCTCGGCGGCGACCCCTGGACCGACGCCACCGAGCTGCACCGCCGGCTCGCGTACGTCCCGGGCGACGTCACGCTCTGGCCCAACCTCACCGGCGGCGAGGTCATCGACCTGCTCGGGCGCCTGCGCGGCGGCCTCGACGTCAAGCGGCGCGCGGAGCTCATCGAGCGCTTCGACCTCGACCCGCGCAAGAAGGGCCGGACGTACTCGAAGGGCAACCGGCAGAAGGTCGCGCTGGTCGCGGCGCTCGCGTCCGATGTGGAACTACTGGTGTTCGACGAGCCGACGTCCGGGCTCGACCCGCTGATGGAAGAGGTGTTCCGGCAGGTCGTCGAGGAGGAGCGCGAACGCGGCGACCGGACCGTGCTGCTCTCCTCGCACATCCTGTCCGAGGTCGAGGCGCTCTGCGACCGCGTCACGATCATCCGGGCGGGGAAGACCGTCGAGTCCGGGACCCTGGACGAACTGCGGCACCTGGGCCGGATCACGATCGACGCGTCGCTCGCGCACGTCCCCGCGGACCTGGCTTCGCTGCCGGGGGTGCACGACCTGAGCTCGTACGGTTCGCACGTCCACCTGTCCGTCGACCAGTCTTCGCTGGACGACGTCATGCGGCACCTGGCCGAGGCGGGCCTGCGGAACCTGGTGAGCCGGCCGCCGACGCTCGAGGAGCTGTTCCTGCGCCACTACCAGCACGACGAGCCGGTCGGAGCGGCGCGATGACCGGGACGTGGTCGCTGCTGCGGCTGGTGCTGCGCCGCGACCGGCTGCTGATGCCGCTGTGGGTCGTCTGCTTGGCAATCGCGCCGCTGGGGTACCTGTCGTCGATCAAGGCGGCCTACCCGGACGCGGCGGCGCGGCAGCACTTCTACGACCTCAACGCGTCCAGCGCGACGTTCGTGGTCCGCAACGGCCCGCTGTACGGCTCGTCGGTCGGGAACCTCCTGGCGTGGCAGTGCGGGTTCGTCCCGGTGGTCGTTGGGCTGGTCGCGCTGCTCACGGTGGTCCGGCACACCCGGACCGAGGAGGAGGCCGGACGCCGGGAGCTGACCGGCGCGACGGTCGTCGGGCGGCACGCGGGCCTGGCGGCCGCGGTCGTTTTCTCCTGTGGCGCCTGCCTGGTGTTCGGGATCGTGGTCGGGCTCGGCGTCGCCGCGCAGGGCGAGCCGGTCGCCGGGGCTTTCGCGCTGGGGCTGGCGTTTTCGTTGGCGGGCTGGGTGTTCGCCGGGGTCGGGGCGGTCGCGGCGCAGCTGACGTGGGGCGCGAGCGGGGCCCGGGGGATCGGGATCGGCGTGCTGGTGCTGGCGTTCCTGCTGCGGGCCGCGGGGGACAGCGGCTCGGCGGGGTGGCCGGCGTGGCTGTCGCCGATCGGCTGGGCGCACCGGATGCGGCCGTTCGCGGGGGAGCAGTGGTGGGTCTTGCTCCTGGCGCTCTTCGCGACGGGTTCGCTGGTGGTCTTGGCGGTCGCGTTGTCGGCGCGTCGCGACCTCGGCGCGGCACTGCTCCCGGCCCGGCTGGGGCGTTCCGGCGCGCGAGCGTCGCTGCGGTCGCCGCTGGCGCTGGCGTGGCGGCTGCAGCGGGGGACGCTGCTGGTCTGGACCGTCTGCCTGGCGCTGGTCGGGCTGCTGATGGGCGGGGTCGCGCGGAACGTCGCGGAGATGATGCGGGACAACAAGGCCGTCGCGGACGTGTTTTCGCGCGTCGGCGGTGGCGGCGCGGTGACGGACGCGTACCTCGCCGGGACGATGACGTTGTTCGGCTTGGCGGCGGCGGGGTACGCGATCCAGGCGACGCTGAAGCTGCGTGCGGAGGAGACGGCCGGCCGGGCGGAACCGGTGCTGGCGACGGCGGTCGGCCGCATCGGCTGGGCGCTCGCGCATCTGGCGTTCGCGTTGCTGGGCTCGGCGTTCCTGCTGGCTGTAACGGGCTTGGCGATGGGGTCGGCGTCCGGCACGTCGCTGGTCCCGGCGGCGCTGGCCCAGTTGCCGGCGGTGTGGGTACTGGCCGGGTTGTCGGCGCTGCTGATCGGTTTCGTCCCGCGTTTCGCGGCGGCGGCGTGGGGGCTGCTGGGTGCGTTCCTGCTGTTGTCGCTGGTGGGCACGGCTTTGCGGTGGAACGGCGTGGTACTGGGGATCTCGCCGTTCCAGCACCTGGCGAGGCTGCCGGGCGGGACGTTCTCGATCGCGCCGGTGCTGTGGCTGGTGGCGATCGCGCTGGTGGCCGGGATCGGGGGCCTGGCAGCGTTGCGACGGCGTGACATCCCGGTGGGCTGAACGCGGTGAAGGCCACCTCTGTTTGGAGGTGGCCTTCGCCTGCATCGAGCGGCAACCGAGGGAGTCGAACCCTGCGCGGCTTGTGAAGGCGGCGCCCATGGACCGGCCCTGACCCTTCGGCGGGCGACGGCTGCCATCTCTTACAACGGTAGCTAATACCCATCTCATTCCCATCTCACTCTGTGCTTCACCCGGATGAGTCCGCCTGGCAGGGTGGTCCGCATGGATGATCTACTGCTGCGCCGGGTGCGGCCGGGGCTCGGCGGGGAGCTCGCGGACGTCCGGGTGAACGACGGCCGCGTCACGGCGATCACCGAGCCGGGGTCGGCCGGGTTCGCCGCGCGGGTCGTCGACGGGCACGGGGGCACGCTGCTGCCCGGTCTCGTCGACGCGCACGTCCACCTGGTGCAGTGGGCGACCTTCCGCCGCCGCATCCCGCTCGAAGCGGCGCGGTCGGCGGGTGAGGCGATCGAGCTGCTGCTGGCGCACCTGCTGGCGACGCCGGCGCGGCAGTCGGAACTGGTCGTGGGCGCCGGGTTCCGCGACGCGCTCTGGCCGGACCGGCCGCACAAGGACCTGCTGCAGCGGGCGCTGCCCGGCCGGGCGGTGGCGTTGTTCAGCGCGGATCTGCACACGCTGTGGCTGAGCCCGGCGGCGCTGAAGCTGATCGGCCGTGACCACCCGACGGGTGTGCTGCTGGAGAACGACTGCATGAGCGCGACGGCCCAGCTCCCGACGGCCGCGATCGACGTCCAGGACGAGTGGGTGGCCGAAGCGGTGTCCGCGGCGGCCGCGCGCGGGGTGACGCAGATCGTCGACTACGAGTACGCGGACACGGTCTCGGACTGGACACGCCGAGGTGCCCCGGCGGCCCGGATCTCGTGCGTGATCGCGAGGTACCTGCTGGACCAGACGATCGAACGCGGTCACCGCACGGGTGACGTCCTCCCGGATTCGGACGGGCTGCTGACGGTGGGCCCGTTCAAGCTCTTCGTGGACGGGTCCCTCAACACGCGCACGGCTTACTGCCACGACCCCTATCCCGGTGCGGAGTCCCCGGGGCTGCTGGAGCTTCCGCCGGCCGAGCTGGTTCCGTTGCTGGAACGGGCTTTCACGCACGGGCTGATCCCCGCGGTGCACGCGATCGGCGACCAGGCGAACACCATCGCCCTCGACGCGTTCGAGGAGGTCGGCTGCCCCGGGCGGATCGAGCACGCGCAGCTGCTGTCCCCGGCCGACGTCCCGCGGTTCGCCGAGCTGGGCGTGATCGCGGCCGTCCAGCCGGCGCACCAGCCGGACGACCGCGACGTCGCCGACCGCCATTGGCACGGAAGGACTTCCCGGGCGTTCCCCTACCGCTCCCTGCTGGAGTCGGGTGCCCGCCTGGAGTTCGGGTCGGACGCCCCGGTGGCCCCGCTGGACCCGTGGGACGGAATCGCCTCGGCGGTGTTCCGGACGGACGACGACCGCCCGGCCTGGCACCCGGAGCAGTCCATCCCCTTCCCCGACGCGCTGGCGGCGTCTTCGGGCGGCCGCCGCGGGGTGTCAGTCGGCGACGTGGCGGATCTGATGGTGACGGCGGCGGACCCGTCGGCGCTGTCGGCCGCGGACCTCCGGGCCCTCCCGGTGACGGCGACAATTCTGGCCGGGCGCGTGACCCACCTGAGCTGACCGTTCCAGGCCGATCCGCGCGGGGCTTGATTTGTCCACCGGACAACGGAAAAGATCCCACCGTGCATGTGACAACGTTGTCAGGAGGACACGGACAATGAGAACGCGGACGCGCGTCCTGGCCACCCTGCTCGCCGGGGCCACCACGATGGCCCTCGCGACCCCCGCCCGAGCCGCCGGGCCGAGGTTCGCCGACGACCCCACCACCCTCGTCGACACCTCGATCGGCAACAACGGGGACGGCACCACCTTCCCGGGCGCCACCACTCCCTTCGGGATGGTGCAGCTCAGCCCGGACACCCAGCTCAAGAAGTACGCGTCCTACGACTACGCGCAGGACACCACCCTCGGCTTCAGCCACACCCACCTCTCCGGCGTCGGCTGCCAGACCATGGGCAACTTCCGGTTCATGCCGACCACCGGCGCCGTCACCAGCAGCGATCCCGCGCAGTACGGCGCCAAGTTCAGCCACGCCGACGAAACCCGCCAGCCCGGGTACTACGGCGTGAAGCTCGCCAACGGCATCGACGCCGAGCTGACCGCCACCCAGCGCACCGGCCAGCACCGCTACACGTTCCCCGCCGGCGCCACCAGCGAAAACGTCCTCATCGAGGTCGGCGAGAGCAACGGCTACACCTACGCCGGCGACGTCCACGTCGTCGGCGACGACACCGTCGAAGGCTGGCTGCAGGGCGGGAACTTCTGCTGGGAGACGCAGAAGGAGCGCTACAAGGTCTTCTTCTCGGCCAAGTTCGACCGCAAGTTCACCAGTTTCGGCACCTGGACCGACAACAAGCTGACGCCGAACCAGCGTGACGCCAAGCTCGGCACGCAGCGCACCGGCGCCTGGCTCACCTTCGGCAGCGACAAGAGCCAGGTGGGCGCCTCCGTCGGCCTCTCGTACACCTCGATCGACGGCGCTCGCCTCAACCGCGGCGCCGAGCAGCCCAAGTCGTTCGACAAGGCGCGTGTCACCGCTCACGACACTTGGCGCGACGAGCTGAACCGCATGCGCGTCGCCGGCGGGACGACCGCCGACCAGCGGACGTACTACAGCGCGCTGTACCGGTCGCTGCTGCACCCGTCCGTCGGGTCCGATGTGGACGGTTCCTACCGCGGCTTCGACGACGCCGTCCACCGCAGCCGTGACACGTACTACCAGATGTTCTCGCTGTGGGACACCTACCGCTCGCAGAACCAGCTGGTCGCGCTCCTGCACCCGGACAAGGCCGCGGACATGACCAAGTCGATCCTGAAGATCTACCAGGACGGCGGCTGGGTCCCGCGCTGGGCGCTGGCCGGCGGTGAGACGAACGTGATGAGCGGCGACCCCGTCACGCCGTGGGTCGTCGACAACTACCGTCGCGGCCTGCTCGACGACAAGACCGCGCGTCAGCTCTTCGACGCGTTGTGGCGCAACGCGAACGAAGTCCCGAAGGACCAGTCGATCTTCCGCGGCCGCGACGGCAACCCGACGTACGTGAAGAACGGCTGGATCGGCTACCAGGACCTGTCGGGCTACACCTACGGCGACACCCGCCAGGCCGGCTCGGCGACGCTCGAGTACGCCCTCGCCGACTGCGCGCTGTCCACCATGGCTTCCGGGCTGGGCTACCGCGACAAGGCGGCGACGCTGTCAGCTCGCTGCGGCAACTTCGCGAAACTGTGGGACACCAGCGTCGATTCCCACGGGTTCACCGGGTTCCCGCGCACCCGCGCGGCGGACGGCACGGGCGTGGGCGACCCGGATCCCGCCCAGTCGACCGGCTTCCACGAGGGCACGCCGTGGCAGTACCAGTGGCTCGCCCAGCAGGACACGGCGAAGCTGTTCGGCCTGATGGGCGGCCCGGCGCAGGCCGAAAAGCGGCTCGACACGTTCTTCGACATGCCGCTGCTGCTCACGGACCCGGCGAAGGCCGCCAAGGACTCGTGGGTCCACGGCGCGTACGACTACCACAACAACTTCGCCTTCAACCCGAACAACGAGCCCGACCTGCACGCGCCCTGGATGTACAGCTGGACGGGCGCGCCGTGGAAGACGTCGGCCGTGCTGCGCGCGGCGCGGACGCTCTTCACCGACACGCCCTATGGAATGCCCGGCAACGACGACCTCGGCACCATTTCGTCGTGGCTCGTCTTCGGCATGACGGGGGTGTTCGAAGCCCAGCCCGGCTCCGGGACGTACCTGCTCAGCACGCCGATGTTCGAGAAGGTCGAGATCCACCCGGCCGGCGGCCGCGAGATCGAGATCGAGGCCCCGGGCGCGAGCGCGGCGAAGCTGCAGTACACCAAGGACGTCCAGGTCGGGCACCGGCCGTACGACCGCGGCTGGATCTCGCACGCGGACCTGCTCCGCGCGGGCAAGATCCGGTTTTCGTTGAGTGACACCCCGACGGCGTGGGGCACCAAGTCCGCCCCGCCCGCCATGTGAGTCGGTCCGTGAATGCCACATCGAGGACTCGATGTGGCATTCACGGCTTTCCGGGTTCGGACGTCAGCGAAGCCGGCGAAGAGCCGCTGACCAGGCCCGACGGGAGAGGGTGAGCTGACCGGCGGCGGGAGCTTTGCTGTCCCGCACGCCGACGGTGCGCGCGATCGCCACCTCGACACACTCGGAGTTACCGCCGCTGTAGCTCGACTTGCGCCAGGTGGCTTGCATTCGGCTCCTCGGGCTATTTGGCCGCCTCCGCGATCACCGTGCGCGAGGCTGCTTCGCTCAAAGCTCTCTCGGCCAACACTTTAGCAAGCCGCAGGTACGAGCGAATGTGATCGTCCGCGTGGAGGAAGGCGCTCGAGTAGGCGTGCTCGAGCAGTGCGATCGGCGGGGTGTCCTCGTATTCGTAGAGGAAGAAGGACCCGAGCAGGCCGGGGTGGTAGCCGGTCTCGGTGGGAAGTACCCGCAGCGAGACGTGGGGTCGTTCGGCGACCGCGAGCAGGTGGTCCATCTGGTCGGACATGATGTCCTCGCCCGCCACCGGCGCGCGCAGAGCGCGCTCGCCGATGATCGCGCGGTACTGCACCGGCTCCGGGCGGGTGAGCATCTTCTGTCGGTCGAGCCGCATGACCAGGTGGGCATCGGCCTGGCTCTGGGTGAGGCCGGAGTTGTCGAGAACGGCTCGAGCGTAATCGGGAGTCTGCAGGATCCCGGGAATGATCGAGCTGGCCCACGCGGTGATTTTGGTGGCGGACCGCTCGCATTCCAGCAAACCGGAAAGCTCGGGGCTGATTTCGGGAGATCCCGGCGTGACCCAATCCCGTTCTCGCGCCGTCCTGGCCAATTCCAGCAGATATTGCTGCTTTTCGCCGCGAATCTTGAAGAAGCCGAGGATGAGGGCCACGTCCGTCACCGAAGGCAGCCTCAACCCCTTCTCCCACAGTGACAACACCTGCGGCGCGAAGCCGAGTATGCGCGCCAGCTGGCGCAACCCCACTCCGTGCGCTTCGCGTACTTCGCGCAACCCGGCGGCCAACGCGCGAGCGCGCGGCGTGGAAGAAGTCGCTTTCATGGGCCCGATGGTACGAACGCCCGTCCGTCACCCCATCAGCGTGTTGGTGTCTACCGGATCGGACAGATTGAATGGTCCTATGTTGAGGTGGCAGCAAGCGGAGGGAAAGCGCCACGCGCTCGACGTCGCCTTCCCGCCGCGTCCCGAAGAACAGTTCACGACCCTGTGCGGGGAGGAGATGACCGTCGCGGTGTGCGATGTGCCGCAGCTCGGCGGGAACTGGTTCGACCCGACCTGCGCCGAGTGCCGGGCCGCGTGGCTGGCGCGGTGCTGACCGACGCCGACCGGGACGTACGGCTGCTCGACCGCGTCCGGGACCTGCACACGTCGCTCGCCCTCGACGTCGCGTGGCTGGCGCGCACCCTCGACGAGGAGGCGCCGCGGCCCGACATCCTCCGCGACCTCGGCGAACGGCTCGCCGACCTGGGCGCGGACCTGGTCGCCCGCGCCGACGAGCTGGACGCCCGGGTCCGCGCCACCCTCCCGGACCACGGCTGGCTCCCCGAAGCGGGCGCACGGCGGCGCGCACTGGCCGTCGCCCACCAGGTCGGCCCGCACCCCCTCCGGTGCGGGCCGATCTTCCTGGCCGTCTGCGGCGCGGCGTGCTACCCGTTCTACGGCACCGACCCGACAGGCCGGACAGCGCGGCACGAACGGTGCGAAAGGTGCCTCCACGTGCGCTGACCTGTCGTTCGTGCTGAGCTGGGGGCATGTCCGAGACGAAGACGACCGCGACCGAGAAGTTCTTCCGCGTCGCGATCGCGATCAAGGGCCTCGACGGCGCGCTGCAGGTCGTCGGGGCACTGATCCTCGCGTTCATCCCCGCCTCGACCGTCAGCGGGTTCACCCACGCGGTCATCACGCGCGACCTGCTGGGCGACCCGTCCGGCACCCTCGCCCGCCACCTCCAGTCGGCGACCGAGAACTTCCTGCACGGCGACACGAAGACGTTCGCCGTCGCGTACCTGCTCGCGCACGGCCTGATCAAGCTCGGCCTGGTCTGGGCGCTGGCGCGCAAGGTCGTACGCGCGTACCCGATCGCCGCGCTGGTCCTCGCGGCGTTCGTCGTCTACGAGATCTTCCGGGCGATCCACACCCACTCGATCGCGCTGCCGTTCTTCGCCGCGCTCGACGTCGTGATCATCGTCCTGATCCTGCGCGAGTACCGGCAGCTCAAGCGGGACCGCTAAGCGGCGACGGGAAATCGCACCGTCGTGACGTCGGCCTCCCAGGGTTCGACGTAGATGGCGGTCGCGTTGTCCGAGCCGCCGCGGTCCAGTGCCGCGGCGACCAGCTCGGCCGCTCCGGTGCCCGGCTGGGCCAGCACCGCGCGGATGCCGGTGCCGGCCAGGGGCTTGTGGACGCCGTCGCTGGTCAGCAGCAGGCCCGCGCTCGTCGTCTCCGCCGTGCCGATCTCCTCCGCCTTCGCCGTGCGGACGCTCGTGGTGACCACGTGCTCCATCCGCGGGGTCACCGGCTGGTGGCGGGCGCGGAAGTACTCGGCGAGGGTGTGGTCGGTGGTCAGGCGGTCGAGGGTGCTGCCGTCCCAGGCGTACGCGCGGGCGTCGCCGACCCAGGCGATGCGGTACCCGCCGTGCCCGGTCGGCATGGCGACGACGAGCACGGCGTCCCCGAGCGTCTGTTCGCGCACTGCCTGCTGCGCCGCGAGGATCGCTTCGACGGGTCCTTTGTGGACCGGCGTGCGTGCGGCGGCCGCGGCGGCGATCCGGGCGGCCCGCGCGGCGGCGGGATCGTCCCCGACCCCGTCGGCGAGGGCGAACACGACGCCGGGCCCCCCGGCGGCGGCGTAGGCGCCGACGGCATCGGCGTTGAGCGAGCGCGGCCCCTGCGCGCTCGCGGTGTGCCAGCGCGGGTAACCCGGACGTGTCGTGATCATCGCGGCCTCCTCATCCCCTCTGAAACCCATGATCCGCGCCGAAGCTGTGGGCCGTCTGAGACTTTCCTGTGCCGGTGGTGTCGATCCGCGTACCGTGGGAACGGGGTGGGGGACATGGAGTTCCGGATTCTCGGGCCGCTGTCGGTGAGCCGCGCGGACGGCCGCCCCGCGGTGCTCGGCGGCCGCAAGCCGCGGACGCTGCTGGCCGCGCTGCTGCTGGCGCGCGGGCGGGTCGTGCCCGACGAGCGGCTGATTTCGCTGCTGTGGGAGGACAACCGGCCGTCGACGGTCGACGCGCAGCTGTGCACGTACGTCTCCCGTCTGCGCAAGGGCCTCGGCCGGCCGGCGGGGCTCGTCCGCACCGGTGGCGGCTACCTGCTGGCTCCCGGCGGGATGATCGACGCCGAGGAGTTCGAGCGGCTCGCCGCCGTGGGGCACGACGAACTGCGCGCGGGCCGCGCCACCCGGGCGGCGCGGTTGTTCGGCGTCGCGCTGGACCTGTGGCGCGGCCCGGTGCTCGCCGACGTCGCCGAACCGCTCCGCGCCGGGGAGTCGGCGCGGTTCGAGGAGCTGCGCCTGGCCGTGCTGGAGGGCCGGATCGAGGCGGAAGTGGCGGCGGGCGACCACGTGCGCGCGGTGCCGGACGCCACCGGCCTGGTGCTGGAACACCCGCTGCGGGAACGCGCGCGGGCGCTGCTGATGGCGGCGCTCTGCGCGAGCGGACGGCAGGCGGACGCGGTGGCGGAGTACCACCGGGGCCGGCGGATCCTTGCCGAGCGGCTGGGGATCGCGCCGGGCCCGGTGCTGCGGGCGGCGTATCAGCGGGTGCTGTCCGGGTAGGGCGTCGCGCGGAAGTCCCGGTCGAGCTCGGCGGGCGACCGCGGCAGCCAGTACCGCGCGAGCGCGCGCACCTGTTCGCGCGGCAGGCCCGGGTTGACGTGCCGGTGATCCGGCCGCGCGATCGACTGCAGCGCCCACGCGAACCCGAGCACCGGGTCGATCCGCGCCCAGCGGTGGCGGTCGATGCCCAGCAGCATCTGCGCGCGCTGGATGCAGTGCCAGAAGTGGTAGCCCGACGGCGGATCCCCGTCCATGGTGTGCACTTCGGACTCGACGTCGGCCCGCCGCGGGTCGAACAGGATCCCTTGCCCGAAAGCGCTGAAGGCTCTGATGAGACCCTCTTCGTCGCCGCGGTAGAAGCGGTCGAAGTTGCCGAGCTGCAGGGCCGAGAGCGTTCTCAGCTGCGACTCGAGGGGCTTGACGAACTCGGCGTAGTTCGTCGGGTAGCCCGGTTCCAGGCTGAGGGCCCGCCACTTCGCGGGCAGGCCGCCCGGGGCGTTCTGCTGGATGAAGGGGAAGAGGACGGCGTAGGCGTCCCGGACCTCCTGGGCCGGGTGGTACAGCGCGATTTCGTCGAGCTGGTACCAGAGTTCGTTGGCCTTCCGGTCGCCGAGCATGCCCGGCACCGGCGGCAACGTCGAAGCCTCGGCGGTCCCGCTGAGCAGGCCGGTACCCGCGACCGCGACGGCCGCCCCCGCACCGAGTTTGAGCAGGCCGCGTCGATCGAGCGTCATGGATTCACCCCCGTCGGCGGCCCCCTGCCGCCGTCGCCGCCACGGTACGCAAGATTTCTATACTTTCTCTGTACGCTCGTCCCGTGGACGATCACCGCGCGGTGATGTGTTCGTTCGCTGCGGCGGAGACTTCCGAGGCGCCGAGGTCGTTCCCGCGTCGCCACCCACGCATGCGGACCGCTTCACACGCACCGCCGATGGGTGGCGATTCACCGAGCGCCGGGCCGCGGTCGACCTCGTCGGCACCGTCGGCCACCACCTGCGGCCCCGGCCGTAACGTGCCGCTGACCTGCGACGATTTCGGTTAAACGACCGAAGGAGCCGACCATGGTCGCAGCGTCGCACGACTCCCGTCCGCTGATGGTGTTCGGCCTGCGCTTCCCCGCCGGCATGGTGGACGAAGGCGACCTGCTCGCCGCCGTCGAACTGCAAGCTCAGCTCGGGGCCGCCGTGCGGCTCGTCGAAGCCGGCGCGGTCACCGACAACCAGCTCTGCGACGACCTCATCCTCATCGGCGGCAATTCCCTCACCGGAAAGGTTCTCGAGCGCCTGGACGGCGTGCTCTCGCTCGGGTTCGCCGAGGACGGCTCCGCCGTCTACGACCGCAAGTCCGGCTTCGCGGCCTCGCCCCGCTTCGACGACGCCGGAGAGCCGCGCGTCGACTACGGTCTGGTCATCCGCGCCGCGAACCCCTTCGCGCCGGAAACCTCGGAGGTCGTGGTCGTCGCGGGGTGCGGCGGCTACGGCACCGCCGCCGCGGCCGAGGCGTTCGACGAGGCCGAAGCCCTCGGCGGGTACCGGCACTTCGAGGCCCTCGTCGAGACGACCGTCTTCCGCGGCTCCCACCGCGACACGTTCGTCCGCGAAGCCCGCGGGATCGCGTGAAACGCCCGGGCTCCCGCTGGGAAGCCCGGGCGTTCGTCACTTCTGCAGGTCGTAGACCGTCTGGCCGTCGACCGTGGTGGCGGTGAAGTTCGCCGTCACCCACGCGGTGATCTCCGAAGAGCCACCGCCCGGGCCGCCGCCGCGGCCGCCGTCGATGTAGTACTTGATCTCGCCGGCCGCGACGTACGCCTTGAACTCGTCCAGCGTCGGGGCCGGGTCGGACCCGCTCCAGCCGCCGATGCCGATCACCGCCTTGCCGCTGGCCAGTTCCAGCGACGCCGCGTTCTGCGAACCGGTCGTCGCCGCGGCCCACTTCGTCGTCGTCTTGGCCAGCAGCTCGCCGACCGCGCTCGAGGACGATTCGTCGCCGAAGCCGCCGCCCATCGCGCTCGACGTCGGACCGGACGTCGGGATCGAGCCGCTGTGCGCGATCGACGCCGTCTCGACGCCGTAGGCCGCCGTCGACACGCCCAGGGTCAGGACCACCGCCGTCGCCACGACCGCGGCCGCCTTCCGGACGGTCGGCACGCCCATCACCAGCACCGTCCCGACGAGGACGCCGAGCACCGCGACGATCCAGCGCAGCGCCGGGAACCAGTCCGGCGTCCGGTCGAGCAGGATGAACGACCACACCGCCGTCGCGACGACCATCCCGGCCAGCGTCGCCCGCGGGCCCGGGTTCGCCCGGCCCTGCCACAGCGCGCGGCCCGAAATCGCGACCAGCGCGGCGATCGCCGGGGCCAGCGCGACCGAGTAGTACGGGTGCACGATGCCGCTCATGTAGCTGAACACCAGTGCCGTGACGACCAGCCAGCCGCCCCACAGCACCAGCCCCAGGCGCGTCCGGTCGGTGCGCGGCGCGCGGCGGGTGAACCACAACCCGGCGACCAGCCCGATCAGCGCGGCCGGCAGCAGCCACGAGATCTCCGTGCCGAAGCTCGACCCGAACATCCGGAACAGCCCGGATGCGCCACCGAAGCCGGTGTTCCCGCCCATGCCGCCGCCACCGCCCGGGCCACCGCCGTCGCCGCCGCCGAAGATGCGCGACAACCCGTTGTAGCCCAACGCGAGTTCGAGCAGACTGTCCCCTTCGGACCCGCCGATGTACGGCCGTGACGCCGTCGGCCAGAGATCGACCAGCGCGATGTACCAGCCGGCGGAGACGACCAGGGCGACGACCGCGCCGCCGAGGTGCAGCAGCCGCTTGGGCAGCGACGTCGGCGCCGCGATCAGGTACGCCAGCCCGAACGCCGGCAGCACCAGGAACGCCTGCATCATCTTCGTCAGGAAGCCGAACCCGATCGCGACACCGGCCAGCGCGAGCCACCTGGGACTGGCCTTTTCCGTTGCGCGCACGACGAAGTAGGCGCCGGCGACCATCAGCAGCACGAGCAGCGCGTCCGGGTTGTTGAACCGGAACATCAGCGCCGCGACCGGCGTCAAGGCGAGCATCGCACCGGCCATGAGCCCCGCGATCGGGCCGGAAGTCCGTTTCACCGTCAGGTAAAGGATCCCGACGGACGCGACGCCCATCAAAGCCTGCGGGGCGAGCACGGTGAAGCTGGAGAAGCCGAAGATCCGCGCGAAGGCCGTCGCGACCCACAGCGCCGCGGGCGGCTTGTCGACGGTCAGGACGTTGCCCGAGTCGAGCGACCCGAACAGCCACGCCTTCCAGTCCTGCGTCCCGGACTGCACGGCGGCGGCGTAGAAGCTGTTGCCGTAGCCGGAGGCGGTGAGGTTCCAGAAGTAGAGCACGGCGGTCGCGGCCAGCAGCCCGAACACCGCCGGGCGGACCCATTGCGGCGGCGCGTGCGCCCCGGATTCCTTGCGGTGACGCGGTTCCTGCGTCACGGTGCCGGACAGGACGGCGGTCATCAGAACTCCTTCTGGGTAGCGGCCTGGCGGCGCGGGTTGAAGACCCAGCCGCGCAGGAGCAGGAACCGGAGCACCGTCGCGGCGAGGTTCGCCAGCACGAGCACGGTGATCTCCAGGACCAGGCCGGGGGTGGTGGATCCGTTGAGCAGGGCCAGCGACCCGCTCGTCAGGGCGAGGCCGAGACCGAAGACGATCAGCCCTTCGAACTGGTGGCGCCCGGCGCCGGAGCGTCCGCGGATGCCGAACGTGAGCCGCCGGTTCAGCGCGGTGTTCCCGATCGCCGTCACCAGCAGTGAGGTGAAGTTCGCCGCCTGCGCGCCGACCGCCGTCCGCAGCAGCAGGAACAGGACGAGGTAGGCGAGCGTGCTGCTGACGCCGATGGCGGCGAACCGCACGAGCTGCGTCACCAGCCGCGGCGGCACGCCCGGCGCCTCGACGCCGATGGGCTGCCGGCCGAGCTGCTCGCGCAGCCGGCTGATCGGGATCTCGCCGGTGAAGGTGGCCTTCGTGACGCGGGCGATGCCCTTGAGGTCGGCGGCGGCGGTCTTCACGATGTTGACCGAGGAGTTCGGGTCGTCGACCCAGTCGACGGGCACCTCGTGGATCCGCAGCCCGGCGCGTTGCGCGAGGACGAGCAGCTCGGTGTCGAAGAACCAGCCGGTGTCCTCGACGTGGGGGAGCAGCTCGCGCGCGACGTCGGCGCGGATGGCCTTGAAGCCGCACTGGGCGTCGCTGAACTTCGCGGCGAGTGTCGACTTGAGGATGAGGTTGTAGGCGCGGGAGATGAACTCGCGCTTCGGCCCCCGCACGACTCGCGCCCCCCGGGCGAGCCTGCTGCCGATGGCGAGATCGGAGTGCCCGGAAAGAAGCGGAGCGACGAGCGGCCCGAGCGCGGCGAGATCGGTGGAGAGGTCGACGTCCATGTAGGCGAGAACGGCGGCGTCGGAGGCGCGCCAGACGGCGTTGAGCGCGCGGCCGCGGCCCTTTTCCTCGAGGTGGTGGACGGCGACCTCGGGGAACTCCCGGGACAGTCTTTCCGCCACCCGCAGCGTGGAGTCGGTGCTCGCGTTGTCGGCGATGGTGATCCGGTAGGGGTAGGAGACGTGGTCGGCCAGGTGCGCGTGCAGCCGGCGGATGCACGGTTCGAGGTCGGTCTCTTCGTTGTAGACCGGGATGACGACGTCGAGGACGGGCTGTGGACCGGCCAGATCGACCGGGACGGTCCCGGGCCTTGCTGCGGAGGCGGTGGCTGTCATGGGTACTACGGTCGCGGGCCCCGCTTTGGTGATCGTGTGATCGCCCTGTGCGGTTCCTGTGGGCCGCGCCCGGTGCCGGATAAACTACAGCCGTGCCTCACCGTTCCGCTGGTCTTCATCGCGTACTCGGCTCGGTTGGCTGATGTCGAGGGCTTACCTGCATTCCACGGCCGCGCGGCGGCCGTTAGGTAGTGATGATGTGGTAACAACCGAGCACGTCGGCGCCGAGCTGCGCCGGCTGCGCAAGGCGGCGCAGCAGACCCAGGCGGACGTGGCCCGGATCGTGGGCGTGGCCCGCGCGAACCTGACCCAATGGGAGGCGGGGCGGTACCTGCCGTCGGCGGAGAACGCCAGGCTGCTCGACGATCACTTCCGGGCGGGAAACTCCCTGGTGGACCTGGTCGAAGCAGCCCGCTCACCGGCCCCAGCGGCCGCCGGAGCGCTGACCACGGCCGGCTCCCTGCTCGAGGTCTTCCGCCGCGCCGGCACCAGCCTCGCCGACGAGCTGATCCGCGACGCGAACGGCCGCCCGGTCGGCTGGCGGCACAACCTCCAGAAGCGGGGCGCGCACACGGCGCTCGCCACCGCCTACGGGATCTCGGCGATGGTCGTGGTAGGCGAGCCCTACATCGACCTACATGCGGTCGTCGAGGACCTCTACGCTAAACGTTCCGACTTCGGCTGGCAGGGCCGGTCGGAAGGCCGCCGGCCCGAGGTCGCGGCCGCGGTCGTGGGCGCCCTGTTCCAGGCCAGCACCATCCTCACCGCCGAGGACGGGCTGACCTACCTCGAACGCTCACTCGACGACCGCACCCGGACGCGGCCGTTCCTGCTCTCTTCCGCATTGCGCGCTTCGGTCCGGCTCGGGCCGGACGCCCCGCTCACCCGCCGCCTGACCGACGACCTCGTCGCGGCTCGCCTCGACTTCGACGGCGTCCCGCTGTGGGGCGAGAAGAAGGAGGAGGGGCTGGTCGCGCCGGAACCGTCCACCGCGCACACGGCACGGGCGGTGGTGGCGCTGCGCGAACTGCTGCGCTCCGGGCGCGGCAGCGACGAAGTCTCCGACGCCGTCGAAATCGGCACCCGCTGGCTCGTCGAGCGGGTCCACCCCGACGACGGCGTCTCCGAAGACCTCGCATTGCCGCAGCCGCAGGGCCGGCCGGACGTGCGGGTCACGATCAAGCACTTCACCTCCGCCTGGGTCCTCCAGGCTCTGGCCGAGGCGCCACAAGTGCCGGTGGCCAGGCTGAGCCGCGCGTTGAACTCGTTGTGGGAACGCTACGAACCGTCGCGCGGTCTGTGGGCTTGGGGCAGTGGCGATCTCCCGATCTGGATGACGCTCGACGCCGTGACGGCTCTGCGCGCCGTCGCACTGGCGTTCCCGACTCCGCAGTTGCTACCTCCGCCAGCCGCAGAATAGACAGTCATACGAGCACTCAGTGGTATGAGCTCTTCGTGCTGAACGCGAGTTTGCGAATCGCGTTCAGCGGAAGACCTTCCAGGGTCTGCTCGGCGATCCCGACATCCCGGAGCACGCGGAAGACATCGTCTTCGGTGACGTCGTCTTTGTCGGCGGGAACACGTACGTCGGTCTTTGGCTTCAGTGTGGGATCGATGGACTCGAAGCGAAGGTCGAAGTCTGCGCGATACGCGTAGTAGAACGTCAGTTTGTTCTCCCGCCTGGGAAAGCCTGCGGCGGGAAATTGAACGTCTTCGTTGGTCTGAATGACCCAGTCGGACGAGATGTCGTACCGAAACATCCTGAAATCCGGCTTCAGTCTTATTTCTACGACCAAGAACTCGTGCTGTTGATGCCAGTGGGCGGCGAAGATCGTTGCAAGGCAGCTGATCTGTACGTACTCTGTCGTCCAGACTGTGTCGGCCGGGCTGCCGTGACGACGCGAGAGTTTAGCTCGGTACTCGGCGTACCTCTGGCAGCAGGTGGTGTTTCGCGGATCCAATATCTGCAGTTGTACCCGCCAGTGAGCCCCCGTGCTGGTCTCGCGTGCACGCGCGGCCAAGGTAGGCAGCGTCCAAGATCGGGTGAATGATCCAGTGCCACCTTCGAACTGCCACATGTTCGTACTGGCCATTGCTTTGTCGAAAGTCTTCTGTTTGTCCGCAGGTGTAGCCAGTAGTAGCACTGACGAGTCTCGCGTGAGATTGGTTTCGATTCCATCGACTACGTTTTTCGCCGCTACCGTCAACTGGGCGAGTTCGATGATGTTCTGGTCGCTGCCCTCTTGGCGCATGGCCTGTTTGAAAATTGAAAAACCCAGAACGGCCAAGGTTGCCAGAGTCGCGGCGAGAAGTGTCTTTGTGTCGTTTACCGTGTCGGTCGCGCCGAGTACGGCCACTGTCGCGGCTGCGAGGAGAACAATGAGCTGTTCGGGATCTCGGCGCACTCCGTGTATCAGGCGAGCCGCTCGGCCGGGCCGAGCTGACGCGGAGCGTGGGTTTTCGCGGCTTGTCGGCATGGTGACCTTTCGTTGTTGGTGATGACAGTCTGTTTCCGGTGTCCCGATGTTCATGCTGATGGTCGCTTGACGAAATGAGGGCCGCTGTGATCTGTGTCGGAAACGTCGGATCTGGCCGAGGTCGGGGCAGCTATAATGGCCGTGCAGCCGGAACGAGTCACGCTGAGAGAGTGATCATGGCGACGAGGTATGACGCTTGCTGTGACAGATGGTTCGGGTGATGGTGTCCAGGCTGCGACCGCACACCGTGTCCACGCAGGGAGCCGCCCGTCCGGTTGCCGCCGCGGAGGAGCGAGTCTTCCATGCGGCCGAGGCGTGGTTTTCGTCCGGCCTTGCCTCGGTCCTGACTGAAGCCGCGCCCGGCGCGCCGCAACTTGTCGCGGCTGCCGAATTGGTGCGCGACGACCCGCACGCTTTCGGCTGCTGGCTGAAGGGAGCAACCAGGGACGAGCAGAAGTTGAAGGCAATGGTCGAGCGTTCTTACTGGCATTCCAATGGATTCGCGAAACTCGTGCTGCACACTTCGGCTGAACCCGAGTTCAAGATTCGCATGCACGTCTGGCCCAGGTCGGAGGCGTCGAGACGGGGAGAGCCGAACCCGCACAGCCACCGTTGGGAGTTCGCGTCGACCGTGCTGACCGGCCGAGGCGTCGTCGTACCGGAGTACCGCGAGGCGTCCGAAGGAGGAGATCCGTTCGGCCGTTATCGCTATGGCACCGATCCTGATGCTCCGGAGGCACTCGTCGCTGACGGGGCAGTCCGGCTGGTCAAGACGAGATCACCACGTGTATCCCGGGGTGATGTCTACTCGTGCGGTACTGAGGTGATCCACACCCTCGAGCCGTTGGGAACGGATTTGACGGCCACGATCGTCGTCCAGGGTCCGCGTCGTGAATCAACGACAGTCGTGTTCCGTGCGCGGGGCCGGAGTGAGGAAGAGCCCAGTCGTCGGATATCGGAAGTGGAGTTCCGGCAGATCGTGGCCGCGGTCGTGACTGAGATCTGCGGAGGGTCTTCTCCTCGATGACCCGGTTCTCGCGTTCCAGGCGGCGCGGCGTCCTGACCGATCGCGCCATCCGGCGCGCTCGTGCCGAGGGTGAACTCTTCGTTGACCCGTTCGAGCCGGGCCTCGTCCGCCCGGCCGCGATCAGCCTCCGCCTCGGACTCTCGGCCTTCAGCCTGCGCACCGCCGGGCCGGTCGATGTCGCCGACCGCGCTACATACCCGCGGATGGTCGCCAAAGAACTCGATGCCGGGGGGAGGTTCACGATCGAGCCGGGAGAGGTGGTTCTCGCTCCGACGTTGGAGCGGATCGGGTTGTCCAGGAACCTTGTGGGTCTCGTCGACGGGATCAGTGATTACGCTCGGCTCGGTATCGGCGTCGTGCTCTGCGGGCAGGTCAGTCCCGGTTTCGGCCGCGAGGCCGGCGCCGTGCTGACTCTCGAAATAGTCAATCACCTTCGGCATCCGGTCTTGTTGTACCCCGGTGCCCGGATCTGCAATCTGATGCTGTTCGCCACCGCCGGAAGCAGGCGCTCCTACGGCGAGATGCCGCACAACTACTCGACCGACCACGTGGTGACCGCGTCCCGGCTGGCGGATCATGTCGGACGCGACTGAACACCTGCTCGGCGACTTGGGCGAGCGGGGCATCCAGGAGCGCGTGCTTCGCCCGCGGTACCGCGACACGGAGAGTTACGGTGACGATAGCGCACTGCTCGGTACCGTCGACGGCCCGAGCGAGCTGGTCGCCACGACCGACAGTTGCCCGACTCCTGTCGTCGACCAGCTCCGTGAGCGGGACCTCTACCACTCGGGATGGCTGCTGATCACGATCAACCTCTCCGACCTGGCTGCTGCCGGGGCCGAGCCATTGGGACTCGTGGTGAACTACACGCTGCCCAAGGCGACCACTGTGCGAGAGTTCGAGCGGCTGCTCGACGGGGTCGACGACTGCTGCGCTGCTCACAGCACGAAGGTCGTCGGTGGCGACATCAGTGACGGCGAAGTTCCCCATCTGACGGCGACAGCCATCGGGCGGTGTGCTCCCGGCCGCAGGCTCCGGCGAACCGGAGTCCGCGTCGGAGACAGCCTTCTGCTGGTAGGCTCGCCCGGCTTTCTCTGGGCCGCCGCGCTCGCAAAGGCTCGGAAGATGACGTTGTCGGCGGTCGCTGAGCAAAAGATCTGGCAACGTGCCTCTCGTCCGATGGCGCAGCTGGCGGGCAGCCGGCTGCTCGCCCGGTCGGGGCTTGCGCGGGCGGCGATGGATATTTCCGACGGCTTGTTCGCCACCGTTCGGGCCCTTTGCGAGGCCAATGGGCTCGGTGCTGCGATCACTGACGAGTTCGAGCTGGAAGATCCGCTGAGCCAGGTGGTCGAGCAGAGTGGTTTGCGGTCTTTCGACCTCGCACAAACCTGGGGGGACTGGGGTCTCGTCGTCGTGACGCGCGCCGGAGACGCCGAGGCTGCGATGAACGTGCTACGAAACAACGGCGTTTCGGTTCAGGAGATCGGTGTCTTCACCGCGGACCGGCGCATCACCGTCGGCGCCGATGCGCGACTTTGGCAGGGGAAAGCGCAAGAGCGCTTCTCGGACAGGTCGTGGCACGGCGGTGACCTGGAAGACCAGATCAGCGCCGTGCTCGGAACACCGCCGTCCTGAGCTCGATCAAGTGTGCGCCCGCAAGGGAACGACGTTGCTCGGCAGGACCGTCCGCTCGCGCGGGGCCTCGGTCGGGCTGATCGTCAGCGTCACCAGGCTCGCGTACTTCGGGTGGCGGTCGACGTACACCTGCGGGACCGCGCACGCCGCCGCGAGGACCGTGCGGTGGCGGTGCAGGTGCTCGAACGCTTCGCGGCCGTACAACGACACCACGATGTCGCCACCGCGGGGCCGGGACCACAGGATCGCCGGACGGCGGCCGCCGGGCAGGCGCAGCAGCGGGAACGCCGCCCGCAGGCGGTGCTGCACGCGGATCGCGCTGATCCGGGCCAGCACCCGGCGGCGGCGCAGCAGGGCCAGGCCGGACGCGCCGGCGACGACCGCCGACGTCCACAGCGCGCCGGCCCACAGCGCGAACGTCACCAGGGCGTAGGGCAGCAGCGTCACCGCCAGGACCTCCCACCGCCAGTGGTAGAGCCGGGCGGGGAACGACGCTCGCCTGCTGGTCATTTCCGTGCTCCTTCCGGTGAACCGGCGGCGCAGGAGGCCGCCGAGGTGGCGCGAGAGGCGTCCGGCGGCGATGCCGAGCACGAGGGCCGCGACGATCACCGTCCCGGACGTCATGTCGGGATCCGGGTCTTCGGGGTGGGCTCGGGCCGGCGGTCCCGGCCGAGCTGCCAGGTCCAGCGCCACGCCACCCAGATCGCGACGACGGAACCCAGCAGGATCAGCACGAACGCCTGGCCGACGAGCCCGTCGAGCGGCGCGAGCCGCAGCAGCACCAGCAGTGCCCAAAGCTGGGACGCGGTGAACGGGATGACGAGCCCGGCCGCGTAGACGCCCCGGCGCCAGCGGCTGCGGCCCGGTGCGGTGGTGTAGGGGTCCATGGAAGTGCCCTCCTCTGCCCGTGGATCCAGGAAACCTCCGGCTCGCCGCGTCCTGTGTGTCAGCTGACACAGAAGGCGGGATTCAGCTCGCCAGACGTCGAAGTTCGCCCAGGCGGTGGATCGTCACCTGTCTTCTGCCGGTGCTGATGACGCCTTGGCGGCGCAGGTCGCGCGTCGCCCGCGCCCAGGACTCGCGGGAGATCGCCGCGGTCATCGCCAGTTCCGCCTGCGTGGCCGGGACGGCGATCTCGATGTCGGTGCCGCGCGGCACCCCGTGCTGGACGGCCAGCTGCATCAGCTGCGCGGCCACCCGCCGCGCCGCGGCGCCGCCCCCGAGTTCCAGCCACTGCCGGCCGACCGACCGCAGCCGCGTCGACAGCACCTGCAGCAGCGCCCACGAGATCCGCGACCGCGTCCGGCACAGTGCAGCGAACCGGTCGCCGGGAACCTCCAGGACGTCCACGTCGTCGAGCGCCTCGACGGTCGCCGACCGCGGCTGCGCGTCGATCGCGGCCAGTTCGCCGATGACGTCCCCGGTGCCGCGCACCCCGACGACGACCTCCCGCCCGTCCGGCGTCCCGTGCACGATCCGCACGTGCCCGGCCAGCAGCACCAGCACGACGCTGGACCGGTCGCCTTCCCGGCAGAGCGTTCCGCCGCGCGGGTAGGAGCGCCGCGTGGCGGACGCCGTCAGCGCCCGGCGATCGGCCGGGGCCAGGCCGGCCCAGAATCCCGTCGGTTCCACGTCCCCACCTCGTTTCCCGTCTTAAGCGGTCAGCCCCTCCTCGCCGGCTTCGGGCGTGTAGAGCCAGCCCCGAAGCCGTTCTGCGCCGAGCTTGATGTGGATGCCCTGGGTGAACGCGGTGTGGTCGATGCCGGGGTAGCCGTGCCGCACGACCGCGCGGTGGATCTCCTGCGAGATGGCGAGCGCGAGCGGCGCGGTCGTTTCGCGCAACCGCCGCTTCAGCTCGGGAGCGTCGACCAGCCGGCAGGTGATGTCGACGTCTTCGCCGTACAGCCCCCGCCGGTCCCGGTGCACTTCGCCGGCGTGGATGGCGACGCGGAGCCGGAAGGCGAGGTCCGGGAGGTCGCGGGCGTGCTTGTCCAGCAGATCGGCGAGCACCGGGACGAAGGTGGCCAGCAGCAGCGTCTTGGGCACCTGGTCGAAGGGCCGCACGAGGCACAGCGCGCCGTCCCCGCGGTCGACGAAGGGTTCCCGGTGCTTGCGTTCGATCCCGGCGATCGTGAAGGCCTCTTCGAGCAGCTGGTAGAGGACATTCCGGAGCAGGGCTCGCACCGAGTTCGTGTGTTTGGTCGATCCCTCGATGTCGACCGCCACGATGGCCCGGTGCCGGGGTATGTCAGCTGGAGTACTCATTGGCCCGCTCCTGCCTTCAGGTGTGAAGCTGAAGTTCAGTCAAGTTCACTGTAGGGGGTGAAGTACCCTGGAACAACCGGGTTGAATCGGTGTTACCCGTTTGCTGCGAGGAAGTTTGCCCGGTAGCCATGTTTCAGCCCCTGCTTCCGCGGGTCGCCGACCTTGACTTTAGCTACGCGGAGTACTATCACAACACTCTCGGCACTACTGAAATTTACTGAAGGGTGGCGGAGACTGTGTCGCCAGTCGCGCCGCGGGCGCTCGCCCGCCGCCTCAGAGGGCTGCGCGAGGAGCGGTGGCCGGATGCCGGGCTCACCCAGGCTCAGCTCGCGCAGGCATTCGGCGGGGTCAGCATCTCCCTCATCTCCTCGTGGGAGAACACGGAGAAGCCGGTCCGCCTGCCGGTCAGGCGGCTCGAGGCCTACGCGACGTTGTTCGCCACCCGGCGATCGCTGGACGGCGAACTGCACCTGGTCCCCCTCAAGGAACTGACGGACGAAGAGCAGGAGGAGCGCAAGGTTCTGCTCGACGAGCTGCTGTTGCTGCGTGACGGCAAGGAGGCGACCGGGGCGACCGACCTGTGGACCTTCGACGACCCGCTGCAGCGGATCACGATCGTCTGCGCCCAGCTCCCGGAGAAGTACCGCCAGCACCTCAGCTACGCGGATCCCGAGAGCCCCGACTTCGTGTCGCTGTACACCTACGCGGATCCCGATGCGCTGATCGAGCTGTACGGCCACATCCGGGCGCGCAACCCCGAGAACCCGGTCACCTTCCGCACCAGCGACGCGCTCGAGCCGGACGACTACACGAGCCACCTGGTCCTGCTCGGCGGAGTCGACTTCAACAGCGTCACGCGCGACGTGATCGAACGGGTGGACCTCCCGGTGGAGCAGGTCGCCCGCGAGGCGGACGCCGAGCACGGCGGGTTCCGGGTTCAGGAGCGCGGCGGGTCGAAGCTGATCGAGCCGCTCCTCGACGCCGACGAGCACCTGCTGGAAGACGTCGCGCACTTCTACCGGGGCGTATCTCCGTTCAACCGGAAGCGCACTGTGACCGTATGCAATGGTATGTACGGTCGAGGAACGCTGGGCGCGGTGCGGGCGCTGACGGACGCCCGGTTCCTGGACCGGAACACCGCCTACCTCCGCGAGCGGTTCGGCGACGCGAAGTCCTTCAGCATCATCAGCCGGGTCCTGGTGGTCGACGGCAACGGCCTGACGCCCGACTGGACGCTCGAAGAGAACCGGCTCCACGAGTGGCCCGAGGCGGCCAAGTGAACGCGCGGCACCACCAGTCACACCAGCATCTGCTGGCCCACGTCGACTCGGCCAAGGCCCCGTCCGCGACCCTGGACGCGATCATCGTGCCCAACGGCCGTCCGGCGGCCTACCTCAAAGAGGCCATCAGCGCGGCCAAGCTGCTCGACGCCCACCTCGTCCTCCTGTGCAGCATGCGGGCGAACGCCGGGAGCGCGGCGCTGGCCGCGAAGCGCGCGGGTGTCCGGGTGACCGCGATCGACATCGACCTGCTGCCCGACGGGGTCGTGCCGGACTTCGCCACCGACGACATCCTCCGGCGCAGCCGGTTCCACCGGCCCGTCGACACCAGTCTCAAGCGGAACCTCGGCCTGCTCATGGCGAGTCTCGCCGGGTGGAAGCGGATCCTGTTCCTCGACGACGACATCATCCTGCCCGACCCCGGCGACCTCCGGGCCGCCGCCGGGCTGCTCGACGCCCACTCGGTCGTCGGGCTGGCGAACTCCGGGATGCCGGACAACTCGGTCGTCTGCCACGCGTTGCGGGACGTCGGCGTCCGCCAAGACGTGTTCATCGGCGGGGGCGCGCTCGTGGTCGGCGAAGCGGCGTTCTCGTCGTTCTTCCCCAACATCTACAACGAGGACTGGTTCTTCCTCCTGGACGGGCTGCGGCTGCGGCCGTCGGCCGTGACGGGGACCGCGTGGCAGTACGACTACGACCCCTACAACGACCCGCGGCGGGCTCGCGGCGAAGAGCTGGGGGACACCCTCGCCGAAGGCGTGTTCGGCCTGCTGGACAACGGCTTGGGGCTGGCGCACGCCGACGAGCGGTACTGGACCGAGTTCCTGCCCGAGCGGCGCCGGATCATCAGCACGACGATCGAGCGCGTGCTGGCCTCGGACATCGAACCGGCGCAGCGGGCCCGGATGGTCGCCGCCCTCAAAGCGTCGATCGGGCGCAGCCACCTGATCACGCCGGACTTGTGCGTCCGCTACCTGCGCGCGTGGCAGGACGACTGCGTGCGCTGGCGCAAGCACCTGCGCGACCTGCGGCGCGACCACCGCGGCAGGCTGGGGATCGACGGCGCGCTGACCACTCTGGAATCGGTCGCCGGCTCGCGCCGGTCAGTACCGGCTTGACGCGCCGATCCTGGGTTCCCCGCGCGGTTCCGGCGTGACCACGGTGAGGTCCTTCACCAGCACGTAGCAGCGTTCCGGCACCTGGAGGACGTTGCCGTTCGGCAGGGTCAGCTGCGCGTAGCACGTGACCGTGCCGTGGCCCCAGTCCCGGTAGCCGAGACGGTCGTACAGCCGGGCCGCCGCCGGGTTGTCCGTGCGGACCGCCAGCGCGACCCGCTCGTGGCCGTGGCCGATGAGGTGTTCCTCCACCGCGCCGACCATGGCCGCGCCGACGCCTCGGTTGCGCAGCTCGGGGTGGACCTGCAGGTGGGTCAGCAGCGCGACGCCCGGCAGGTGCCGGCGGATCGGTGGCTCTTCGGCCTCTTCCAGCCACAGGTACACCGCTCCGGCCGGGCGGGAGCCCAGCCACGCGAAGAACAGCACGCCCTGGTCGTTCCGCTGGCGGATCCAGCGATCGATGAGGAATCCGCCGTCGCCGAGGGCCGCGGCGAACGGAAACAGGTCTGCGGAGCGGGCCCGCCCTACGTTGGGCTCGGTCATCTGCAGAAGCCTCCGTCCTCCCGGTACTCCCATAGTGCAGGAGGCGGCACGGAGTTGACCAGGTCGTGCGGTACTGACCCTGCTTTCGTCGGTTCTTGTTCAGCCGGCGGCCGTGAGGTCGTACACCGTCACGCCGTCCACCGTGGACGACTGGTACGTCGAAGCCACCCACTCGGCGATCTGCTGGGCCGCGTCCGAACCGGTGGAGCCCCGCATCGTCATGCCGTCGCCGAGGAAGTAGTGGATCTGTCCGCTCGCGACGTACTGCCGGAACTGGTCCAGCGTCGGGTACGGGTCCGTGCCGTTGAAACCGCCGACCGCCATGACCGGGGCGCCGGCGGCCAGCTGGTAGCCGGCCGCCGCGTTCGAGAGGACCGTGGCCGCCGTCCACGTGTACTTCGACGCGTCCCGCTGGAGCAACGCCGTCAGCTGTGCGCCCGGGAGCGTCGTCGAGAGCAGGGACCCCGGTCCGCCGCCGCGACCGCCGCCGAAGCCGCCGCCGGGACCACCCCGGAAGCCGCCGCCGAAGCCCGAGGAGGGACCGGCCGAGGGGATCGCCCCGTCGTGCGTCGTCGCCGCGGTCGCCAGCGTGTACGCGCCGGTGCCGGACAGCACCACGACCAGGGCGAGCACGGCCACGAGCGAGGCCGCCCAGCGGGTCAGGTGGGCCGCGAAGAACAGCGCCACCGCCGCCAGCAGCCCGCCGACCAGCACCGCCGGGGCCAGCCACGGCTGCCACGACGACCCCGACAGCAGCAGGTACGTCGTCACGGCGGTCAGCGCCACCCCGCCGCTGAGCAGGCCGGACGCCGCCGGACTGGCGCGCAGCAGCCACAGCTGGACGGCCGCCGTGCCGACCAGCGCCGCGATCGCCGGGGCCAGCGCGACCGTGTAGTACGGGTGGATGATCCCGCCCATGTAGCTGAACACCAGCGCCGTCACCAGCAGCCAGCCGCCCCAGAGCAGCAGGGCCGCCCGCGAACGGTCGGTGCGCGGGGCGCGGCGCGTGAACCACAGCCCGGCGCCCAGGGCCAGCAGGGCCGCGGGGATCAGCCACGCGATGCCGCCCGCCATCTCGCTGCCGAAGAGCCGCGTCAGGCCGGTCGAGCCCCAGCCGCGGCCGGCACCACCGCCGACGCTGCCGACCTCGTCGCCGGTGATGCGGCCGAAGCCGTTGTAGCCGAAGGCCAGTTCCCACAAGGAGTTCGTCTGCGAACCGCCGATGTACGGCCGGTCGGCCGCCGGCCACAACGCGACGACCACGAGGTACCAGCCGGCCGCGACCACGGTCGCCGCGAAGGCGCCGAGCAGGTGCAGCAGCCGCTTGCCGAGCGACACCGGCGCCGCGACGAGGTACGCCACTGCGAACGCGGGCAGCACGAGGAACGCCTGGAGCATCTTGGCCAGGAAGCCGAACCCGACCGCGACCCCGGCCAGCGCGAGCCACTTCGGGCTCGCCTTCTCGAGCGCGCGGACCACGCAGTACGCGCCGGCGACCAGCAGCAGTACGAGCAGCGCGTCCGGGTTGTTGAACCGGAACATCAGCGCCGCCGCGGGGGTCAGCGCGAGCACGAGGCCCGCGACGAGCCCGGCGGCCGGGCCGGAGGTGCGCTTGACCGTCGCGTGCAGCAGCCAGACCGAGCCGACGCCCATCAGCGCCTGCGGCACGAGGATGCTCCACGCGTTGACGCCGAACAGCCGCGCCGACAAGCCCATCACCCACAGCGCCGCCGGGGTCTTGTCCACGGTGATCGCGTTCGCCGCGTCGCTCGACCCGAAGAACAGCGCCTTCCAGCTCTGCGAACCGGCTTGCGCGGCGGCGGAGTAGAAGGCGTTGGCCCAGCCGGAGGCGCCGAGGCCCCACAGGTAGAGCACGGCGGTGCCGAGCAGCAGCGCGGCGAGCGCCGGCCGGTGCCAGGTCCGGCGGATGGGCGCTGAGCGAGTCATAACGGTTTCGCGTGACGCGAGAGCGGTCATGTGATCAGCTTCCGGTCTCCAGCTGGGGCCTCGTTGTGCCGATGCTGTGCACCCGCTGTGCGGGCACGGCCACAGGCAGGCGTACCGCGAACTCCGTCCGGCCCGGGCGGCTGTGCACCTCGATCGTGCCGTGGTGGGCGACCACGACGGCGCACGCGATCGCCAGCCCGAGCCCGGTGCTGCCCGCCGTGCGCGACCGCGACGAGTCGCCGCGGGCGAACCGTTCGAAGACGTCCGGCAGCAGGTCCGGCGCGATGCCGGGACCGTTGTCGGTCACGGTGATCACCGCGCTGCCGTCGGCCGAGCGGGCGAGCGACGTCGCGACCGTGGTGCCGGGCGGGGTGTGCGTGCGCGCGTTGGCCAGCAGGTTCGCCAGGACCTGGTGCAGCCGCTGGACGTCGCCGAGCGCGAGCACCGGGTCCGGCGGCAGGTCCAGCAGCCACCGGTGGTCGCGCCCGGCGACCTGGGCGTCGCCGACGGCGTCGGCGACCAGCCGGGTGAGGTCGACGTCGCGCACGTCGAGCGGGCGGCCCGCGTCGAGCCGGGCGAGCAGCAGGAGGTCTTCGACGAGCGCGCTCATCCGGACGGCCTCGCTCTGGATCCGGCCCATCGAGTGCGCGACGTCCGGGGGTACGAGCGCGCTGCCGCGGGCGGCCAGCTCGGCGTACCCCCGGATCGCGGCCAGCGGCGTCCGCAGCTCGTGGCTGGCGTCCGCGACGAACTGGCGGACGCGCAGCTCGCTGTCGTGCCGCGCTTCGAGCGCCTGGGCGACGTGGCCGAGCATCAGGTTCAGCGCCGAGCCGACCTGGCCGACCTCGGTGCGCGGGTCGGTGTCGGCCTCCGGCACGCGGATCGACAGCGCCACCTGGCCGCGGTCGAGCGGCAGCTCGGTGACGCGCCCGGCGGTGGCCGCGACGCGGTCGAGCGGCCGCAGCGTCCGGCGGACCGCGAACGCGCCGAGGAAGGCGGCGCCGAGCACGCCGGCGGCCGCGACGCCGAAGAGGATGAGCCCGACGGTGAGCAACGTGTCGGTGACCGGTTTCATCGGCAGGCCGGTGACCACGACCTCGGACGTCCCGGGCACGGGCAGGGCCATCAGCCGGTACTCGCCGAGGTCGCTGAAGGACACCGCGTGCGGCTTGCCGTCGGCGGGCACCGAGAGCATGACGGCCTGCTGCGCCGCGGTGAGGCTCATGACCGCGCCGTGCTCGGAGATGCTGTCGTCGTGGACTTTCACCTGCCCGTCGAAGGTCGCGCTCACCGTGCCGACGTTCTGCCCGAGAGGGTGCTCGCCCCGCTGGTCGTCCGGCGGCGCGCCGCCTTGGCGCCCGGGGTTGCTCGCGAAGACCAGTGAGCGCGTCGCCGCGGCGGCGAGCTGCTGGTCGATCTGGCGGGTGAGGAACACGTCGAGCGCGAGCTCGCTGACCACGCCGACGATCAGGCACACCACGGTGAGCAGCACGACCATCGAGCCGGTCAGCTTCGCGCGCAGCGAAAGGCGCCCCCGGCGGGGGTGCGGTGCAACGGTTCGCGCGGCCATGGGTAGAGCGTCCGTCCGCGCCGTGTGTGCGGGTTGTGTGCTGCCTGTGAGGCGGCTGTGCGGTGACCGGCCTGTCGCGGAGTCCGGTTCCTCCGGTCACAGGAACGGCTGACGGCAGGCACAGTCCGCACACAGCCGGTGGCCCCACCGTGGATCGCACACCTCGTTAAGGAGCACCGCATGACGACACCGCAGGCACCGTCCACTCCGGACCGGACGTGGGGCGCGGCCCCCGCTCCGGGCACCCCGCCGCGGCCGGCTTGGTCGCCGGGCAAGAAGATCGCGGCGGGCGCCGTCGCGGTGGCGATCGTGGCCGGCGGGGGAGCGGCGATCTGGGCCGCTTCGTCGTCGTCCGCGTCGACGGACTCCGCCACCGGCCCGGGCGGGATGACCGGCGGCCCCGGCGGGGCGGGCGGCTTGGCTTCGGCCCTGCACGGCGAATACGTGTCATCGGACGGAAACGGCGGCTACGTCACGAAGATCACCCAGACCGGCGAGGTGACGGCGCTGAGCGCGACGTCGCTGACGGCGAAGAGCGAGGACGGGTTCTCGAAGACGTACACGATCACGTCGGACCAGGCGACGGGCTTGGCGACAGGCGACACGGTGACGGTGGTGGCCACGGAATCGGGCGACACGGCGACGGCGACCTCGGTGACGGACGGCGCTTCCGGCCCCGGCCGGCTGCCGGGTGGCGGCCAGGGAACCCCGCCCACGCAGACCGGCTGACCGCGCGGTGGCCCCGGGGGTCAGCGGCGGTCGTAGTCGACCGCGACCTCCGGGGTCGTCGCCCGCGCGCGGCACGTCAGGATCCGGTTCGCCGCCACGTCGTCCTCCGTCAGCGCGTACCGGACGTCCATGTCGACCTGCCCGTGCCGCAGCGTCGCCAGGCACGTCCCGCACGCGCCGCCCGTGCACGAGTACGGCACCTCGAACCCGGCGCGCATCGCCGCGTCCAGCACCGTTTCGCCGGCTTCCGTGGGCACGGACGTCGTCGTCCCGCCCAGCGTCACCGCCACCGTCGCCGGCGTGCCCGCCGGGTCGCGCAGGGGCGCCGCGCCGCGGAACAGTTCGAAGTGGACGTTCTCCTCCGGGACGTCCGCGTCGGCCAGCGTGCGGCGGACCAGGTCCATCAGACCCCGCGGGCCGCACAGGAACCACTCGTCGACCTTCGCCGGGTGCAGGCGGTTCTGCAGCAGCGCGCGCAGGCGCGTCCCGTCGAGGCGGCCGCGCTGGTAGCGCTCGTGGGAGATCGCCAGCGCCTCGCCGAGCGTGTCGAACTGGCGGGGCCGGTGCGCGTGCAGGTCCGGGTCGCGCTCGTCGGTCCGGTAGTGGACGACGTGCAGGCGCCCGCCGAACCCCGCCGCGAGCGAGCTCAGCTCCTTCGCGAACATCGTCGTCGCGCCCGAAGTGTTCACGTACAACAACGTCGCGCGGCTGTGCGGCTCCGCGGACAGCGCGCTGACCACGATGGACAGCACCGGCGTGATGCCGCTGCCGGCGGCCAGCGCGACGTAGTGCGCGGTCCGGGACGGGTCCGGTGTGAGCGTGAACCCGCCGGACGGCGGCAGGACGTCCAGGAAGTCGCCCACGGCCAGCGTCGTGCTCGCGAAGCCGGAGAACGCGCCGCCCGGCCGCCGCTTCACCGCGATCCGCAGCTCGCCCGCGCCCGCCGGCGCGCAGATCGAGTACGTCCGGCGCACCGGCTGCCCGTCGAGCACCGTGCGGACCGCGACGTGCTGCCCCGGCGTGAACCGGAACTCCTCGGCCAGCTGCGGCGGGACGTAGAAGGTGATCGCGACGGCGTCCGCGGTCAGCTGCCGGATCTCGCGCACCCGCAGCCGGTGGAACCGGCTCGGCCCGAGCGGCGGCGCGGCGGGCGCGGGCACGGACACCTCGGGGGAGCAGTCGAGGCCGGCCGTCACCCGGTACTCCTCCGCGGTCAGGTCCCGGCCCCCGGCGGTGCGGATCGGGACGTCGCGGGCCAGGTACGCCTCGCGGTTCTCCAGCCAGACCCGGCGGTACCGGTGGAACGGGACGGCGGGGTGCAGGTGGTGCACCAGGTGCAGGTTCTGGGCCAGCAGCACCGGGGTGAGCAGCCAGTCGAGGCCGACGCGCACGCGGGTCGTGCCGAACCGGCCCGCCTGCCCCGCGGCGGGCAGGCCGTGGTGCGGCAGCCAGGCGAACGACCACGCGAGCAGGGCCATGCCGAGCCGCTGCGGCAGCAGGTAGACGAGCAGCAGCTCGACGCCGTGGCCGGCCGCGACCAGCGCCACCACCGCCGACAGGGCCGCGGTCAGCACCACCAGCGTCTCGGTCAGCTCGTGGGTCGGGCGGGACCGCAGCCGGGAGAAGTAGCAGCGCGCGTACGCGAAGTCGAGGGTCAGCCAGCGCAGCGGCAGCTGCCAGCGCGGGCCCCGCGAGGTCCAGGCGTCCGGGTCGGCGGGCACCGACGCGTTCGTGTGGCGGTGGTGCTCGCCGTGGGCGAACCGCAGCGAGGGGAACGACGCGTACGCGGCGACGAAGGGGACGGCCAGCCGCCCGAGGAGCTCGTTGACCCAGGTCAGCTTCCCGGCCGAGTGGTGGGCGGACTCGTGCACCACCGTGTACATGGCGAAGGTGACGAGGGTGTTCAGCACCACCGTGACCACCGGCGAGACGAGGTCCGCGAGCAGCAGCCAGGTCGAGACGATCCCCAGCGCCAGGCCCCCGGCGAAGAGCAGGAGCGTCGGCACCGAGACGGCGGGCAGGCTGATCCGCGGCGCGGGCACGCCCCGGGCGGTCGTCTCACCGGTCGCCACGACGGCAGGGCCGTGCTGCTGGGTGAGGGCGACGGGCATCGAGCGGTCTCCTCGGTCGAGAAGCTCCTGGCCAGGCGGGAGTCACCGTAGACAACTCATCGGGGTTTGTAAACGCCGCGGCAGGACTCGAAAAAAGGTGTCGGCCAGCGGGACGCAACCGGCGGGTAAGCTCGCCGTGTGAAGGCGGTCACCCACCCGGCGCCGGCGCGGACCCGGGAGAAGCTGCTGGCCGCGGCGGCCGACGTCATCGAGGCCGACGGCTGGGCCGCCGTCACCATGGGCAAACTGGCCGCGCGGGTCGGCGTGAGCAGGCAGACCGTCTACAACGAACTGGGCTCCAAGGCCGAGCTCGCCAAGGCGCTGATGCTGAGCGAGACCGACCGCTTCGTGGCCCGCGTGACCGACGACGTCGCCGCGCACCCGGACGACCCGGTGGCCGGCGTGACGGCCGCGTTCCGCCACACGCTCGAGGCCGCCCGCGCCAACCCGCTCCTGGAGATCGCCCTCGGCGGCCAGCAGGGCGGCCGCGACGACTTCCTCCCGCTGCTCACGTCCCAGCCCGAAGCCGTCATCGACCGGGCCGTCGACGCGGTAGCGGCGGTCTTCGCCCGCAGCTACCCGGGCGTCCGGCTGACGGCGTCGGAGTGGGCCGTGGCGGTCGAGGCGTGGATGCGCCTGCTGCTGTCCCACCTGGTGCAGCCCAGCGGTTCGGCCGAGCACGCGGTGGGTCAGATGCGCTGGGTGATCGGCCGGATGCTCGCGCCCTGACCCCGGCGACGCGCGATCCGCGGCGGCTCGCCCGGCGCGCCGCGGCGGTTCCGAGCGGCGGGCCACCGCTCGTGGCGCACCTTCCGGGGCCACGCCGCCGCGGGGCTCGCGCCGCGCCCGGTTCGCGGGTGATCACGGCCTCGCGCGCCTCCGTGACGGCGGTCCGTGCATCGGGCGTGACGCCGCAGGTGGCCCCCGGCCCGGCGGCGATGGCCACTGGCCTAGACTCGGACGTCCCGGTCTGCAGGTGACCTGGGGCCATTTCCGCAGGATTGTCCTACACAATCGTTACCGCTCGAGGAGAAGACCTTGAAGAGCACCGTCGAGCAGCTGAGCCCGACGCGAGTCAAGATCAATGTCGAGGTGCCGTTCGACGAGTTGAAGCCGAACTTCGACCGCGCCTACCGCAAGATCGCCCAGCAGGTGCGCATCCCGGGCTTCCGGCCCGGCAAGGCGCCCGCTCGCGTCCTGGAAAGCCGGATCGGGCGCGGCCCGGTGCTCGACGAGGTCGTCAACGAGGCCATCCCGGCCAAGTACATCGAGGCCGTTCGCGAGAACGAGGTCCGCACGCTCGGCAACCCCGAGTTCGACGTGACCAAGCTCGAGGACCGCGACGTCCTGGAGTTCACCGCCGAGGTCGACGTGCGCCCGGAGATCGAGCTGCCCGACCTGGACGGCTTCGCGGTCACCGTCGACGACGTCGAGCTGACCGACGCCGAGGTCGACGAGCAGCTCGACGAGCTGCGCGCCCGCTTCGGCACGCTGACCGGCGTCGAGCGCCCGGCCGAGACCGGCGACTTCGTCTCGATCGACCTGGCCGCGACCGTCGACGGCGAGGCCGTCGAGGAGGCGAGCACCACCGGGCTGTCCTACGAGATCGGCTCCGGCCAGCTCGTCGACGGCATCGACGAGGCGATCGTCGGCGCGACCGCCGGCGAGACGAAGACGTTCACCACCCAGCTCGTCGCCGGTGAGCACGCCGGCAAGGACGCCGAGGTGACCGTGACCGTCCAGTCGGTCAAGCAGCGCGAGCTGCCCGAGGCCGACGACGAGTTCGCCCAGATGGCCAGCGAGTTCGACACGATCGACGAGCTCAAGGGCGACCTGCGCGAGCGCCTCGGCCGCGTCAAGAAGATGCAGCAGGGCGTCCAGGCCCGCGACAAGGTGCTCGACGAGCTCCTGGAGCGCACCGAGGTCCCGATCCCGGAGAAGGTCCTCGACGCCGAGATCGAGAACCGCAAGCACGACGCGATCCACCCGTTCGACCACGACGAGGCCCAGTTCGCGCAGGCCCTCGAGGCCGAAGGCCGCACGCTCGAGGAGTTCGACGCCGAGACCCGCACCGAGTCGGAGAAGGCCGTCCGCACGCAGCTGCTGCTGGACACCATCGCCGACAAGGAAGAGGTGTCGGTCAACGACGGCGAGCTGACCGAGCGGATCATCTACCAGGCCCAGCGCTTCGGGATCAGCCCGGACGAGTACGTCCAGCGCGCCCAGCAGTCCGGCCAGCTGACCGCGATCTACGCCGACGTCCGCCGCGGCAAGGCCCTGGCCTCCGTGGTCCGGAAGGCGACCGTCACCGACGGCTCCGGCGCCGAGGTCGACCTCACGGAGCTGTTCGGCTCCGACGAGCCGGCCACCGACGAGGCAACCCAGGAGACGCAGGTCACCGACGAGGCGGCGAAGACTCCGGCGGAGTGAAGCTGTGAGCGAACTTGGGCGGTGTCAGGCATTCTGCACCGCCCGAGTTCGTTAGGGTCGGATACAAGATCTCAAGCATCTGAAACGACAGCGGCGGCCGTCAGCACCGGGCCGCCGCCGGCGAAAAGGCAGGCAGACGTGACGCAGCACACGCCCGAGGCGCGGACCGGCACCGCAGGGCTCAACCTCACCGACTCGGTGTTCGAGCGGTTGCTCCAGGAGCGCATCGTCGTCCTCGGTTCCGAGGTCAACGACGAGGTCGCCAACCGGATCACCGCGCAGCTGTTGCTGCTCGACGCCGACGACGCCGAGTCCGACATCCGCTTCTACATCAACTCGCCGGGCGGTTCGGTCACCGCCGGGTTCGCCATCTACGACACCATGCAGCTCATCCGCCCGGACGTCGCGACCTACGCGATGGGCATGGCGGCCTCGATGGGGCAGTTCCTGCTCTCCTCGGGCAAGCCGGGCAAGCGCTACGCGCTGCCGCACGCGCGCATCCTGATGCACCAGCCGTCGGCGGGTGTCGGCGGCACGGCGTCGGACATCGCGATCCAGGCCGACCTGTTCAACAAGTGGAAGCAGGAGCTGGCCCGGATCACCGCGGACCAGACCGGCCAGACGGTCGAGCAGATCATCAAGGACGGGGACCGCGACCGCTGGTTCACCGCGCAGGAGGCGAAGGAGTACGGGTTCGTCGACCACGTCCTCACCGCCGACATCGCCCGTCCGGGCTCGAACTGAGCGCGAAGCACACAGGAGACTCGATCATGAGCAACTTCCGGCTCCCGGGTGACTTCCAGGCCCCGAGCACGCCCCAGTCGCGGTACATCCTGCCGTCGTACGTGGAGCGGACCAGCTACGGCGTCAAGGAGTCGAACCCGTACAACAAGCTCTACGAAGAGCGGGTCATCTTCCTCGGCGTGCAGGTGGACGACGCGTCGGCCAACGACGTGATGGCCCAGCTGCTGCACCTCGAGCACGAGGACCCGGACCGCGACATCCTGGTCTACATCAACTCGCCGGGTGGCTCCTTCACCTCGCTGATGGCGATCTACGACACCATGCAGTTCGTCCGCCCGGACATCCAGACGTACTGCCTCGGCCAGGCCGCCTCGGCCGCCGCGGTGCTGCTGGCGGCCGGCACGCCGGGCAAGCGCTACGCGCTGCCGAACTCGCGCGTGCTGATCCACCAGCCCGCCACCGAGGGCACGTACGGCCAGGTCTCCGACCTGGAGATCCAGGCGAACGAGATCCAGCGGGTGCGGCGCCAGATGGAGGTCATCCTGGCCAAGCACACGAACAAGGACCCGGACCAGATCCGGACCGACATCGAGCGCGACAAGATCCTGACGGCCGAGGAGGCCAAGGCGTACGGCATCATCGACGAGGTGCTGCCGTACCGGAAGGCGTCGGCTCTGTAGATCCGCCAGGCCGGTGTGTGTCGAGGAGACGACATACACCGGCACTCTGGTTTAGGGTCGTCCTCTGACGTGCTCCCGGCGCCTGTGGGTGTTCCCGCCCACGGCATCGGACGGGTACCGTCAGTGGCAATGCGTGAGGCTCCGCTCGGTCGTCCGTGACCGGGGGTCGCACCGTCGCAACACACGTCAGGCGCGCCACCGCGCGCCGGAGGGGACGAGGTCAACGGCCATGGCACGGATCGGTGACGGCGGAGACCTGCTGAAGTGTTCTTTCTGCGGGAAGAGCCAGAAGCAGGTGAAGAAGCTCATTGCCGGCCCCGGGGTCTACATCTGCGATGAGTGCATCGACCTCTGCAATGAGATCATCGAGGAGGAGCTGGCCGAGGCCGGCGACGTCAAGCTCGACGAGCTGCCCAAGCCCGCCGACATCCACGAGTTCCTCGAGCAGTACATCATCGGCCAGGACGACGCCAAGCGGACCCTCGCGGTAGCGGTCTACAACCACTACAAGCGGATCCAGGCGGACGACAAGGCCGGGCCGAAGGACTCCAAGGAGGAGTCGGTCGAGCTCGCCAAGTCGAACATCCTGATGCTCGGCCCCACCGGGTGCGGCAAGACCTACCTCGCGCAGACGCTGGCGAAGCTGCTCAACGTGCCGTTCGCGATCGCGGACGCCACGGCGCTCACCGAGGCCGGGTACGTCGGCGAGGACGTCGAGAACATCCTGCTCAAGCTCATCCAGGCGGCGGACTACGACGTCAAGCGGGCCGAGACCGGGATCATCTACATCGACGAGGTCGACAAGATCGCCCGGAAGAGCGAAAACCCGTCGATCACGCGGGACGTCTCCGGCGAGGGTGTGCAGCAGGCGCTGCTGAAGATCCTCGAGGGCACCACCGCTTCGGTGCCGCCGCAGGGCGGCCGCAAGCACCCGCACCAGGAGTTCATCCAGATCGACACGACGAACGTGCTGTTCATCGTGGCCGGCGCGTTCGCCGGGCTGGAGAAGATCATCAACGAGCGGGTCGGCAAGCGTGGCCTCGGCTTCGGCGCGGAGATCCGCACCAAGTCCGAGATCGAGGAGAGCGACGTCTTCTCCGACACCATGCCCGAGGACCTGATCAAGTTCGGGCTGATCCCGGAGTTCATCGGCCGGCTCCCGGTCGTGGCGACGGTCAACCACCTGGACAAGGACTCGCTGGTCAACATCCTGACCCAGCCGCGCAACGCCCTGGTGAAGCAGTACAAGAAGCTCTTCGAGATGGACAACGTCGAGCTCGAGTTCACCAAGACCGCGCTCGAGGCCATCGCCGACCAGGCGGTCCTGCGCGGGACCGGTGCCCGCGGGCTGCGCGCCATCATGGAAGAAGTTCTCCAGCCGGTGATGTACGACATCCCGAGCCGCGACGACGTGGCGAAGGTCGTCATCACCGAGCAGACCGTCCGGGAGAACGTGAACCCGACGATCGTCGCCCGGCAGCCGACGCGGCGCGCGCGCAGCGAGCGCGGCGAGAAGTCGGCCTGAGGCCGGGCGTCTCCGGGCCACCCGGCCCGGAGACCCGACAGGAAAGCTGAATGACTGCAGACTCTGTGCCGGTCACCGGTGGGGGCGCCGCCCCCGCCGGTGGCGTGCAGGCACCGCCGCCCCCGGAACCGGCGACGGTCGCCGCCGGGCCGGTTCTCGGGTTCCGTGAGCTGAGCGAGCGCGTCATCGCGTCCGTGGCCGAGCGGTACCCGTGGCTGAACCGGGTGCTGATGGGCGTGCTGGCCGTGTGCACGGGCACGTGCGTCGTGGCCGTGGTGTCCCGGCTGTCGCCGTTGCCGCTGATCCCGGTGCCGCTCTTCCTCTTGGCCGGCTACGGCCTCTGGCGGGCCCGTGGCGTCACCGACCGGCGGGCGCTGGGCAACTGGGTGCTGCTGTTCGCCGTCGCGGCCGTGGTCGGCTTCTGGCTGATCTCCGTCGTCGGCCGCTGGGTCGAGTGAAAGCCGCCGTCCGGCTCGTTTGAACCTGCGATGCCCTGGGTAAGTCAATCCCGTGGTGGATGCCCTCGGACCGTTCCGGCATCCCGCACTCTTCTACCGCGGTGACTCAGCGTACCTCGATGGCGTCGTTCCGTTCGTGCTCGACGGCCTCGACCGGGGTGAACCCGTGGCCGTCGCGGTGCCCGGCCGGAACCTCCTGCTGCTCGAGAAAGCCCTGGAAGACCGCGTTCACGAGGTCCGGCTGACCGACATGTGCCGCGTGGGCCGCAACCCCGGGGCGATCTTGCCGTCCGTGCTGCTCGCGTTCGCCGGCGAGCACGCGGGCCCGGTGCGGGTCGTGGCGGAGCCGATGTGGGGCGACCGGACCGGCGCCGAGTACCCGGCGTGCGTGCTGCACGAGGCGCTCATCAACAACGCGCTGGTCGGGCGCGACCTGGCGGTTCTCTGCCCGTACGACATCGCGGCGCTGCCGCCGCCGGTGCTGGCCGACGCCGAGCGCACCCACCCCGAGGTGTGGGGGCCGGCGGGGCCGTTCACCAGCTCGCGGTTCGACCCCGAAGGCGTGCGCGCGGAGTTCATGCGGCCGCTGGTACCGCCGCCGGCCGCCGTCGAGCGGAGGTTCGACATCGCGCAGCTGGCGTCGCTGCGCGGGTTCGCCGAGATCTGGGCCGCCCGCCACGGCCTGCGCCGCCCCCGCCGCGACGACTTCACGCTGGCGATCGCGGAGCTGACGACGAACAGCGTCCTGTACGGCGGCGGCGCGGGCGTGCTCCGGCTGTGGGCGGAGGAGCACCAGGTGGTCGGCGAGGTGACGGACGCGGGCACGATCACCGAGCCGCTGGCCGGCCGCATCCCGCCGACGGCGACGACGCTGGGCGGCCGCGGGCTGCTGCTGGTGAACCGGCTGGCGGACCTGGTCCGCACGTACTGGGTCCCGGGCCGCACGACGACCCGGGTCCACTTCAGCTGCTGAGGCCGGTCAGTCCTTGCGGGGCACGTGCTTGCCCAGGAAGCTGATCAAGCTGGGCACCACCGTCCGGTTGAACGAGTCGCCGTGCTTGCCGTGGGCCGTGTGGGCCACCGCCGGGTGAGCGGCGTCGATGTAGCGGCGGACGCCCGTGATGAACGGGTCCTCCGTGCCGCACCAGATGCCGTTGGCCACGCTCTTCGTCTCGTCGACGTGGCGCAGCGGGTCCAGCGCCGTCCAGTCGTTCAGGCCGGTGAAGATGTGCCGCTTGGCCATCTCCTGCCAGGACAGGATCAGCGCCGGGGCCAGCGTCGCGACCGCCGCCGGCGGCTGGCGCCGCTCCACGCGGCGGCGGGTGTACACCAGCGCGCCGAACCCGCCCATCGAGACGCCCGTGCAGGCGAACGGCTGCCCGGTGTCCCCGCCGAAACCGCGGGCCTTCAGCCACTGCGGGACCTCTTCGAGGAGCATCGCCATCGGGTCGTCGCCCGGGTGCACCTCGTGCCAGTAGTTGTCGCCGCCGTCGACGGCCACCAAGCCGAACGCCGGGACCGCCTTGCGGGCGACGTCGCTGGCCAGCTGCTTGAGCGTGCCGGTCGGGGCCGCGCTGCGGGCGTTGCCGTGCAGGCCGTGCAGCATCAGCGACATCGGCAGCCCCTTCGGCGGGGTCTTCGACGGCAGGATGAACACCAGGTCGACCATCCGGCCGCGCGCGGCGGAGTAGACGCGCTCGACACGGGTGCTGCCCAGCTGCGTCGTCGGGTTCGACGACGTCACGCCCAGCGTGCGCTGCAGGGCCTGGCTGAACGGCAGCTTGCCGGTGGCGGTGCCGACGGCCAGGCCGGTCACGGCCAGCCCGGACGCGCCCGCGATCAGCACGGACCGGCGCGACAGCCAGCGCCGCGCGTCCCGGACCGCGGCCGCCCCGACCGTCTCCGGGATCAAGGGCTCGCCGGGTCCGGCCGGCCGGACCTCGTCGCGCTCCCCGTTTTCCTCGTTCACCTGTCTCCGTCCCCCGCCTGCTGCTCTTTAGGACGCCGCGCACCCGCTCCGCGTTCCCCTCACGTCCCTGTTCGCCGGGTTAGTCGTTCCCACCCTGCCCGGCGTTTCGGTTTCTCGCGCGCCAAGTCGCCTTCGCGGCCTCGGTCGAGCGTTCCGCCTCCTCCACAGTGTCCCCGAGACCCACCGCGAGGGTGATCCCCAGGGGTATCAAAATGTGGTCGATGCCCTGCTCGGCGGCCCCGAAGTGGCCGGAGGCCTCGAGTGTGACGAAGCCGTGCAGCGCGCTCCACAGCTGCGCGGCGGCCTGGTACTTGTCGGCGGGCCGGAACCGGCCGGCCTCGATGGCCCGCTCGGTCGCCCGGACGATGTGCTCGAACGCCTCCAGGCCCTCCTGCGCGGCTTCGCGGCCCTCCTCGGTGGTCAGGTCGGACAGCGTCGCGCGCTTGCCGCCCGGCGCGGACTGGCCGAACGTCACCGCGAACAGCTGCGGCTGCTCGGCGACCGCCTGCCGGTAGGTGCGGGCGAGGCTGAAGATGTCGGCCACCGGGTCGTCGGTCTCGCCCACCTCGGCCAGCCACGCGCTGAGCCGGACGAACCCCGTGCGCGCGACCTCGTCGACCAGCGCCGCCATGCCCCCGAAGTGCGTGTAGACGGCCATCGTCGAGACGCCGACCTCCGCCGCCAGCTTGCGGGCCTGCAGGGCTTCGGGGCCGCCCTCGTCGAGCAGCCGGATGGCGGCCTCGACGAGCCGCTCCTTGACGTCGTTCGCGCGCGGTTTGGGGCTCATGCTTGCCAGTATCTCATAACCCTGTTATAAATGGATCCATAACCGAGTTATAGCAACTCTGGAGGGGTCGGCATGGGCAACAAGTTCCTCGAAGGCAACTTCGCCCCGGTGAGCCGGGAGCACACGATCACCGAGCTGGCCGTCACGGGTGCGATCCCGGACTTCCTCGACGGCCGCTACCTGCGCAACGGCCCCAACCCGCTGTCCGAAGTGGACCCGGCGGCCTACCACTGGTTCATGGGTGACGGCATGGTCCACGGCGTGCGCCTGCGCGACGGCAAGGCCGAGTGGTACCGCAACCGCTGGGTCCGCAACCCGGCCGTCGCGGCGACGCTGAACGGCGAGGACCCGAGCCGCTTCTGCGGGCTCGACGCACTGGGCGCCAACACCAACGTGATCGGCCACGCCGGCAAGACCCTCGCCCTGGTCGAGGCGGGCGCGCCGATCTACGAGCTGACCGACGAGCTCGACACCGTCGGCCGCTGCGACTTCGACGGCACGCTGCCCGGCGGCTACACCGCCCACCCCAAGCGCGACCCGCGCACCGGTGAGCTGCACGCCGTCTCGTACTTCTTCGGCATGGGCAACAAGGTCCAGTACTCGGTGATCGACGCGGAAGGGCGCGCACGCCGCACGGTCGACGTCGAGGTCACCGGGTCGCCGATGATGCACGACTTCTCCCTGACCGAAAAGCACGTCGTGTTCTACGACCTGCCGGTGACGTTCAACGCCGAGATGGCGGTGGCCGCCAGCGTGCCGAGCGCGCTGCGGACGCCGGCGAAGCTGGTCGTCTCGGCGATGGTCGGCAAGGTCCGCGTGCCGGACCCGGTGACGGCGATGATGACGCGCAAGATCGGCGCGAACGGCGGCCTGCCCTACCGCTGGAACCCGAAGTACCCGGCGCGCGTCGGGGTCATGCCGCGCGAGGGCGGCAACGGCGACGTCCGCTGGTTCGAGGTCGAGCCGTGCTACGTCTTCCACCCGCTCAACGCCTACGACGACGGCGACTCGATCGTGCTGGACGTCGTGCGGCACCCGCGGATGTTCGACCGCGAGCTGCACGGCCCGGACGAGGGCGGCCCGACGCTGGACCGCTGGACGGTCGACCTGACCGCGGGCAAGGTCATCGAGGAGCGGCTGGACGACCGCGGCCAGGAGTTCCCGCGGGTGGACGAGCGCCTGGTCGGCCGCCGCCACCGCTACGGCTACGCGATGTCGGCCGACGGCGGCGCGGACCCGGGCGGCTCACTGTTCAAGCACGACTTCCACACGGGGTCCCGCCAGGAGCGCGCGTTCGGCGAGGGCCGCCAGCCGGGCGAGTTCGTGTTCGTGCCGTCCCACGAGGAAGCGGCGGAGGACGACGGCGTGTTGATGGGCTTCGTCTTCGACCCGTCGACGCAGCGAAGCGACTTGACGCTGTTGGACGCGGGAACGCTGGAGACGGTCGCGGCGATCCACCTCCCGGACCGGGTCCCCAACGGCTTCCACGGCAACTGGGTCGAGTCGGTCTAGACCAGCACCCGGTGGTCGCCGGTGTAGAGGTTCATCGAGTCGCCGCGGAGGAAGCCGATCAGGGTCATGCCGTTCTCCTCCGCCAGCTCGACCGCCAGGGACGACGGTGCCGACACCGCGGCCAGCAACCCGATCCCCGCCATCGCGGCCTTCTGCACCAGCTCGAACGACGCGCGCCCGGACACCAGCAGGCCGTGACCGGGCGCCGGTACGCGACCCTCCAGGACCGCCCAGCCCAGCACCTTGTCCACCGCGTTGTGCCGGCCGACGTCCTCGCGGACGACCGCCAGCGAACCGTCCGGGCTGAACAGCGCCGCCGCGTGGAGGCCGCCCGTGCTGGCGAACACCTTCTGGCGGGCGCGCAACGCGTCGGGCAGGGCGGACAGCGTCTCGCTCTTCACCGCGAAGGCCGCCGAGGCGGGGGAGAACCTCGTACGCAGCTTGACCGCGTCGAGTGCCGCCTTGCCGCAGACCCCGCACGACGACGTCGTGTAGAAGTTGCGCTCGACGCCGGTGTCCGGCGGCGGCACACCGTCGGCGAGCGCGATGTCCAGGACGTTGTAGGTGTTGCGGCCCTGGTCGTCGACGCCGTCGCAGTAGCGGGCGACCGCGATGTCCTCGCGGCCGCCGATCACGCCTTCGGACAGCAGGAAGCCGTGGGCCAGTTCGACGTCGTGCCCCGGCGTGCGCATCGTGACCGCCAGCGCCTTGCCGCCGACCCGCAGCTCCAGGGGTTCTTCGGCCGCGAGCGCGTCGGGGCGCCGCCGGTCCCCGGTCGCGGAGATCCGCCGCACCGGCCTGCGCACGGTCACCCTGCCCATCCGCCCACCTTTCCCTACCCGAAAGTTTGACACTCGCATGGTGCAACACCGGGTATTTAGTAATACATTCCCTCCATCATCCCCACTCTACGGAGGGATCCGATGGCTCTCGGCTTCCTGGACCGTTCCCGGATCGTGGCACCCCCAGGCTGGACGCGCTGGCTGGTGCCGCCGGCGGCCCTTTCGGTACACCTGTCGATCGGGCAGGCCTACGCGTGGAGCGTCTTCAAGACGCCGCTCGAAAAGACGATGCACCTCAACGGGACGCAGAGCTCGCTGCCGTTCCAGCTGGGCATCGTCATGCTCGGGCTGTCCGCCGCGTTCGGCGGGACCCTCGTCGAGAAGAACGGCCCGCGCTGGGCGATGTTCGTGTCGATGTGCTGCTTCGCCAGCGGGTTCCTCGTCTCCGCCCTCGGCGTCGCGACCGGCCAGTTCTGGCTGGTCGTCGTCGGCTACGGCGGGATCGGCGGCGTCGGGCTCGGCATCGGCTACATCTCGCCGGTGTCCACGCTCATCAAGTGGTTCCCGGACCGGCCGGGCATGGCGACCGGCATCGCGATCATGGGCTTCGGCGGCGGCGCGCTGATCGCCTCGCCGTGGTCGTCGTCGATGCTCGGCACCGCGCCTACCACCGGCACGATCGCCACGGCGTTCCTGGTCCACGGCATCGTCTACGCGGTGTTCATGTCGATGGGCTGGCTGCTCGTGCGGGTGCCGGCCGACGACTGGAAGCCGGCCGGCTGGGAACCGAAGACCGACCACGGCAAGGCGATGATCAGCACGGCGAACGTCTCGGCGGCCAACGCCATCAAGACGCCGCAGTTCTGGTGCCTGTGGGTCGTGCTCTGCTTCAACGTCACCGCGGGCATCGGCATCCTGGAGAAGGCGTCGCCGATGATCGTGGACTTCTTCAAGAACACGTCCACGCCGGTCGGCACGGCCGCGGCGGCCGGGTTCGTCGCGCTGCTGTCGCTGTGCAACATGCTCGGCCGGTTCGTCTGGTCGTCCACTTCGGACCTGGTGGGGCGCAAGAACATCTACCGCACCTACCTCGGCGTCGGCGCGGTGCTGTACCTGGTGATCGCGCTGACGCAGAACTCGTCGAAGCTCGTGTTCATCCTCTGCGCGATGGTGATCCTTTCCTTCTACGGCGGCGGGTTCGCGACCGTCCCGGCGTACCTGAAGGACCTCTTCGGCACCTTCCAGGTCGGCGCGATCCACGGCCGGCTGCTCACGGCGTGGTCGGTGGCCGGCGTGCTCGGCCCGCTGATCGTCAACCGGATCGCCGACAGCGAGAAGGCGGCGGGCAAGTCCGGCCCGGACCTGTACACGACGTCGTTCTACATCATGATCGGCCTGCTCGTGGTCGGCTTCGTGGCCAACGAGCTGGTCCGCCCGGTCAAGGAGAAGTACCACGAGCCGGTCGCCGCGAGCGCGGCCGCGAGGAGTGAGGCGTGATGACCGAGCCGGCGACGAAACCCAACCGGGTGCCGCTGATCGTGCTGGCGTGGGCGTGGGTGGTCCTGCCCTTCGCCTACGGCGTGTACCAGCTTTTCCTGAAGCTGGTGCAGCTCTTCGGCTGAGCGGTGTGACCTGACTCACCCGTGCAGCGGGGGCCGGTCCGGCGGCGTCGGTAGGACGTGCACCTACTGGGGAAGATCGCCGTCGCCGGGCTGGCCTTCGCGGTCCTGTGCGGGACCGCGTACGGCTACACGAACCTCCACGCCCTCGACGACGTCACGCGCGACAGCGTGATCGGCGGCGACGGCACGGCGCCCGGCGAGCAGCCGGCCGACGGGTCGCTCGACATCCTGCTCGTCGGCCGCGACTCCCGGACCGACCAGCAGGAGCACCCGCTTCCCGCGGACGTCCTGCGCGAGCTGCGGGCCGGCCCCAACGGCGACGACCTCACCGACACCCTGATCGTGCTGCGGATCCCGAACGGGACCCACGACGTGAAAGCGTTCTCCATCCCGCGCGACAGCTACGTGTCGATGCCCGGCGGGAAGGGCAAGATCAACGCCGCGTTCGGCCGTGCGAAGGCCGCCGAAGCGAAGCGGCAGCGCGACGCGGGGGAGACCGACAAGGCCAAGATCACCAAGGCCGCGCTCACCGCCGGCCGGCGCGGGACGCGGCAGGCGGTCGAAGACCTCACCGGCGTCAAGATCGACCACTACGCCGAGGTCAACCTGTTCAGCTTCTACGAGATCAGCAAGGCGGTCGGCGGCGTCGACGTCTGCCTCAAGGAAGCCACGAAGGACAAGAACTCCGGCGCGGACTTCCCGGCCGGGCCGCAGCGGGTCCAGGGCGCCGAGGCGCTGGCCTTCGTCCGCCAGCGCGACGGGCTGCCGGGCACCGACTTCGCCCGCGTCCGGCGGCAGCAGGTGTTCCTCGCCGGGCTGGCCCGGCAGGTGCTGTCGGCGGGGACGCTGACCAGCCCCGGGAAGCTGTCCGACCTGATCGACGCCGTCAAGCGGTCGGTCGTGCTCGACGACTCGTGGAACCTGCTCGACTTCGTCGCCCAGATGCGCGGGGTCAGCGGTGGCGGGATCCGGTTCGAGACGATCCCGGTCGTCAACCGCGACTACCGGTACGACCAGGACAACCCGGGTGCCACGGCGGTGCAGGTCGACCCGGCCGCGGTGAAGTCCTTCGCGGCGAACCTCATCGGCGCGCCGCCGCGGCCGTCGGCGCCGGGCGCCCCGGTCACCGTCGACGTCACCAACGCGAGCCCCAAGGGCGGGCTCGCGGCCCGCGTGTCCGGCTTCCTGGGGGAGCACGGCTTCGCCAAGGGCACGACCGGGAACTCCGGCTCGCGCCGGACGTCCCTGGTCCGCTTCGGCGCCGATCTCGCGCAGCGCGGCGCGGACGTCGCACAGCTGCTGGGCGGGCTGGCGACGCAGGAGTCCGCGGCGGTGCCGCCGGGCCACATCGAGGTGGTGCTCGGGACGGTCTACTCCGGACCTGGGACGACCGGCGGCGGCGGTGCCCCGGCCGGCGGCGACGAGCCGATCACGTCCGACGGCGTCGTCTGCGTGAATTGAGGCGGAGCTTTTCCCCGGAATCGACGAAACCGCGGGAAGAATTTGCGTGAACCCCCGCGAAGGTGTTTTCCGCCGACCGGACCACGGCGGACCACGCGGGTGACTGGTCTTGACGGTGCCCCCCTGGTGAGGCAGGGTGCGATGACCGTCGGCGGCAGCCCCGCCGGGCGGACCGGAAAAGATCACCGGACCGGTGATCACCCGGAAAGTCAATTTCGAGAAATACGGAAAGTCCGGATCCTATGCGTAGCAGCGTTGCCCGCGGAGGGTGGCTCCTTCCGGTGCTCGCTTCCGCCGTTCTGTGCGCCGGGTGCCAATCGGCGTCCGCGGCGGCGCACTATCCCGAATCGATCGACGCCTGCAAGCTGCCCGGGCCGAACGCGCACAACCAGCTCGCCCCCGGGACCGTCGAAGTCCCGGCCGGCTCGGTGAAGGCCGCCGACGCGAAGGTCATCCCCCAGGACCGCTCGAGCGAGGGCAACGACCTCACCAGCTGCAAGCGCCTCTTCGCCCGCGACCTCGGCGGCGGCAAGCCCGACATGCAGGACTACCGGCTGGTGACGATCGCCGTGGTCCGGTTCACCGACTCCGACGTGAACGAAGGCGCGACCAAGGCGACCCAGCTGCTGACCGACGCGCTGGGCGACCACTCGGGCGTCCGGCTGCTCACCGGCGTCGGCGACGAGGCCGGGGTCTCCGAGCAGTGGGCGGCGGTCCGCACGGGCAACGTCGTGCTGGGCATGGCGATCGCCGACGGCGGCACGGAAGCGGCCCTGATCCCGCCCGCGACCCTCGACAACGTCCAGGCGGTGGTCACCGACATGACCAACACCCTGCAGCGCGACTACAAGGGCTGACACCGCCTGGCGTTGCGCCCACCGCGAAAACCGCTGACGGCGGCGCGCGGTGCGAGGCATCCTCCCGGAAGACCGGGAGGGGGCCGCGTGGCCGGACGACGTGGTGGCCTGTGGCGGCACCGGGACTTCCGCCTGCTGTGGGCGGGCGAGACGACCAGCAAGCTCGGCAGCAACGTCACGACGGTCGCCCTGCCGTTGGTGGCGGTGCTCGTGGCGCACGCCGGCCCGTTCACCGTCGGCGTGATCGCGGCCGCGTCCTGGGTGCCGTGGCTGCTGATCGGCTTGCCGGCCGGGGCGTGGATCGACCGGCTGCCGAGCCGGCCCGTGATGCTGGGCTGCGACGTCGTTTCGGCCGCGGCGCTCGTCAGCGTCCCGGTCGCGGCCTGGCTCGGCGTCCTGACCGTGGCGCAGCTGATCGTGGTCGCGCTGCTCGCCGGGGCGAGCAGTGTCCTCTTCAGCACCGCCTACCGCGTCTACCTCCCGGTCCTCGTCGCCCCGGCGGACCTGCCGGAGGGGAACGCGAAACTGCAGGGCAGCGAGGCGTGCGCGCAGCTCGCCGGCCGGAGCCTGGCGGGCGTGCTCGCCCAGTGGGCGGGCGCGGTGGCCGGCCTGCTCGTCGACGCGGTGACGTTCCTGGTCTCCGCGGGGTGCCTGGCGGCGATCTCCGCGCGGGAACCACCCCGGCCGGCGGTCCGGCGGCCGAGCACCTTGCGCCGGGAGATCGCCGACGGGCTGCGGTGGGTGGCCCACGACCGGTACCTGCGTTCGCTGGCGGTGTTCAGCGCGGTCGCCAACGTCGCGCTGACCGGCTACCAGGCGATCCAGGTCGTCTTCTTCGTCCGGGACGTCGGCGTCGCTCCGGGCGCCGTGGGCGTGCTGGTGGCGGCACCGGGAGCAGGCGGCGTGCTCGGCGCGGCCCTCGCCGTCCGGCTCGCGCGGCGCTGGGGCAGCGCGCGCAGCCTGCTGGTCTGCCTGCTCACCCTGACCCCGCTGGGATTCCTGATCCCCTTGACCACGGCCGGACCCGGACTGCTCCTCGCCGCGGGCGGCGGGGTGGCCGTCGGCGCGGCCGTGGTGGCGGCCAACGTGCTCGCCGCGGGCTTCCGGCAGACCTACCCGCCGCCGGGCGTGCGCGGCCGGGTCGTCGCGACGAGCAGCCTGCTGGCGAACGGCTCGAGCGCCGCCGGTGCCCTGCTCGCCGGGGCCCTCGGTTCGCTGGCCGGGCCGCGGACGGCGGTGTGGGCGGTCATGGCCGTGCTCGTCGCGGCGACGGGCATCGTCGCCGCCGGCCCGATCCGGACCGGCCGGGACCTCCCCGCCGCCGCGACGCGCCCGGCTCGTCAGGCCTGAGGTTCGAGGCGCACGACGATCGCCTTCGACACCGGCGTGTTCGACTTCTCCGCGACCGAATCCAGTGGCACCAGCGCATTGGCCTCCGGGAAGTACGCCGCCGCGCAGCCGGGGGCCGTCGGGTAGGACACCACGCGGAACGCCGGCGCCCGGCGGTCGCCGTCGCGCCACTCCGAAACCAGGTCCACCAGCGCGCCGTCGGTCAGGCCGAGCGCCGTGATGTCGGCCGGGTTCACCAGCACCACGCGGCGGGCGTTCTCGATGCCGCGGTAGCGGTCCGAGAGGCCGTAGATCGTGGTGTTGTACTGGTCGTGGCTGCGCATGGTCTGCAGCAGCAGCCGGCCCTCGGGCACGGCCGGGTACTCCAGCTCCGACACCGTGAAGTTGCCCTTGCCGTTGGCCGTCCCGGTGAACTCCCGCGAATCGCGCGGCGCGTGCGGCAGCACGAACCCGTCCGGCTCGCGGACGCGGCGGTTGTAGTCCTGGCAGCCCGGCACGACCCGGGAGATGCGGTCGCGGATCAGGTCGTAGTCGGTCTCGAACGTCCGCCACGGCACCGCGTGCCCGGCCCCGAACAGCGTTTCGGCCAGCCGGCAGACGATGGCGACCTCCGACAGCAGGTGCTCGCTCGCCGGCTTCAGGCGCCCGCGCGAGGCGTGCACCTGCGACATCGAGTCCTCGACGGTGACGAACTGCTCGCCGCTCGCCTGGACGTCGCGCTCGGTGCGGCCGAGCGTCGGCAGGATCAGCGCCGTGCGGCCGTGCACGACGTGCGACCGGTTCAGCTTCGTCGAGACGTGCACGGTCAGCGAGCACGACTCGAGCGCCTTCTCGGTCGCCGCGGTGTCCGGCGTCGCGGACGCGAAGTTGCCGCCCACGGCGAAGAACACCTTGCCGCGGCCGTCGCGCATCGCCCGGATCGCGTCGACGGTGTCGAAACCGTGCTCGCGCGGGACGTCGATGCCGAACTCGCCGGCGAGGGCGTCCATGAAGGACTGCGGCATCTTCTCCCAGATGCCCATGGTCCGGTCGCCCTGGACGTTCGAGTGCCCGCGCACCGGGCACAGGCCCGCGCCGGGCTTGCCGATCATCCCGCGCATCAGCGCGAGGTTCGCGATCTCCGAGATCGTCGGGACGGCGTGCTTGTGCTGCGTCAGGCCCATCGCCCAGCAGTAGATCGTCCGCTCCGACGACGCGATCATCCGCGCGACGCGCTCGATCTGCTCGCGCGGCAGCCCGGTGGCGCGCTCGACCTCGGTCCAGTCGATCTCGCGCAGGTGCTTGGCGTAGTCGTCGAAGCCTTCGGTGACGCGCTCGACGAAGTCGCGGTCGACGATCGCGCCCGGCGCTTCCTCGTCCCAGGCCAGCAGCAGGTGCCCGACGGCCTGGAACAGCGCGAGGTCGCCGCCGAGGCGGATCTGCGCGAACTCGTCGGCCAGCGGCGTGCCTTTGCCGACGACGCCGCGGACGTTCTGCGGGTTCTTGAACCGCATCAGCCCGGCTTCGGGCAGCGGGTTGACGGCGATGATCTTCGCGCCGTTCCCCTTGGCCTCTTCCAGCGCCGAGAGCATCCGCGGGTGGTTGGTGCCCGGGTTCTGCCCGACGACGACGATCAGGTCGGCCTTGTGGATGTCGGCGAGGCTGACCGAGCCCTTGCCGATGCCGGTCGTCGCGGAGAGGGCCGCGCCGGAGGACTCGTGGCACATGTTGGAGCAGTCCGGCAGGTTGTTGGTGCCGAAGGAGCGCACGAGCAGCTGGTAGAGGAACGCGGCTTCGTTGCTGGTGCGGCCCGAGGTGTAGAAGATCGCCTCGTTGGGGTCGGTCAGCGCCTTCAGCTCGCCGGCGACCAGCTCGAACGCGTCGTCCCAGGAGATCGGTTCGTAGTGCGTCGCGCCTTCGCGCAGCACGAACGGCTCGGTGATCCGGCCTTGCTGGCCGAGCCAGTAGTCGGTCTTCGAGCGGAGGTCCTCGATCGGGTGCTTCGCGAAGAAGCCGCGGTCCACCCGCCGTTTCGTGGCTTCCTCGGCGACTGCTTTGGCGCCGTTTTCGCAGAACTCCGCCAGCTTCCGCTTTTCGCCGTCGACCGCACGGGGTTCCGGCCACGCGCAGCCCGGGCAGTCGAAGCCCTCGCGCTGGTTCAGCAGCCGCAGCGCTTTGACCGTGCGGCCGGTGCCCATCTGCTCGACGCTGCGCGCGAGCGACACGGCCACGCCCGGTATCCCGGCCGCCCAGCCCTTCGGCTTGCCCACCTCGAGGCGGTTCTCGTCCACGTCCTGCAGCGGCGCTTCACGGGTCATGTGTTCATCGTGCGCCTCGATGATCGCGCACGCGAACACGGGTCACGCTTCGGCGGCGCGCAACCCGCGGTCGGCGACGGTGACGACGAGCAGCAGGACGCTGACGACGATCAGCGCGAAAGCCAGCCGGTGCAGGCCGGCCGAGTCCGCGTGCGGCCCGTAGCAAAGGGCGATGAGCGTCGAGGCGACGATCGCGCCGAAGTACTGCGCCGTGCGGAAGAGGCCGCTCGCCGTGCCCATCTGCTCCGCCGGTGCCTCCCGGTAGAGCGTCGTCTGGTTCGCGACGCTCGTCAGGCCCTGGGCGAGGCCGAACAACGCCGCCAGCGCCAGCAGCGCGCCGACCCACGTGCCGTCGTGGACGAGCAGCAGCAGCGCCGACCCGCCGACCAGGGCCACCGCCACCGTGATCAGCCGCGCGCGGATCCCGGACGCGCGGCCGGAAAACGCGGCCGCGCAGACCGCCGTGCCCGACATCGGCAGCAGCATCATCCCGGCGGCCTCCTCGGACAGCTGCCGCGTCGTCTCCAGCCACTGGACGTAGCCGAACATGATCGCGTAGATCGCCATGAAGCTCAGGGCCTGCCGCAGGTACGTGCGCAGGATGGCCCGGTTGGCCGCGAGCATCCGCAGGTCGAGGAACGGGTCGCCGCGGCGCAGCTCGACCAGCGTGAACGCCGTGCCGAACGCGGCGACGAGGGCGAGCACCCAGACGTCGGCGCCCGGGTCCATCAGGAAGAACAGCAGCGCCAGCAGGGTGGCGGAGAACAGCGCGATGCCGACGACGTCTATCCGCTTCGCCGTGCGCTCGCCGCGGTCGTTCTTCGGCACCCACAGCAGCGCGAGCACCAGCGACAGGCCGGCGAGGGGGATGTTCACCGCGAAGATCGCGGGCCAGCCGAACAGCGCGATCAGCACGCCGCCGAGCGTCGGGCCGATCACCATCACCGTCTGCGCGGACATCGACAGCAGCGACAGCACGCGCGCGGGCACGCCCTGGCCGGTCGCTTCCGCGTGGTGACGCAGCACGGCCATCGCGGCCGGGAACCCGGCGCACGTGCCGAGGCCGAGCACCACCCGCACGCCGGTCAGCCAGCCGACGGAGATCGGGATCATGCCGGCGATCCCGGCGATGATCACCAGCGTCGCGCCGCCGAGCAGGACCCGGCGGGCGCCGTAGCGGTCGACGAGCAGGCCGACCACCGGCTGCCCGACCGCGGTGGCCAGGTAGAGCGCCGAGATCAGCCACGCGGTCTGGCCCGGTCCGGCGCCGAAGCTCTGCCCGATCGGCACGAGCGCGACCGCGATGAGCGTGGAGTTGATCGGGTTGAGCACCGCGCCCGCCACCAGCGGGGTGACCAGGCGGGCGCCGAACTTCGCGGGGGCGGTGACGGTAGTCGTGAGGGCTCCTTGTTTTTTACAGGCCGACGGGATGTCAGTGTTCGGCGACGCGTTGCAGCAACGGAAGCGCTCGGGTGACGGTCTCGAGCTCGCCGGGGGACAGGGCGTCCGCCAGCGCCTGGGCCAGCCACTCCTCGCGGTGCTGGAGGATGCCGCGCACGGTGTCGCTGCCGGACTCGGACAGGCTGATCACCACGCGGCGCCGGTCGGCCGGGTCGGGGGTGCGGGCGAGGTAGCCGAGCTCGTCGAGGACCCCGAGGGTGGCGGCCATCGACTGCTGCCGCACGTGCTCGGCGGCGGCCAGTTCACCCTGCGTCGCGGGACCTTCGCGGTGCAGCCGGTTGAGCACGGCGGACTGCGACGGCGTCAGGATCCCGGCGTTGTCGACGTGCCGCAGCCGCCGGTGCAGCTGCGCGACGACGCCGCGGAGCCAGCCGGCGGTCTCGGCCACGTGTGCGGGTACTTCGCCCATGCACACAGTCTAACTGTACAGTCCAGACTGTGCATCTGGGTGTGACGCACCCCCGGCCGGGGGTGCGGGTGGCTCAGTGGCAGCTGTCGAGGGTCGGCACGGGGTACTTCGGGTCGTAGTAGCCGGGTGCGTCCTGGTCGCCGGTCGACGGCCCGGTCGGCGGGTTGGCGTAGTTGGGGGCGAGGAAACCCTCCCGGGCGGCGGCGCAGCCGACCGACGAGGTCGCGCTCTGCCCGCCGTCGAGCCACAGCCCGCGGCTGGTCTTCGCGAGCCCGGAGCCGGTGGCCACGACGTACGTCTCGTCCACGCGCAGGAAGCTGACGATCTCGTTCGGGCTGGTCAGCGCATCGGGGTGGACGTTGTCGAAGGCGAAGGCGACGACGTACTTGGCGTCCACGGCCAGCTCGCCGGGCTTGTCGCCGGCGCGTGCGGTGAGCGTGCCGAACGTGCGGGGGCCCGCGTCGAGCAGGTGGTACCCGTCGGCGATCTCGGTCAGGTAGGAGTCGAAGCCGGGCTTGTCCTTCGCCGGCTTCTCGGCCAGCCGCGGCACCAGCTGTTCGCGCTGGTCCGGGGCGAAGAGCGCGAGGAAGGCCTTCGGGTCGTGCGCGACCAGCACCGCGGGGTCGAGGTGGGCGGCGGTGATCGCCTGCCGCGCTTGCGCGTAGGCGTTCGCGACCGCGTCGGCCTTGAAGGCGCCGACCGGCGCGGCGGCGGGCGAGGTGATGCCGTCCAGTCCCTTGGGCCACGTGTCGGCGGGGGTGTTCGCGTACGGGCGGGCCAGGTCGACGTGGGCGAACTGCGCCACCTGCGTCGGGTTCGGCGGGGCGGCCACCGGGGCCTCCCGGCGGCCGACGTACACGATTGCCGCGGTGGTCACGCCGAGGATCAGCACGAACACGGCGAAGATCCACCAGCGGCGCCGAGGCCGCCGCGCGGCGCGTTTCTGCTGCTTGCGGAACTGCTTGCGGTCCTTCTTGGCGCCCAGCCAGGCGTCGGTCCGCGCGTGCCTGCGCCACTCCGGGTCCATCAGGTCCGGGTGGGAATCGAGCAGGTTGTCGTCGTCCACGTTGCTTTCCCCCAGGGTCGATGCCTGATCATCGACGGCGGGGGCCGGACGTTACGAGCCGAAGAACAGGAACGGGTCCTCGTTGACGCCGACGCCCTGGATCTGGTGCACGACGATGGCCGCCGCGACCAGGACCACGACCAGCAGCAGGGCGAGCACGCCCGGCCACCGGCTGCTCCCGGGCTGCTGGTGGCCGCCGGTGCGGCGCTCGCGTTTGCGGCGCTTCTTCAGGTCCTTCTTGGCGCCCAGCCAGGCGTCCCGCTCGGCGAACTTCTGCCAGTCCGGGTTCATCAGGTCGGGGTGCGTCTCCAGCCGCCGGTCGTCCGGATCCTGCGGCTGCTGAGGCTGTGCCATCGGAGAGTGCCTTCCCCCTGGGTGACCCGCCGTGACGGGTTCGTAGACTTGTCCATTGTGACCGAGAACGCTCCGCAGCAGACCACCGACCTTCCGGGTGCCTGGGACCCGGCCGCCGAGGAAGCACCGATGTACGACCGCTGGGTAGCGGCCGGGTACTTCACGGCCGACGCCTCGTCGGGGAAGCCGCCGTTCTCGATCGTACTGCCGCCGCCGAACGTCACCGGTTCGCTGCACATGGGCCACGCGCTCAACCACACCCTGATGGACGCGATGAGCCGCCGCCGGCGCATGCAGGGCTACGAGGTGCTGTGGCTGCCGGGCATGGACCACGCGGGCATCGCGACGCAGAACGTCGTCGAGCGCCAGCTGGCCGGCGAGGGCCTTTCGCGCCACGACCTGGGCCGCGAGAAGTTCGTCGAGCGCGTCTGGGAGTGGAAGGCCGAGTACGGCGGCAAGATCCTCGGCCAGATGAAGCGCCTCGGCGACGGCGTCGACTGGTCGCGCGAGCGGTTCACCATGGACGAGAACCTCTCGAAGGCCGTCCAGACGGTGTTCAAGAACTTCTTCGACGAGGGCCTCATCTACCGCGCCGAGCGGATCATCAACTGGTGCCCGCGTTGCCAGACGGCGCTGTCGGACATCGAGGTCGACCACAACGACGACGACGGCGAGCTCGTGTCGATCCGCTACGGCGACGGTGACAACGCCATCGTCGTGGCCACGACCCGCGCCGAGACGATGCTGGGCGACACCGCGGTCGCCGTCCACCCGGACGACGAGCGGTACGCGCACCTGGTCGGCACCGAGGTCGAGCTGCCCCTGACCGGGCGTCGCATCCCGATCGTGGCCGACAAGCACGTCGACCCGGCGTTCGGCACCGGCGCGGTCAAGGTGACCCCGGCGCACGACCCGAACGACTTCGAGATCGGCCGCCGCCACGACCTGCCGATGCTCACGGTGATGAACGAGCGCGCCGAGATCACGGTGTCCGGCCCGTTCCAGGGGCTCGACCGGTTCGAGGCGCGGCCCGCGGTGGTCGCGGCGCTGCGCGAGCTGGGCCGGATCGTCGCGGAGAAGCGGCCGTACGTGCACGCGGTCGGGCACTGCTCGCGCTGCGACACGGTCGTCGAGCCGCGGCTGTCGCTGCAGTGGTGGGTCAAGGTCGAGGAGCTGGCTCGCCTCGCGGGTGACGCCGTCCGCGACGGCCGTACCAAGATCCACCCGCCGGAGCTGGGCAAGCGGTACTTCGACTGGGTCGACAACATGCACGACTGGACGATTTCGCGCCAGCTGTGGTGGGGCCACCGCATCCCGGTGTACTACGGCCCGGACGGCGAAGTGGTGTGCGTCGGCCCGGACGAGCAGCCGCCGTCCGGCGAGGGCTGGACGCAGGACCCGGACGTGCTGGACACGTGGTTCTCATCGGGTCTGTGGCCGATGTCGACGCTGGGGTGGCCTTCGTCTTCGGAAGATCTGGCGAAGTTCTATCCGACCAGCGTGCTGTCGACCGGCTACGACATCCTGTTCTTCTGGGTCGTCCGGATGATGATGTTCGGCGTGCACCAGATGGACGGCAAGCAGCCGTTCGACCACGTGTACCTGCACGGCCTGATCCGCGACGCGCAGGGCAAGAAGATGTCGAAGTCGCGCGGCAACGTGATCGACCCGCTGGAGTGGATGGACGCGTACGGCGCGGACGCGACGCGGTTCACGCTGGCCCGCGGCGCGAACCCGGGCGCGGACATGGCCCTGGCCGACGAGTGGGCGGCGGGCTCCCGCAACTTCTGCACGAAGCTGTGGAACGCGACGAAGTTCGCGATGATGAACGGGGCTTCGGTCGCTTCGCCGCTGCCTGCCGCGTCTTCGTTGACGGAAGCGGACCGCTGGATCCTGGGGCGGTTGAGCGCGCTGGTGTCCGAAGTGGACGGCCTGTTCGAGGACTTCCAGTTCGCCAAGGTGGCGGGCGCGCTCTACCAGTTCACGTGGAACGAGCTGTGCGACTGGTACTTGGAGCTGGCGAAGGTCCAGCTGTACCAAGGGGATGAGGCGCGGGTTTCGTCGACCCGCGCGGTCTTGGGGCACGTGCTGGACACGGTGCTCAGGTTGCTGCACCCGTTCATCCCGTTCATCACGGAGAAGCTGTGGACGGCGCTGACCGGTGGTGAGTCCCTGGTGATCGCGTCGTGGCCGGCGCCGTTCGAGGGCTACGCGGATCCTTCGGCCGACGCCCGCATCGCGGACGTCCAGAAGCTGGTGACGGAGATCCGCCGTTTCCGAGCGGACCAGGGCTTGAAGCCGGGCCAGAAGGTGGCGGCCCGCTTGGCGGGCTACACGGGCGGCCACGAGGAGGCGGTCCGCTCACTGGTCCGCCTGACGGCGCCTGCTCCCGAGTTCGCGGTGAGCGCGTCGCTGGAGGTGGCCCTGGCCGACGGCGTGGTGACGGTGGAGCTGGACCTGTCGGGAACGGTCGACGTGGCAGCGGAGCGCAAGCGTCTCCAGAAGGACCTCGCGGCGGCGGAGAAGGAGCTGTCGCAGACGGAGGCGAAGCTGGGCAACGAGGCGTTCATCGCGAAGGCCCCGGAGCACGTGGTGGACAAGATCAAGCTCCGCAAGGAAACGGCGGTGGCAGACATCGATCGGATCACGGCCCGGTTGGCCGCTCTGCCGGCTTCCTGAGGTTGTCGACGAAGCCCGGTGCTCCCTCGCGGAGTGCCGGGCTTTGTCGTCCCCCTCCGGTAGCGTGAAAACGGGGGCTGCTCAGTCCGCCTCGATGGTTCGGGCCGCTTCGATCAACGCCACCACCTCCGGGGTCACCCGGCGATCCGCCGGGGTCGCCAGATACGTCTGCATCCGCGGCGTCGGCTCCACCAACGGCCGGAACACCACCCCCGGCACCGGCAGCAGATTGGCGTGCGCCCGGTAGAACACCGTCCACTGCGGACGGCCGAACCCCAGCGTCCCCAACGTGTCCTGAGCTGTCGTGAAATCCGGACCCAGCACCGGCTCGAACCCCGCCTCGCGGTAACACGCCACCACCAGCTCGTACAACGGACGGTTCCGCGATGGCGGGCTCAACCGCACGGGAAGCGAAGCCAGCGAAGCAAAAGAAACCTCGGCAGAAGCGGCCAACGGATGAGAAGCAGGCAACGCCGCCACGACCTCGTCCATCCACAAGGGAGTCAGATCGAGCCCGGACGACGGCCACGACCCGCGCACGATCGTCGCGTCCAGTGAGCCGGCCCGGACTCGCTCCAAACGCTGCGAAGTCGGCGCATGCACCAGCTCCAACGAAGCCGAAGGCGCCATCCGGGCGAACGCCCCCAGCAGAAGATCCAGCCGATCACCCAGTCCCTCGCTGGTCCCGAGCCGGACCGACGAACCGGACGGACGGAACTCCGCCACCGAATCCGAAGCCCGGTCGGCCGCCGACAGCACCGCCCGCGCGTGTGGCAGGAACCGCTGTCCGGCCTCCGACAAAACCACCGAGCGCGTCGTCCGGACGAACAGCGCCACCCCCAGGGCACGCTCCAGGCGACGCACCTGCTGGCTCACCGCCGGCTGGACGATGTGCAGCCGCTCCGCCGCGCGGCCGAAGTGCAGCTCCTCGGCCACCGCCACGAAGTACCTCAGCTGGCGCAGCTCCACACCGATCCCATTCATCAGTTTCCGTGATGAGTGTACGAGCGGACTGGCCATCGATGACGGCGAAAAAGAGCACCAAGCTCGAGACATGCCTTACCTGGACGTCAACAACACCCGCCTGTACTACGAAGACGCCGGCACCGGCCCGGCCCTGCTGCTCCTGCACGGCTGGGGCACCAGCGGCCGCGTCTGGCAGGCCTGCCTGCCCGATCTCGTGCACGACCACCGCGTCATCACCCTCGACTGGCGCGGTTGCGGCCGCTCGGACCGTCCGCTCGACGGCAACTCCATCGCCGGGGTCGTCGAAGACCTCGCCGCGGTGATCGAAACGCTGGACTTAGAGCCCACCGTCGTCGGCTCCAGCATCGGCGGCGTCTTCGCCACCGAACTGGCCCTCGCCCGGCCCGAACTCGTGCACCGGACAGTCGCCGTCGACAGCCCCGGGCACTGGCCCAGCACCGGCATGCGCGAAACCGTGCAGGACCTCCTGACGAAGCTCGTCGACGACCGCTTCGGCACCGTCGCCGGCTGGGTGCCCGGCTGGTTCGGCCCGAAGGCGTCGCCCGCGCTCGTCGACTGGACCGTCCGCCAGCTGCTCGACTCCGGCGTCTACATCGACGCCCACTTCACCGAGCTCACCACCTACGACCCGCGGCCCCGGCTGAAGGACCTGAAGGTGCCGATCACCTACCTGCACGGCGAGCTGGACACCCAGATCCCGCTCGAAGTCCCGCGCGAGTGCGCGGCGGAGACGCCCGGCGCGAAAGTGCACGTCCTCGAGGGCTGCGGTCACATCCCGCACCAGGAGGACCCGCGCGCGTTCACCGCCGCCCTCCGAGAGATCGCCTGAACCGTGCCGGAAGTGACGCTCGAAGACGCCGTCGTCCACTACGACCGGACCGGCGACGGCCCCGCGCTGCTCCTGCTGCACGGCACCGCCGCCTCCCGCGAACAATGGGGACCGCTGACCACGCAAGCGCGAGACCGAACCGTCCTCGCCCCCGACTTCCCCGGCTCCGGCCGCACCGTCGACGACGGCGGCCCGATCACCGTCGAAACCCTCGCCGCCCAAGCCGAAGCCGTGCTGGACCACGCGGGCGTGAACGAAGCCGACGTCGTCGGCCACTCGCTCGGCGCGGTCGTGGCGGCCCACCTGGCCGGCACCCGCCCAGACCGCGTCCGCAGAGCGGTCCTGCACGCCGCCTGGCCCGTCACCGACACCCGGCAGGACGCCGAGTTCCGCTACTGGCTGGACCTCCTCGAAACCGGGACCTTCGCCCGCATGCTCCCGCTGATGGCGTTCGGCCCGCGCTACTGGGAGCAAACCACCGCCGAGAGCAACGAACAGCTCGTCAAGACGCTCGAGCCGGCGATCCAGCCCGGGACCGCCCGCCAGATCGAAGCCGACCGCACGGTCGACGTCCGAAGTGTCCTGCCGGGAATCACCGCGCCCGTCCTGGTCCTCGCCAGCGCGCACGACCGGCTGATCACGGCGGAGCAGCAGCGGGAGCTGGTCGCCGCGATCCCGGACGCGCGCGCCGCCGAGATCGACGCGGGGCACGGTGCCCCGGCCGAGCTGCCGGACGAGTTCGCCCGGCTGGTGCTGGGCTTCCTCAGCGCAGGGACTTGAGCACCACCGCCGCCACGCCCGCCATCCCCGCCTTGAGCGGGTGGTAGGCGGCCGCCTCGAAGACGTTCTGGTCCTTCCCGTTGATCCACGCCGCGCCGCCGCGCGCGCACGCGTCGTGGCCGCGGGACGGGCCGAACGTGTCGACGAACTCCGTCCCGCCGTCCGCGTCCGCGGCGTCGGCCAGCGTCCGGTTCAGCTTCTCTTCGACGCTGTTCAGCCAGGCGTAGTCGCCGTCGGCGAACGGCAGCACGTCCGGGCAGTAGCCCTTGTCCGGCGCGATCCGCGGGTAGCCGACCAGCAGGACCCGCGCCTTCGGCGAGCGCTCGTGGATCGCGGCGAGCACCGCCTCGACGCGTGGGCCGACGTTGTCGATCGCCGAGGTCACCGAGCCGTTGAAGTGCTCTTCGCAGGGGTTGCCCGTCGGGTCGCTCGCCCGCAGGCCCGGGCACGTCGAGGTCAAGCTGCCGAAGATGCCGTAGTCGTTGCCGCCGATGCCGAGGGTGACCAGGCCGGTGTCGATCCGCAGCGCGCCCAGCTGGGGCGGGTTGGTCCCGTTGAACGGCACACCCTGCGGCCGCGTCATGTTCGTGGTGTCCGCGCCGGCGCAGCTGACGTCGGTGAACCGGTCCGCGTGCAGCGCTTCGGCCACCACCGACGGGTAGTTCGCGGTGGACCGCCCGCAGCCCAGCGGGTCGAGCCGCTGGACCGGGATGAACGGCCCGGAGGTGTAGGAGTCGCCGAGGGCGACGTAGCTGCCGATGGCCGCCGCGGACGCGGCGGTGGCCGACGCCGGCAGCAGGATGGCTGCCGAGACGACGGCGGTGAGCAGCCGGGTGATGCGCATGGATGAAGGCCCCGTTCTCGCTGGTGGAAACGCTGCCTCCACATCTAGCGAGCACCGGACGGCGACGGGGATGAACTTCACCCGGCAGTCGGGTCACCGTCGCCGTGCTCACGGTAAGTGATCAACGTGCGCCAGAACAGCAACGGCCGGACCGTGCTCCCGGGCAGCAGCCGGGCCGCCTCGCGCCGCACTTCGGCCAACGTCGGGTAGTCGTCGACGACCGGCGCCTGGGGGCGGTCCTCGGCGCCGCCGTTCAGCCGCTCGCCGGCGTAGACGACGAGCCGCGCGAGCGCGTTGACCGGGAACGCCGCGAGCGCCCGCGCCCAGTCCGCCGGCGTGCTGGGTTTGGCCAGGCCGAGCACCACGAGGACGCCGCCCGGCACCAGCGCGCGGCGCAGCTTGGCGAGCGTCTCGATCGGCATGTGGTGCAGCGAGGCCAGGCACGAGATGAAGTCGTAGTGGGCCTCGGGCAGGGGATCGGTGGTGACGTCGGCCTGCCGGTAGACGATCTCGCCCGGCCCCGGCGATCCGAGGCCCGCCGCCGCCTCGACCATCGCCGCGGAGACGTCGACCGCCTCCACCGCCATGCCGGTCGCGGCCAGCCGCCGCGCGAACCGGCCGGTGCCGCACCCGACGTCCAGCGCGATCCCCGGCCCCGGCGGCAGGTGGTCCAGCAGCAGCGGGTGGTAGTGGTCGTTGTGGTTGAACGGCATGCGTCGAGAGTGCCACCGCGCCCGCACGTAGACTCGCAAGGCAAGCCGAAAACCCCAGGCCGGAGGAGATTCAGTGCCGCAGGATGAGACAGGTCGCAAGCCGGACCTGTCGGATCTCGACAGCTTCGCGGGCGTCGACGAACTGGGGACGTCGGGGTACGAGGAGTCCGACGACCACGACCCGGAGCTGGACGTCCGCGACACCGCGTTCGAAGCCGGCGGCGGCGCGCGCGGCGGCATCGGCGGCGTCGGCCAGCTGGGCGACAACCTCGCCACCGGCCCGGTGCCCGACCTGACCGTGCCCGAGGACGCCGAGCTGCACGAGCTCGACGACCAGGGCGAAGCCGCGGTTTACGGCGACCCGAACGGCCCGGAAGCGCGGCGTGAGCTGCTGGCCGTCGAAGCCGAGCTGAACCAGCGCTGGCCCGAGACGAAGATCGAGCCGTCGCTGACCCGGATCTCCGCGCTGACGCGGCTGCTGGGCGAGCCGAACCGCGGCTACCCGGTGCTGCACATCGCCGGCACGAACGGCAAGGGCTCCACGGCCCGGATGATCGACGCGCTGCTGACCCGGATGGGCCTGCGCGTCGGCCGCTACACGAGCCCGCACCTGCAGCTGGTCACCGAGCGGATCGCGCTCGACGGGCAGCCGATCTCCGCCGCGCGCTACGCCGAGCTGTGGAACGACCTCGCGCCGTACGTGTCCATGGTGGACGGTGCCGCCGCGGACGGCGTCGAGATGAGCAAGTTCGAGATCCTCACCGGGATGGCGTTCGCCGCGTTCGCCGACGCGCCGGTGGAGGCCGCCGTGCTCGAAGCGGGCCTGGGCGGCGCCTGGGACGCCACGAACGTCGCCGACGCCGACGTCGCGGTCATCACGCCGATCGGCATCGACCACGTCGAGTACCTGGGGCCCGACGCGGTCAGCGCGGCGCGCGAGAAGGCGGGCATCATCAAGCCCGGCTCGGTCGCGGTCATCGCCGAGCAGGACCCCGAGGTGCTGAAGGTGCTGCTGGCCCGCGCCGTCGAGGTCGACGCCGCGGTCGCCCGCGCGGGCAGCGAGTTCGGCGTGCTGGAGCGCGAGATCGCCGTCGGCGGGCAGCTGCTCAAGCTGCAGGGCCTCGGCGGGGTCTACGACGAGATCTTCCTGCCGCTGCACGGCGCCCACCAGGCCGCGAACGCTGCGCTGGCGCTGGCCGCGGTCGAGGCGTTCTTCGGCGCGGGCAAGGACAAGCAGCTGGTCGTCGAGGCCGTCCGCGAGGCGTTCGCGGAGGTCGAGACGCCGGGCCGGCTCGAGCGGGTCCGGGCCGCGCCGGCGGTCATGATCGACGCCGCGCACAACCCGCACGGCGCCCGCGCGCTGGCCGCGACCGTGGCCGAGGAGTTCGCCTTCCGCCGCCTGGTCGCGGTGGTCGGCGTGATGGCCGACAAGGACGCGCACGGCATCATCGACGCCCTGGAGCCGGTGGTGTCCGACATCGTCGTGACGCGCAACTCGTCGCCGCGCTCGATGCCCCTGGACGAGCTGAACCAGCTGGCGATCTCGATCTTCGGCGAGGAGCGCGTGGTCGCCGAAACCGACCTCGAGACGGCGATCGAGACGGCGATCGCGCTGGTGGAGACCAGCGACGACCCCGAAGAGCCGCTGTCCGGCGGCGGCGTCCTGGTCACCGGCTCGGTCGTCACCGCGGGCGAGGCGCGCACCCTGTTCGGGAAGGAGCCCGCGTGACCGCGAACGAGCCCGGGACGCCCAAGCCGAAGGACCCGATGAAGGGCTTCCGCGGCGTGATGTCGGGAACCCTGATCATGGAGGCGATCACGGTCGCCCTCGCGCTGCCGGTCGTCAACAAGCTCGGCGGCGGGATCAGCACGGGCACCGGCTGGACGGTCATCGCGGTGGCCGTCCTGCTCATCGTGACCTGCGGGTTCGTCAAGCGCCCGTGGGCGGTGCCGGTCATCCTCGGCCTGCAGGTCGTGCTGATCGCGCTGGTGTTCTGGCTGCCCGCGATCGCCGTGCTGGGCGTGCTCTTCCTGGCGGTCTGGCTGTGGCTGCTGTGGCTGCGCAAGGACGTCGCCCGCCGCATGGCCGCCGGCACCCTGGCGAGCCAGCAGCAGCCCCAGCCCTGACCTCCTACGCCAGGTAGTCGCCGTTCGCCACGTCGTCGAGCAGCGTCGGGTGGCGGGGTGACCAGCCGAGCAGTTCCCGCGTGAGCCGGCTGGACACGGGTGCGTCGAGCCCGTACGCCGCCGCGATGAACGGGCTGACGAAGTGCCCCGCGGCCTCCTCCGGGGTCAGCGAGACCACGGGCAGGCCGAGCCCGCGCCCGACCGTCTCCGCGATGCTCCGGAACGGCACGTTCTCGGCGGTCGCGTGCAGGACGCTGCCCGCCGGAGCCGTCTCCAGCGCGAGCCGGAAGACGACCGCCGCGTCGAGCCGGTGCACCGCGGGCCAGCGGTTGGCGCCGTCGCCGACGTAGGCCGACTGCCCGCTCTTGCGCGCGGTGTCCACGAGCCAGGCGATGAACCCGTGGTCGCCGGGGCCGTGGACGGTCGGGGCGAGCCGGACGACGCTCGCCCGCACCCCTTGCCCGGCGAAGTCCAGGCAGGCCCGTTCGCCGGCGATCCGGAAGGCGGCGAGCCCGGCCGTGTCCGGCTCGTCCCGCTCGGTGCTCTCGCGGCCGGCGGGCATGACCAGCGTGCCGGACGTGCTCACGAACGGCTTGCCGGAACCCACCAGGACCTGGCCGAGCGCCTCGATCGCCGTCCGGTCGCGGCGGGTCATGTCGGCCAGGTCGCTGAAGTCGCCGCCGAAGGCCATGTGCAGGACGCCGTCGGCGGCTTCGGCGCCGGTGCGCAGGCTGTCGAGGTCGTCGAGCGAGCCGGGGTGCGGGGTGGCGCCGAGCGCCTCGAGCCGGGCGGCGGCCGCGTCCGAACGCGCCAGGCCGGTGACGGTGTGCCCGGCCGCGAGCAGCTCGGTGACGACGGCGGGGCCAGTCAGGCCGGATCCGCCGGTGATGAAGACGTGCATGGAACTCTCCCACGTAGTGACAGTGACTGACGCTACGAACGCTACCCCGTAGCGTCAGTGACTGTCACAACGGGTAGGCTGACGGGGTGCCACGCAGTGGAGAGGACGCGCGCCGCCGCCTTCAGCAGGCGGCGCTGGAGCTGTACGCCGAGCGGGGCTTCGACCGGACCACCACCGCCGAGATCGCGGCCCGGGCCGGCGTCACCGAACGCACGTTCTTCCGGCACTTCCCGGACAAGCGCGAAGTGCTGTTCGACGGCGAAGCCACCCTTCGCGCGGACCTGACCGAGTCGGTGGCCGGCGCGCCCGAGGGACTGCCGCCGCTCGAAGTCCTGCTCCGCGCGTTCCGGAAGTCCGCGCGGATCCTCGAGGGCAACCGGTCGTTCGCCGAGCCGCGGCTCGCGGTCATCGCCGCGACTCCGGCGCTGCGCGAACGCGACCTGGCCAAGGCCGCCACGATGATCGACGCGCTGGCCGCGGCGCTGCGCGCTCGCGGCGTCGCCGGCCGGGTCGCCGCGCTGGCCGCCCACGTCGGCTGGGTGACCTTCCACCACGCGGCCGGAGCGTGGATCGAGGAATCCGGCCGCGGTTTCGACGAGCACCTCGACGAGGCTTTCGCCGATCTGCGCACGCTGGCGGCGGAGACGGGCGGCTGAGCGCCCGCCTCCGCCGGGGACGTCAGCGCAGGACGACCACCCGCAGCGCGGGGGAGTGCAGGATGTCGGCTTCGCAGAAGCGTTCCTTCACCCATTCACCGCGGCTGTAGAGCTTCGTCTGGTCGCTGAAGTACGGCGACTTCGGGTTCGCCGACTGCGAATACGTCAGCAACGTCGAGGAGTCCGGGCACGCGTTGCCGCGGAACCCGACCACCTGGATGTAGCTCGACCCGTGGGCCACTTCGACGTTCCCGCGCGCCGGGTCCCACACCGGCGTCATCACGTTGAGCACGCCGAGGAAGCCCTGGGCGCCGTGGATCGGGATGCGCTCGCCGTTGCGCGTCACCGCTTGCCCGTCCCGGAGCCGCGCGTCGGGAGCCAGCCCGGCCGTGCGCAGCTCCACGAGCGCGTCCCCGAACGCCTTCTGCACCTCGGCGTTACTGACGTTCAGCGTGTTCGGCGTGGTCAGCGGCGCTTTCGGGTCGAACGGCACGGTGAACCGGTCCACGTTGCCGAGCCGCGCCGCGAACCGCTGGAACAGCAGCGAACCCCGGCTGTCGAGCGAGTACGTGTGGTCCCACTTCGCCAGCGCGGCGCAGGCCGGCCCGACCGGCACCGGGCCGGTCGACGACGGTGCCTGCCCGCCCGGGAAGGACGCGCACAGCTTCGCCAGGTCCGCCGCCGTCAGGTCGGCGAAGAGGCTGTGGTCGGTGAAGAGCATCTTCTTCATCGAGTCCGTCGTGAAGCCGCCCTTTTCGGCCGTCAGCAATGCTTCCCGCGTGCGCGGCGAGCGTTCGGTGCCGATGTCGCCGACGATGTGCGGGTACCCCGTGATGGGCGCCTTCGCGTTCGCCAGCCAGGCGCTGTCGTTGGTGTTCAGCTCGTAGTCACGGCTTTGCTGCTGCGGCAGCCGCGACGGCGCGAAGATGCCCGGTTCGACCGCGCCCGGGTCGGAACCCCACTGGCACGACGACTTCGAACCGTCCAAAATGGCCAGTCCGACCTGCTCGAACGTCCCCTGGCCCAACGGGGTGCTGCACACCTTCGCCTGCTCGTCGGTGACGTGCGGGACGACCTGGATGTCGGCGTACAGCGCGTTGCCGGCCCGGTCGGTGGCGATCGTGTTGACCCACGGGACGCCCTGCGTGCGGCTCAGCGCGCGCACGATGTCACCCGTGCTGCGGGCCTGGTCCAGCTCGAACCACGTGTTGAGCCCGCGCAGGTTCGTCGCGTTGGCGTCGCGGACCGCGTACGCCGACTTCGTCGTCCACGGCAGCGGAATGCCCTGGAAGTCGGCCATCACCGGCCCGTACCGCGTCGACCAGAAGGTCTGGCGGACCGGCTTCACCGAGCCGTCGGCTTGGCGTACCTGGACGGTCACGTCGCGGGACGTCATCTTCTCGGCCTTGCCGTCGACCAGGTACGTCGTCGGGTCGCCCGGCTTCAGCGGCACCTCGAAGAGGCCGAAGGTGACCGGCGTGGACACCGTGTGCGTCCAGGCCGCGTCGGCGGTGTGCCCGATCTGGACGAACGGCATGCCCAGCAGGCTCGCGCCGGCGACGTCGAACCGGCCGGGGATGGTCAGCTGGCTCTGCCAGAACCGGCGCCCGGCCTGCCACGGGTAGTGCGGGTTGCCGAGCAGGACGCTGCCCTTGCCCGCCGCCGTCGAGTCCGCGCCGATCGCGATGCCGTTGCTGCCCAGCCCGCTGCCGCTCAGCGCCTTCTTGACCTGAGCGGAAAGCTGTCCGGCCGTGCCCGGCGCCGGTGTCGCGCCGGAAGGCGGTGCGGTGAACAGGCTTTCGGTGACCACGCCCTGGCCACCGGTGATCGCGATGGCGTAGAAGTGCCGGTAGAAGTCCTGCTCGGTGATCGGCCGGACCCAGGCCGCGCCGCGGCAGGCCGGGTCGGAGATGCCGGCGCGGCCGGTGCGGGCGAGGTAGGCGTTGAACCCGTTGACGTACCCCGAAACGATCTGCCGGACCTCGGGCCGCGGCCCCTGCGGCGCGGGCTGCGCGGCCAGCCGGTCGACGACGCCGGAGTCGTTGATCCGCTGGAAGAACAGGTCGCTGTGCAGGTTGTTCGCGGCCTCGGACAGCGACGGGTAGCCGTCGCCGTCCGGGCCGAGGTACTTCGACCGCTGCGCGCTCACCGTGAGGTAGATGTTCGCGAGTTCGCAGATGTTGTCGGTCGCCGCCGCGTAGCCGTACCCGTAGCCGAGGCCGGCGAAGTCCTTCGCGACGATGTGCGGGATGCCGTGTTCGGTGTAGCGGAGGACGGCTTTCCCGCTGCTTTCTTCCCCCGCCGCCGCGATGCCGGTCCCCAGTGTGGTGATGGTGAGTGCCGCTGTCAGAACCGCCAGGGTTTTCCTGAATGGTTTCATCTGACCCCCTTGTCGTGATCGCCACGCTACCGATGGCGACGGCGCGCGGGCATGGGGGAAAACCCGGGGATTCGTTCATCCGTGCGCAAACCGGCGTTGGCCGGGGCGGGATAGAAACCGCGCATGACCCACTCTCGCCGTTCCCTGCTCAAGGCCGGTCTCACCGGCGCCGCCGCCGGTCTGGTGCTGCCGTCGACGGCGTTCGCCGCGACGCCGCTGGTGCGCGCCGGCCGGCCCGTGCTCACCCACGGCGTCCAGTCCGGCGACGTCACGCCCGGCTCGGCGATCGTCTGGTCGCGCGCCGACCGGCCGTCGCGGCTGGTCGTCGAGATCGCCCGCGACCCGTCGTTCCGGCACGCCCGCCGGGTGCCGGGGCCGCTCGCCGGGCCGGCCACCGGCGGGACCGGGCAGGTCCGCGTCGCCGGCCTCGCGCCCGGCACCGAGTACCACTACCGCGTCACGGCGGAGTCCCTCGACGGGCGCGCCACGAGCGAGCCGCTGACCGGCCGGTTCGCCACGGCGCCGGTGGGCCGCCGCGACACCCGGATCGTGTGGTCGGGCGACGTCGTCGGCCAGAACTGGGGCATCAACCCGGCCCTGGGCGGCATGACGATCTTCTCGGCGATGGCCGACCGCTGCCCGGACGTGTTCCTGCACAGCGGCGACACGGTGTACTCCGACGGCCCGCTGACGGAGACGGTCACCCTCCCGGGCGGCCGGACGTGGCGCAACGTCGTCACGCCGGAGAAGTCGAAGGTCGCCGAGACACTGGCCGAGTTCCGCGGCCAACACGCGTACAACCGGCTCGACGAGAACTTCCGCCGGTTCGCCGCGCAGGTGCCGTCCTACGTCCAGTGGGACGACCACGAGGTCCTGAACAACTGGTACCCGGGCAAGATCCTCGACAACCCGGCCTACACCGAGAAGCGCGTCGACGTGCTCGCGCCGCGGGCGTACCAGGCGTTCCACGAGTGGCACCCGATCGACTCGCGCGCAGCGGTCGACGGGCGCGTCTACCGCAGCTTCAAGTACGGTTCGCGCGCCGAGATCTTCGTGCTGGACATGCGGACCTACCGCAACGCCAACACCGCGGACCAGACCAAGCCGGGCTACATCCTCGGCGACGCGCAGGCCCGCTGGCTGGCCGACGCGCTCGGCCGCAGCACGGCGACGTGGAAGATCGTCCAGGCGGACATGCCGCTGGGCCTGGTCGTGCCGGACGGCACGGCGATCGAAGCGGTGGCGAACAACCTGCCGGGCGCCCCGGGCGGCCGCGAGACGGAGCTGGCGTGGGTGCTGCGGGAGATCCAGCGCCGCCGCGTCCGCAACGTGGTCTGGCTGACCGCGGACGTCCACTACACGGCGGCGCACCACTATTCCCCCGACCGGGCGGCCTTCCAGGACTTCGACCCGTTCTGGGAGTTCGTGTCGGGCCCGCTGAACGCGGGCGCGTTCGGCCCGAACACCCTCGACCCGACGTTCGGCCCGGAGGCGGTGTTCGTCCACGCCCCGCCGGCCGCGAACACGGCCCCGATCGACGGCTTCCAGCACTTCGGCGAGCTGAACATCGACGGCGGCAGCGGTGACCTGACGGTCGACCTCCGGGACGCCACCGGGGCGTCGCTGTGGTCGAAGAAGCTGCACCCGCAGGGCCGCTGACCGAGGTCGGCTACGCTCACGCGCACCGATGACATCCCGTACCAAGGAGAAACACCGTCGTGACTGAACGCACGCTGGTCCTCGTCAAGCCCGATGGCGTCGCGCGCGGCCTCGTCGGCGAGGTCGTCTCGCGGATCGAGCGCAAGGGCCTGAAGCTCGCCGCCCTCGAGCTGCGGACCGTTCCGCAGGCACTGGCCGAGGAGCACTACGCCGAGCACAAGGAGCGTCCGTTCTTCGGGGACCTGCTGGAGTTCATCACCTCGGGCCCGCTGGTCGCGCTCGCCGTCGAAGGCCCGCGCGCCATCGCCGCGTTCCGTCAGCTGGCCGGCGGCACCGACCCGGTCGAGAAGGCCACGCCGGGCACCATCCGCGGCGACTTCGCGCTGGAGACCCAGTACAACCTGGTCCACGGCTCGGACTCGCCGGAGTCGGCCGAGCGCGAGCTGAAGCTCTGGTTCCCCGACCTGTGACCGGCCCCGGGGCCGCGCCCGCCGCGCGGCCCCGGTTTCCGCAGGAGACCCCATGACGACGATGCCGTTCCCCGCCCGCGAGTACCTGCCGGTGCTGCGCGAGCTGACCGGTGCGTTCGCCGAGCGGCTGCGCACCGCCGACCCGGCCGCCGACGTGCCCGACTGCGCCGGGTGGACGCTGACCGACCTCGGCACGCACCTCGGGAACGTGCACCGCTGGGCCGCGACCGTCGTCACCACCGGGGAAGTGCAGCCGCAGGACTTCGAAGCCGGCGCGGACACCGATCTCGCGTCCTGGTACGCCGAAAGCGCTCAGCTGCTCCTCGACGCCCTCGAGAAGGCGGTCCCCGAAGACCGGTGCTGGCACTTCGGCGGCACCGAGAAGACCAAGGCGTTCTGGTTCCGCCGCCAAGTGCACGAAACCGCCGTCCACCTCGCCGACTCCGGCAGCGACCACGCGCTCGACCCGGCGGTCGCCGCGGACGGCGTCGACGAGGTCCTGACCGCCTGGCTCCCGCGCGTCACGCGCTGGCACGCCGCGCCGTCGCTGACCGCGCCCCTCGCGTTGCGGGCCACCGACACCGGTGACGTCTGGACGCTGCACCCGGGGGAGCCGCCCGCGCTCGGCCCGGCGACCGAACCCGCCGCGACCGCCGAGGCGACGGCCCGGGACCTCCTGCTGCACCTGTGGAAGCGCACGGCCACCCCGCCGAGCGTCAGCGGGGACACCGCGATCGCCGACCAGCTCCTCAAGGCTCCTTTCACCGCCTGACGCGGTAGCTGTTCTAGACCATTCAGGCGGCGTTCACCGGGAAGCCTTCCCCCGGCCGTGCCACTGCGCTGTGCTGGTGCGGCTCGCTCTCACTCGATACTGGGGTACCTGGTGAAGAAGTCACGCTTAGTGCTGCCGCTCGCCGCCCTGTTCGCGACGGTGTTCGTCGTCCCCGCCCACGCCGATCCGCTGAAAGCGCCGCTCGGCACGCCGCCGGTCGAGGCCGCGCCCGCCGCGTCTTCGGCCCACGAGGGCCCGAGCGCCTTCGCCGCCGCGGACCCCGACGACGGGCTCGTCACCGGCAGCGCGACCACCGAGGTCGCGCCCGGGCTGAACCTCACCCAGTTCGACCGGTTCGACCCGGCGGGCTGGATCCGCGGCGACACCCTCGCCGTCGACCTGGGCAGCAAGGTCCTGAAGCCGACGTACCTGAGCCCCGGCACGGTCTCCGCGCGCACGCCGCTTTCGCAGCAGGTCGCGCGCACCGGCGCGGTCGCCGGCGTGAACGGCGACTTCTTCGACATCAACGCCACCGGCGCGCCGATCGGCGTCGGCATCGACCGCGGCGAGCTGCAGACCGCGCCCGCCGCCGGGCACAACCTCACCGCGTCGATCACCGACGAAGGCAAGGCACAGCTGGCTTCGGTGTTCCTCGAAGCTACCGTGACGTTGCCCGGCGGCACCGTCAAAGCCACGAACTTCAACAGCCCGGTCCTCGGTGCGGACGCGATCGGCGTCTACACGCCGTTGTGGGGCGCCTCCGGCCGCGCGACCTCGGTGGCCGGAGCCTCCCGGGTGCGCGAGGTCGAACTGCGCGACGGCGTCGTGACCGCCACGCGCGAGCAGCCCGCGGCCGGCCCCATCGCGGCGGGCACGACCCTGCTCCTGGCCCGCGAAGCCGGGGCGGACGCCCTCGCGGCCCTCAAACCGGGTGACCCGGTGGGCGTCACGTACGCGCCGCGCTCGGACGCCGGGAAGATCGCGGTCGCCGTGGGCGGCAACGAAGTCCTGCTCCGCGACGGCGTCGTGCAGCCGGTCGACAACGTGGCCATGCACCCGCGGACCGCGGTCGGCTTCTCCGCCGACGGCAAGCGGCTGTGGCTGGCCACTGTGGACGGCCGGCAGGCCGACAGCCGCGGGATGACCGAGCTGGAGCTGGCCCGGCACATGAAGAGCCTCGGCGCCGACGACGCCATCAACCTCGACGGCGGCGGCTCCTCGACGCTCTTGGCGCGCAACGAGGGCGAAGCCGCGCCGAGCGTCCGCAACGCGCCGTCCGACGGCGGGGAACGCCTGGTGCCCAACGGGATCGGCTTCGCGACCGTGCCGGGCAGCGGCAAGCTCACGGCGTTCTCCCCGGCGCCGGCCATGGCGACCGGGGACGCGAACCGCGTGCTGACCGGCCTGACCCGGCACCTGGTCGCCGACGGCCACGACGAAACCGGCGCCGCCGTCGCGGCCGACCCGCGCTGGAGCACCTCCGACCCGCGGCGGGCCGCCGTCACCCACGGAGTCGTCACGGGCCACAGCCCGGGCGCCGTCGACGTCGTCGCGAGGTCCGGCCGCGCGTCCGGCAAGACGGCGCTTTCCGTGCTGGGCAAGGCGGTCCGGCTCGGCACGAGCACCGAGCAGGTCGCGCTGTCGGCCGCCGGCGCGAAGAGCACGTTCAAGGTCTACGGCTACGACGCGGACGGCTACGGCACCTGGCTGGAACCCGACGACGTCAAGCTCGACTACGACCACTCGGTCGTGCGGGTCGAGCCGTCGGGCGACGGTTACGAGGTGACCGCCCTGACCGCGTCCGGCGCGTCGGCGATCACCGCTTCGGCCGCGGGCCTGACCACGCACCTGGCCGCTTCGGTCGGCACCGTGCCGCAGGTCGCGTCCCCGCTGGACGGGCCGGCGGGCTGGACGGCGACGGTGTACCCGGCGGTCGTCGGCGCGGCGCTGTCCGCGGCACCCGGGCGCGACGGCGGCGCCGGGCTCGCGCTGGACTACCGGCTCACCGGCACGACCGCGACGCGCGCCGCGTACGTGACGCCGTCGTCGCCGCTTCCGGTTCCGCCGGGAACGCAGAAGATCGGGCTGTGGGTGAACGGCGACGGCAAGGGTGCCTGGCTGCGTGCCGAACTGCGGGACGCCGCCAACGTGGCGTCCATTGTGGACCTTTCGCTGAGCGTCGACTGGACGGGCTGGCGGTACGTCACGGCCGCGGTCCCGGCCGGGCTGCCCGACGGCCAGCGCCTCGCGCGGTTCTACGCCGTCGAAAACGTGCCGGACCAGCAGTACGAGGGTCACCTGGTGTTCGACGACCTGACCTTCGAGGTGGCGCCGACGACGGCCGTGCCCGCCGACCCGGCCCCGCGCGACCCCGCGCTGGTCACCGACGGGACGCTGACCGGCGGCCTGCGCGTCGCGGTCGTCAGCGACGCGCAGTTCACCGCGGACGACCCGGCGGGCCCGCTGGTCGCCCAAGCCCGGCGGGCGCTGCGGGAGGCCGTCGCGGCCAAGCCGGACCTCGTGCTGATCAACGGCGACTTCGTCGACCGCGGCACGGCGCCCGACTTCGTGCTGGCCCGGCAGGTCATCGCCGAGGAGCTCGACGGCAAGGCGCCCTGGTACTACGTGCCGGGCAACCACGAGGCCGAAGGCGGCAACGGCCTGGCTAACTTCCAGGCCGCGTTCGGCGTCACGCACCAGGTCGTCGACGTGCACGGCATCCGGCTGGTGCTGATGGACTCTTCGCGCGGCTCGCTGCGGGCCGGCGGGTTCGACCAGGTGCGAATGCTGCGGGGTGCCCTCGACACGGCGGCCAAGGACCGGTCGATCCGCGGGGTCGTCGTCGCGATGCACCACCCGGTGAAGGACCCGAGCCCGACCGGCAACTCCCAGCTCGGCGACCGGAAGGAGGCCACCCTGCTGACCCAGTGGCTGACCGGGTTCGAGCAGGCGTCGGGCAAGCCGGCCGCTTCGGTGGCTTCGCACGCGGGCGTGTTCTCGCTATCGCGCGTGGACGGCGTGCCGTACCTGGTCAACGGCAACTCGGGCAAGGCGCCCGCGGCCGCGCCCGGTGACGGCGGGTTCGTCGGCTGGACGCTGCTGCGCGTCGACCCGGCCGACCGCGCCCAGCCGGTGCGGTTCGAGACGCGGCCGAACGTCGACTCGCTGACCGTCTCCGGGCCGTCCTCCCTGGCCCGCGGCGAACGCGCGGTCGTGCGCGCTTCCCTGCGGCAGGGCACCCGGGACGTGCCGGTGGCGTACCCGGTGAGCGCGGACTGGTCGGTCGGCTGGGGCGTCGTTTCCTTCGACCCGGCTTCGGGCGTGCTGACGGCGTTGCGGCCGGGGGTCGCGCGGCTTTCGGTGACGGTCAACGGGGTGACGCAGACGCTGGTCGTGACCGTGCGCGGCTAATCCGTTCGGTTTTTGTCGGTGCCCGCTCGTATGGTCGGGGGGTGGACGAATCGGAGGACCGGGAACCGGCACTGGTGCAGGCCAAGGCACTGGTGAAGCGCTTCGGCGAGTTCGAAGCCGTGCGCGGGATCGACGTCGAGGTGCGGCGCGGGGAGTCGTTCGGCTTCCTCGGCCCGAACGGCGCCGGCAAGTCGTCGACGATGCGGATGATCGCGTGCGTGTCACCCCGCACCGACGGCGACCTCCGCGTGCTGGGGCTGGACCCGGAGGTGGCCGGGCCGCGGATCCGCGCGCGCCTGGGGGTCGTGCCGCAGCAGGACAACCTGGACGTCGAGCTGACGGTCCGGGAGAACCTGCTGATCTACGGCCGCTACTTCGGCCTGTCCCGGGCGGCGGTCCGGAGCAAGGCGGACGAGCTGCTGGAGTTCGCGCAGCTGGGCGACCGGGCGGGCGACAAGGTCGACCCGCTGTCGGGCGGCATGAAACGCCGGCTGACGATCGCCCGCTCGCTGGTCAACGACCCCGAGCTGCTCCTGCTCGACGAGCCGACGACCGGGCTCGACCCGCAGGCCAGGCACCTGCTGTGGGACCGGCTGTTCCGGCTGAAGGCCCAGGGCACGACGCTGATCGTGACGACGCACTACATGGACGAGGCGGAGCAGCTGTGCGACCGGCTCGTCGTGATGGACCACGGGCGCATCGCGGCGGAGGGCTCGCCGGCGGAGCTGATCGCCCGGTACTCGACGCGCGAGGTCGTCGAGCTGCGGTTCGCACCGGGGGAGCAGGTGTCCGCGGCCGAGCAGGTCGAGGGGCTGGCGGAGCGGGTCGAGGTGCTGCCGGACCGGGTACTGCTGTACAGCGACAACGGCGAGGACACCTTGGAGCACGCGCATTCCCGTGGGCTGCGGCCGCTGTCGAGCCTGGTGCGCCGCAGTTCGCTCGAGGACGTGTTCCTGAGGCTGACCGGCCGGACGCTGGTGGACTGATGACCACCGTCGAACCCACCGGCCGCGTCGTCGGCCACTGGCACGGCGCCTGGCTGCGCGTCGAGGGGTACTGGACCTGGTACCGCCGGCATTGGCTGTCCACTTTGTACTCCACCGGCCTCCAGCCGGTCCTCTTCCTCGCCGCGATGGGCCTCGGCTTCGGCTCGCAGGTCCGGCCCGGCGCGGTCACCGGCGGCCTGTCCTACCTCCAGTACATCGCGCCGGCCCTGCTCGCCGCCGGTGCCGCGCAGCAGGCCGTCGGCGATTCGAGCTACCCCGTGCTGTCCGGGTTCAAGTGGCAGAAGGACTACCTCGCCGTCACGGCCACCCCCGTGTCACCGGGCCAGGTCCTCGGCGGCCACCTGATCTGGACGGCCCTGCGCCTGACCCTGGCCGGCGCGATCTACGCGTTCGTCGCGCTGTTCTTCGGCGCCTGGACCGGGCCGGGCGTGCTGCTGGTGATCCTCGTCGGCACGGTCACCGGCCTCGCCTGCGCCACGCCGATCACCGCGCTGGCGGCGCGGACGTACGACGAGGGCCAGCGGTTCGGGATCATCTTCCGGTTCGTCGTGATGCCGATGACGTTGTTCTCCGGCACGTTCTTCCCGATCGCCCAGCTGCCGGCCGCGATCCGCTGGCTCGCCTGGCTCTCCCCGCTCTGGCACGGCACGCAGCTGGCGCGCGGCGCGAGCCTCGGCGGGGTCGGCGGCTGGGCGATGCTCGGCCACTTCGCGGTGCTCGCGGCGTTGTTCGCGGCCGGGTGGGCGGTCGCGCACCGGGCCTTCTACCGGAGGCTGGTGGTCTGATGGTGAGCGTCCAAGCCCCGCCGGCGCGGGCCGGGCTTCTGCTGCGGATCCTGCCGCCCGGGCTGTACGCGGGCCGGGCCCGCATGCTCGTCGAGCGGTCGGTGCGGGTGAGCTGGAACAGCTGGCTGATGTTCCTCTCCGGCGCGGCCGAGCCGTTCCTCTACCTGCTGGCGTTCCAGCTCGGGTTCGGCAAGCTCGTCACCGAGGTGGCGGGCCCGGACGGCCGCCCGATGGGCTACGTCGCGTTCGTCGCGCCGGCGCTGCTGGCGACGTCGGCGATGAACGGCGCGGTCTTCGAGTCGACGTACAACCTGTTCTTCAAGCTGCGGTACGCGAAGCTGTACGACGCGATGCTGGCGACCCCGATCGGCCCGCTGGACATCGCGCTGGGCGAGATCGGCTGGGCGATGACCCGCGGCGGCCTCTACGCGGTGGCATTCCTCGCGATCGCGGCGGGGATGGGGCTGCTGGCGTCGTGGTGGGCGCTGCTGATGGTCCCGGCGGCGCTGCTGGTCGGCCTGGCCTTCTCGGCGATCGGCATGGCGCTGGTGACGTTCCTCAAGTCGACGGCCCAGTTCGACTACATCGCGCTGGGCCTGATGCCGATGTTCCTGTTCGCGACGACGTTCTTCCCGCTGTCGGTGTACCCGGAGCCGCTGCAGTGGCTGGTCCGCTGCCTCCCGCTGTACCACGCGATCGAGCTGATGCGCGGCCTGGCGACGGGCCTGCTGTCGGGCAGCATGCTCGTCAACCTGGCCTACCTGCTGGTCCTGGGCGCGGTGGGCTTGTGGGCGTCGACGAGGAGGATCGCCAAGCTCCTGCTGACGTGAGCCTCAGCGGGCCGGGTCGGGCTTGCCCCGCGGCGCGGAAGCGGCCAGCGCGTCGACCATCCCGTGGCCGTAGAAGCCGTTGAACCCCTCATAGCCCGCGCAGTAGGCGTCCTGGGTCCCGTCGCCGGTGAGGTCGTAGTCGGCCGGGCACGGCATCGGCATCGCCTGGGCGTCCAGCGTCCGCCGCAGCTGGCGCGGCCCCGCGGTCGGCAACGCCGACGCGAGCAGCGCCAGCACGCCGGTGACGTGCGGCGCGGCCATCGACGTCCCGCACAGCGGCGCGTACCCGCCGGGCACCGTCGAAAGCACGCACTCGCCGGTCTCGCCGCCGGGCGCCGTGACGTCGATCACGCCCAGCCCGTACGAGCTGTACCCGGCCTTCACCCGGTCCGAGCCGACGGCGGACACCGCGACGACGTCCCGCAGCGCGGCCGGGAGCGCTTCGCACCCGGACCCGGACCCGGCGGTGCCGGAGCGCGCCGACGGCGTCAGGTCGACGGCCTCGTTCGTCGCCGCCGCGACGTTCAACGTCCCGGCCGACGTGCTGTACTCCACCGCCCGCGCCAGGACCTCGTGCACCACCCCGCGGTCGTCGCCGCGGATGCACGACAGCGTCCACGGGTTCACGAAGAAGCTGCTGTTCGTCAGCCGCAGGTGCCGCGCCGCCGCCCACATCAGGCCGCACACCGCGGCCTCGGGATCGGCGTAGCCGCGGTCGTCGATCACCTTCACCGACGCCACGCGGACGCCGGGCGCGACGCCCGTCACCCCGTGCCCGTCGTCGGCCGCCGCGATGATCCCCGCCACGTGCGTGCCGTGCACCGACGTCGTCGGCGACCAGGCCGCCGGCGCGCGGTCGGGCGCGCCGGTCAGGCAGCCCGCGGAGTCGTCGCGGTCGAGGGCGGCGGTCAGGTCCGGGTGGTCCGGGTCGATGCCCGAGTCGAGGACGCCGACGACGACGTCGCGGCGGCCGGCCGACGCGCCCGGCGCGCGGCCCGCGTTGATCATCCGCATGTCCCACTGCTGCCCGCTCAGGTCCGCGGTGGGCACGCGAGCCGGGTCGGTGACGGGCAGCGTGGCCCGCGCGGGCTGCGGCCGGACCTCGGTGGCGCGCTGCGCGGCCAGCCGCTCGGCCTGGGCGCTGAACGCCCGGTCGAGCCCGATCCGCGCGCCGAACGCCGGGTCGCCCGACGTGGCGACCGCCACGGCGATCTGCGGGTAGTAGACGGTGGTGGTGCCGCAGGCGGCGGTGACCTGCTCGCGGGCGGCGGGCTCGGCGGTGCCGCGGTCGAAGGCGACGACGTAGCGCAGGGCCCGGCCGTGGCCGCAGGCGGGCGCGTCGGCCGCCGCCGGACCGGCGGTGACGCATCCCGAAAGCACCAGTACGGTGCACACGGCCGCTCGCAGCGGCCGCGCCAGCAGGGACACCGGACCTCCCACCGGATGCAGGAACCGCGGGTGCCGGCGCGCGAGATCCCGGTCACCCCGAGCCGCACGGTAGCCACCCCGTGCCCGGCGGACAAGCGATCCGGCCAAGTTCCCCCCGGCCGGTGGGCCCGCGGCGCGCCCGGCGGCGTGGGCGGAGGTACCGAGTACACCGGAGCAGTCACCCGGTGTGGGATACTCGGGGTGGCCGCTGGGCCGCGGGGCGCACGTGAGAGGTGCTGCCTGCGGCGTTGTGGCCCGGTGATGTGCGCGATCTCCCGCGACTCGTCGCCGCCCGCGGACCGGGCGGCTGGACGACGTGGCGGGCGGCCCGGGGGCCGCGAGTGCCGCGCACAGCGCCGAGCAGACCTTTGACCGGGTTGCGCGCCGCCGGCTGCGGTGGTGCGGCGCCCGGTCGTCGGGCAAGGATTCCCGTCGCTGGTGACCACCACGGCGGAACGAACAGAAAGGGGCCCCTGCGCGGCCGCGTCCCTGCCGGTGTGAACCGGCAGACGCGCCCGGGGGCGGAGGAGACACATGTCGAACGCGGAAACACCCGCCGAGCACACCGGCGGGAATCCCGCCACACCCACGGGCGGCCCGCTGGCCGACCTGCCGCCCCGGATCCGGGTGCACGCGCTGGCGAAGCTGCTGGAAAAGCACAGCCGGGACGTCCTCGCCCAGCTCGCCGAGCTGGGGGAAAGCGTGCGCAGCGCGCAGTCGAGCGTGACCCGGGACGTGGCGCTCAAGGTGGCGGAGGCCTTCGCCCCCGCCGAGGGTGAGCAGCCGGCCGGCGCGCCGGGGACGGCCACGACCGGCCAGGACCAGGCCACCGGTCAGGACACCGCTGGTCAGGGCCGTGCCGGTCAGGACACCGTCGGTCGGGACACCGCCCGTCAGGGCAGTGCCGGCCAGGGCACCGTCGGCCAGGGCAGTGCTGGTCAGGGCACCGTCGGTCAGGACACCGCCCGCCAGGGCGGCGCCGGTCAGGACACCGTCGGTCAGGGCACTGCCGGTCAGGACACCGCCCGTCAGGGCGGCGCCGACCAGGCACCCGCCCGGCAGACCGCCGGCCGGGGCGCCAATCAGCCCTTCTCCCAGCCGGCCGCCACCGGCCAAGCCGCCGAGCAGGGCCAGGCCCCCGCCGCCCGGCCCGCCGAGGCCGAGAAGCCGCGCCCGCGGCAGAAGACCCGCGCCCACCTGCCGGTCTTCGCCGCGCCGTCGCCGGTCTTCCTGCCGCCGGAGCCCGCCGAGCCCGCGGCCAAGCCGGCCCGCAAGCCTGCCGACCCGTTCGCGGAGCCGGAGCCCCGCCCGGAGGCGCGCACCCGTCCCGAGCCCGAGCCGGCCGAAGACGACACCGAGGACACCTCGCCCGCCGCCGACACCGGCGTCGACGACGACGATGACGCCGGCAGCCGCCGTCGCCGCCGCCGGGGCCGTCGCGGCCGTGGCCGCGGCAAGGGCGCCGAGGGCGGCGACGAGACCGCCGAGAACGAGGACCAGGCCGAAGAGCAGCCGCGCCGGAGGTCCCGCAACGGGGACGAAAGGCCCGAAGCGGACGCCGAAGAGGCCGAGGAAGCCGCCGAGTCGGACTCCGACGGCGACGAGGGCGAGGGCGGCAGCAAGCGCCGTCGTCGCCGCCGTCGTCGCAAGGGCTCGGACGGCGACGAGGCCGAGACCACCGACGACCCGCCCAACACCGTCACGCACGTCCGCCAGGCCAAGGCCGAGCAGGCCGAGCGCGAGCGCCCGGCGCGCGACGAGGTGCGCAGCGTCCGCGGGTCGACCCGCCTGGAGGCCAAGCGCCAGCGCCGCCGCGACGGCCGCGAGGCGGGCCGCCGCCGCGCCCCGATCCTGTCCGAGGCCGAGTTCCTCGCCCGCCGCGAGTCGGTCGAGCGCACGATGGTCGTCCTGGAGAAGGGCGACGCGACGCAGATCGCCGTCCTCGAGGACGGCGTGCTGGTCGAGCACTTCGTGACGCAGTCGGGCTCCGGCTCGATCGTCGGCAACGTCTACCTCGGCCGCGTCCAGAACGTGCTGCCGAGCATGGAGGCCGCGTTCATCGACATCGGCCGCGGCCGCAACGCCGTGCTCTACGCCGGCGAGGTCGACTGGGACGCCGCCGGCCTGGAGGGCAAGGCCCGCAAGATCGAGCAGGCGCTGTCCACCGGCGACTCCGTGCTGGTCCAGGTCACCAAGGACCCGGTCGGGCACAAGGGCGCCCGGCTGACCACGCAGATCTCGCTGCCCGGCCGCTTCCTGGTGTACGTCCCCGCGGGCGGCGCCACCGGCATTTCCCGCAAGCTGCCGGAGAACGAGCGCCGCCGGCTCAAGGACATCCTCAAGCGGATCGTCCCGGAGGACGCGGGCGTCATCATCCGCACCGCCTCCGAGGGCATCGGCGAGGAGGAGCTGGGCCGCGACGTCGACCGCCTGAAGGCGCAGTGGGACGTCATCAAGGAGAAGGCCGCCGCCGGTTCCGGTAAAAAGGGCGGCGCGCCGACCATGCTCTACGAAGAGCCGGACCTGCTGGTCAAGGTCGTGCGCGACCTCTTCACCGAGGACTTCGCCAAGCTGGAGATCCAGGGCAACCGCTCCTGGGAGACCATCAACGACTACGTCCGGCACGTCGCGCCGGAGCTCACCGAGCGCCTCAAGCGCTACACCGGCACCGGCGACGCGTTCGCCGACCACCGGATCGACGAGCAGATCACCAAGGCGCTCGACCGCAAGGTCTGGCTGCCTTCGGGCGGTTACCTGGTCATCGACCGCACCGAGGCGATGACGGTCATCGACGTCAACACCGGCAAGTTCACCGGATCGGGTGGCAACCTCGAGGAGACGGTGACCCGCAACAACCTGGAGTCGGCGGAGGAGATCGTCCGCCAGCTCCGGCTGCGGGACATCGGCGGCATCATCGTGATCGACTTCATCGACATGGTGCTCGAGTCCAACCGCGAGCTGGTGCTGCGCCGCCTCACCGAGTGCCTCGGCCGCGACCGCACGCGCCACCAGGTCGCCGAGGTCACCTCGCTCGGCCTGGTGCAGATGACCCGCAAGAAGATCGGCACGGGCCTGCTGGAGGCGTTCTCGACGCCGTGCGAGCACTGCAAGGGCCGGGGCGTGCTCGTCTCGACCGAGGTGCAGCGCACGGGCGGCGGCGGTGGCGGCCACAACCACGGCGGGAACGGCAACGGCGGCGGTGGCAACACCGGCGGCGGTGGCGGCGGCGGGGAGAAGAGCTCCCGCCGGTCGCGGGGTCGCGGCAAGGCCGAGGAGGCCCCCAAGGAGCCGGCCGAGGCCGCGAAGGCCGAGGTCCACGCCGTCCCGACCCCGGAGCAGCGCGAGTCGATCGCGTCCGCGGTGGCGGCGATGGCCAACGCCTCGAAGGCGGCCAAGGAACACGACCACGGCGCGCTGAACGGCGACGGGCCCGCCCCGGAGCCGGCCAGGGAGGTCGCGGGCACCCCGGCGACCACGGAGGCCGACGAGACGCCGGTGGCGGCCGAGCCGCCCGCCGAGCCCGCCCAGGAGGTCGCCGGCACGCCGGTGACCACCGAGGCGGACGAGGCGCCGGTGCCGCAGGACGAGGAGCCCGAGGTCGAGCGGACCCCGGCGCCGGAACCGGCCGAAGAGCCGGTCACGGCGGCGGAGCCCGAGGTCAGCGTCCCCGAACCGGCCGCGCGCTCCACCCGGCGCCGTCCGCGCCGGGCCGCGTCGCGCCCGGCGGGGCCGCCGGTGCACGCCTCCGACCAGAGCAAGTGAACGACTAGGGGACCCCGGTGGTAACGCACCGGGGCACCCCACGTAACCTGTAGTACGGCCTGCCACCAGAGCAGGTCGCTGCGCGAGTCCAGGACCGCCGTCTCCACCAGGTGGGCCGGTCGCGCGGGCCCCCACCCATTGTCGAGTAATGCAGGAGACTTCCGTGTCGGCGTACGCGATCGTCAAGACCGGCGGCAAGCAGTACAAGGTGGCCGTCGGCGACGTCGTCGAGGTCGAGAAGCTCGAGGGCGAGCCGGGCACCGAGCACATCCTCCCCGCCGTTTTGTACGTCGACGGTGGCGAGGTCACCACGGACGCGGACGCGCTGGCGAAGGTCTCGGTCACCGGCAAGGTCGTCGAGCAGACCAAGGGTCCGAAGATCCGGATCCACAAGTTCAAGAACAAGACGGGCTACCACAAGCGCCAGGGTCACCGGCAGAAGCTGACCCGCGTCGAGGTCACCGCCATCTCCCTGTAAGGGCTTCTCCGGATCTTCGTTCGTTCAGAAAGAGGACTGAGCTATGGCTCACAAGAAGGGTGCGTCCAGCTCCCGCAACGGTCGTGACTCGAACGCGCAGCGCCTCGGCGTCAAGCGCTTCGGCGGCCAGCAGGTCAACGCCGGCGAGATCCTGATCCGCCAGCGCGGCACCAAGTTCCACCCCGGCGTCAACGTCGGCCGTGGCGGCGACGACACGCTGTTCGCGCTGGCCACCGGTGCGGTCCAGTTCGGCGAGAAGCGTGGCCGCAAGACGGTCAACATCGTGCCGTCGGAAGCCTGATTCGGCTTCTTTCTAGACCTCTGACGAGGGGTGGGGCCGGAATATCCGGTGCCACCCCTCGTTTGTTTTGTTCGTAGCTTTTTCAGAAGACACTGTCGTTGAGTGAAGTGAGGCGAAGTCATGGCGTCCCGGTTCGTGGACCGCGCGGTCATCCACCTGACCGCCGGTGACGGGGGCAACGGCTGCGCCTCGGTGCACCGCGAGAAGTTCAAGCCGCTCGGCGGCCCGGACGGCGGCAACGGCGGCAACGGCGGCGACGTCCTGCTGGTCGTCGACCCGAACGTGCACACCCTGCTCGACTTCCACTTCCGCCCGCACGCCAAGGCGGGCAGCGGCAAGATGGGGCAGGGCGGCAACCGCGCCGGCGCGGCGGGGGAGACCCTGGTGATGAAGGTGCCGTCCGGCACCGTCGTGTTCACCGAAGACGGCGAGCTGGTCGCCGACCTCATCGGCCCGGGCACCACGTTCGTCGCCGCCCAGGGCGGCCGCGGCGGGCTCGGCAACGCCGCACTGTCGTCGAAGGCCCGCAAGGCGCCCGGGTTCGCGCTGCTGGGCGAGCCGGGCGAGACCCGCAACCTGGTGCTGGAGCTGCGCTCGGTCGCCGACGTCGGCCTGCTCGGCTTCCCGTCCGCGGGCAAGTCGTCGTTGATCTCGGTGCTGTCCGCGGCCAAGCCGAAGATCGCCGATTACCCGTTCACCACGCTGGTGCCGAACCTCGGCGTCATCACCGGCGGCGAGACGGTGTTCACGATGGCCGACGTGCCCGGCCTGATCCCCGGCGCGTCCGAGGGCAAGGGCCTGGGCCTGGACTTCCTCCGCCACATCGAGCGCTGCGCCGTGCTGGTGCACGTCGTCGACTGCGCCACGCTGGAGCCGGGCCGCGACCCGCTGTCCGATGTGGACGCTCTGGAAGCGGAGCTGGCCAAGTACACCCCGGGTCTCGGCGGCAAGCTCGAAGAGCGTCCGCGCGTGGTCGTGCTCAACAAGATCGACGTCCCGGAGGCCGCCGAGCTCGCCGAGTTCGTCCGGCCGGAGTTCGAGGCCCGTGGTCTTCCGGTCTTCGAGGTCTCGACCGCTTCCCGCAAGGGCCTGCGCGAGCTGACGTTCGCGCTCGCGGCGGTCGTCGAGAAGTACCGCGAGGCGCAGCCGGTGCTGGAGCCGGAGAAGATCGTCCTGCGGCCGCTCGCCGTCGACGACTCCGGGTTCACCGTCGAGGTCGACCCCGAGGAAGAGGGCGCGTTCATCGTGCGCGGCAGCCGCCCGGAGCGGTGGATCCGCCAGACCGACTTCGGCAACGACGAGGCCGTCGGCTACCTGGCCGACCGGCTCGAGCGGCTCGGCGTCGAGGAGAAGCTGGCCAAGCTCGGCGCGGTGCCGGGCAGCCCGGTCACGGTCGGCGACGTCCAGTTCGAGTGGGAGCCGTCGACGCCCGCGGTGGCGATGCACCTGTCCGGGCGCGGCACCGACGTCCGGCTGGAGCGCAACGACCGCGTCGGCGCGGCCGAGCGCAAGGAGGCCCGCCGGATCCGCCGCGACGGCACCGGCGAGGACGACGACCTGGACCTCGACGCGTGAGCGGGACGCGCGAAGCGATCGCCGCGGCCCGGCGTCTGGTCGTCAAGGTCGGCTCGTCGGCCCTGACCACGGCGGGCAGTGGCCTCGACGTGGCGAGGCTGGACGCGCTGGTCGACGCGATCGCCGAGCGCGTGTCCCGCGACGCGCAGATCGTGCTGGTGTCCTCGGGCGCGATCGGCGCCGGCCTCGCCCCGCTTTCCCTGGGCAAGCGTCCCCGCGATCTGGCGACCCAGCAGGCGGCGGCGAGCGTGGGGCAGCTGGCGCTGGCGCACGCGTACGCGGAGTCGTTCGGGCGCTATTCGCTGACGGTCGGCCAGGTGCTGCTCACTTCGGACGACGTCGTCCGCCGGTCCCACTACCGCAACGCGCAGCGCACGTTCTCGCGGCTGCTGGCGCTGGGCGCGGTCCCGGTGGTCAACGAAAACGACACGGTGGCGACGGAAGAGATCCGCTTCGGCGACAACGACCGCTTGGCGGCGCTGGTCGCGCACCTGATCGGCGCGGACGCGCTGGTCCTGTTGTCCGATGTGGACGGTCTGTACGACGGCGACCCCCGCGACGGCGCGACCCGCAAGCTGACGGAGGTCCTGTCGGAGTCCGATGTGGACGGAATCTCGGTCGGCATGTCCAGCTCCGGCCTGGGAACGGGCGGCATGGTCTCGAAGCTGGCAGCCGCCCGCACGGCGGCGGGAGCGGGCATCCCGGTCCTCTTGGCGGCGGCTTCGGAAGCTTCGGCGGCGTTGACGTCGGCGTCCCCGGGAACGGCGTTCGCCCCGGCGGACACGCGCTTGTCGGCCCGCAGGTTCTGGCTGGGCTACGCGGCGGACACGACGGGAACGCTCCGCCTGGACGACGGCGCGGTGACGGCGGTGGTCCGCCGCCGCAGGTCGTTGCTGGCGGCGGGGATTACAGGCGTGGAGGGCGAGTTCCAGGCGGGCGACGTGGTCGACCTGGTGGACGCGAAGGACCGCCCGGTGGCCCGCGGAGTGGTGGCGTTCGACGCGACAGAGCTCCCGGACTTGATCGGCCGGTCATCGCCGGAGCTCCCGGAGGAGCAGCGCCGAGAGGTCGTCCACGCTGACGACCTCGTCCCCCTGCGCCGCTGACCCGAGCCCTGGCTCGCCACCGCCCAACGCTCGACTGATGCCGCGCCGCCGCGGTCCCCGACTCCGCACCGCCGAGGGGGCCGTCGCCCATGGCTCGGCTGATGCCGCGAGGCCGCGGTCTCGCCGCACAGCCGACTGCGCACCCGCTGGCGGACCCCGCGCGGCCGATCTCGCGGCCCCTCCGCGCCCCTGACCGGCGCTTTCCCGTGAAGGCGCCCCGCCATCACCCCAGCGAGACCAGCCGGGCACCGCCGTCGGCTTCCAACACCGTTCCCGTCAAGTTCCGGTTCGTCGCCGCCAGCGTCACCACCTCCGCCACGTCCTCAGCCGTCGCCACGCGCCGCGCCGGGATCGAAGCCGCCGTCTGCGCGAAGAACCCTTCCCGCACCTCCGCCGGGAACCCGCTCCACCACGCCGTGTCCACCACCCCCGGCGAAACCGCGTTGACCCGCCGCGGCGCCAGCTCCACCGCCAGCGGCTTGACCAGCCCCTCGATCGCCGCGTTCAATGCGCCGATCCCGGCCGTGCCCGCCATCGCCGCCCGGGCCGTGATCGCGCTGAGCAGCGTGATCGACCCGTCCGCGGCCAGGTGCGGCAGCACCGCCTGGACCGTCGTCAGGTGCGCCCAGAACTTCGCGTCGAAGGCCCGCCGCAGCATCGCCAGGTCCAGCGAATCGATCGGCCCCATGCCCTCCACGCCGGACAGGCACACCACCAGCACGTCGACCGTCCCCAGCGACGACGCCAGCGCGCCCATCGCCGTGGCGTCGCCGCCGTCGGCCTGGTGCCCGGTCAGCTCCGGGTCGCTCGCGGCGACGTCGTCCAGCCGCTCCTTGCCCCGTCCGGTGATGTGGACGGCGTACCCCTGCTCGTGCAGCCGCCGCGCGGTCGCCAGGCCGATGCCCGAGGTGCCGCCGGCGACGAGTGCGATGCTCATGCTCTGTTCCCCATTTCGAACCGGTACGTCTCGTTTCGAAATCGACGCTACCATCGGATCCCATGACCGACCAGTCCCGCCCCGGCCGCAAGCGCAGCGAGCAGAGCCGGCTGGCGATCCTCGCCGCCACGCTCGACCTGGTCGCGGAGTCGGGTTACGGCACGCTGACCGTCGAAGGCATCGCCGCGCGCTCCGGCGTCGGCAAGCAGACGATCTACCGCTGGTGGCCGTCGAAGGCCGACGTCCTCCTCGACGCGCTCGCGACGAAAGCCGACCTGCAGATCCCGATCCCCGACGAGGGTTCGTTCCGCGCCGACCTCGAGCACTTCCTCGGCAGCACGTTCGAACTGGGGGAGAAGAACCAGGTCGCGGACACGCTTCGCGCGCTGATGGCGCAGGCGCAGCTCGACCCGGAGTTTGGCAAGCGGTTCCGCGAAGACTTCCTGTACCGCCGCCGCGAAGCGCTGGGCACGATCGTCGACCGCGCCCGCGAGCGCGGCGAACTGCTCGCGGGCGTCGCGCCCGGCACGGTGATCGACGTCGTGTTCGGCACGCTCTGGTACCGGCTCCTCGCGACGCGGGAGCCGATCGGCCGCGGCCTGGCCGGTGAGCTGGTGACGCTGCTAGCGGGTCACGGCGCCTCGACCGCCGAAATCCGGTAGCGCGCGACCGACGCGTCGAGGACCTGTGCCGCTTGTTCGTCCGACGGCCCGGACCCGCGGAAGCGCTCAAGGTCCGCATCGGACTCCCAGCGCTCGTACACGGTGATCCGGCCGGGGTCGAGCAGGTCGGCACCCAGCGCGTACTCCAGGCAGCCGGGCGCTTCCCGCGCGAGCCGGACGGCTTCGGCGCACCCGTCGAGGTAGGCGTCACGCTCTTCGGGAGCGACGGCGAGCCAGCCGGCGACGATGATCACGACGTGATCCGATCGGCTTTGATGGTGAGCAGCAGCCGCGTCTGGTCGCGCCCGCCCCACCAGGGGTACGGGCCGCCGAGGTAGCGCTGCGACAGCTGTTCGATGTGCTCGACGGCGCCTTCCTCGGTCATCTCCAGGACCCGCCCGCGGATCGCGTAGTAGCGCGACGGCCGCTCGCGGTCGGCGACGTTGAGCGCCACCCGCGGGTCGCGCGCGATGTTGCGCTGCTTCTGGTGGCCCAGCACGGTGTTGACGAGGATGTGCGTGCCGTCGGTGTCCACCCAGGTCTGGGTGAGCTGCGGCGAGCCGTCGGGCATCAGCGTCGACAGGAAGCAGAGGCTGGGCTCGCGCAGCAGGGCGAGCAGATCGCCGGGCAGTTCCACAGTGGTCTCCCGCTAGAGCTGGTCGGGCGCTTCGATGCCGAGCAGGGAAAGCCCGAGCGCGAGCGTGTGCGACGTCAGCGTAGTCAACCTCAGCCGGGACGCGCGCAGTGAAGGCGTGGGCGCTTTCAGGACGTGACATTCCTCGAAGAACCGGGAGAACGTGACCGCCGTCTCGTACAGGTACGTGCAGAGCTTGTGCGGCGCGTAGCCGTCCGTCGCGGCTTTCAGCGCTTCGCCGAACCTGAGCAGCTTCAACGCCAACGCCCGTTCCTCCGGCGCGTCCAGCAGGATTTCCGCGCCGTCGGGTACGCCGCCCGCCTTGCCGAGGATCGACTGCGTCCGCGCGTGCGCGTACTGCAGGTAAACCGAGGTGTTGCCCTCCTTGGCGAGCATCCGGTCCCACGCGAAGACGTAGTCGCGCTCGCGGTCACCGGACAGGTCGGCGTACTTCACGGCGCCGATCCCGACGGCCCGGGCGACCTCGGCCTGCCTGGCGGCGTCGAGCTCGCTGCGTTCGGCGACGACCGCGGCGGCTTGCGAGACGGCCTCGGTGAGCAGGTCGGCCAGCTTGACCGTGTCGCCGGCCCGGGTCCGCATGGTCTTGCCGTCGGCGCCCAGCACCGTGCCGAAGCCGATGTGCTCGGCGTGCCCGGTCAGCCAGCCGGCCGCGCGGCAGACGGCGAACACCATCGCGAAGTGCTGCGCCTGCGGGGCCCCGACGACGTAGAGCAGATCGGTCGCGCCGCGTTCTGCCGTCCAGTACCGCGCGGTGGCCAAGTCGGTCGCCGCGTACCCGTAGCCGCCGTCGCGCTTGCGGACGATCAGCGGCAGCCGGTCGCCCTCGCGGTTGCGGAACCCTTCGGGGAACACACAGATCGCGCCGTCGCTGACCTCGGTCAGCCCGGCTTTCTCGAGGTCGTCGACCACCGCGGCGAGGTACGGGTTGTAGAAGCTCTCGCCGTAGATGTCCTGGTCCGTCAACGAAATCCCGAGCAGCGCGTAGACCTCGTTGAAGTGCCGCGTCGACTCGGCGATCAGCTCGCGCCAGACGCCGAGCGTCTCTTCGTCGCCGCTTTGCAGCAGCACGACACGCTCGCGCGCGCGAGTCGCGAACGCGTCGTCGGTGTCGAACTTCCGGCGTGCTTCGCGGTAGAAGGCGTCGAGGTCGGCGATGGCGCTGCGGCCGGCCGAGACGTCGAGCAGGTGCTCGATGAGCATGCCGAACGGCGTGCCCCAGTCGCCGAGGTGGTTGTGCGGCAGCACTTCGTGCCCGGCGAACCGCAGCAGCCGCGCGAGCGCGTCGCCGATGACCGTCGTGCGCACGTGCCCGACGTGCATCTCCTTGGCGACGTTCGGGCTGCTGTAGTCCAGCGCGATGCGCCGCGGCTCAGTCGTTTCGGGCACGCCGAGACGCGGGTCGCCGAGCAGTGCGCCGGTGCGGTGTTCGAGCCATTCCTTGCGCAGCACGAAGTTGAGGAACCCGGGCCCGGCGATCTCGGGCGGCTCGGCGATGCCGTCCAGCTCTATCGCTCCAGCGATGGCTTCCGCGACCTCGCGCGGTGGACGGCCGAGCCGTTTGCCCAGGCTCATCGCGAGGTTGGCCTGGTAGTCGACACCCTCGCGCGGCGACGCCTGGACCAGCGCCTGCTCCGGCGTCAGTTCGACGTCCAGTGCCTTGCCGGCGGCGGCCACCACGCGGCGCGCCAGCTCCTCGGTAACGTCGGCGGTCTGCTGCACGGTGTCCCTCCTTCGGCTCAGTCACGGAACTCGCAGCGTAGCGAGGGTGACCGGCCGGTGACGAAGGGTTTACCGCAGCTCGCTGCCCTTGGTCTCGGGCAGCGTGAGGATGACGGCGAACGCGATCGCCGCGCCCACGGCGACGTACCAGAAGTAGAGCGTCTGCGAGACCGTGCCGAAGAGCGTGATGAGCAGCGGAGCCGTGCCGCCGAAGATCGCGACGGTCAGGTTGTACCAGGCACCGATCCCCAGCCCGCGCAGTTCGGTGGGGAACAGCTCGCTCATGATGGCCGGCGCGATCGACGTCATCGCCGTGTACAGCCCGAGCCCGACGCAGAACACCACGAGCAGGCCGCCGACGTTCGGGCCGATCAAAGTGGACAGCGGCACGACGACCACCGCGGTCACCCCGGACCAGACCAGCAGCTGCGGCTTCCGCCCGACCCGGTCGGCGAGCGCGCCCATCGGGTACTGCAGCGCGATGAACAACGCCGTGCCGACCGAAAGCGCAAGGAAGACCGCGCCGGCGTCCGCGTGCCGGTTCTTCACCGCGAACGACGTCAGCGCGCTGAAGAACGTGTAGTAGCAAAGCGTCGAGAGCATCGTGAAGCCGACGAGCCGGCCGACGGCCTTGGGGTGGTGCGTCAGCGTGGTCAGCAGCGGCCGCTCGAGCTTGCGCGCCTTGGTCTTCGTCTGCTCGAACAGCTCGGTTTCGGTGAGGCTCCGGCGCAGCCACAGCCCGACCAGGCCGAAGACGCCGCCCAGCAGGAACGGCAGCCGCCAGCCCCAGGAAGCGAGCTGCGCCTTGTCGAGCGTCCGGGCCAGGACGAACCCGAGCACGGTCGCGATCAGCACGGCCGTCCCGGTCGAGATGTAGAAGAACGCCGAGTACCGGCCGCGACGCTCCGGCGGCGCGATCTCGCCCAGGTAGGCCGACGCGTTCGACACCTCCCCGCCGAGCGACAGCCCCTGAGCGACGCGGGCGAGCAGCAGCAGGATCGGCGCGAGCCAGCCCACTTGCGAGAACGTCGGCAGCAACCCGATCGCCACCGACCCGCCCGCCATGAGCAGGATGGTGAGGATCATGGCCGGCTTCCGGCCGCGCGTGTCCGCGAAGCGCCCGAGCAGGACCCCGCCCAGCGGGCGGAAGAAGAACGCGAGCGCGTAGGTGGCGAACGTGTTGATCAGGGCGAGGGTGTCGTTCCCGGAGGGGAAGAACGCGCCGGCGAAGTAGATGCTGAACGTCGCGTAGATCGTCCAGTCGAACCACTCCAGCGCGTTGCCCGCGCTCGCCGCGAACAGCTTGCGCACCGGCAGCCGGTGCCGCTGGGATACCCGCACGGTGGACTCGGTCATGGCGGCCTCCACGTCACCCGAAGGTGGACGGGACTTTGCCACATCCGTTCGCAGTCCGAAAGGTTCCGACCGTCCTCCCTTCTCCTACGCCGTGCTCGCCAGCGCGAACGGCAGGACCGCGGGCGCCCCGGCCCGCCGCAGCAGGCGCGCGGCCAGCGTCATCGTCCAGCCCGTGTCGATGACGTCGTCGACGAGCAGCACCGGCCCGGCCGGCAGGATCCCCGCGAGGTCGGCCGGCATGCTCAGCCGCCGCCACAGGTCCGCCAGCCGTTGCGCGCTGTTCGCCTGACGCGGGGGCGGCCCCTCGGCGTCGAGCGCGCCGAGGAAGTCCAGCTTGCCGATCTCGGCCAGCCGCGTCGCGAGGCTGTAGACGAGCTGCGGCCGCGTCTCCGACGGGACGGCGACCACCGCAACCGGCCGATCCGCCCACTGCCACCCGGCGAGCACCTGCACACACGCCTTGAACACCGAGTCCGGCACCTCGCCGTCCTTCGCCTGGGGACCGACCAGCTCGCGCAACCGGTTGCCCCAGCCGACGTCGGTGAGCCGCCCGAGCACCTGGCCCGGCTCGGCCTGGTCGTCGGCGCCGATCCGGCCGGAGACCGGAACGTCCAAAGAGGACATCCCGGTGGGCCACTGCTTCCGGGGCGCTACCTCGACACCCGGCCGCTGCAGCCGTTCGCGGGTCGCCTCGGCGACCTCGTCGGACACCGTCGTGTCCCAGTGCTGCCCGGTGCAGTTGTCGCACCGCCCGCACGGCGCCGCCTCGGGGTCGTCGAGCTGGCGCCGCAGGTACTCCATCCGGCAGCCGTCGGTCGCCAGGTAGCCGAGCATCGCCGCCTGCTCGCGGTCGCGGGCCTCCGCGACCCGCCGGTACCGCCCGCTGTCGTACTCCCAGTCTTCGCCCGTGCTCGTCCAGCCGCCCTTGACGCGCCGCACCGCGCCGTCGACGTCCAGCACCTTGAGCACCATTTCCAGCCGCGACCGCGAAAGCTCGACCGACGGCTCGAGCGCGGCCGTCGACAGTGGACGGTCGGCGTAGGCGAGCGTGTTCAGCACCTGCGTCACCCGCAGCTCGTCCGGGAAGGCGAGCGAGCCGAAGTACGCCCAGATCGCGCGGTCCTCCTCGCCGGGCAGCAGCACGACCTCGGCGCGTTCCACGCCACGCCCGGCGCGGCCGACCTGCTGGTAGTAGGCGATCGGCGATGACGGCGCCCCGAGGTGCACGACGAACCCGAGGTCGGGCTTGTCGAACCCCATGCCCAGCGCCGACGTCGCGACCAGGGCCTTGACGCGGTTGCCGAGCAGGTCGTCCTCGGCCGCCTGCCGGTCGGCCGGGTCGGTCTTGCCGGTGTAGGCCGCCACCGGGTAGCCGCGGTCCTTCAGCAGCGACGCGACGTCGTGCGCCGCCGCCACGGTCAGGCAGTAGATGATCCCGGAGCCCGGCAGCTCGGCCAGGTGGTCGGCGAGCCACGCCAGCCGCGCCTGCGACGTCGGCAGCCGGCACACCGACAACCGCAGGCTCTCCCGGTCGAGGGTGCCGCGCAGCACCAGCGTGTCGGTGCCGGTGCCGAGGCCCAGCTGCTCGGCGACGTCGGTGACGACGCGGTCGTTCGCCGTCGCCGTGGTCGCCAGCACCGGCACTCCGTCGGGCAGGTCGCCCAGCAGCGTGCGCAGCCGCCGGTAGTCCGGCCGGAAGTCGTGCCCCCAGTCGGAGATGCAGTGCGCTTCGTCGACCACTAGCAGCCCGGTGCTCGCGGTCAGCTTCGGCAGCACGTTGTCGCGGAAGTCCGGGTTGTTCAGCCGTTCGGGGCTGACCAGCAGGACGTCCACCTCGCCGGCCGCGACCGCCGCCTGCACCTGGTCCCACTCCTGCGGGTTCGCGGAGTTCATCGTCGCCGCGTGGATCCCGGCGCGGGCCGCCGCCGAGATCTGGTTGCGCATCAAGGCGAGCAGGGGCGAGACGATGACCGTCGGCCCGCTGCCCTGTTCGCGCAGCAACGCCGTGGCCAGGAAGTACACGGCGGACTTGCCCCAGCCGGTGCGTTGCACGACCAGCGCGCGACGCCGCTGGGCGACCAGGGCCTCGATGGCCGTCCACTGGTCTTCGCGCAGCTTCGCCGAATCGCCGGCCAGTGCCCGGAGGAGGGTCTCGGCGCGGTCGCGGAGGGCTGGGGTGGTGCTGGTCGTGTCCACGTCCCCACGTCTACCCCATGGCACCGACGAACCGGGAATCGGCGGCGTCGCGAACGGACCGTTCGCGACGAATACGGGCCGTTATGTGACCTGAATCACATCTCTTGCCCGGTCGGGCGAGGTGTCCCACAGGACCCGGCTGCGCGGGCCGCGGCTGTATAGGCTCTCCGGTCATGTCACCACGGCGGATCGGGGTCATGGGCGGCACGTTCGACCCCGTGCACCACGGTCACCTCGTCGCGGCCAGCGAGGTCCAGTCCCGGTTCGGGCTCGACGAAGTGATCTTCGTCCCCACCGGCCAGCCCTGGCAGAAGACCAGCCGCCAGGTGACCAGGGCCGAGGACCGCTACCTGATGACAGTCATCGCGACCGCGTCCAACCCGGTCTTCTCGGTCAGCCGCGTCGACATCGACCGCGGGGGCCAGACCTACACCGTCGACACCCTGCGCGACCTCCACGCCGAGTACCCCGACGACCAGCTCTTCTTCATCACCGGCGCCGACGCCCTCGAGCAGATCCTGACCTGGCACAAGGCCGACGAGCTGTTCGACTTCGCCCACTTCATCGGCGTCACGCGGCCCGGCTACCGGCTCAACTCGCACCACCTGCCCAGCGGCAAGGTGAGCCTCGTCGAGGTCACCGCGATGGCGATCTCCTCGACCGGCTGCCGCGATCGCGTCGAACGCGGGGAGCCGGTCTGGTACCTCGTACCCGACGGCGTCGTCCGCTACATCGCGAAGAAGGATCTCTACCGGAAGAGCGACTGAAGGGTCCCTGGTCGCGGCGGGTACTCTTCTCGGGCGAACCCGATCTGAGAAGGAGCACCGTGGCAGCCACGTCCGAGGCACGAGAGCTGGCCGTAGCGGCGGCACACGCGGCGGCGGACAAGAAGGCCAGCGACGTCGTCGTGCTGGACGTGTCCGAGCAGCTCGTCATCACCGACGCCTTCGTCATCGCCTCCGCGTCCAACGAGCGCCTGGTCGGCGCGATCGTCGACAACGTCGAGGAGAAGCTGCGGGAGAGCGGCCACAAGCCGGTCCGCCGCGAAGGCGCCCGCGAGGGCCGCTGGGTCCTGCTGGACTACGTCGACGTCGTGGTGCACGTCCAGCACGTCGAAGAGCGCACGTTCTACGGCCTCGAACGGCTGTGGAAGGACTGCCCGCGCATCGAGGTGGCCGGACTCGAGGAGCCACCCGCCGACGAGGACCCGGACGTCCCGTGAGCCCGCGGCGGCTTGTGCTCTGGCGCCACGGCGAGACGGACTACAACGCCGCCGGGCGGATGCAGGGTCACCTGGACTCGGCGCTGACCCCGCGCGGGTGGAACCAGGCCCGGTTCGCGGTTCCCGCGCTGGCCCGGTTCTCCCCGGACCTCGTCATCGCGTCCGACCTGCGCCGCGCCACCGACACGGCCACCGTGCTCACCGACGCGATCGGCGTCCCGCTGCGGATCGACAAGCGGCTGCGCGAGACGCACCTCGGCGAGTGGCAGGGCATGACCGGCGCCGAGGTCGACGAGGCCTACCCCGGTGAACGCGCCCGCTGGCGCCGGGACGCCACCTGGGCGCCGCCGGGCGGCGAGAACCGCCTCGACGTCGCCGATCGCGCCGGCGAAGTCGTCACCGACCTGCAGCAAGCCAACTCCGGCGCGGGCGAGACCGTGCTGCTGGCCGCGCACGGCGGGTTGATCACGGCGCTCACCGCGCACCTGCTGAACCTGCCGGTGGAGACCTGGCCGTCGCTGGGCGGGATCTCGAACTGCCACTGGGTCGAGCTGGGAGCACGCGACGGGAAGTGGCGCCTGCAGGCCTACAACGCGGGGATGCACGGCTAGCCGATGGGGCCGCGCCTGCTGGTGTTCGGCGATTCGCTGAGCTTTCACGGTCCCGAAGGACCCTGTGCCGCCGACGAACCGCGGCTGTGGCCGAACATCGCGGCCGCCGCGCTCGGCGGCACCGCCGACCTGGTCGCCGGGATCGGCTGGACCGCCCGCGACGCCTGGTGGTCGCTGACCGGCGACCCGCGCGTGTGGGCCGATCTGCACCACGTCGACGCGGTCGTCCTGGCGGTCGGCAGCATGGACACGCTGCCCTCGCCGTTGCCGACCTACCTGCGCACCGGGCTGAAGTACCTGCGGCCCGACCCCGTGCGACGCGTGGTGCGCAAGGCCTACCTCTCCGCGCAGCCCCGGTTGTCGGTCGCGTTCCGCGGCCGTCCGGTGGTGCTGCCGGCCAAGCTCACCGTGCAGTACCTCGACACCGCCGTCGGCGCGCTGCGCGTCCTGCGGCCCGAGCTGCCGATCTACGGGTGGCTGCCGTCGGTGCACCGGGCCGCGGCCTACGGCGGCGTGCACACCGCGCGTCCGGCCGCGGAGGCCGCGATGAAGGCTTGGGGCGCGCGGGCCGGGATTCCGTTGCTGGACTTGGAAGCCGTCGTCGGCGAGCACGTCCTGAGCGGCGAGGGCAACCCGGACGGCATGCACTGGGGCTGGAAAGGGCACGCCGCGGTGGGCGAGGCGATGTCCGTGTTGCTGGCGCCGGTGGCGGCCCCCGGCCACGTAGGCTGACGGCGTGTCGGTCGCCGTAGTCACGGATTCCACCGCCCACCTGCCGGAGGGCTTCGCCGAACGGCACGCGGTCCGGGTGGTGCCGCTGCACGTCCTGGTCGACGGCGTGGTTTCCCTCGACGGCGTCGAGACCGGCCCGGCGGCGGTCGCCGAGGCGATGAGCCAGCGCAAGATCGTCACGACCTCGCGCCCGACCCCCACCGAGTTCGTGAAGGAGTTCCGCGCGGCGCTGGCCGACGGTGCCGACGCGATCGTTTCCGTCCACCTGTCGCGCGAGCTGTCGGGCACTTGGGAAGCCGCCGTGCTGGCGGCGCAGGAAGTCGGGCCGGACCGGGTCCGTGTGGTCGACTCGCGCACCACCGCGATGGGCCTGGGGTTCGCCGCGCTGCACGCCGCTTCGGCCGCCTCCGCCGGGGCCGACGCGGCCGAGGTCGAGGCCGCGGCGGTGGCCGCCGCCGGGTGCTCGTCGACGCTGTTCGTCGTGGAAACCCTGGACCACCTGCGCCGCGGCGGCCGGATCGGCCCGGCCGCGGCGCTGCTGGGCACGGCGCTGGCGGTGAAGCCGGTGCTGCACATGTCGGACGGCCGGATCCTGCCGCTGGAAAAGGTCCGCACCATGAACCGGGCGCTCGCGCGGCTGGTCGAGCTGGCCGCCAAGGCCGCCGAGGGCGATGACGTCGAGCTCGCCGTCCACCACCTCGCGTCGCCGGAGCGGGCGGTCGAGCTGGCGAACCGGCTGGAGGAGGCGGTGCCGCGCTCGGCGGGGTGCGTGGTCTCCGAGCTGGGCGCGGTGATCGGGGCGCACACCGGGCCCGGCGTGCTCGGGGTGGTCGTCCAGCGGACGGTCCCGTCCCGGCGCTAGCCGCCGAACCCGCCAGCATGCCACCCGGGTACGGCGGAAACGGCCGTTCCCGGGCCGGGCCGGGTGGATCCATCCACATCACCCCGGTTGTCCACAGGACGCGGCGGCACCCCTGTCGGACGCCTCCCCGCGGGCCCTAACGTCGATCGTGTGTTCGAGCAGCCCGCCCGGGATCCGGGCCCTCCCGTCAACGACCGGCTCGCCTGGCTGGCCGACCAGCTCTCGCCCGACGCGAGCACGGTCGGGCCCGGCGGCCGGCTGGTCCGGCGCTGGCTACCGGGCGGATCGGCCGGTCCCGGCCGCCGCCGGTGGGCGCTCGCCGGTGTCCTCGCGGCGGTCGTGGTGATCGTCCTCGGCTCGGTCGCGCTCCTCGGCGGCCGTCCGGTGCCCGAGTCACCACCCGCGCTGCCGAGCGCGAAACCGGCGAGCGAGGCATCGGCCCGGGCCGCACCCCAGGCCGGTCTCGTCGTCAGCGTCATCGGCCGCGTCCGGTCGCCCGGCCTGGTCACCGTGGTCCAGGGCGCCCGGGTCGCGGACGTGCTCAGGGCCGCGGGCGGCGCCGAGCCCGGCGCGGACCTGAGCTCGCTGAACCTCGCCCGCCGCGTGACCGACGGGGAGCAGCTCGCGGTCGGGATCCCGGCACCCGCCGCCGCGGCGCCGGCCGGTACCCCGGCGGGCGGCAAGGTCGACCTCAACGCGGCGAGCGCGGACCAGCTGGACACGTTGCCCGGCGTCGGCGCGGTGACGGCTCAGCGGATCGTGCAGTGGCGCACCGAGCACGGCGGTTTCACGAAGGTCGAGCAACTGCGCGATGTGTCCGGCATCGGGGAAAGCAAATTCCAGAAGCTGCGCGAGCAGGTGATGGTCGGATGAGCACGCTTCCCACGACCGACACCCGGCAGGACATGCGGCTCGTCCCGGCAGCGTTGGCGTGCTGGCTCGCCGCCCTCTGCGGCCTGCTGCTGGGCTGGTGGACGGCGGTCGCCGTCGGCCTCGCTTCGGCGGTGCTCGCCGGGCTGGTGTGCTGGCGCGCCCGTGACCGTCCCCGGGCGCTCGGCGCGGCCGCGGCCCTGCTGGTGCTGGGACTCGTCGCCGCGGGGCCGATCGCTTGGCGGATCCGAAACGCGCAGCAGGACGACCTCCGGGTCGCCGCGGCCGACGGGCTGCCCGCGGCGTTGCGGGTCGTCGTCACCGAACGCCCGAAGCCCGTGCGCAGCGCGGGGTACGCCGACCAGCAGGCCGGTGCCCGCTCGGTGGTGCTGACGGCCGACGTCCGCACGGCGTCGGTCGACGGCCGGCCGTTCACGTCGTCCGGGCGCGTCCTGCTGCTGGCGCCGGTCGCTCAGTGGGCGGCGCTGCTGCCGGGCCAGGACGTCACGGCGACGGGCCTGCTGATGCCGCCGCGCGGCTCGGACCTGACCGCCGCAGTTCTGTCCGTGCGCGGCCCGCCGGGCGACCCCGGACCGGCGCCGTGGTGGCAGCGGACCGCGGCGGGGCTGCGCGCCGGACTCCACGACCTGTGCCAGGTCCTGCCGGACGAACCCGCCGGCCTGCTGCCGGGCCTGGTCCTGGGCGACACGAGCGGGTTGTCGCCGCGGGTCGAGCAGGAGTTCGTCACCGCCGGCCTCGCGCACCTGACGGCCGTCAGTGGGGGGAACCTCGCCGTGGCGTGCGGCGCGGTCTTGCTCCTGCTGCGCCTGCTTCGGGTCGGGCCGCGGACGTCGGCGGTCGCGGCCGGTGCGTGCCTGGCCGGGTTCCTCGTCCTGGTCGGCCCGGAGCCGAGCGTGCTGCGGGCGGGCGTGATGGCGGCGGTCGCGTTGCTGGCGTTGGCGCTGGGCCGGCGTGGCTCGGCACTCCCCGCGCTGGCGTTCGCGGTGTGCGTGCTGGTGGTGACGGATCCGGCGATGGCCACGGACTTCGGGTTCGCGCTGTCGGTGTTCGCCACGGCCGGGCTGGTCCTGGTCGCACCCCGCTGGGCCGCCGTGCTGGTGCGCCGCGGCATCCCGCCGGGGTTCGCCGAAGGGCTGGCGATCCCGTTGGCGGCGTTCCTGGTGACGGCGCCGGTCCTCGCGGGCATGGCGGGCACGGTGAGCCTGGTTTCGGTGCTCACCAACGTTCTCGCCGCACCCGTGGTGGCCCCGGCGACGGTGCTCGGCGTGCTGGCGACGGTGGTCGGCCCGTGGTGGCCGGGTGCCGGGAAGGTCCTGGTGCACCTGGCCGACCCGGAAGCGCGGTGGCTGATCACGGTGGCGCGGCACGGCTCCCGGGCACCCGGCGCGGTCGTCGCCTGGCCTGGCGGCTGGACGGGTGGGCTGCTGGCCGCCGCGGTGCTCGTGGTGCTGGTGCTGGCCGCCCGGCACCGACGGCTGCGGCTGGTCATGGCGATGTTGGTCGTCGGCGCGTTGCTGGTGTTCGTGCCGGTCCGGGTGCTCGCACCGGCGTGGCCCCCACGCGACTGGGCGATGGTCGAGTGCGACGTCGGCCAGGGCGACGCGGTCGTGCTGGCGACGGCTGAGCCCGGACGGGCCATCGTCGTGGACACCGGGCCCGAGCCCGGGCCGGTGGACGAGTGCCTGCACCGGCTGGCCGTCGAGCGGATCCCGTTGCTGGTGCTGAGCCACCTGCACGCGGACCACATCGGCGGGCTCTCGTCGGTCTTCGAGGGCCGGTCGGTCGGCGCGGTCGCCGTCGGCCCGGGGCGGGCGCCGGACTGGGCGTGGCGCCAAGTCGCGGCCGAGGCCGCGAAACAGGACGTGCCGTTGGTGGAGCTGAACCCGGGGGAGCGGATGAACTGGCCCGGCTTGACGCTCGACGTACTCGGCCCGCCTTATGTACCGGCCCGCGTGGCGGGCCCGCAGGACGGCACGACGATCAACAACAGTTCGGTGGTCCTGCGAGCGCAAACCCCGGCCGGGCGAGTGCTCCTGACCGGCGACGTCGAAGTGGCGGCCCAATCGGACTTGCTGGCCGACGTCGGTGATCTGAAAGCGGAGGTGTTGAAGGTGCCACACCACGGTTCGCGCTACTCGTTGCCGACTTTCCTCGCGGCGGTGGCGCCGAGGGTGGCGTTGGTCAGTGTGGGCGCGGGCAACACATACGGCCACCCCAGCAAGACCACAATGGACAGTCTGACGGCGTTGGGAGCCCTGGTGACCCGAACCGACGTGGACGGCGACACCGCGGTGGTCACCGGAACGGCGATAGTCCGCCGAGGCGAGCCACGAGCCCCGCCTCGCCGGTGAGCGGGTCACTTCACGGCGGGGTTCCGGCCGCTTTCGGCGGCCTGGCGGTCGCGTTCGAAGGTGATCCGGCGGCGAGCCCACTGTTGCCCGCCCTCGTCGGCCAGGGTCTCCACCCGTGCGACCAGCACCCGAACCGCGTCCGTGCCTTCGTACGGCGGTGCGGAATGGAGGAACAACGCGGCTTCACGCTCGATCGCGTAACCGATCTGGCTGTGCTCCACCCAGTTCTGGTGCATGCCGAAGGTGGTCCGGATCCCGGTCGCGACCAGGACGACGGCGCCGAGGGCGGCGATGACGACCGAGTCGAGGTGGGCGGCGGCGGCCACCGGGATCGCGGCGGAACCGGTGAGGGCGACGACTTCCACCACGCCGTACCTCAGCCGGTCTCGCCGGGCGCCCTTCTTGTACCACCGCCACTTCGCGACGACGGTCGTCGGCAAGGCCTGGCCGTCGCGTTCGGCGGTGACCATCCAGTGCTTGCCGAGATTCCGCATTTCCGAACCTCCTGGACCGAGCCGGCACGTGGGGTGCCGACCCTATCGGTCCGGGGAAACGCGAAAGGAGGTACTCGCCGGGGGAAGCCGCTCGGCTGCCCCCGGCGTGGACGTCAGTAGCCGAGCGCCTCGTTCACGGCCTCGGCGGACGCCGGCACGGTCGCCTTCGGGCCGATGTGGTTCTCGACCGCGTCGAGGGTCTTGAGGCCGTCGCCGGTGATCAGGAGGACCGTCTCGGCGTCCGGGTCGAGCTTGCCCGTCTCGACCAGCTTCTTCGCCGTCGCCACGGTGACCCCGCCGGCGGTCTCGGTGAAGATGCCCTCGGTGCGGGCCAGCAGCCGGATGCCTTCGACGACCTCTTCGTCGGTGACGTCCTCGATCGCGCCGCCGGTGCGGTTGACGATGTCGAGGACGTACGGGCCGTCGGCCGGGTTGCCGATCGCCAGCGAGCGGGCGATCGTGTCCGGCTTCACCGGCTGGACCACGTCCTGGCCGGCGCGGAACGCGGCCGACACCGGCGAGCAGCCGGTCGCCTGCGCGCCGAACACCTTGTACGGGCTGGCGTCCACGAGACCGAGCTGGCCCAGCTCGCGGAAACCCTTGTCCACCTTCGTCAGCTGCGAACCGGAGGCGATCGGCACGACGATCTGCGGCGGGATGCGCCAGCCGAGCTGCTCGGCGACCTCGTAGGCGAGCGTCTTCGAGCCTTCGGAGTAGTACGGCCGGACGTTCACGTTCACGAACGCCCACTTCGGGTGCTCACCGGCCAGCTCGGTGGCGAGGCGGTTGACGTCGTCGTAGTTGCCGTCGACGGCGATCAGGTCGCCGTCGTACACCGCGGTGGTGAGGATCTTGGCGCGCTCGAGGGTCTTGGGGATCAGCACGACCGACCGCCAGCCGGCGCGGGCCGCGGCGGCGGCCGTCGCGTTGGCCAGGTTGCCGGTCGACGGACACGCGAGCACCTCGAACCCGAACTCGCGGGCCGCGGCCAGCGCGACGGCGACGACGCGGTCCTTGAACGAGTGCGTCGGGTTGCCGGTGTCGTCCTTGACCCACACGCGCTTGAGGCCGAGTTCCTTGGCGAGGCGGTCGGCGCGGATCAGCCGGGTCGCGCCGGGCTCGGTGTTGGGGATCTCTTCGACGTTGGACGGAACCGGGAGGAGCTTCTTGTAGCGCCAGATGTTCTTGGGGCCGGCCTCGATGTCTTCGCGGCGGACGCGGCCGAAGTCGTAGGCGACCTCGAGCGGCGAGAAGTCCTCGGCGGAGACGAACTCCGGGGCGAGCGGCTGCCGGTGACCCTCTTCCTTCGACACCAGTTCGACGGCGGGACCGAGATCCGGGGTCTTCGTGGTGGAGGTCGTGCCGAGGGTTGCGGTCATCGCGAGGTTCCTTTCCTCATCTGCCCCGCCGAAGCGGGCCGGAATTGGCACCGTGGTCGTCAGCTACCCCGCGATCGCGGGATGACAGGCTGTACGCCGGTTGCCGGGGCTTCGTCGGGCCGTTCCCTCTGCCCCTCTGGATGAGCGGTATTCGGTTGTCGGTGCGCGCGAACGAGCGCGCCGCCTCGAGGACACCGTACGACATGGCGCTCACGCTGTGCCATGCCGGCCGCCCGACATCACCGGAGAGGGCGCACGACACCGCAAGTGAGAGGATCCTCGGGTGACCGCGCAAGCCACCGCCCCCGCCCCGCTGCACCTGGTGCTGGGCGAGGAAGAACTGCTGATCGAGCGGGCCGTCCGCGAGACGCTCGCCGCCGCCCGCGCGATCGACGCGACGGCCGAGCTGACCCGCGTCCGGGTGTCCGAACTCACAGCCCCCGAGCTGGCCGAACTCGTCAGCCCGTCGCTGTTCAGCGAGGGCCGCGTGATCGTCCTGGAGTCGGCGCAGGACATCTCGCAGGAGCTGGCCGACGCCGTCGCGTCGTACCTGAAGGACCCCGCGGACGGCATCGTGCTGGTCGTCGTGCACACCGGCGGCGGCCGCAGCAAGGCGGGCAAGTCGCTCCCCGCGGCGCTGAAGAAGGCCGGCGCCGAGGTCACGGAGTGCCCGAAGCTGACCAAGCCGGCCGAGCGCGAGCAGTTCGTGCGGCACGAGATCCGCCGCGCGGGCGGCAAGATCGACCCGGCGGGGGTCGCCGCGTTGATCGACGCGGTGGGCTCCGACCTGCGAGAACTCTCGTCGGCGGCGAGCCAGCTGGTGGCGGACACGGGCGGCACGGTCGACGCCGACGCGGTCCGCCGCTACCACCGTGGCCGCGCCGACGTGACGGGCTTCGCGGTCGCGGAGAAGGCGGTGAGCGGCGACCGCTCGGCGGCGCTGGAGTCGCTGCGCTGGGCGATGCAGCTGGGCGTTCCGCACGTCCTGGTGGCGGACGCCCTGGCCGACGCGGTCCGCACGATCGCCCGGGTCTCGGGCGCGGGCCGCGGCAACCCGAACCAGATGGCCGGCGAGCTGGGCATGCCGCCGTGGAAGATCCGCAAGGCCCAGGGGCAGTCGCGGGGCTGGAACCAGGACGGCCTCGCCACGGCGATGCGCGTGGTGGCGAGGCTGAACGCCGAGGTCAAGGGCGTGGCGGCGGACCCGGGTTACGCACTGGAGCGAGCAGTCCTGGAGGTGGCGGCCGCCAAGGGCGACCGCTGACCCCGGGGCAGGTGGAGCGGCGGCCGGCGGCGGTGACCTGAGCCGCGGCGAGGGCGGCCGCCACGAGAGCCTGCGCGCGGCCGCTGCGGCTTCCGCGGCACCGGCTGGATTCGCGCTCAACGCCGCGGCGGGCGGACCACCCGCCGCCAGTGGCGCGTTCACCAGCACTCCCTCGCGGCCGAGCGAAGGCACCCCGGACACGAAGAAGGCCCCGGCCGAAGCCGGGGCCTTCTCGGAAATCAACCAGCTCAGAGCGCGTTGACGCGCTTGGCCAGCGCCGACTTCTTGTTGGCGGCCTGGTTGGCGTGGATGACGCCCTTCGAGACGGCCTTGTCCAGCTTCTGGGCGGCGTCGCGCTGCAGCTCGACGGCCTTGGCCTTGTCGCCGGCCTCCGCGGCTTCGCGGACCTTGCGGATCGCGGTCTTCACCGAGGACCGGATCGCCTGGTTGCGCTGACGCGCCTTCTCGTTCGTCGTGATGCGCTTGATCTGCGACTTGATGTTGGCCATAGGGCAACTCCTGTTTCACTCGGTGAGATCGCCGCCGCGCTGAAGTGGCCCCACTCGAGGAGCGGGTTTCCTCCATGACGGAATGCCGCACGGGCAGCGAGCGACCACTCTAACAGCCGGGCCGCGGGCGTCCGGAGCCGGGAGTACGGTGGGTGACGGCAGTGCCTAGGGTTCCGTCGCCGGTCCGCCGCACCCGCTCGACACAACCAGGACCGGTGGGCCTGGTCCGAGCGGCACCATCGGCGGGCCCGGACGGCCGGTCGTTCATCTGACGGGGCAAAAGCCTGGAGGACCCGGTTTTCGCGCGCGCGAAAACCCGTAAGGGGTCCCGTGAACACCACCGCTTTGTCCCTCGTCCTCGTCGCCGCCGTCGTGCACGCGGCCTGGAACCTCGCCGCCAAGCGGATCTCCTCCGGTGGCACCCAGTTCGTCTGGCTCTACTACACCGTCGGCGCCGTCGTGCTGCTGCCGATCACCGTCGTGCAGCTCGTCGTCGAAGCCGACCGTCCACAGTGGAGCTGGCTGCTCGCCGCGGTCGTCACGTCCCTGCTGCACATCGCCTACGGCATCGTCCTGCAGCGCGGGTACCGCGTCGGAGACCTGTCCGTCGTCTACCCGGTCGCGCGGGGCACCGGCCCGCTGCTGTCGGTGCTGGCCGCCGTCCTGGTGCTCGGCGAACGGCCCGGGTGGCTCGGCCTGCTCGGCGCGTTCCTGGTCGTGGCCGGCGTGCTGGTGATCAGCACCGGCCGCAAGGCGGAAGACCCCCAAGCGGTGAAGGCCGGGATCTTCTACGGCCTGCTGACCGGCGCCGTCATTGCCGGCTACACCCTCTGGGACGCGCACTCGGTGACCGGCCTCCGCGTGCCCCCGGTCGTCTACTTCGGCCTCGGCTCGATCCTGCAGAGCCTGATGCTCGTGCCCGGCGCCCTGGCCGGGCGCGCCGAGGTCGGCCGCGTCTGGCGCGTGCACCGCCGGGAGGTGCTGCTCGTCGGGCTGCTGTCGCCGGTCGCCTACATCCTCGTGCTGTTCGCCCTCACGATGGCGCCGGTCAGCCTGGTCGCGCCGGCGCGCGAGCTGAGCATCGTGCTCGGCGGCGTCGCCGCGTGGCTGGTGCTGGGCGAGCGCGACGCCGTCCGGCGGCTCGCCGGGTCGGTGATCGTGCTCTCCGGCATCGCCGCGATTGCGGCCGCCTGAGCGCGTCCGGTAGGGATGGTCGGATGGAAGTCCTGAAGAGCAGGCTGATCGTCCGCCCTCGTGACGTCGACGCGACGACGGCGTTCTACCGCGACACCCTCGGCCTGGCCGTGGAGCGCGAGTTCCCCGGCGGCACCGTGTTCTTCCTCGGCCACGGCTCCCTGGAGGTCTCCGGCCGGGGCGAGACGGGGTCGTCGCCCGACCTGGTGCTCTGGCTGCAGGTCCGGGACCTCGCCGGCACGCTGGCCGGCCTGAAGGAGAGAGGCCTGGAACCGGTGCGGGACGCCCGGCGCGAGCCCTGGGGCCTCGACGAGGCCTGGATCGCCGACCCGGACGGCACGCGCATCGTGCTGGTCGAGGTGCCCGCGGGCCACCCGATCCGCAAGGACACCCGCTAGGCGGGTTTGACGGCCCGCAGCTGCGCGGCGAGCGCGGCGAAACCGGGCGGGTCCCACGTCCAGGTCTGCAGGTCGGCGAAGCCCGCTTCGGCGGCTTCGTCGGCCAGGACGTGCCTGCTCACGGGCAGCCACTTCTCGTGCGCGGACAGCAGCAGCCGCCCGCCGGGGCGCAGCACCCGCAGCAGCTCGGCGAACCCGGCCGCGCGGTCGTCCCACAGCATGACGTTGTTCACGCTCAGCACGACGTCGACGGACGCGTCGGGCTCGCCGGTGTGCGCCGCCGACCCTTCGCGCAGCTCCACGCGGTCGCCGCAGCGTTCCTGGCAGAGCCCGAGCATCTCGGGGGAGGGGTCGACGCCGATGGCGCGGCCGGCCAGCCGCGCGGCGGCGTCCAGGCCGACGCCGGGCCCGGGCCCGACGACCAGGACGGTCTCGTCCGGCTCGATCCGGGCCAGGTCGACGACGCGCTGTTCGGTGGCGGCGTTGCCGCGGGCCATGACCCAGCCGCCGAGGCGGCCGAGCGCGCCGGAGGGGTGACCGAACGTCCGGTCGAGGACGCGGGCGAAGCCGCTGGTCTCCGGCTGGGGAGGGGGTGCCGGCTGGTGCGGAGTGCTCATACTTCGAGGGCACCACGGATCGAAAGAGCCCGCATCGGGGATGACCCCCACTGGCACCCGGAGGGGCATGGGAGCATAGAGGTGGCCATCCCCGACTTTCCGAGGACTCATTCGAGTGACAGCGCTCAACAAGTTCGCCGACACCACCTTCACGCCTCCGGAGCTCATCCGGAACTTCTGCATCATCGCGCACATCGACCACGGCAAGTCCACCCTGGCCGACCGCATGCTGCAGCTCACCGGCGTCGTGGAAGAGCGGGCCATGCGCGCTCAGTACCTCGACCGGATGGACATCGAACGCGAGCGCGGGATCACGATCAAGGCGCAGAACGTCCGGCTGCCCTGGAAGGTCGACGGCCAGGACCACGTCCTGCACATGATCGACACCCCCGGCCACGTCGACTTCACCTACGAGGTGTCCCGGGCGCTGGAGGCGTGCGAAGGCGCGATCCTGCTGGTCGACGCCGCGCAGGGGATCGAGGCCCAGACGCTGGCCAACCTGTACCTCGCGCTGGAGAACAACCTCCAGATCATCCCGGTGCTCAACAAGATCGACCTGCCCTCGGCCGACCCCGACAAGTACGCGGGTGAGCTCGCCCACATCATCGGCTGCGAGCCGGAGGACGTCCTGCGGGTCTCGGCCAAGACCGGCATGGGCGTCGGCGAGCTGCTCGACGAGGTCGTGAAGACGGTCCCGGCGCCGCAGGGCGACGCCGACGCGCCGGCGCGGGCGATGATCTTCGACTCGGTCTACGACACCTACCGCGGCGTCGTCACCTACATCCGGGTCGTCGACGGCAAGATCACGCCGCGCGAGAAGATCAAGATGATGTCGACCGGCGCCACGCACGAGCTGCTCGAGGTCGGCATCATCTCGCCGGAGCCCAAGCCCAGCAAGGGGCTCGGCGTCGGCGAGGTCGGCTACCTGATCACCGGCGTGAAGGACGTCCGGCAGTCGAAGGTCGGCGACACCGTGACGTCCGAGCGCCACGGCGCGAAGGAAGCGCTCGCGGGTTACCGCGAGCCGAAGCCGATGGTCTACTCCGGGCTGTACCCGGTGGACGGCTCCGACTACCCCGAGCTGCGCGAGGCGCTGGACAAGCTCCAGCTCAACGACGCCGCGCTCGACTACGAGCCGGAGACGTCGGTGGCGCTGGGCTTCGGCTTCCGCTGCGGCTTCCTCGGCCTGCTGCACCTGGAGATCACACGCGACCGGCTCGAGCGCGAGTTCGGCCTCGACCTGATCTCGACGGCGCCGAACGTCATCTACCGCGTGGTGCTCGAAGACCGCAGCGAGGTGGTCGTGACGAACCCGTCGGACTGGCCGACCGGGCTGAAGATCGCCGAGGTGCACGAGCCGGTGTCGAAGGTCAGCATCCTCGCGCCGTCGGAGTTCGTCGGCACGATCATGGAGCTGTGCCAGACGAAGCGCGGCACGCTGCTGGGCATGGACTACCTGTCCGAGGACCGCGTCGAACTGCGTTACAACATCCCGCTGGCGGAAATCATCTTTGATTTCTTCGACACGCTGAAGTCGCGTACGCGCGGCTACGCGTCTCTCGATTACGAAGAGGCGGGCGACCAGATCGCGGATCTGGTCAAGGTGGACATCCTGCTGCAGGGCGAAACCGTGGACGCGTTTTCCGCGATCGTCCACAAGGACGCGGCGTACGGCTACGGCAACCGGATGGCGACCCGGCTGCGCGAGCTGATCCCGCGCCAGCAGTTCGAGGTCCCGATCCAGGCGGCGGTCGGCTCGCGGATCATCGCCCGCGAAACGATCCGCGCGATCCGCAAGGACGTGCTGGCGAAGTGCTACGGCGGTGACATTTCGCGGAAGCGCAAGCTGCTGGAGAAGCAGAAGGAAGGCAAGAAGCGGATGAAGACCGTCGGCCGGGTCGAGGTTCCGCAGGAAGCCTTCGTCGCCGCACTGTCCACTGAGGACTCGGGTAAGAACAAGAAGTAACTGTTCCACTGATGTGACACCGGCGCCCATATTCACGCCACCGCGTGAATATGGGCGCCGAACTCGTGTTCGACGTGGTTTCTGTCGGTGGTCTCTGGTTTCCTCTGGTGCGAAGAGCGAAAGGAGAGCACCATGACGGTCATGGCAGACATCGAGCATCCCGCCGATTCGGGCCCCCTGACGGTGCACGACCTCGAGGGGATGCCGGACGATGGCCGACGCCGTGAACTCATCGACGGGGTGCTCATCGTGAGCCCCGCGCCGGGAAGAAGACACCAGAAGATCGTGGTGAGACTCTGGAGAGTTCTCGACGACGTGTGCCCGCCCGAGTACGACGTACTCGTCGCGCCATTCGCGGTGCATCAGGGCGACGACACCGAGCTGCAGCCGGACGTCCTCGTCGGCCGGGACGAAGACTTCACCGAGAAGGATCTCCCAGCGCCGCCGGTGCTGGCGGTCGAAGTATTGTCGCCCAGCACGGCGATCTACGACCTGAACCTCAAGAAAGCGGTCTACGAGCGGTTCGGCACGGACAGCTACTGGGTGATCGACCCGGCGGAGCCGGCGCTGACGGTGTTCGAGCTGGACGAAGACGGGCACTACCAGCAGGTGGCCAAGGCCGCAGGTGAGGAACCGCTCGAAGTCGAGCGGCCGTTCCCGGTGCGGATCGTGCCGAAGGAGCTGCTGGGCCGGCTCGGCTGACCGGTGTCAGTACTCCCGGAGGCGGGGGGCGCGGAGCTGGGCGTGCAACTGACGGTGGCGCAGCTCCTTGCGCAGCCGCTCGACCACCGCGTCGAACAGGGCCGGGTCGAGGATCGCCGTCTGCTCGAACTGGCGTCGCTGCGGCGGTGCGGGGGTGAGCCGGCCGCGGGGCGCGTACCGCTGCACCGAACTCTCGATGCCCCCGCCCGTGACCAGGTCGAGCCAGAGCGCGTCGCGCAGGTGACCGTCGCCGAAGCGGGCCGAGCGGCGGACCGTCACGTCGGCTATCTGGGACCACGGCACCATCCGCGTGCTCAGCGTGCCCGCCGGCAGGCGGAGGCCCTCGTCGCCGACGGTGAGGTCGCGGAGGCTCGCGAAGCCGCGCTTCAGCTCGCGGGCCCGGGACACCCGGAACGCCGCGAGCGCGACGAGCACGGACGCCGCGTACGCGCCGCCGATCAGCCACGGCGACAGCCCGCGCAGCAGGCCGAGGGCGAGCGCCGCCCCGAAGCCGGCGTCGGCGACGACGAGGAGGCCGATCAGGATCTTGACCGGCGTCGTCACGCGGGGTGGGAACTCGGGCAACGGGTCGACTCCTCGGGCCGGGCTGGTCAGGGGTTGCCGATTATCCGGTCCGCCGTCACGAAGACCGCGACCCGCCGCTCTTCGGCCATCACGCGGTCGTACTCGTCCCAGTCGTCGTGCGTCCCGGTCGCGGCGATGAAGACGTCGCGCAGGAGCTTCGGCAGGCCCGCGGGGTCGAAGGCGGGGTCGGGGTCGTCCGGCCCGATGAGGTGGGTGGCGCCGGTGACGGAAACCCAGTTCCACCCGCGCCGGAAGGTGACGGTGGCGTGCCCGGCCCGCCGCAGCAGCAAGAGCTTGTGCGCCCGCCCGACGGCGACGTAGGCGACGCCGGGAGCGCCGGTCACCGGGTCGTCGAACACGCCGGCGTTGACGACGGAGGAGTGGACGGTGCCATCACCCCGCGTAGTGGCAACGGTGGCCAGGCCGTTCTCCCGCAGCGACAGCGCGCGCACCTGCTCCAGATCAACGCTCATGCCGCAATCTAACCCGCCGGACGAACCGGGTGTTCCGGATTCACCGGTTGAGGTCCGCCGATCACCGTCCGTACTTAGGGGCGCCGCCAAGGAGTGGCCGGCGCCGCCCTGGTCACGAACGTCAGGGAGCGAGCAGCCCCGTGGTCACCACTTGCAGTGGGACCCAGTTGGCGCCAGGTGCGGTTTGCCAAGTGTTGTAGAGCAGCCCGTCAGCGCCCCTCGCGAACGCGACCAGGCCGCCGGTCGAACCCGTCTCGACGTCGGGGACGCCGGACGGAGTGAGGCCACCGCCGCCGATGACGGTCCAAGGCTGCCAGGCGCTACCAGGCGCGGTCTGCCAGCTTGTGAGCAGCACCCCGTTGGAGTTGACCGCGTAAGCGGAGAACCGGCCGTCGGACTCCCGGTGGATGGCGGGTGAGCCCGCGAGACTGCCGCCACCGGCGACGATCTGCAGTGGAACCCACGTCGAGCCGGGTGAGGGGCTGCCAGGCGTTGTACAGCTGTCCGTCTGTACCGCGGGCGAACAGCACCAAGCCGCCCGTCGACGCAACATCCACTACGGCTTTGCCCGCCAAGGGGGTGCCGCCCGCAATGACCGCCCAGGGCTGCCACGCACTGCCGGGTGCCGATTGCCAGGTGCTGATCAGGATGCCGTTGGAGTTGATCGCATAGGCGGAGAAACGCCCGTCCGGCTCGCGGTGGATCGCGGGTGTTCCGGTGAGGCTCCCGCCGGGGGTGACCACCTGCAGTGCAACCCAAGACGACCCCGCAGAGGGCTGCCACGTGTTGTAGAGCTGGCCATCGACTCCCCTGACGAACACCACGAGTCCGCCGGTAGACGCGCGCTCGACGATCGGGATGCCGGTGACGCCGCTGCCGCCGATCACGGTCCAAGGCTGCCAGGCACTGCCAGGAGATGTCTGCCACGTCGTCAGCAGAGTCCCGGACGTATTGACCGCGTAGGCGGAAAAGCGTCCGTCAGCTTCACGATAGATGGCAGGCGGAGCGGAAAGCCCGCCCCCGGAGGTGACCGGCTGGAAGGGAGTCCAGGACGAGCCCGGGGCGGATTGCCAAGCGTTGTAGAGTTGCTGGTCGTTGCCCCGGCCGAATACGACGAACCCGCCCGTCAAGGTCTGCGCGGCCGGCTGCATCGATTCGTGCGTGGGCACGGCCGGCGGAGCCGAGATGATGTCCTTGAAGTGGATGTATCCGCTGACGGCGTTTGCTGCGATGGTCCGTTCGCCGTACGTCCCCGTCAGGGAATGGTTGTACTCCTCGACCGTTATCGTGCCACCCGAGTTGACGGACTCGACCCAGGCGTCGTGTCCGTCGGCCCACCAAGCGACTGATCCGGCCGCCGGAGTCGGGTTCACGACGTAGCCTCGAGCTTGGGCGTCCGGCCCCCAGCCGGACGCGTTGTCGTGGAACGGCATTTCGAACCCATTGCGCGAGTGCAGACGCCATGCCACGAAACTCGTGCACTCCCTGTTGTACATCCCCCATGAATCGATCATCGAATCCATCGACGCGTTCCGCCAGGTGGCTGGGTAGTCGTCAGCCCCGGCCTCCGCGGACGCGCCGATCGACAACGTCGTCGCAGTCATGATCACCGTCGCTGACGCTCGTGCGGCCCAGAGCCGCAGCTTCGAGGAGCGCGGTGTGAAGGATCTGACCATGGTGTACCTGCTTTCAGGCCCGGTATCCCAGGACTTCTCCTGGGGAACCGCAACGCACGATGAGTCGCGCCTGGTTTGCCGCACGCACGCAAACTCCGGGATTTCCACCGTTCGGCTCAGTGGTGCGGTGCTTGTCGGTGCGACGGCTCCGCCGAACGACTGATTTCCCGCAGCACTGTCACATTCCAGCCGGCCCGGGGCGATACAGACCCGGTCGAATCGACCGCAAGGAGTCTGATGAGGGATAAGAAATCCAGCCGGACCCGGACGTTTCAGCGCGGGCTCATCGTGGTGCTCGTCGGGATCACCACGGCGCTCGGTATTCCGGCTGTCGCGGTGGCGGGTACGGATGACTACCCCGCTCAGTGGCGCAGCGCCACGCAGGATGCGCTTCTGGATTCGTGGGGTTACTACAACCGCGAGTGCACGAGCTTCGTCGCTTGGCGCCTACACGCGCGAAACACCTTCGAGATGCCTCGAGCGATCGGGGACGCGGGGACGTGGGGTGCGTGGTTCGCGCAACGCGGATACGTCGTGAACAGTGCTCCGGCCGCCGGCGCGATCGCCGAATCGGCGGGCCACGTCGCATGGGTGGAAGCGGTGAACGGCGACGGAACCGTCACAGTGGAGGAATACAACCAGAACTTCCAGGGCGCCTATGGCGAGCGGACGGTCTCGGCCTCGACCTTCCACTACATCCACGTGCAGGACATCACCGCTTCGCAGGGCGGCGGCAGTGTCGGGACAAGCGAGTACTTGGGACGCGACTACCTCACACCCGACCAGCGCCTGTATCCCAACCAGTACCTCACCTCGACCGACGGGCGCCACGTCCTGATCCTGCAGGGTGACGGCAACCTGGTGCTGTACGGACCGGGCTACCACGCACTCTGGTCCACCGGCACCAGTGGCCGATCGGTGCATTCCCTGCTCATGCAGGGCGACGGGAATCTGGTGTTGTACGGCACGGGTGGTCAAGGCGCGTTGTGGGCCAGCAACACCGCCGGCCGGGGTAGCTCGACGCTAAGGCTCCAGGATGACGGGAACACAGTCGTGTACACGAGCAGCGGCGCCAGTTGGAGCACGGGCACCGCGAGCGGAGCGGCTGGGTTGACCGGCGTGCAGACCGATCGGCTCGCCGCTGATGCGAGGTTGTACCCGGGCCAGTTCCTGCGTTCCACCGACGGTCGCTATCGCCTCGCGCTGCAGAGCGATGGGAATTTGGTGCTCTACTCCCCGGGCTACCGGGCGTTGTGGGCCTCCGGGACGGCCGGTAGGTCGGCGCACTCCCTCTTGATGCAGGCAGACGCGAACCTGGTGCTGTACGGCACGGGCAGCCAGGGGGCGCTGTGGTCGTCCAACCGCACCGGCGTCGGCACCTTCGCGTTCACCCTGCAGAGCGACGGGAACGGGGTCGTCTACGGACCGTCGGGCGCATTGTGGACCACGGGAACAGGAGGACTCACCTGACCGGTGGAGTTCCTGGGTGGGGCCGGGCCCGCGAGAGCAGGCCCGGCCGTCATCTCAGCAGGCGCCGTTGTCGGTCCACACTCCCCACTCGCCCGTCGTCCCAGGCTCCTCGCCCTGCGTCCACCACTTCGCCGTCCACTTGTGGCCGTTGTGGGACACCACGTTCCCGCTCGTGTACACCTGCGAAGCGCTCCACTCCGGGTCCGCGCACGTCCCCGGCTGCGTCGTCCCGCCCGTGTCCCACGAAACCTGCGACGACCGGTAGAAGTTGATCCCCTGGGCCACCCACCGCGGGGCCTGCGCGCCCAAGCGGGTGCGGAACGCCGTCCAGTCGTGGGTCGACCACGGGGACCAGCCCAGCTCCGCGTGCGCCGCCAAGCGGGGGAACGCCAAGTAGTCGATGTCCGACGGCGTGACCACCGTTTCGCTCCACAGCGGCGATTCCACCCCGCGGACCGCCGCCTCGCCGACGCCCGACAAGTACGCTCCCGGGTTCCAGCCGTACGCGTCCTGGACCTCGATGTAGCCCGCCCACGACAGGCCGATCGGCGTCGAGCTGTTGTACTTCATGTCCAGGTACGCCTTGTTCGCCGGCGACAGGATCACCTTGCTGCCGCGGGAAACCGCCGTCGACACGCCCGAGTCCGAGGTCGAAGTCCCCCAGAACTGCGGGGTTGCCGAAGCCGGCAGCGTGGCCTTCGCGATGTCGTGCCAGCCCACCACCGACTTGCCCGTCGCCGCCACCAGGGGAAGCACCTTGTTCACGAACGTCAGGTAGTCGGCCGCCGAGGTGGACGATGCTTCGTCGCCGCCGATGTGGATGTACGGGCCCGGCGTCAGGGCCGCCAGCTCGCGCAGCACGTCCGCGATGAACGTGTACGTGATGTCCTTCGAGATGCACAGCGAGCTGTAGCCGACCGCCGTGTCCGTGCGCAGTGCCGGGGCCACCCCGTTGCAGTTCAGCTCCGCGTACGACGCCAGCGCCGCGTTCACGTGCCCCGGCATGTCGATCTCCGGGATCACCGTGATGTGCCGCGAAGCCGCGTAGTTCACGATGTCCGTGTACTGCGCCTTCGTGTAGTAGCCGCCCGCGCCGCCGCCGACCTGGGTGCTGCCGCCGTACGTCGTCAGGCGGGGCCAGCTGTCGATCTGGATGCGCCAGCCCTGGTCGTCGGCCAGGTGCAGGTGCAAGTTGTTGATCTTGTACTGGGCGAGCTCGTCGATGAACCGCTTCACCGTCGACACCGGGTGGAAGTGCCGGGCGACGTCGAGCATCGCGCCCCGATAGCCGAACCGGGGGTAGTCCACGATCGTCGCGCCCGGGATGCTCCACGGGCCGGCCTGGGCCGTGGGGCTTTCCACCCGGCCGGGCAGCATCTGCCGCAGCGTCTGGACGCCGGCGAAGAGCCCGTCGGCCGTCTGTGCGCGCACGGTCACCGAGGACGCCGTCGACACCAGCTGGTAGCCCTGGGTGCCGACGGACGCGGGCGCGCCGCTGAGCAGCAGCGCGATGCTGTCCGCGGGCACGGACGCCGGAGCGTCGGACACCGGCAGCGCGAAGCCGGTCGACGGCCGCAGCACCCCGGCCAGGTAGGTGCCGACGTCCTTGGCCGGCGCCGACCCCGCTTCGGTGACGATCTTCGTCGTCGACACCAGCGGGAAGGTGACTCCGGCCGCGGGGGTCACCGACGCCGGCACGGGCACGATCGACTGCAGCGCGGGGGTCGCCGCCGCGGCCGGGGTGAGCTGGGCGGCGGCGGTACTGGCCCCGACCAGGGCCAGCACGGCGAGGGCGCGACCGGCGCGTCGCGCGAAGGGTGTCTTCACCGGGGACCTCCTGGCGGGAAGGGCACGACATCGCCGTCGCGCCTGCCCGGATCGTCGCACCTCTGCCGACGATGGTCTAGACCAAACTGGGTGGTTAAGCTCGCGCGGTGACGCAGGAGTCCGTGCCGGGGTCGCCGTTCGCGCTGCTTTCGGGCGCCGAGACGGCCGCCTGGTACGCCTACATGAAGGTGCACCTCCGCCTGGAGTACGAGCTGAACCGGCAGCTGCGCGCCGACAGCGGGATCTCGCTCGCCGACTACCACGTGCTGGTCGCGCTGACGAGCGCGTCCGGCGGCCGGATGCGGGTCACCGACCTGGCGATCCGCATCGGCTGGGAGCGCAGCCGGCTGTCCCACCACCTGAAGCGGATGCGCGAACGCGGCCTGGTCACGACCGGCGTCAGTCCCGAAGATCGGCGCGCCACCGAAGTGGCGCTGACCGGCGACGGCTGGGAGGCGTTGCGCCAGGCCGCGCCGGACCACGTCGGCTTCGTGCGCAAAGCGTTCCTGGACGCGCTCGAACCCGGCGAGAAAGCCCAGCTGGCGGCCCTGCTGGAGCGTGTCTACGACGCGCTCGTCGAGCACGGCACACTGCCGCGCCCGGACGACCACCCCTGACACTTACGTGACATGTCACGTAAGATGGCGTCAGACCTCAGGAGGGTGCGACATGGCGACGGTGGCCGAACTTATGCGGGCGAACCTGCTCGACGTCTTCAACGAGCGCGACGACGAGCGGCGGGCGAAGGCGATCGAGGCGACCTACGCGGCCGACGTCGTGTTCGCGGATCCCGAAGGGACCGTGACCGGCCGCGATGCCCTGAACGCCAAGGCGAAGGGCCTGCTGGAGCAGTCCCCGGGCTTCGTGTTCGCCCCCGCGGGCCCGGTGCTCGTCAACCACGACCTGGGCCACCTCGCCTGGGAGCTCGGCCCGGAAGGCGCGCCGCCGGTCGTGCGGGGGATCGACGTCGCCCTCGTCGAGGACGGCCGCATCACGAAGCTCTACACGATGTTGCTGCCCGCCTGAGTACTACGCTCGGTGGCATGTTCGACGAGCTGACGTTCCCGGTCATCGCCGCGCCGATGGCGGGCGGCCCGACCACGCCCGAGCTGGTCGCCGCGGTCACCGAGGCCGGCGGCTTCGGCTTCCTGAGCGCCGGCATGCTCACGCCCTCGGCGCTCGCCACACAGATCGACCGCGTCCGGGAGCTGACCGGTCACCCCTTCGGCGTCAACCTCTTCGTCCCGCAGCCGAACACCGGCGCCGACGTCTCCGCGCACCGCGAACGACTCGAAGCCTTCGCTCGCGAGTACGACGTCGAGCTGGGCGAACCGAAGTGGGACGACGACGCGTACCCCGCGAAGCTGGACGTCGTGCTCGAGAAGCGCGTTTCCATGGTGTCGTTCACCTTCGGGCCGCCGACGCCGTCGGACGTGGTGCGCCTCAAGGAGGCCGGCAGCAAGGTCGTCGTCACCGTGACCACGCCGGAGGCCGCGCAGCGGGCCGCGGACCTCGGTGCCGACGCTCTCGTCGTGCAGGGCTTCGAAGCCGGCGGGCACCGGAGCCTGTTCTCCGACGACGCCCACCTGCCCGGCGGCGGCGCCGAGTACGGCGTCCTCGCGCTGCTGCGCCTGGTCGCCGCCCGCGTCGACCTGCCGTTGATCGCCGCCGGTGGCCTGGTGCACGGCGCGGACGTCGCCGCCGTGCTCGCCGCCGGGGCCGCCGCGGCCCAGCTGGGCACGATCTTCCTGCGCGCGGACGAGGCCGGGACGTCCGAAGCGCACCGCAAGGCCCTCGCGGTCGCCGAGCGCGAGACGGCGTTCACCCGCGCCTTCAGCGGACGCCCGGCGCGCGGGCTGGTCAACAAGTTCATGGACGCGCTGTCCGAGGGCGCCCCCGCGGCGTACCCGCAGCTCAACAACCTCGCGGGCCCGGTGCGCAAGGCGGCGGCGAAGGCGGGTGACCCGGAAGCGATCTCGCTGTGGGCGGGCCAGACCTACCCGCTCGCCTACGACGCGTCGGCCGCCGTGATTCTCGAGCGGCTGAAGGTCGAGGCGCGCGACGCCGCCGCGCGCCTCGACCGGATCCGCTAGCGCTCGCGGTTCAGGAGCGAGTGCCGCCGGCTGTAGAGGAAGTAGATCACCATGCCGATGGCGAACCAGACCGCGAACCGGATCCAGGTCGCCGGCTGCAGGAACGTGATCAGCCAGATCGAGAACACGACGCCGATCGCCGGGACCACCGGCATGCCCGGCGTCTTGAACGTCCGCGGCAGGTCCGGCTGCTTGTAGCGCAGCACGATCACCGCGACGCAGACCACGACGAACGCCAGCAGGATGCCGATGTTCGTCAGCTCCGCGGCCTCGCCGATCGGGAGCACGCCGGCGATGATCGCCGACGCGCCGCCGAGGATCCACGTCATCCGGCTGGGCACCTGGCGCTTCGGGTTCGTCTTGCCGAACCACGGCGGGAGCAGGCCGTCGCGGCTCATCGAGTAGCCGACGCGGGTGGCGCCCATCAGGAACGTGAACAGCACGGTGAGGATGCCGACGATGGCGCCGATCGCGATCACGGTGGCCAGCCCGGAGAGGCCGACCGACTTGAACGCCGTCGAGAAGCCGCTCTTCGGGTCGATCTCGGTGTACTTCTGCATGCCGGTCAGCACCAGGCACGCCAGGACGTACAGCACCATCGAGATGGCCAGCGAGTAGAGGATCGCCTTCGGCATGTGCCGTTGCGCGTCCTTGGACTCCTCGGCCGCGGTGCTCATGGCGTCATAACCGAAGACGGCGAAGAACACCGTCGCCGCGCCGGTTACCGCGCCGCCGAAGCCGGCCGGGGCGAACGGCGTGTAGTTGCCGGTCTTGACGTAGAAGAAGCCGACCAGGATGACCACCAGCACGATCAGGACCTTGATCCCGACCATCGCCGTCTCGAACCGGGCGGCGCTGCGGATGCCGCGGTTGAGCAGGTACGCGATCAGCAGGCACAGCAGCGCGGCGAAGAGGTCGACCTTGTGGCCCGGCCCGGTGCCGGGCGCGCCGAGCATCCACGCGGGCAGGTCGAGGCCGAGCTGGCCGAGCAGGAAGCTGAAGTAGCCGGAGATGCCGATCGCCACCACCGACACGATCGCGGTGTACTCCAGCAGCAGGTCCCAGCCGATGAACCAGCCGACGACCTCGCCGAGCACCGCGTAGCCGTAGGTGTAGGCCGAGCCGGCCTTCGGGATCAGGCCCGCGAACTCGGCGTAGGAGAACGCGGCCGCGGCGCTCGCGACGCCGGCGATGAGGAACGAGATCAGCACGGCCGGGCCCACGCCGGGGATGCCCGCCGAGTCGTCGCCGTGGGCGACGCTGCCGGCGAGGGCGAAGATCCCGGCGCCGATGATGCCGCCGATGCCGATGGCGGTCAGCTGCCACAAGCCCAGGGTGCGGTTCAGGCCACCACTTTCCGAGGTGTCCTGGATCTGGTCGATCGGCTTGCGCCGGAAGATGCCGGAGCTGGAGCCCAGGCCTGGAGCGGACATCATCGTCTCCCGAACGTCGCGGTGGTCGGGCCCGGGTCGCGGACCCAAGGCCGGAACCTACCGCCAACCGCGTGTGAAGACAGCGTGAGCCGCTCAGCCCGCCGCGGTGTCCTCGCTCACGGCCGCAGTCGCCGTCGCCGCGGCGCGCTTGGCCTGGGTGGTCCGGACCGCGCCCGCCGCGAAGTAGGTGAGCAGCTCGGCGATCTCGACCGGGTCGTCCAGCTGCGGGCAGTGCCCCCAGTCCTCGCGGACGAGCAGCCTGCTGTGCGGCACCAGTGTGTGCAGCTGCCGGCCGGACGCCGCGGTGACGAGCTTGTCCTTGCCGCACGCGACGACCAGCAGCGGCACCTTCACCGACTCGAGCCGGTAGGCGTCCGCGAGCTCCGCGACCAGCTGCCGGGCCTGCTCGAGGCGGCTCTTGGTCGAGCGGTAGTCGGGGAACAGCGCGGTGAAGCGCTGCACCTGCACGGCGTCGGCGACGCTCGAGTCGGCGTACAGCAGCCGCGGGACGACCTGCTCGGCGACCTTGCGCACCAGGAACCCCGGGACCGGGACCGGCAGCGCCGAGTACAACCGCAGCGGCAGCGGGTAGCGCGCGACCGCGCGGATCAGCCACGAGTCGACGAACCCGGGCGCGGCGATCGACACGACGCCCGAGATCGGCAGCCGGCTGTTCTGGGCCGCGCGCAGGCTCATCGTGCCGCCGAGGGAGTTCCCGGCCAGCACGACCGAGCCGAGCACGGCCTGCTCGCGGACGACGGCGGTGGTGAACGCGTCGAGCTGGGGCAGCATCGGGCCGGGCCGCAGCGGCTGCGCGTCGCCGAACCCGGGCAGATCGACCGCGACCGCCGGGATCCCGGCGGCCGCGAGCTGCTTCAGGGCGGGGCGCCAGGTGTCGGCGCTGTCGCAGTAGCCGTGCAGCAGCACCAGCCGCGGCGCGGCGGGCTTGACGTGCGGCGCGGCCGCCCGGCGACGCAGGGAACGACGGGGGAGTTCCGGGTCCGGAGCGGCTTCGCCGACCTCCAGGACGCGGGTGCGGACACCGGCGTAGCGCCGGAAGGAGACCCGGATCGGGTCCGGGTCGCTGCTGGACCGGCCGCCCGGTCCAGCCGAGGCGGGCCGCTTCGTTGCGGTCATACCTCAAGATTACCTTGCGACCATTGGGTTTTGGTCGAATTCAGGTGCTAACGACCAGGTCTCGAACTGAGTACGTTAGAGATTCACCGGATGCCGAGCCGGGCGGAACAAGTCGATCCGCCCAGCTCAGCGGCGGTCTAGCGGGTGAAGACGATCTTGCCGGCGGTGTCGCCGTCGAGCATCGCCTGGAACCCCTTAGGGGCCTCGGCGAAGGGCAGTTCGGCGCCGATCTGCGGCCGCACCCCGGTCAGGTCGAGGTAGGCGAGCAGATCGGCGAGCTCGTCGCGGGTGCCCATGGTCGAGCCGGCGACGCGCAGCTGGAGGAAGAAGACGCGCTGCAGCTCCGCGTTCGCGTCCGGGCCGCTGGTCGAGCCGGAGACGACGATGATCCCGCCCGGCTTGAGCGATTTGACCGAGTGTGACCAGGTCGCCTTGCCGACGGTCTCGAAGACGGCGTCGACGCGCTCGGGCAGCCGCGCGCCCGACTCGAACGTCTGGTGCGCGCCGAGGCTGGAAGCGAGCGCGCGCTTCTCCTCGGAGCGGCCGGTCACCCAGACCCGGAACCCGGCCGCGCGGCCGAGCTGCACCAGCGCCGTCGAGACGCCGCCGGAGGCGCCCTGCACGAGCATCGTCTGGCCCGGCCGCAGCCCGGACTTCACGAAGAGCATCCGGTAGGCGGTCAGCCAGGCCGTGCCCATGGTCGCGGCCTCGGCGAAGCTGAGCGCCTCGGGCTTCGGGACGACGTTGCGGGCCGGGACGACCACCTGGTCGGCGAAGGTGCCCTGGTGCTTCTCGGTGAGCAGCGTGCGCTTCGGGTCGAGGGTGTCGTCACCCTGCCAGCCCGGCGCGTTGATCACGGAGTGGACGACGACCTCGGAGCCGTCGTCGAGGGTGCCCGCGCCGTCGCAGCCGAGGATCATCGGGAACTGCTCGGGCTTGATGCCGACCCCGCGCAGGGTCCAGAGGTCGTGCATGTTGAGGCTGGCCGCCTTGACGTGCACGCGGACCCAGCCGTCCGGCACTTCGGGTTCGGGTCGCTCGCCCACGACGAGCGAGTCCAGTGGGCTTTCGGCGTTGGGTTCCTGCGCGTACACGGCGAACATGCTTCGCAACGTACCTCCCCGGAAGCGCGGGGGCAGCAGGGCGCGCGTAGGCTCACACCGTGTTCAACGGGCTTGCCGACTGGTGGGACGGGGTCGAGCTGTGGCTCGCCCAAGCGTGGTTCCCGGTCCAGTTCGTGCTGGTCATGGTGGTCGTCGTACCGCTGTGCCTGGCCGCCGCGTGGGTGCTCGACAAGCTCGTCGGGCTCTTCGCCCGCAGGCTCGCTCCGGGGCGTGACGACGACCGTTCCGACACCCCGTCCTAGGCTGGCGCACCATGTTCAACCGAAGGCGGATCACCGCCGCGCTGATCGGGCTCCTCGTGCTGGTGCTGGGGGGCTGGCTGGTCAAGGACGTCGTCAGCGACGGCTCCCCGGCGGCACCCTCGCCCAGCTCCTCGGCGAGCGCGCCGGCCAAGGGCGGGGCGGCCGTGCCGGGGGCCGACTCCGGGCTGCCGGTCAAGGCGCTCTCGACCCTGCCCCCGCAGGCTTCCGACACGTGGAAGCTGATCGAAAAGGGCGGCCCGTACCCGTACCCGCGCAACGACGACGTCGTGTTCGAGAACCGCGAGAAGCGGTTGCCCGGCAAGAAGTCCGGCTACTACCACGAGTACACCGTGAAGACGCCGGGCAGCGCCGACCGCGGCGCGCGGCGGCTGATCACGGGGCAGGCGCACGAGCTGTACTACACCGGCGACCACTACGCGTCGTTCGTCGTCGTGGACCCGGCCCGATGAGCGCCTCGGAGCAGGCGAAGGCCGCCGCGGAAGAGGCCTTCGCGCGGGGCGCGTACCCGCACCTGGTGAACTCGCACCCGACCGTGGACAAGGCCAGCACGCTGAGCGCGTTCGCCGAGGCACTGTCCTTTCCGGACTACTTCGGCCACAACCTCGACGCGCTGTACGACTGCCTGACCGACCTGTCCTGGCTGCCTCCGGGGGAGCACGTGCTGATCTGGCCGGGCTCGGAAGCGTTGCGCAAGGCCGAACCCAAGACGTACCTGGCGATCCGCAGCGTGCTGTCGGACGCGCAGCGCGCGCTCGGGCCGAGCGGCCGCAGCGCCGGCTCGTGGCGGCTCACGGTCGTGCTGCCGGACGCCTGAGGCGCTTGACGGTCCGGATCACGGGTGCGCTTTCGAGCGTCTGCACGCCGCGGATCCCGGCGATGCGGTCGGTGAGGTAGCGGTAGAAATCGCGGGCATCGCGGCAGTTCACCATCGCCGTGAGGTTCGTGCTGCCGGTCGTCGCGACGGCGAACGACGTCTCCGGGTGGCTCGCCAGCGCCGCCCCCGCCTCGGCCAGGTGCGCCGGTGACACCGTCAGCCACAGCCGCGTCTCGGAGTGGAAGCCGAGCCCGGCCGGCGAAAGGTCGAGGTGGTAGGTCAGCGTGCCGTGGCGGCGCAGCACCTCCATCCGGCGCCGCACCGTCGAGTCGGCCCAGCCGGTGACCTTGGCCAGGGTCGTGTAGCTCGCGCGCCCGTCGTGGGCGAGTGCGTCGAGCAGGGGTCGGTCTGCCGGCTCGGGCGGAACACCGGCGCCCTCGGGTGGCGGCGGCCGCAGTCGCGCGATCTGGCCGGGGGACAGGCAGTGCAGGCCGCCCCAGCTGTCCGGGAGTGCGAACGTGTGCAGCAGTTCGTGCGCCGAAACAGCCGTGACGCGGCTCGCGCGCGGCAGCTTGCGCAGCAGGAGGTCGTCCCGCCCGGCCGAGCCGGGCGCGTGCACGGTGCAGGAGATCTCGGTGCCGCCGGAGAGCAGGTGCACCCACGAGACGTCGGCGCGGTCGGCCAGCGCGTCCGCGACGGTGGCCCCGGCGTCCGGGGTCGTGCGCAGGCGCAGGGTCCAGCTCGTGTAGCCGGCTTCGCCGCCGTTGACCGCGCCGGTGACGCGCAGGACGCCGGCGGTCCGCAGCCGCCGGTAGCGCCGGGCGACGGTGTTTTCGGAGACGCCGAGGACCTCGCCGAGCGTGCGCATCGGCGCTCGGCCGTCGAGCTGCAGCCCGTGGAGCAGGCCGCGGTCGACGTCGTCGAGGGTGACGGTTTCCATGCATGGACGATAGCTGCTGACGGTATCCGGCCGATTTGTCGATTTGTCTGGTGATGATCGGCGCCGCGACCGCACCCTTCGGGGCACACGAAGGGAGTTTCGATGCGCAAGTGGTGGCCGCTCGTCGCGGTCTGTGCGGGGTCGTTCTTATTTCTGCTGGACACGACCGTCGTGACGGTGGCATTGCCCCGGATCGGCGCCGACCTGTCGGCTTCGGTGGGTCAGCTGCAGTGGGTGCCGAACGTCTACACGCTCGTCCTGGCGGTGCTGATGCTCGCCGTCGGTTCGATCGCGGACCGCTGGGGGCTGCGGCGGGTGTTCCTCACGGGATTGGCGGTGTTCGGCCTGGCGTCGCTGGCTTGCGGGCTCGCCGGGGACATCGGGACGCTGATCGCGGCGCGCGGGGTGCAGGCCGTCGGCGGCGCGGCGTTGGCTGTGACCGGGTTCGCGTTGCTGGCCGCCTGTTACGAGGGGCGTGCGCGGGGCATGGCGATCAGCGTGTTCTTCGCGGTGAACGGGCTCGGCGCCGCCGCGGGTCCGGTGGTGGGCGGCGTGCTGACCGAGTACTTCGGCTGGGCGGCGATCTTCTTCGTCAACGTGCCGTTGGCGTTGGCGACGGCTGGGTTCGCGGCGCGGGCGTTGCCACCGGACACCCCCGTCCGGCGCGGCCGGTTCGACGTCGCGGGCGCGGTGTGGTTCGCGGTCTTCGCCGCGAGCCTGGTGCACGGGCTGACCCCGGGCGGCTCGGTGGCGGCGCTCGGGGTTTCGGTGATCGCGTTGGCGGGGTTCGTGGTCGTGGAACGGCGTCGCGCGGAACCGTTGCTGGAGCTGGGATTGTTCCGCGACGGCCGGTTCACGGCGCTGGTCGCGTGCGCGGCGGCGTCGACGTTGACCTTCGCGGCGCTGGTGTACGTGTCGCTGTGGCTGGGTCTTTCGCTTTCGCCGGTCGCGGCCGGGCTCGCGATGGCACCGCTGGCCGTGGCGTCGTTCTTGACGTCGACGATGCTCGGGAAGGTCCTGCACCGGTTCCCGCCGCGGGTCCTGCTGGGCGCCGGTGTCGTGCTGGGCGCGCTCGGCTGCCTGGTCCTGCTGGTGGCCGGGATCCCGATCGGTCTGGCCGTGACCGGGGTGGGCGTGGGGATCGCGGGCCCGGCGACGGGCGCCGCGATCGCGGCCGCGGCGCCGCCGGGACGGGCCGGGATGGCCGCCGGGATCCTCACGACGACCCGCCAGTTCGGGCAGACGCTGGGCGTCGCGGTGCTCGGGATCGCTTACCAGGCCGGGGGTTTGACACCGGTGTACGTCGTCGCCGCGGCGTGCGGCGGGGTGACGGGCCTGCTCGCGCTGGTTCCGCGCAAGCAGGCCGTCGCCACCGGCTAGTCCTGCGGGACCCAGTTCGGCTTGCGCTTCTGGGCGAAGGCCAGGATGCCCTCCTGGCCTTCCTCGCTCGCGAAGAACTTGGCCGACAGCCCCAGCATTTCCTCGAAGCCGTCCGAGGGCGTGGCCGGGCGGGGGCGGCTCAGGAGCGCCTTCGTCTCGGCCAATGCCTTCGGTCCGCCCGCTGCCAGCGCCTTCACGAACCGCGCGACTTCGGCGTCCAAGTCGGACGTCGCCGAGTTCAGCAGGCCGATCTCCACCGCGCGGCGGGCGTCGAACGTGTCGCCCGTGAGGAACAGTTCGTGCGCCGCGCGCGGGTTCAGCCGCGGCAGGACCGTCAAGGAGATCACCGCCGGGACCACGCCGATGCGGACCTCCGAGAAGGCGAACGTCGCTTCCGGCACCGCCACGGCGATGTCGCACGCGGCGACCATGCCGATGCCGCCGGCGCGCGCGGGGCCGGCCAGCCGCGCGACGACCGGCTTCGGGCTCGTCCACAGCTGTTCGAGGATCTTCGGGAACTCGTTCACGCCCTGGTCGCCCGCGCCGGCGCCGCGGGCCTCCTTGAGGTCCATCCCGGCGCAGAACACCGGACCCGTGTGGGTGAGCACGATGACCCGCACGGCGTCGTCCGAAGCGGCGTTGGCGAGCGCTTCCGAGAGCTCGCGGCGCAGCTGGGCCGAGAGCGCGTTGCGGTTGTGCGGGGAGTCCAGGGTGATCGTGGCGGTGCCGCCCACCACGTCGTAGTGCACCAGTTCGTCAGCCATGCCGACACCCTTGCACATCCGTGGCGCGCGGCCGGTGTTACGCGGGGCACAGCCAGCCGGGGTCACCCTCGCGAACACCGGAGTCCGGCGAGAAGTGCCGCTTGAGCGTGAACGCCTCGGGCGTGGGGCCGTGAACGCGCAGGTGCTCGATCTTCTCCTCGGCCTCCGCGGTCGTCGGCCGGTGCCCGGCGGGGACCCACCAAAGCACGGTCATCGCCTCGCGGACGTGGTGGAACCACTCGCGCCGCCGCTTCATCACGGCCACGTGCGCGCCCGAGAACACGAAGTCCGCCAGCGCTTCCACCGACGTCCACACGGACATGTTGACCAGGATCCCGGACGTCCCGCGCACGTCCCATTCGAACGCGCGGATCGACGTGGCGTCGCCATCCTCGGTCTGCAGGCGCCACACGAACCCCGGCGCCTGGTCGGCGAGGGCGTTCACGGGCTCCAGTGCGTCGACGAAGTCCTGGAAGGACACGTCGTCGAGCGGTGCCTTCATCCGGCTGATGTTGACCTGAGCGAGTTCGAAGTTCCCCATGCGGCCACCCTACGGGCGCGAGCCCGCAGGGTGGCCGGGAAAGTCAGCCGATGGTCGTCGTGGTGAAGACCGGGCTGGGGTTGGGGAAGCAGGCCGTCGGCGCGGTGATGTCGCCGATGATCGTGCTCGCCACCGCCTTGAATGTCAGGCCCGGGTCGCTGTAGCTCGTGCCGGACAGCTTCGTCTCGATCGTGCCCGACTGGCCCGCGGTCAGGTGCGCGGTGACGGTCGGCAGCTCGAAGGTGGCGCCGCCGGCGATCGGGCCCGGGAAGCTCAGCGTCGCGACGCCGTTCGCGACCGCGATGGTGGGCGCCGTCGAGCCGAGCCCGGAGCCGCCGGTCAGGTCCGCGCCGACGTAGGTGGAGTTGGCCGGGATCGGGAACTTGAGCGCGAAGGTGTTGATGTTCTTGACCTTGTTCCCGCTGACGTCGCTCGGCACGGTGTTCGGCGCGGGATCGATGACGACGTCGAACGCCCCACCGGGCGCGACCGTCGCGGGCGCGGTGACATCGGTGTCCTGGTTCAGCGACACCTGCTGCGGCCCGACGATCGGGGCATCGGCCTGGCAGTCGAAGGTGACGGTGGTGGCCGCCTGAGCCGGCGCGGCGAGCGCGACGGGAAGGGCGGCGGCCGCGACCAGAACACCCAGCTTGGAAAAGTGAAGAGCTTTCATCTGTATCCACCTACCTGCGGTTTCAAGAGGGGAGGGAGAAAGCTGCGCAGCGATTAGATAGTTACCGGCAAGTTAACTAGCGCGTCAAGGATTTACCGTTCCCATGCGCGCAGGGTGACACTAAATGTGAATAAGACTCGCCTTTTGGCGGTGTCGCCGGAGATCAGGCGTACTGGCGGAGCAGTCCGCTCACCGCGGTGGCGTACCGGCTGATGACGACGTCGGCGACGCGGGGGTCGTCGGCGAGGGGCTCCGCGATGAAAGCCCCCGGATCCGCCTCACGGGCCAGCCGCGCGATGCGGTCCGGCAGCAACCCCGGCGCCAGGAACCACGACGCCACGACGAGGTGCCGCACCCCGCGCGACCGCAACCGGTCGGCGGCCGCCGGGATGTCCGGCTGGGTGGCCGAAGCGAACGCCTCGCTCACCGGGATGCCCAGCCGCTCTTCCCAGCGCGCCGCCAGGGAAGCGACCACCGCGTTCGCCGAGGCGTTGGACGAGCCGACCGCGCTCAGCAGCACGCCCGTCCCGCGCCGGTGCGGTGCGGATACCAGCCGGTCCAGGGCTACCTTCTCCAGCGCCGGGTCCGCGCCCAGCACGTCCGACACCTCGATGCGGAACCCCGGGCACTCGGAAACGACCTGGTCGACCAATGCCGGCAGGTCGACTCGCGCGTGGAACGCGCTGCCCAGCAGCAACGGCACCACGACCGCGGTCCGGTGGCCGGCGGCGTACAGCTCCCGCAGCACGTCCGTGACGAGCGGTGCCGAAAGGTCCAAAAAGGACTCGTGGACCGGCAGACCCGGTGCCTGCGCGCGTACGACATCGACGAGGGCCCGCACGGTCGCCGCCGAGCGGGGGTCGCGACTGCCGTGCGCGACGGCGACCAGGGGTGGCGTCACGAGAAGCGCTCACCCACCAGGCCGGCGGCCAGCGTGTCGCCGTCCTTCGGGTCGATCACGAGGAACGCGCCCGTGCGCGGGCTGACGCCGTAGTCGTCGACGCCCAGCTCCTCGGCCAGCCGCAGCGTCACGCGGCCGATGTCGTTGAGCTCCAGCGACGCGGGTGAGTCCACGCTCGACAGCGTCTGCTCGTCGAACCGCGCGTGCAACTCGCCGACCAGCGCCTGGACCGTGCGGGTGCCGTGCTTGACCAGTACGCGCGCGCCTTCCTTCAGCGGCTTCGACGACAGCCAGCACAGCGTGCCGGTGATCTCGTCGGTGATCCGCGGCGGTGCCTCGGCGGCCGCGATCAGGTCGCCGCGGGAGATGTCGATGTCGTCGGCGAGCAGCAGCGTCACCGACGTCCCGGCGCCGGCCTCGGCCAACGGGCCGTCCGCGGTGTCGATGCGCTCGACGCGGCTGCGGATGCCTTGCGGCAGCACGACGATCTCGTCACCGGGACGGACCGTGCCCGCGGCGATCTGGCCCGCGTAGCCGCGGTAGTCCGGGTACTCGGCCGTGCGCGGGCGGATCACGTACTGCACCGGGAACCGCAGCGCCGAGTCGTGCGGGTCGGGCGCGACCGGCACGTCCTCCAAGTGCTCCAGCAGGCTCGGGCCGGAGTACCACGGCGTCCGCTCCGAGCGCGTCGCGACGTTGTCGCCTTCCAGCGCGGACACGGGGATCGCGAGCACCGAACCGCGCGCGTAGCCCAGCGAGAGCGCGTGCGCGGCGAACTCCTCGGCGATCACGGTGAACGTCGCTTCGTCGTAGTCGACCAGGTCGATCTTGTTCACCGCCAGCACCAGCTGCGGCACGCCCAGCAGGGCCAGCACGGCCGCGTGCCGCCGCGTCTGCTCGATCACGCCCTTGCGCGCGTCGACCAGCAGCACCGCCAGCTGCGCGGTGGACGCGCCGGTCACCGTGTTGCGCGTGTACTGCACGTGCCCCGGCGTGTCGGCCAGCACGAACGACCGCTTGGGCGTGGCGAAGTACCGGTACGCGACGTCGATGGTGATGCCCTGCTCGCGCTCCGAGCGCAGGCCGTCGACGAGCAGCGAAAGGTCCGGAGTGGACAGTCCCTTGTCGACGGACGCGCGCGTGACGGCGTCGAGCTGGTCGGCGAGCACCGACTTCGTGTCGTAGAGCAGCCGGCCGACCAAAGTGGACTTGCCGTCGTCGACGCTGCCGGCGGTGGCCAAGCGAAGAAGCGAGCTCATCAGAAGTACCCCTCACGCTTGCGGTCTTCCATGGCCGCCTCGGACATCCGGTCGTCGGCGCGGGTGGCGCCCCGCTCGGTCAGCCGCGAGGCCGACACCTCGGCGATGACGTCCTCGACGGTGGTGGCGGTGGATTCGATCGCCCCGGTGCACGACCCGTCGCCGACGGTCCGGTAGCGGACGGTCAGCTCGCGCACCTCTTCACCCGGACGCGGGCCGCCCCACGGACCTTCGGCCAGCAGCATCCCGTCGCGCAGGTAGACCTCGCGCCGGTGCGCGTAGTAGATCGACGGCAGCTCGACCTTCTCGCGGGCGATGTAGTTCCAGACGTCGGCCTCGGTCCAGTTGGACAGCGGGAAGACGCGGACCTGCTCGCCCGGGCGGTGCCGGCCGTTGTACAGGTTCCAGAGCTCGGGCCGTTGACGCCGCGGCTCCCACTGCCCGAAAGCGTTGCGGAGGCTGAAGATCCGCTCCTTGGCCCGGGCGCGCTCCTCGTCGCGGCGGCCGCCGCCGAACACCGCGTCGAACTTGTTCTCGGAGATGGTGTCCAAGAGCGGCGTGGTCTGCAGCGGGTTGCGCATCCCGTCGGCGCGCTCTTCCAGGCGCCCGTCGTCGATCCAGTCCTGGACCTTCGCGACGACCAGGCGCAGGCCGTGGCGCTCGACGACGCGGTCGCGGAACTCGATGACCTCGTCGAAGTTGTGCCCGGTGTCGACGTGCAGCAGCGGGAACGGCACCGGCGCCGGCCAGAAGGCCTTGATCGCCAGGTGCAGCAGCAGCGTCGAGTCCTTGCCGCCGGAGAACAGGATCACCGGCCGGTCGAACTCGCCCGCCACCTCCCGGAAGATGTGGATGGCTTCGGACTCCAAAGCCGCGAGGTTGTCCTGTGCCGCATCGGTCGCGGGCTCCAAGGTCGTCATGCGTCCCTTCCCTCAGCCGTGCAGTCCGCACTCGGTCTTGCTCTGACCCGCCCACCGGCCGCTGCGCGGGTCCTGCCCCGGCTCCACGCGAGCGGTGCAGGGCGCGCAGCCGATCGACAGGTAGCCGATCGAGACCAGCGGGTTCTCGAGGATCCCGTGCTCGCGGATGTAGCCGTTGAACTCGTCGTCGGTCCACGCCGCGATCGGGTTGACCTTCACCAGGCCGTTGCGGTCGTCCCAGGTGACGATCGGGGTGTTCGCGCGGGTCGGCGCGTCGACCCGGCGAACGCCGGTGACCCACGCCGAGTAGTTCGCGAGGGTTTTGCGCAGCGGCACCACTTTGCGCAGGTTGCAGCACAGCGTCGGGTCGCGGTCGTGCAGCTTCGCGCCGTACTCGGCGTCCTGCTCGGCGACGCTCTGCTCGGCCTGGGCGTTGACGATCTTCACGTCCGGGTAGACGGTCTGGACGGCGTCGCGCGTGCCGATCGTCTCCGGGAAGTGGTACCCGGTCTCCAGGAACAGGATGTCCACATCGGACTTCACCTTGGTGGCGAGGTCGATCAGGACGGCGTCCTGCATGTTGGACGCGACGATGAAGTCGTCGCCGAACGTCTCGACGGTCCAGCGGATCGCCTCGTCGGCGGTCGCGTCGGCGAGTTCTTTCGACGCGCGCTCGGCGAGGGTCTTGTAGTCGGCAGTGGCGGTCATCGGGACACCTCCGGAAGGGACAGTCCGAGGAACTTGACCGAGAAAACCCGGCGACAGGCGGAACACAGCCAGCCGCCGTTCTCTTCCGGCCGCAGATCCTCGTCGCCGCAATAAGGGCAGTAGTACGGCGCCGCACGCTCTTCGGACGTCACTGGAGGGCACTTTCCTCGGCGCGCGCGGCCCACTGCGGGAACCGCTCGCCGGGTTCGCGCCCGGCGACGTAGTTGCGGACGACGCGCTCGACGTACCCGGTCAGCTCGCCCGAGGTCACCTTGTGGCCGCGCAGCTTCCGGCCGAACCCGGCGTCGAGGCCGAGCCCGCCGCCCAGGTGCACCTGGAAGCCCTCGACCTGGTTGCCGTCGGCGTCGGTGACGATCTGGCCCTTGAGGCCGATGTCCGCGGTCTGGATCCGCGCGCAGGAGTTGGGGCAGCCGTTGAGGTGCACGGTGACCGGCGTGTCGAGGCCGTCCTGGATGTCCGCGAGGGACTTCTCCAGGTCCGCGACGAGCTGCTGCGCGCGGGCCTTCGTCTCGACGATGGCCAGCTTGCAGAACTCCAGCCCGGTGCACGCCATCACGCTGCGCCGCCACGGCGACGGCTTCGTCTCCAGCCCCAGCTCGGCCAGCTCCGCCTGGAGCGTCCCGAGCTGCTCCTCCGGGACGTCGAGCACGACGAGCTTCTGCTGCGGGGTGAGCCGGACCCGGCCGGACCCGGCCCGCTCGGCGGCCTTGGCCACGGCGACCAGCGTGCCGCCGGAGACGCGGCCGGCGATCGGTGCCGCGCCCACGTAGAACTTGCCGTCGACCTGCGGGTGCACGCCGACGTGGTCGATCGGCACCGCCGGGTCGACCGGCGGCGGGCCGTCGATCAGCTCGCGCTTGAGGTATTCGTCCTGCAGCACCTGGCGGAACTTCTCCGCACCCCAGTCCTTGACCAGGAACTTGATCCGGGCCCGGGAGCGCAGCCGCCGGTAGCCGTAGTCGCGGAAGATCGAGATGACGCCTTCCCAGACGTCCGGGACCTCGTCCAGCGGCACCCAGGCGCCGAGGCGCTGGCCCAGCATCGGGTTGGTCGACAGCCCGCCGCCGACCCAGACGTCGAAGCCGGGGCCGTGTTCGGGGTGGTCGACGCCGACGAACGCGACGTCGTGGATCTCGTGCGCGACGTCGGGCTGGCCGGAGATCGCGGTCTTGAACTTGCGCGGCAGGTTCGCGAACTCCGGCTTGCCGATGTAGCGGCGCTTGATCTCCTCGATCGCCGGGGTGCCGTCGAGGACCTCGGCGGCCGCGATGCCGGCGACCGGCGAGCCGAGGATCACGCGCGGGCTGTCGCCGCAGGCCTCCATCGTGGTCATGCCGGCGTTCTCGAGCTTCTGCCAGATCGTCGGGACGTCCTCGATCCGGATCCAGTGGTACTGGATGTTCTGCCGGTCGGTGATGTCGGCGGTGTCGCGCGCGTAGGCCTGCGAGATCTCGCCGAGCACGGTGAGCTGCCCGGTGGTCAGCGCGCCGCCGTCGAGCCGGACGCGCAGCATGAAGTAGCGGTCGTCGAGCTCTTCGGGCTCCAGCGTCGCGGTGCGGCCGCCGTCGATCCCGGGCTTGCGCTGGGTGTAGAGACCGAACCAGCGGAACCGGCCGCGCAGGTCACCCGGGTCGATGGCGTCGAACCCGCGGTGGGCGTAGATGTTCTCGATCCGCGCCCGCACGTTGAGCGGGTGGTCGTCCTTCTTCGACCGCTCGTTCGGGTTCAGCGGCTCCCGGTAACCGAGCGCCCACTGCCCTTCACCGCGCTTCTGCTTGACGCGCGCGGGGCGGGCGGGGGTCTGGGGCGTGGCCATGGCGGCGTCCTCCGAGAGGCTTTCGTGGCAGCGGAGGACACCGGCTCGCGGGTGGCCTCCGGCGCCGGCTGTCCAGAATTCGTGGCAGGTGGTGGCGACGGCAGTCAGCGAACGGGTACGCAGAGGGCGCTGGCGACCCGCAGGAGGTCGACGTGGCGGCGCGCCACGAGGAGAACACCGGCATGAGTCACGGCGTCAGCGTGCCACGCGTCCAATATGTGGTCCAGGCCTGCCCGCATGGTGGGAGAAGGGTCACTCGCCTGGGAGAATGCGGTCGACCAGCAGCCGCACGACCTGCGCGTCCGAGTACTCGGAGAAGGCGTCGGGCAATGTCAACCGCTCGACGGTCAGGCCGGTCAGGGCCAGATAGAGCAGCAGGACGTCGTCGCGTCCGCCGGGCAGCCCGGCGGCTTCGTGGAAGCCGGCGCTGAGGTCGAAGCTCTCCCGCACGGTCGCGGTCAGCGCGGCCGCCAGGTCGGGCCGCCGGTTCGCCTCCAGGCGTAGTTCGAGCAGCGCGAGGTAGGAGCTGCGGCGGCTGGTCAGCCGGGTCATCAGGTCCCCGAGCAGCGCGGCGACCCGGCCGGTCGACGGCTCTTCGGCGCGCGGGTCGGCCAGCACCTCTTCCGGCGCCGACAGCCGGACGTGCACGCGTTCCCCGGCCTCGGCCAGCAGCCGGTCGCGGTCGCGGAAGTAGTTCGACGTCGTCCCCGGCGGCACGCCGGCCTCGGTGTCCACCGCCCGGTAGGTGAGTCCCCGCGCGCCGTCGCGGGCCAGTACCTCGATGGCCGCGTCGGTCAGGGCCGTCCGCCGTTCGGTGTTCTGCCGCACGGAAATCCTCCTTGCCCGATTCAAACCACTACGATTAGAGTACTACAAACATAGTGGTGTGAAGAGGGGATCCGAGGATGCAGGTCAAGGGTTTCGGGGCGGGGTACCTGGTCGACGACGTCGCCGCGACCACCCGCTTCTACGCGGACGTGATCGGGTTGCCGGTCACGGTCGAGCTGGACTGGTTCGCCAGCGTCAACGCCGGCGCGCCCGGCTACGAGATCAGCTTCGTCCGGCGCGGGCACGAGTCGGTGCCCGCGGGCTACCGGGCCGCGGACACGACCGGGCTGATGTTCGGGCTCGTCGTCGAGGACGCGGCCGCGGAGGCGAAGCGGCTCATCGAGGCGGGTGTGGAACTGGTCACGCCGGTCGTCGACGAGGTCTGGGGGCAGCGGCACTTCTACGTCGCCGATCCGAACGGCGTGCTGCTGGACGTCATCGAGATGATCCCGGTCGACCCGGAGTGGGCGGCGGCGAACACCCCGGCTCCGTAGGGGACAATCGGGGAATGCCCGATTCGTCGACCGACCTCACGCTGCCCGAAAGCGCGCTCAAGGGCGTCGGCAGCCGGCCGTTCGGGGTCTACGTGCACGTCCCGTTCTGCGCGACGCGCTGCGGCTACTGCGACTTCAACACCTACACCGCGGGCGAGCTCGACTCCGGCTCGTCGCCGCAGTCCTGGCTCGACGGGCTGCGGCGCGAGCTGGAGCTCGCCGCGAAGGTGCTGGTCGTGCCGCCCGCCGCCGACACCGTGTTCGTCGGCGGCGGCACGCCGTCTCTGCTGGGCGCCGAAGGGCTCGCCTCGGTGCTCGACGCCGTCCGCGACGTCTTCGGGCTCGCTCCGGGCGCCGAGGTGACGACGGAGTCCAACCCGGAGTCGACGTCGCCGGAGTTCTTCGCCGGCATCCGCGAAGCCGGCTACACGCGCGTCTCGCTCGGCATGCAGTCGGCCGCGCCGCACGTGCTCAAGATCCTCGACCGCGTGCACACGCCGGGCCGGCCGGGGCAGGCCGCGGCCGAGGCGCGCGCGGCCGGGTTCGACCACGTGAACCTCGATGTGATCTACGGCACGCCGGGCGAGCGTCCCGACGACCTGCTCGCCACGCTCGACGCCGTGCTGGCCGCCGGGGTCGACCACGTCTCGGCGTACGCGCTGATCGTCGAGGAGGGCACGGCACTGGCCCGCCGCGTCCGGCGCGGCGAGCTGCCCGCCCCGGACGACGACGTGCTGGCCGCGGACTACGAAATGATCGACGCGACGCTGTCGGCGGCCGGGTTGCGCTGGTACGAGGTGTCGAACTGGGCGGCGTCCGACGCCGCCCGCTGCCGCCACAACCTCGGCTACTGGCGCGGCGACGACTGGTGGGGCGCCGGGCCGGGCGCGCACAGCCACGTCGGCGGCGTCCGCTGGTGGAACGTCAAGCACCCGGCGCGCTACGCGGCGCTGCTCGCCGACGGCGACTCGCCCGCCGGCGGCCTCGAAGTGCTCACCGACGACGACCAGCACCTCGAGCGGATCATGCTTGAACTGCGCGTCGCGGAAGGACTTCCGCTGGACGTCCTCGACGAGCCAGGGCTCGCCGAAGCCCGCGCTGCCGCGGCCGAGGGCCTGCTCGATCCGTCCGCTTTGGACTCCCGCGGCCGCGCGGTGCTGACCGACCGCGGCCGGCTGCTGGCCGACGGCGTCGTCCGGCGCCTGGCGGGCTGACGGGAATTAAAACCGGGCGCCCGGTCGTTGCTTGTATCGAGCAACGACTTAGGAGGCCCCATGGCGCGCGCGATCAGGTTCGACGAGTACGGCGACGTGGAGGTCCTCCGGGTCGAGGACGTGCCGCGGCCGGCACCGGGACGGGGGCAGGTGCTCGTCGAGGTCCGCGCCGCCGGGATCAACCCTGGCGAGGCCGCGATCCGGCGGGGCTCCCTGCACGACCGCTTCCCGGCGACGTTCCCGTCCGGCCAGGGCAGTGACTTCGCGGGCGTCGTCGCGGAACTCGGCGAAGGCGTCGAGGAGATCGCCGTCGGCGACGAGGTGATCGGCTGGGTCGACACGCGGTCGAGCCACGCGGAGTACGTCGTGGCGGAGGCTTCGAACCTCACGCCGAAGCCGGACGGCGTCTCGTGGGAAGTCGCGGGCGCGCTGTTCGTCGCCGGCGTGACCGCGTACGCCGCGACCGCCGCGGTGTGCCCGCGCGAGGGCGAGACGGTCGTCGTTTCGGGCGCTGCCGGCGGGGTCGGCTCGCTGGCCGTCCAGCTGGCGCTGCTGTCCGGCGCCACGGTGATCGGCCTGGCCGGTCCCGCGAACCACGCGTGGCTGCACGAGCTGGGCGTCATCCCGGTGTCCTACGGCGACGGCGTGCTCGAGCGGATCAAGCAAGCGGCACCGGGCGGCGTGCACGCGTTCGTCGACACGTTCGGCTCCGGGTACGTCGATCTGGCGCTGCACCTGGGGATCCACCCGGGGCGGATCAACACGATCATCGACTTCGCGGCGGCGGAGAAGTACAACGTGAAGGCCGACGGCTCGTCGGCCGCGTCGTCGGCCGAGGTGCTGCGCGAGCTGAGCCTGCTGGTGGGCAAGGGATTGCTCGAGGTGCCGATCGCGGGCGTCTACCCGCTGGACGAGGTGCGCGAGGCCTACCGCGACCTGGAGCGGCGGCACACTCGCGGCAAGATCGTCCTGCGGCCCTAGTTCCTCGCCGCCAGGACCTTCAGTCCGGCGAGGTAGACGTCGAGGGCGAACTCCAAGCGTTCGGTCGCCGTCTCGCCGGACAGGAACTCGCCGATCCGCAGCATGTTCGGGAACGCGTCGGCGGGCAGTGAGCGCATGTACGCGACCATCTGCTCGCCGCGCTTCGCGGCCTCGGCTTCGTCGATTTCGCCCCAGGTCCAGCTGCTCGCTTCGTAGGCGTACGCCTTCGCGTAGAGCGCGAGGGCGTCACCCGCGAAGGCCGCTTGCTTCAGCGTCAGGCCGCCCGCGCGCAGCAGCGCCAGCATCGCCTCGCCCTGCCGCAGCGAGCTCGGCGTGACCGGCACCGCGATGTCCCACGCCACGCGGGCGATCCCGGGGTGCGCGACCATCACCCGGATCTGGCCGCGGACCAGCTCCTTGACCTGCTCGTCCCAGCGCGCCGGGTCCGGGTCGGGGATTGGCGCTTCGGCGAGCACGGCGTCGAGCATCAGCTCCGCCAGCTCGTCCTTGTTGGCCACGTGCGCGTAGAGCGACGCCGGCCCCGTCTCCAGCTCCTGCGCGACCCGTCGCATGGTGACCGCGTCCAGGCCTTCCTTCGCCAGGATTTCCAGCGCCGTCTTCACGACGAGGTCCTGGGAGAGCGCGGGTTTCGCGGCGCGGCGGCGTGGAGCGCTGCGCCACGGCGGTGGGGGAACGGTCACGCGAACACTGTACTTGACGCGAACAGTGTTCGTATGTAGAACGGTGTTCGTAGGACGAACAGCGTTCGTAAGGGGACCTCATGACTACTGCGGAGACCGAAGTCCGGGCCGTGCTCGGGCGGCTCACCGAAGCCTGGAACGACGGCGACGCGACCGCGTACGGCCGGCTCTTCACCGAAGACGCGGACTACGTGACGTTCTTCGGGCTGAACTTCCCGGGCCGGGAGGCGATCGAAAGCTCCCACCGCGCCCTCTTCGAGGGGCCGCTGAAGGGCTCCAAGCTGACCGGGCAGCTCGGCGCGTCGGCGAAGGTGCGGTTCGTCCGCCCCGACGTCGCCGTGGTCGTCGCCGGCGGCGGCTCGTCGGTCACCGGCGCGGACACCACCGACGAAGGCCGCGAGTCGACGGTCAGCTTCGTGCTCGTCGAGGAAGACGGCGAATGGCTGATCACGGCGTTCCAGAACACGCGCGTGTCGGATCCGCGCGGGTGAAAACGCTTGCGGAGGCGTCGGGAGTCGTCGCGCGCCCGCCCGCGGAGGTGTTCGAGGCGCTGCGGCGCCGCGTGACCGGGGGCAGCTACCCGATGCGGACGGAGATCGACCGCGAGCACGGCTTCCTCGCGGTCCAGGGCGGCTGGTGGTACCGCGCCGAATATCGCGTCACGCCCGATCCGGGCGGCGCGCGCGTCGAGCACCGCGTGGTCAACGCGGCCACCTGGGGACGTTGGGGGGTCCCGCTCGCCAATCGGTTCTTCCTCGGCTTCCGGGCGAAAACGGCTGCCGGTTTTGCCCGGATGCTCGAAGAACTGGGGCGACCCGATGGCCACGAGCCCGAACCTGCGCGTACGGTTGCTTAGGTAAGCCTTAGTAGCTGAGCGAGGAGTTGGCCGATGGCCGAAGCACCCCGGCGGTCCGGACGGCCCGCGGTGAAACTGCGCGTGCTGCGCACCGAGCGGCTGACCCCGCACATGATCCGGATCGTCGCGGGCGGCGACGGAATCGCCGATTTCACGCCCAACGCGTTCACCGACGCCTACGTGAAGGTGCTGTTCAAGGTGCCGGGCGTCGAGTACCCCGAGCCGTTCGACGTCCAGGAGTGCCGGGCGACGCTGCCGCGGGAGCACTGGCCGCGGATGCGCTCGTACACGGTCCGGGCGTTCGACCCGCAGGCCGGCGAGCTGGTCCTCGACTTCGTCCACCACGGCGACGAGGGCATCGCCGGCCCGTGGGCGGCGTCGGCCCGGGTGGGGGACGAGCTGCTGCTGTCCGGCCCCGGCGGTGCGTACGCGCCGGGCGACGAGGCGGACTGGCACCTGCTGGCCGGCGACGAAAGCGCGCTGCCGGCGATCGCGGCGTCGCTCGAGGCGCTCCCGGCGGGCGTCCCGGCGCACGCCGTGATCCTGGTCGAGAACGCCGACGAGGAGCAGGCGCTGGTCACGAAGGCCGACGCGCAGATCACGTGGCTGCACCGCTCGGCCGGCGGCGACGTCGCCGCGGCGGTGCGTGAGCTGCCGTGGCGCGACGGCGTCGTCCAGGCGTTCGTGCACGGCGAGGCGGGGTTCGTCCGCGACCTGCGGCGCTACCTGCTCGACGAGCGCGGGGTGCGGCGCGAGCTGCTGTCCATCTCCGGGTACTGGCGCGTCGGCAAGGACGACGAAGCCTGGCGCGAAGAGAAGGCGGCCGAACGGGCCCGCGAGAAGTAACCTCGCCGCATGGCGAACCTCAAGGTGGACGTCGACCCGGCCGAAGCCGGGTTCGACGCGGACCGGCTGTCCCGCATCGACGCGCACTTCGACCGGTACGTCGAGGACGGACGGCTACCGGGCTGGCTCGCGGTGGTGAGCCGGCACGGCCGGATCGTGCACGTCGGCAGCGGCGGGTACAGCGACGTCGAAGCCGGCAAGCCCGTGGAGACCGACACGCTGTGGCGGATCTTCTCGATGACGAAGCCGATCACGTCGGTCGCGGCGATGATGCTCGCCGAAGAGGGCCTGCTGGAACTGGACGACCCGATTTCGCGGTGGCTGCCGGAGTTCGCGTCGCCGCGGGTGTACGTCAAGGGGTCGGCGTTGTCGCCCCTGACCGAGCCGGCCCGCTCGCCGATCCGCGTGTGGCACCTGCTGACGCACACGGCGGGCCTGACGTACGGCTTCCACCACGGCCACCCGGTGGACGCGATCTACCGCTCGGCGGGGTTCGAGTGGGGGACGCCGCCGGGCCTGGACCTCGCGGCGTGTTCCGAGCGGTGGGCGTCGTTGCCGCTGGTGTTCCAGCCGGGAGCGGAGTGGAACTACTCGGTGGCGACGGACGTCCTGGGGCGGCTCGTCGAGGTGGTTTCGGGGCAGCCCCTGGACGAGTTCTTCGCGTCGCGGATCTTCACGCCGTTGGGCATGACGGACACGGGTTTCGTGGCTTCGTCTCCTTCTCGGCTGGCTGCGTTGTACGTGCCCTCGGCGGACGGGCTGGTGCGCAACGACGCGTTCGGCCGGCTGGGGACATCCCGCCCGGACTGCCTGTCCGGAGGCGGCGGGTTGGTGTCGTCGGCCGCGGATTATTGGCGGTTCACGGAGATGCTGCTGCGCGGCGGAGCGCTGGACGACGTCCGCCTGCTGTCCCCGCGAACGGTGTCGCTGATGGCGTCGAACCACCTGCCGGGTCACGTGGACCTGGAGGAGTACGGGCGGCCGTTGTTCGCGGAGATGCCGTTCGACGGCCACGGGTTCGGGCTGGGGTTCTCGGTGCTGGAGGACCCGGTGAAGGCCCGGACGTTGTCATCGGCGGGGGAGTTCGCCTGGGGCGGGGCGGCTTCGACCGCGTTCTGGGTGGATCCGGATGAGGATTTGACGGTCGGGTTTTACACACAACTGTTGCCGTCGAGCACTTACCGGCTGCGGTCCCAGCTGAGGCAGCTGGTTTACCAGGCGCTGGTGGACTGAGCGGGTTCCGGCGGCCGCACGGTGGTGAGGTACCTCGCCACCGTGCTCCGCAGGTGGTCCGCGTGCTGGTAGATGTCCTCGACCGTCGTGATCGGCAGCCGGGTCTCGACCTTGTTCTCGTCGAACACGCCGAGGTACTTCTTCGACCGGTTGAACCACAGCCGGGCGATCGGCTTGCGGTTGTTGTCGTCCAGGAGGACGCCGAAGTAGGTCTGGGTGTCCCGCGCGGCGATCCGGGCGGCGGGCACCTCGGCACACACGATCGCGCGGACGATCCGGAAGCCCTCGAGCTCCTCCTCGGTCGTGACCACGCGCTCGGCATCGTCCGCCTCGACGGCCGGCTGGGGCTGCGGCTGCTCGGGTTGCGCGGTGTTGCCGCCCGAGACGCTGACGTAGGAGTCGGGTCCGCCGAGCGCGTTCTTCAGGCGGTCGTTGACCTGCTCGTTCAGGAACTGGCCCGCCGCCTTGGCCACCAGTGGGCCGAACTGCTCGCGGACCTTCTGCGTGAACGGCCCTTCGTACACCCGCGTGGTCAGGAACTTGACCCACTCGTCTTCGGGTTCCTTGAACTGGGCGGCGAGGATGCGCTTCAGCTGCCCGATGTACTTGAGCTCACCGGCGGCGCTGATGACCGAGTCGAGGTCGAACGACTCCTTCGTCAGCTTGGCCAGTTCGGGCAGCAGGGTGTCGTCGATGTCGGCGAAGTCCAGCACGAGGAACGGCTTGGCGTCCATCCGGTTCGGCGCGTCGAGGTCGGTGTAGAACTCGTACACCTGGCCGTTCGTCAGCACGGCGATCCGGGCGTTCGTGACGGCGAAGTAGCGGAACAGCTGGGAGGCGTGCTCGAGCCGGAGCGGGTCGTTGATCTTCTTGGCTTCGACGAGCACCTGCACCTGGCCGTCGTGCACGATCGCGTAGTCGATCTTCTCGCCCCGCTTCGTTCCGACGTCGGCGGTGAACTCGGGGATCACCTCGGCCGGGTTGAACACGTCGTAACCGAGGACCGTGCTGATGAACGGCATCACGAAGGCGTTCTTGGTCGCCTCTTCGGTCTCGATGGCGTCCTTGTGCTTGCGGATCTTCAGAGCGAGGGCTTGCGCGCGCTCGGCGATGTCCATGCCGGTGCCGTTCTGTGCGGGGAACGAGGTGCGCGGCCAGGATCGGTGCGGCCGGTCTGTTACGGATTCGGCTTGAAAAAGGAAAAACTCCGCTCAGCCCTCGCGGCCCCGGGCGGAGCCTCCGGGTGGTCGCGCAGCTGGACCTCCGCCTCCGCCACTCCCTCCGCGATCACCCGCCGGCCCCGGGCGTAGTCCAGCAGCTCCGCCACCGGGCGGTTGTCCGCCGAGTACACCGCCGTGAACCTCTCGAACCCGCGCTCCAGCGCTGCCAGCCCCAGCATGTGCAGCAGCGCCGATGCCAACCCCACCCGGCGCCACGCCGGGGCCACCGCTATCGCCACCTCCGCCATCCGCCGGCCCGTTGCCTCGTAGCGGGCGACCGCCACTCCCGGACCCTCCGGGGAACGGGCCACCAGGGCGAACCGGCGCTCGTAGTCCAGCACCGTCAGCCGCTCCAACAGGCGGGGTGTCACCCTCGGCGCCGAACCGCAGAAGCGGCGGCGGAGCGTCTCCGGGTCGGCCGTGCGGATCGCTTCGCCCAGCTCCGGCGCATCCTGCGGGGTCAGCGGACGGACGCGGACCCGACGGCCGTCGCGTAGGAGGAGCGTGCGGTCGAATCCCTTCGGCGGTTCCGTCACCGGCCCACCCTAGCGGCCGCCCGATCGGGCAGGGCCGGTTCGCCGAAATCGAGTACGTTGGCAGCAAAGGGTTTCCGGGGAGGCGGCCATGCGGCGGATCGGGATCGTCGGAGCGGGGCAGGCGGGACTCGTCCTCGGCATCGGCCTGCGGCAACGCGGTTACGACGTCACGGTGTTCGCCGAACGCCCCGCGGAAGACGTCCGCGCGGGGCGGCTCGTCTCCAACCAGTGCCTCTTCCACCCCGCCCTCGAACGCGAACGCGCGCTGGGCATCGACTTCTGGGAAGCCCCGCCCATCCGCGAAGTCGCCTTCGCCGCGGCGGGCGAAGGCGCCGAGCCCGCCATTTCCTGGCGCGTCGGCCTCGACCGGCCGGCCCAGTCGGTCGACCAGCGCGTCAAGGTCGCCGGCTGGATGACCGAGTTCGAGCGCCTCGGCGGTGACCTGCGCGTCCGCCGCGTCACAGCGGACGATCTCGACGAATGCGCCCGCGAGTTCGAGCTGCTCATCGTCGCGGCCGGGCGCGGGCCGCAGTTCGAGGCGCTCTTCCCGCGCGACGACGACCGCTCGCCCTACCGCGAACCGCAGCGGGCGATCGGCATCCTCTACGTCGCCGGCCCGCTCGACGCCGTGCCCGGCCTGACCTTCGGCATGGCGCCGGTCGGGGAGTTCTTCCTGCTGCCCGTGCTTTCGGTCCACGGTCCCGTGCACGGCATCGGCTTCTTCGGCCTGCCCGGCGGCCCGATGGACGTCTGGGACGACGTCGCCGACGTCGACCAGCACTACGAGACCGCCCGGAAGCTGCTGCGAACGCATTACCCCTGGCAGGCGACGCTGCTGGACAACGCGCGTCCCGTGGCGCCCACCGAGATGCTGCACGGCCGGATCACGCCGATCGTGCGGCACCCCGTGGGCACGCTGCCGTCCGGGGCGAAGGTCCTCGCGATGGGCGACACCGCGGTGACCAACGACCCGGTCGGCGGCCAGGGCGCCAACATGGCCGCCCGCGCGGCCCGCGCGTACCAGGAGGCCATCGTCGACCGCGGCGACCGGCCGTTCGACGAGGAGTTCATGCACGACGCCTTCGCCCGCTACTGGCAGCACGCCCGCCACGCGACGCGCTTCAACAACGACCTCCTGGCCCCGCCGCCGGACCACGTCCTCGCGACGTTGGATGCCGCCCAGCGCGTTCCCGAGGTGGCGCACCGGTTCGCGCACCTCTTCGAGAACCCGGCCGACTACGAAGGCTGGCTGGGCGACTCCGAAGCGGCGATGGCCTACCTCCAGTCGAAGGGCCCTCGGTCCGGCGCGCAGACCGCACCCCGGGAGGGCACCGAACCGGCGGCGAAGTAACGGTCGAGCGCCGCGTCCACGCACGCGCTCTTGCCGCGCGACCCGTGGCCGTACGTGTCGAGGGTCAGCAGGTGGGCGTTGCCCAGCAGCTTTTCGGTCCGCTGGGCGCCGGCGTACGGCGTTTCCAGGTCGCCCTGGCGGTTGGCGAGCAGCAGGATCGGCGCTGTTGCCCGGTTCCACGGGCCCGCATACCGGCCGGGATCCGAGACGTCCCAGGTGGCGCAGGGGAGCGTCTTGTAGACGTCGTAGGGTCCGAAGCCGCGCCCGACCCGGTCGGCGCGTTGGGCGTAGTCCCACCACATGGCCGGATCGCGTGGGTTCGCCGCATCCGAGCACAGGGTCGCGCCGCCGCCCAGCAGGGAGTCGACGTCCGGCGGCCCGCCGTTTTCCGCCGGTGCGCGGTCGGCCGGATCCGCCAGTGCCTGCAGGAACGCAGCCAGCTGCGGCGCGGCCTGCGCGTCCGTGAGGTAGTTGTGGATCCGGGCGATCGCGCTCTGGTAGGTGACGGTCACCTGCTTGCCCGCGGTGTCCGCCACCATGATGGGGCCGGCTTCGAGCCGGTCCAGGATCGCGTCGTAGTCGAAGGCGCAGCGTGCCGCGCAGGCGTCCAAAAAGGACTGAAGGGCCCGCGGCCCGTCTTCGTAGCCGCGCAGCCGGTAGCTCATCGGACCCGGGCCGGTCGCCCAGCGCGCCGGGTCGTCGAGGGCGTCGAGTGCGAGCGAGCCGACCCGGCCGGGGAACAGGTTGGCGTAGGTCTCGCCGAGGTAGGTGCCGTACGACTTCCCGTAGTACCGCAGCTTCGGCTCGCCGAACGCCGCCCGCAGCCGGTCGAGGTCGCGGGCGATCGTGCCGGTCGAGAGGTGGTTCGCCAGCGGGCCTGCGTTCTGTTCGCACAGGTCTGTCACGGTACGGGTATCGGCGATCTGCCGTTGCTCCGCCGAGCGGGTCAGCGGAAACGTGCCGAGTGCGCGTTGGAGTACTTCGAGCTGCGACGGGTCGGTGAAGCAGTGGATCTTCGAGCTGGCGCCGACGCCGCGCGGGTCGAACCCGACGATGTCGTAGCGCGCGTGCAGGAACGGCGTCAACGCGGGCGCGTACCGCCCGGACGAGCCCGGCCCGCCGGGGTTGTAGAAGATGGTACCCAGCTTGTGGGCCTGGTCGGCTGCAGGCAACCTGCCGATGGCGATGGAAACGCTGCCCGCCGAAGGGTCCTGATAGGACAGTGGGACGTCGAGGTGGCCGCACTGGTACCCGGCGGCGCAGGAGTCTTCCCAGACGATTCCGGCGGGGCTCGCCGCGGCCGCTGGCGCGAGGGCGCCCACCGTGAGAGCGGCGGCCCCCAGAGCCAGCGCAGCACGGAGTTTCGGAGAGTTCATGGCCCCGATCGTCCCGCCGCCGGGACCGGGGGCGCGCTGGTGCGCACCCCCGGAACCGGGGTGGGGCGGGCCCTACGCGGTGAGCTTGGGGATGATCTGCGACCCGTAGGACGCCAGCGTCGCCTCGCGGTCGTCGTGCATCAAGTACAGCGAGAACTGGTCCACGCCCAGTTCCGCCAGCTCCTGCAACCGCTCCACGTGCGCCGATGCCGGGCCCAGCAGGCAGAAGCGGTCGACGATCTCGTCCGGGACGAACTCCGTCGACGGGTTGCCCGCCTTGCCGTGGTGGCTGTAGTCGTACCCCTCGCGCTCGCGGATGTAGTCCGTCAGCTCGCGCGGCACCGCACCCGACGAGCCGTACCGCGCGACCAGGTCGGCGACGTGGTTGCCGACCATCCCGCCGAACCAGCGCAGCTGCTCGCGCTGGTGGGGCAGGTCGTCGCCGACATACGCCGGGGCCGCGACGCAGATCGTGATGCCACCCGGGTCGCGCCCGGCCGCCCGGGCGGCGTCGCGCACCGCGCCGATCGTCCAGCGCGCGATCGCCGGGTCCGCGCACTGCAGGATGAAGCCGTCGGCGTGCTCGCCGACCGTCTGCAGCGCCTTCGGCCCGTACCCGGCCATCCACATCTCGAGCCGCCCGTTGCGGATCCACGGGATCTGCACGGTCTTCTCGTTCATCTCCACCGCGCGGCCCTCGGCGAGGTCCTTGACCACGCGCATGCAGTCGCGCACAGTGGCCAAAGTGGACGGTGGCTTGCCGACGACCCGGTGCGCGGAGTCGCCGCGGCCGATGCCGCAGACCGTCCGGTTGCCGTACATGTCGTTGAGCGTCGCGAACGTCGACGCCATCACCGACCAGTCGCGCGTCCCGGGGCTGGTCACCATCGGCCCGACGACCAGCGACGACGTCGCCGCGAGGATCGCCGAGTAGATGACGAACGGCTCCTGCCACAGCACGCAGGAGTCGAACGTCCAGCCGTAGCGGAACCCGGCGTCCTCGGCGTCCTTCATCAGCCGCACGACGTCCCGCGCGGGCGGGTCCGTCTGCAGCACGATCCCGAAGTCCATGCTCACCTCAGTTCAGGTACTGGTTCAGCGAGCGCGACAGGAACTTGCCGTGCGACGTGCTTCCCGAGAAACCGGAAGGCGACACGACGACGCGCCCACGCGACAGCACCGTGTGCACCCGGCCGGTGATCTCGAACCCCTCGTACGCCGAGTAGTCGACGTTCATGTGGTGCGTCTCGGCCGAGAGCGTCTGCTTGGCCGAGGGGTCGTAGATCACGATGTCCGCGTCCGAACCCGCCGCGATGACGCCCTTGCGCGGGTACAGCCCGAACATCCGCGCCGGCGTCGCCGAGCACGTCTCGACCCAGCGGCCGAGCGTCAGCTCACCGGCGACGACGCCCTGGTGCAGCAGGTCCATCCGGTGCTCGACGCCCGGCATCCCGTTCGGGATGGCCCGGAAGTCGCCACGCCCCAGCTCCTTCTGGTCCTTGAAGCAGAAGGGGCAGTGGTCGGTGGACACCACGGACAGGTCGTTCGTCCGCAGCCCGCGCCACAGGTCGGCCTGGTGCGACTTCTCCCGCAGCGGTGGTGAAGCGACGTACTTCGCGCCCTCGAAGTCCGGCTTCGCCAAGTCCTCAATGGACAGGTACAGGTACTGCGGGCACGTCTCCGCGAAGACGTTCTGGCCGTCGTTACGCGCCTCCGCCACCGCCGCGAGCGCTTGCGACGCCGACAGGTGCACGATGTACAACGGCGAGCCGGTGACCTTCGCGAGCTGGATCGCCCGCGACGTTGCCTCTCCTTCCAGTTCCGGCGGCCGGGTCAGGCCGTGTTGCACGGGGTCCGTGTTACCGGCCGCCACCGCCTGCGCCGCCAGCTGGTCGATCGCGATGCCGTTTTCCGCGTGCATCATGATCGTAGCGCCGATTTCCCGCGCTTTCTGCATCGCCAGCAGGATTTCCCCGTCCGTGGAGTAGAACACTCCCGGGTACGCCATGAACATCTTGAAGCTGCCGACCCCGCCGTCGACGCAGGCTTCCATCTCCTTCAACGACTGGTCGTTGACGTCGGAGACGATCATGTGGAAGCCGTAGTCGATCGCGCAGTTGCCGTCGGCCTTGGCGTGCCATTTGTCCAAAGTGGACAGCAGCGACGTGCCCTTGGCCTGCACGGCGAAGTCGATGATCGTCGTTGTGCCGCCCCACGCCGCCGCCGTCGTCCCCGTCGAGAACGTGTCGACCGAGTGGGTGCCGCCGAACGGCATCTCCATGTGCGTGTGCGCGTCGATGCCGCCGGGCAGCACGTACTTGCCGGTGGCGTCGATCGTCTCGTCGCCGGTCAGTGTCCCGGGCGCCCCGACGGCGGCGATGGTCTCGCCGTCGACGAGGACGTCCGCCAGGAGCGCGCCGGACGGCGAGACGACCTGGCCACCCGTGATGAGCGTGGTCATCAGGCCTCCGCGAGGGGGCCGTAGGTGTCCGGACGGCGGTCGCGGTAGAACGCCCAGGTGTTCCGGACCTCCTCGAGCAGCGACAGGTCGAGGTCGCGCACCACCACCTCGTCGTCGGTGTCCGAGGCGGCGTCGCCGACCAGTTGCCCGCGCGGGTCGACGAAGTACGTCTGGCCGTAGAAGTCGTTGTCGCCCAGAGGTTCCACGCCCACGCGGTTGATCGCGCCGACGAAGTACTCGTTCGCCACCGCTGCCGCCGGCTGCTCCAGCTTCCACAGGTACTGCGACAGGCTGCGGCTGGTCGCCGACGGGTTGAACACGATCTTCGCCCCGGCCAGGCCGAGTGCGCGCCAGCCCTCCGGGAAGTGCCGCTCGTAGCAGATGTAGACGCCGATGCGGCCGACGGCGGTGTCGAACACCGGGTAGCCGAGGTTGCCGGGACGGAAGTAGAACTTCTCCCAGAACCCCTTGACCTGGGGGATGTGGTTCTTGCGGTACTTGCCGAGGTACGTGCCGTCGGCGTCGATCACCGCGGCGGTGTTGTAGTAGACGCCGGGCTGCTCGACCTCGTACATCGGCACGATCAGCACGACGCCGTGGCGCTCGGCCACCTCCTGCATGAGCTTCGTGGTGGGCCCGTCGGGGATGGCCTCGGTGTAGGAGTAGTAGTCGGCGTCCTGCACCTGGCAGAAGTACGGCCCGTAGAACAGTTCCTGCAGGCAGACGACCTGGGCGCCCTGCGAAGCGGCGGTGCCGATGTGGTCGACCGCCGCCCTGATCATGGACTCCTTGTCACCCGTCCACCGCTGCTGGATCAGGCCGGCTCGAACCACGCTCACTGATTTCCTCCTTCGTTGTGGACAAGGGCATGGAGAAGGCGGCGAAGACGACGAACGCGCCGACGAAGCCGACCACCCAGTTGTAGTCGTAAAGCGGCTTGAGGAACGGGATCAGCCCGTCCGCCGGGAACGGCCCGCCATAGGCGCCACCGACCGCGAGGACGGCTCCCACCAGCGTGGCGACCAGCGCCCGCCAGTTCCAACCGCCGCTGAACCAATACACCCCATCGGGTGTGTAGAGGTCCTTCAGCCGCAGCTTCGTGCGGTTGATGACCCAGTAGCCGGCGACGAGCACCCCGGCGACCGCGCCGAGCAGGCCGCCGTAGAAGCCGAGCCAGGCGAAGATGTAGATGTTCGGGTCGGAGTACAGCCGCCACGGCTGGATGAGGACGCCGATGACGCCGGTGATGCCGCCGCCGATCGCGAACGTGATCTTCTTCGGGAACGCGTTCGAGAAGTCGTAGGACGGGCTGACGACGTTGGCCGCGAGGTTCGCCGAGATCGTGGCCAGCACCAGGGCGACCAGCGCGACGACGACCACGGCCGGGCTGGTGAACTTGTCGGCCAGCTTCGCCGGGTCCCAGATGTCCTCGCCGTAGAGCACGTGCCCGCCGGACGTCGTCAGGATGGCCACGATCGCGATGAACGTCATCGTCGTCGGCAGGCCGAGGACCTGGCCGCGGACCTGCTTGCGCTGGCTGCCGCCGAAGCGGGTGAAGTCCGGCATGTTGAGCGACAGCGTCGACCAGAACGCGATCATCGCCATCAGCGACGGCGCGAACACCTTCCAGAAGTCCGGGCCCCAGCCGAGCTTGCCGCCGTCGGACAGGATCGGGCCGAGCCCGCCCGCCTTGACCAGCACGTACCCGAGCATGATCAGGAAGCCGACGGACACCAGCGGCGCCGTCCAGTTCTCGAACCGGCGGACCGCCTCCATGCCGCGCCAGATGATGAGCATCTGGCCGATCCAGAAGACCACGAAGGACAGCCAGAGCGTCCAGTGCTGCCCGGCGATCACGGTCGAGTCGCGCCACCACGAGCCGAGCAGGCGCCCGAGGATGACGTAGATGGCCTCGCCGCCGACCCACGTCTGGATGCCGAACCAGCCGCACGCGATGAACGCGCGCAGCAGCGCGGCCAGGTTCGCGCCGCGCAGGCCGTAGAACGCGCGGGCGAACACCGGGAACGGGATGCCGTACTTCGTGCCGGCGTGGCTGTTGAGCAGCATCGGAACCAGCACGATCAGGTTGCCGATCGTGATCGTGATCAGCGCCTGCACCCAGTTCATGCCGAGCGCGATGAGCGACGCGGCCAGGGCGTAGCTGGGGATATTGTGCGCCATCCCCATCCAGAGCGCGAAGTAGTTGTAGGTGGTCCAGGTCCGTTTTTCGACGGGGACGGGGGCCAGCTCTTCGTTGAAGAACCGGCTGCCTTCGAGAGACCCGACGTCAGCGGGGTCGAGCTCGACCCGGCCGTCGTCGTGCACGCGCTGGTCTGCGGGTGTCGGCGCCATTGCGGAATCCTGCGCGCCTGCTCAGCGCCGGGGCAACGGCAGTCTGTTCACTCTTCGCTGATCAGGAGTGCAGTCTGTCGATTGCGCGAACGGGCTCCCGAGTGCATGACCTGCGTCACACATCTGGGCGCAACGAACCGGCAAAGCGGGTGAAACGTCTGCACAAGATCTCCACACTTCACGCGAACCGTCTCCACCGGGGGTGCATAGGGTCGTGGCCATGGAACTGGGTGGGCGGCGGGTGCTGGTCGTCGAGGACGACGTCACGATCGCCGCGTCGATCGCGGCCCGGCTGCGGGCCGAGGGGTTCACGGTGGACGTCGCCCACGACGGGCCGGCGGCGGTCGAGGCGGACACGGCTTCCGAGCCGGACCTGGTCGTGCTGGACGTGATGCTCCCGGGGTTCGACGGCCTGGAGGTCTGCCGCCGGATCCAGGGGCGGCGCCCGGTGCCGGTGCTCATGCTGACCGCGCGCGCCGACGAGACGGACATGCTGGTCGGGTTGGGCGTCGGCGCCGACGACTACCTCACGAAGCCGTTCTCGATGCGGGTGCTGACGGCGCGGGTGCACGCGCTGCTGCGGCGGGTGGAGCGCTCGTCGGCCGGTGCTTCCGGCGCCCGGATCGTGCTGGGCGACCTCGAGATCGACGTCGACCAGCGGCGCGTCGCGCGGGCGGGCGTCGCGGCGCAGCTGACGCCGATCGAGTTCGACCTGCTGGTGCACTTCGCGCGGCGGCCGCGGGTGGTGCAGCCGCGGGAAAGGCTGCTGTCGGAGGTGTGGGACTGGGACGTCCACGGCATGTCCGCGGGCACCCGCGCGGTGGACAGCCACATCAAGGCGCTGCGGCGGAAGCTCGGCGCGGACCTCATCCGGACCGTGCACGGCGTCGGCTACGCGTTGGAGGCGGGATCGTGAACCTCGTGCCCCGGCCGCTCGACCGGATCCGGTCGATCAAGCTGAAGCTGGCGATCCTGATGGTGGCGTCCGGCGGGATCGCGTTCGCGTTCTTCAACTGGCAGATCGGTTGGCTGCCGCCGAGGACGACGATCACCGCGATGGTGCTGGCACTGGTGTTGTCGCAGGTGCTGGCCCACGGGATGACGCGGCCGTTGCGGGAGATGACGGCGGCGGCGCGCGCGATGGCGAAGGGCGACTACACGCGCCGGATCCGCGCGACCACGCGGGACGAGGTGGGCTCGCTGGCGTCCGCGTTCAACCAGATGGCGGGCGACCTCGGGGACGCGGACCGGCAGCGGCGCGAGCTGATCGCGAACGTGTCCCACGAGCTGCGGACGCCGATCACGGCGTTGAGCGGGGTGCTGGAGAACCTGGTCGACGGGGTCGAAGATCCGGATCCCGCGACGTTGAAGACGGCGCTGCAGCAGACCGAGCGCCTGGCGACGCTGGTGGACGAGCTCCTGGACCTTTCGCGCCTCGACGCGGGCGCGATCCCGCTGCACAAGACGTCGTTCCCGCTTTCGTCGTTGCTTTCGGAGGCGGTCTCCGAGGCGGCTTTGGTGCGCGGGGTGACGTTCTCGGTGTCGGTCTCGCCGCCGGACGCTGTGGTGACGGCGGACCGGGGCCGGCTGTTCCAGGTGGTGGCGAACCTGCTGGAGAACGCGGCCCGCCACGGCCCGGCGGGTGGCTCGGTCGAGGTGCTGGCGGAGGTCCGGCCGGGCGAAGTGCGCATCGACGTGTGCGACGAGGGGCCGGGCATCGCGCCGGCGGACCGGGTGCGGGTGTTCGAGCGGTTCACGCGGGGGGAGCGCTTGACCGGCGGGGGGACCGGGCTGGGGTTGGCGATCGCCCGGTGGGCGGTCGAGCTGCACGGGGGCACGATCGAGGCCGTGGGGGCCGGGAGCCGGATCCGGGTGACGCTTCCGACGGGGTAGCCCCGGGGCGCTGACTTGAACGGGTCGTTCCTGAGCTTCCGACGGTGGGCGCGGCGGGTATGAGGCGGCCGGTCCCGGCACTCGGCACGGTGACGGCTCGGGTCGGCCATGATCATTTGCGAATGCGAACGAGAGTTGGGGACGATGCCGAAGAGCAAGATCGGTCAGCCGGGCGCGGAGAAGGGCGTACCGCGGGGCAAGCGGCCGGCGGGAGGCGATCACGGGGGTGGCCGGGCTGCCGATGGCTCGCGGGCCGGGGGAGTTGCCGCGCACGGCGTCGCGTCGGGTGGCCGGGCTGCCGATGGCTCGCCGGCCGCCGGAGTCGCGGCGGGTGGTGGGGTTGCCGTTGCCGCTCCTCCCGTCCTCCTCCGGCAGCTGCCGCCGCCGAAATCCGCCGTGATCCCGCTGCCGCCGGCCGTTCTTCCGGCCGCCGGTCTCGCCGGGATCGGCGCGGCTCTCGTGCTGCCCGTCGACCGGCCCGGGGTCGGGTGGTTGCTCGCCGGGCTGGCCGTCACCGCGGCCGTCTTCTTCGCCGATCGGCGGTCGTCGCCCGGTGCCGGGTCCTTCACCTGGGCCAACGCCGGGTGGGCCTTGCTCGCCCTCGCCCTGCTCGGGATGGGGACCGTGCGGGCGTCCGGGTGGCTGTTCGTCCTCTGCGTGCTCGGCGCCGCCGTCACGGGATCGCTGGCCGTCGTGGGGAAGCGGACCGTCAACTCGGTCTTGTACGACATGCTCGCCGTCCCGCTCGAAGCGTTGCGTGCGGTTCCGTGGGCCGGCCGCGGGGTGGGACGGTTCGCCGCCCGCCGCGACGGCGTCGCCCGGCGGATCGCCCTTGCTGTGCTTGCCGCGGCTGCGCTCGTCGCCGTCTTCGTTCCGCTGCTGGCCAGTGCCGATGTCGCCTTCGCCGCCGTGGTCAGCGCTGTCGTTCCCGATCTCAGTGTCGACGTGCTCGTGCGGTGGTGCTGCGTCTTCACTGTCGTCGCGTTGCTCGTCGCCGGGGCCTGCTACTTCCTCGCCTCGCCACCGCATTGCGCGACCGAAGAGCGTCCACACCGGACTCGGTACGGTCTGGAATGGACGGTCCCGCTCACCGTTCTCATCGTGCTGTTCAGCGTTTTCGTCGGCGTCCGGCTGGTCGTGCTGTTCGGGGGCACCGAGTACGTCCTGCGCACGAGCAACCTGACGTCCGCCGAGTACGCGCGCGGCGGCTTCTGGCAGCTGTGCACCGTCACCGTGCTGACCCTGGGCATCGTCGCCGCGGCGCTGCGGTGGGCGCCGAACGTCGCCAAGACCGACCGGCTCCGGCAGCGCGTCCTGCTCGGGGCGCTGAGCGGGCTCAGCCTGGTGCTCGTCGGGTCGGCGTTGAGTCGCATGTGGACGTACCAGGAGGCGTACGGGTTCACCGTCCTGCGGCTGCTCGTCGAGGTCTGCGAACTGTGGTTCGGCGCGGTGTTCGTGCTGGTGTGCGCGTCGCTGGTGAAGCTCCGCTCGACGTGGCTGCCCCGCGCGGCGATCGGCACCGCCGCCGCCGCGCTGCTGGTCCTCGCTGTTCTCGACCCCGAACGGCTGATCGCCGACGCCAACCTCGACCGCGCGGCCGCCGGCAAGCCCCTGGACCACGGCTACCTGGCCGGCTTCTCGACGGACGTGGTCCCGGTGGTGTCGGCCCGGCTGCCGGAGCCGCTGCGGACGTGCGTCCTGCGCCAGGTCCTCGCGGGCGACACCCCGGACGGCTGGCCGGCGTGGAACCTGAGCCGCGCGAGCGCCCGCGAGGTGACGCTCGGTTCCTGCTGAACCACCGGAGCGCGCGGTGCGTAGTTAAAAGCAATGCGCGGAAGCCACCGGGCCGTCGTGGGGGCGCCCCGGCGGCTTCCGCGCGCCAACCCGGGCCACGAAGGCCTCCCACGATCGGGTGGTGACGGAGAGCGTGCCGCCGGCAGGATCCTTGCTGTCGCGGATCTGCGACAGGCCGGCGAGGCGCACCTCGACGCATTCGTGCTCTCCGCTGTAGGACGACTTCCGCCAGCTCAATTCAGGCCTCCAGTTCGGCGAGCACCCCCTGGATGAGCCGCTCGGACTCGGACTCGCTCAGTGCCAGGGCCGACAGGCTTTCGGCGGCCGAGCGGTAGTCGGCCACGTGTTCGCGATGGTAGAGATAACCGTTGCCGCGGTACAGCTCCAGGTAAACGATGGGCGGCAGGTCTGCGAAGTCGAAGATGACGAAAGGCCCGTACAGCCCAGGGTGATGGCCGCACCCCTCCGGCAGCACGCGAACCGAGACGTTCCGGGCGCGGGAAACCGCCAGCACGTGGCGGAGCTGTTCGGCCATCACCTCTCGGCCGCCGATGTTCAGGTGCAACACCGCTTCGCCGAGCACGGCGCGGAACGGCAGGGCATGGCGGCTGCTGAGCACCTCGCGGCGGGCGAGCCGGCGCATCACCCGCTCTTCGATGTCCGCCTTCGCTCGCGGCGTGGTGGCGAAAAGCGCGCGAATGTAGGCGGGGGTCTGCAGCAGGCCGGGCACCAGGCTCGGTGCCCACTGCACCATGGCGCTTGCAGTCCGCTCGTACTCGACGAATGTTGCCGCGGCGAGCCAGTCGGGCTCGTTCGCGTGGCGGACCAGGTCGAAGAGCCGAGCGCGTTCGTCGGGCGCCACCCGGAGCACGGCGAGGATCGTCGCGACCTCTTCGGGCCTCGGCACGCGTTTGCCGTGTTCCCAGTTGGAGATCTCTTGCGGCGACAACTGAGCCAGCCGGGCGAGTTCCCGGACCCCGAGCTTTCGGGCCAGCCGAGCCTTCTTCATACCGAAGCCCAAGGCTCGAGCCCTGGGCGTGGCGAACGGTGGTGACATGGACACAGCCTGCCCACGCGCAGGCCGTGCCCGGTCGGGCGACCAACCGTTTCCTGTAGCGGAACAGCGTCAGAACGCGAAGACGCCGTCCGAGTCTCGGTCCGCTTCGCACCGGTTCGCATACGTCATCCGGAACGTCACCGGCTTGCCTCGCCACGAACCGACCGCCGTCACGTCCACCGGGGCGTAGATCAGCGTGCACATCTGGTGGCGTGACTGGATCCGGGAGAAGTCGCCGCCGGCGGTCGTCAACACCGCGCATGCCTTGTCGTGCTTGGGGTGCGTGCCGCCCGCCGGGTCGCACGTCAGGACCACCGAACCGATCCGGTTGGCCGTGTCGTGGGTGGTGAGCTGCAGCGTCGACGCCGGCGGCTGCGCGGGCGCGAGGCAGCTCAAGCTCATCAAGCAGGCTGCGAAGGGGAGTAGGGCCATATCGGTTCCATCGGCAGCCCGGGGTCGATCACTGTGCTCCACGTCCGGGTGAGTCTTCTTCGCTCGACCGAGTGAGGTCCGCCGCCAGCAGTGCGACGTAGAGCGAGAGCATCGACTCCGGGTCCTCCAGCCGGACGCCGAGGACCTGCTCGATCCGGGCCAGCTGCTGGTAGTAAGCCGTCCGTGAGGTGTGCGCCGCCGCGGCCGCCGCCGACTTGTTGCCGCCCTGCTCGCAGTAGTGCCGCAACGCCTGGACCAGCCGGCTGCCGGACGCCGCGTCGCGCTGCAGCAACGGCCCCAGCTCCCGTTGGGCGAACGCCGTCACGCGCTCGTCGCCGGACAACAAGTGCAGCAAGCCGCGCAGCCTCACGTCGGACAGCCGGTGCAGAACCCGTTCGGATCCGGTCCCCAAGGCAGCCGCCGCGACCTGGCCGGCTTCCAGCAAAGTCCGGCCCGCTTCGGCCGGCGAAAGCACCGTCGTGCCGACCGCGAGCACGCCCGGCGCGCTGCCGCGGGCCTCGTGGACGTCGGTCGCGAGCCGGTGCAGCACGGTGTCCGCGTTCGCCTCCGGCGACAGCGCGATCAGCGCCCGCACCCCCAGCTCGTCGGTCGCCACCAGCGCCGACACCTTCGCGCGGCGCGCCGCCAGGACCGTCGCCTCGGCCAGCTCGCGCAGCACCGGCGGCGTGGACAGCGCAGGCCGGTTGCCGGCCAACCGGGGCCGGACCGCCAGCCCGACCAGCTGCCGCCCGGCCAGGGGCACGGCCAGCGCCGACGCGCGCGCCAGCAGCTCCGCCGACGGCGCCGGCGACGCGAGCAGCTCGTTGAGCACCGCGCGGTGGGCCTGCCGCTCCAGGCCGTCGGAGTCCTTGGCGACCAGCCGGTGCACGGCCAGCGCGGACGCGGCCCGCTCGGCGACCACCCGGTGCCGGTGCGGCGGCTGGTCGGCGCAGACGACGACGAGGCGCCCCCAGTCGTGCCCGCGCGCGCCGACGACGGTCACCAGCCAGCCCGAAGCCGCGTGGTAGCCGGTCCGCTCGCCCAGCTGCACCACCCGCGACCGGGACGGCCAGCCGGTGAGCAGGTCGGCCGGATCGGTGCCGGCCGCGTCGTAGGCGAGGACCTCGTGCGAGAGCGTCTCCAGCACCACCGGCTGCTCGGTCAGCCGCGCGACCTCGCCGAGGACGACGCCGGGTTCGGCACCCGCGACCGTCAGCGCGGTGAACGTCTCGTGGACGCGCTCGGCGGCGCGCAGCTCGGCGACCTGGGCGTCGACGATCTGGCCGTTCACCGCCTCGGTGACGCTCACGTACCGCGTCTCGCGCGAGAGCGTCACCAGCGGCAGGCCGTGCTTCTCGGCCGCGTCGACCAGCGCGGCGGGCAGCTTGTCGCTCCAGTGCCGGACCAGCTCGATCACCAGGCCGGCGGCGCCGACGCCGGCCAGGTCGGCGACGTAGCGGGCGAGCGCCGGGCCGTCGTCGGGCAGCGCGACGCCGGTCGTCAGCACCAGCTCGCCGCCGCGCAGCAGGTGCGCGATGTCGGCGACCTCGGCGACGTGCGCCCAGCGCACCGGGGCGTCGAGCCCGGCCGTGCCGGCGACGACGTGCGGACGGCCCTGGCGCAGCACCGGCAGCGCGAGCACCTCGGCGACGGTCGGGTACATGGCTCCTCGCGGTCTTACAGCTCCTCGCGGTCTGATCGGCAGGGACAGACTGTACGGCCGGGACGGTGAGTCCGTACACGTTGTCGATGGCGTTGGCGTGGCGCCCGACCGGAGACTCGCAGGAGACGTCCCCCGAGCGAAGGAGCGCGCGCCGTGACCGACCGCATCAGCCACTGGATCGACGGCAAGCCGTTCACCGGGACCGCCGAGCGCTCGGGCGAGGTGTTCGACCCCGCGACCGGGCAGGTGCGGGCGCACGTCGACTTCGCCGGCGACGCCGAGGTCGAAGCCGCCGTCGCCGCGGCCAAGGCGGCGCTGCCGGGCTGGCGCGGGACCTCGCTGGCCGGCCGGACCCGGGTGCTGTTCGCCTTCCGCGAGCTGCTGTCGGCCCGCAAGCACGAGCTGGCGAAGATCGTCACGAGCGAGCACGGCAAGGTCGAGTCCGACGCGGCGGGCGAGGTCGCGCGGGCGATCGAGAACGTCGAGTACGCCTGCGGCGCCGCCCAGCTGCTCAAGGGTGGGTTCAGCGAGAACGCCTCCACCGGCGTCGACGTCTACTCGATCGCGCAGCCGCTCGGGGTGGTCGGCGTGATCTCGCCGTTCAACTTCCCGGCCATGGTGCCGCTGTGGTTCGTCCCGAACGCGCTGGCCTGCGGCAACACCGTCGTGCTCAAGCCGAGCGAGAAGGACCCGTCGGCGGCGGTGTTCATCGCCGAGCTGTTCGCCGAGGCCGGGCTGCCCGCGGGCGCGCTGAACGTCCTGCACGGCGACAAGGTGGCGGTGGACGGGCTGCTCTCGCACGCCGACGTCAAGGCGATCTCGTTCGTGGGGTCGACGCCGATCGCGCGCTACGTCTACGAAACCGGGACCCGCCACGGCAAGCGCGTGCAGGCGCTCGGCGGGGCGAAGAACCACATGGTCGTCCTGCCCGACGCGGACCTCGACCTGGCCGCCGACGCCGCGGTGTCGGCCGGGTTCGGCTCGGCGGGAGAGCGCTGCATGGCGGTGTCGGTGGTCGTCGCGGTCGACCCGATCGGCGACGACCTCGTCGAAAAGATCACCGAGCGGATGTCCCGGTTGCGCGTCGGCGACGGCCGCGACCCCGAGTCGGAGATGGGACCACTCGTCACGGCGGCACACCACGCCCGGGTCAAGTCCTATGTGGACGCCGGAGTTTCGGAGGGTGCCTCTCTGGTGGTCGACGGCCGCGGGATCGAGGTGGCCGGCGACGGCTTCTGGCTCGGCCCGACGCTGTTCGACCACGTCCGCACGGACATGTCGATCTACACCGACGAGATCTTCGGCCCGGTGCTGTCGGTCGCGCGGACGGCTTCGTACGACGACGCGCTGGAGCTGATCAACGCGAACCCGTACGGCAACGGCGTGGCGATCTTCACCGGCGACGGGGCGTCGGCGCGGCGGTTCCAGAACGAGGTCGAGGTCGGGATGGTCGGCGTGAACGTCCCGATCCCGGTGCCGGTCGGGTACTACTCGTTCGGGGGCTGGAAGGACTCGCTGTTCGGCGACAGCCACGCCTACGGGCCGGAGGGCTTCCACTTCTTCACGCGGACGAAGGTCGTGACGTCGCGGTGGCCGGACCGGTCGCACGCGGGCGTGAACCTGGGCTTCCCGCGCAACTCCTGAGGGTTTCCGGGAATCGTCCGGGGTACTCGCGAGGTTCACCCTCGAGAGCACCCCGGACGACGATGGGACGGACATGAGCGCGAAGAACTCCGGCACTTTCACCATCGGCGGCGACCTTCCGGTCACCCGCCTCGGCTACGGCGCCATGCAGCTCACCGGGCCCGGCGTGTGGGGCGACCCGAAGGATCCGGAGGAAGCAGTCCGCGTGCTGCGGCGCGCGGTCGAGCTGGGCGTCAACCTGATCGACACGGCCGACGCCTACGGCCCGTTCGTCGCCGACCTGCTGATCAAGAAGGCACTGCACCCGTACGCCGACGACCTGGTGATCGCGACCAAGGCCGGCTTCACCCGGCAGGGCCCGAACCAGTGGATCCCGGTCGGGCGGTCCGAGTACCTGCGGCAGCAGGTCGAGCTGAGCCTGCGCCACCTCGGCGTCGACCGGATCGACCTCCTGCAGCTGCACCGGATCGACCCGAAGGTGCCCGTCGCCGAACAGGTCGGCGAGTTGAAGAAGCTGCAGGACGAAGGCAAGATCCGGCACATCGGCCTGTCCGAGGTCAGCGTCGGCGAGCTGCGGGAAGCGCAGCAGACCGCCGAGATCGTCTCCGTGCAGAACCTGTTCAACCTGGCCAACCGCGACGCCGAGCCGCTGCTGGAGCACGCGACCGAGCACGGCATCGCGTTCATCCCGTGGTTCCCGCTGGCCACCGGCGCCCTCGCCGGGGCGGACAGCCCGCTCAGCGCGCTCGCCAAGGAGCACGACGCCTCGCCGTCGCAGCTCGCGCTGGCCTGGCTGCTCAAGCGGTCGCCCGTCGTGCTGCCGATCCCGGGCACGTCGTCGGTCGCGCACCTCGAGGACAACGTCGCGGCGGCGGACATCGAGCTGACCGACGCCGAGTTCGACGCCCTCAGCAAGGCGGTCTAAGCGGGCAGGACGTTGATCAGCAGCTTCGACCGCGGGGCGATCAGCACCGTGTTGACGCGGTCCGGCCGGATCCGCTCGCGGAGCTTCCGCTCCAGCGGGTAGGTCCGGCCGCCCGTCTTCAGGTAGTAGTGCTCGTTGTAGCCCTGGCTGAGCCGGGTGGAGAGCTCGATCGGGTGGTCGCCGCCGGGCCGTTGCCTGCCGCAGTCGTGGGTCCAGCCCGTGGTCGCGACCAGCTGCCCGCTCCGCACGTCCGCCAGCCGGCGCCGGCAGACGAACGCGAACCACGCGGTGATCGCCAGGATCGGGACGAGGGTGCCGAGGACTTCGGCGGCGGTCTCCGCCACGGTGGCGAGCAGCACCGCCACCACGAGACCGGCGACGACCAGGACGGCCGCGACCCAGAAGGTGAAGTCGAGCAGCTTTCCCCGTTGCGAGGGGTGGAGCCGGCCGTGGCGGTTGGCCAGCTCCACCTCGGCCTGCTCGATCACTGGGCCTCGCCTTCGGGGTGTTTCTTCTCGTAGGCCTCTCGGCCTTCGTGATAGCGGTCGATCTGTTCGTTCTCCTGACGGCGGCCCTCGGTCACGACACCGACGGTGTCCGCCGTGCTCCACCCCGGATAGCCGCCGGCCTTCTGCCACTCCGCCGGCTTGAGCGCGCTGCGGCCGTCCTCCGAGTACTTGTCGCCGAGGCCTTCGACCTTTTCTCGGCCGGGGACATGTGACTCGGCGGCGTCGCTCCACCCCTTCGCCGTCTCCTCGGCCGACTTCGCCTCCTTGCCCGCCTGCTTGAGCTCGTTGGCCTTGCGCTCGATGTTCGCGGCCGTGTCGACGCTCTTGTCCACGAGCTTGTCGACGCCCTTGCCCACCTTCTTCAGCGCGTTCGCCGCGCCTTCGAGGGCCGCCTTCGACTTGCCCGCGCCCTTCGCCAGGCTCTCCAGCTTCTCGACGACCTTCGTGATGCGCGTGCTGATCTTCTCGGCGAGCACGCCGCCCTCCACGACCGTGTCGGCGATGAACGCCGCGACCGTGCCGCCGAAGGTGCACCACGACGCGGCCAGCGCGGCCACGGCTTTGACGATCAGCTCGCCGACGAACGACGAGATCATGTCGCGGATCAGCCCGCGCTCGGTGCCGACCAGCGCGGCGCCGACGTTCATGGCCGTCGACGCGTCCGAGGCGTGCGACGCCGCGCCGCGCAGGACGCTGACGTAGCTCTCCGCCGTCCGCTGGTAGGCCTCCGCGGAGCCGCAGTCGCTGAAGGACTGCTGGACCTTCTTCGCCTGCTGCTCGTAGCTCTCGGCCGTCTCGGTGAGCGACTTCGAAATGTTCGTCCAGGTCACGGCCTTGGCGGTGACGGCTTCGGGCTTGCCGGCGAGCTTGTCGAGGCCGTCCTTGAGGAAGCTGATGTGCTCGATCAGCCAGCCGACCCCCGCGCCGGCAAGGGTGCCGAGCGGGTCCATCGCCGCGCCGAGCAGGTCGAGGGCATCGGTGCCGACGTCCATCGCGAGGTTGCCCCAGTCGCCGTTGCGGGCGTCGGTGAGCGTCGACGCGGCGTCGTTGAAGATGCCGGCGCCGCTCGTCTGGGCGTTGACGTTGTCGAGCTCGCCCTTCGAGCCGTCGCCCATGCCGGTGGTGAAGCCGCCCGGCGACTCGGCCGTCGCGACCAGCGAGTTCTCGGTCATGCGGGCAGCTCCTTGCCGATGCCTTCGATCAGGCACTTCGTCTTGTGTTCGTGCTCGCGGAACGCCGTGTGCGCGGCCTTCACCCGGTCCGCGACGTCGTGGCCGGCCTCGACGGCCGCGCTCAGGAAGCTGTCGGCGGTGTCCACCCAGCCCTGGATCGGCACCGCGAACACCTGCCCGACCAGCCCGAACGCGTCGAAGTCGAGCGCGCCGGCGGTGCCCGCGGCGTCGACCGCCTGCTGGACCCGGCCGGCGATCTCGCGGATCTCGTCCTCGTGCCCGCCGAGGACGTCGAAGTCGACCTTCATCGCTTCGCCCGCCATCACTGCCCCCGGCGCAGGATCGGGCCGCCGAAGTCGTCGTCGGCGGACGGGTTCCGGGGCGGTTCCCGGCGCGCTTCTTCGGCCGGGAGCTCGGGTTCCGGAATCTGTTCCTGAAGGAATTTCATGGCGTCGCTGTCGGCGCCGATCACCGGCGCCATGACGGCGGTCAGCTGCCGAGCGGCGTCGAGCTGGGCGCGTTTGGCGGTCGCCAGGACGGCCTGCGCGAGCCGGGTGCGCGGCAGCTCGTCGGCGCGCGGGCCGAAGGTGAGTTCCTGCAGCGCACCGCTGGTGTTGACGGTGACCGTGACGGCCCCGTCGGCGCTCGTGGCGGTCGCCGAGACGCGCTCGAGCCGCGCTTTCGCCTCGGCCGCTCGCCGGGCGATTTCGGGCATTCCGGCCGAAGCGGGTTCAGTTCGGTTCACGGCGACCTCGGAAGTCGGGGACTGGCATGTGGATCAGAGGCAGCAAACCGGTTTTCGGTTCCCGTCTCAAGCCGGGAATTCATTTCGGGGAAAACGCATGGGAATTCGTTTGCCCGTTCTTTACCCGGTTCGCGGGGCGACACCCCTGCCCCGGTGGGCGGGGTTGAGCACGACCGGCTCAGGCTTCCGTAAACTCAAGATGAGCAGCGAGCGAGGTAGGTGAGGAACGGTGGCCAACGCGGATGAGCGCCGCTTCGAAGTGCTGCGCGCGATCGTCGCCGACTACGTGTCCAACCAGGAGCCCGTCGGGTCGAAGGCGATCGTCGAGCGGCACAACCTCGGTGTGTCCAGCGCCACCGTGCGCAACGACATGGCCACCCTCGAGGAAGAGGGCTACATCACCCAGCCGCACACCAGCGCCGGCCGCGTGCCGACCGACAAGGGCTACCGCCTCTTCGTCGACCGGCTCTCGGAGATCAAGCCGCTCTCGACCGCCGAACGCAAGGCCATCACCACCTTCCTCGACAGCGGCACCGACCTCGACGACGTCCTCAAGCGCTCGGTCCGGCTGCTCGCGCAGCTGACCCGGCAGGTCGCCGTCGTCCAGTACCCGATGCTGACCAACGCCAAGGTGCGCCACCTCGAAGTGGTGCCGCTCACCCCGGCGCGGCTCATGCTGGTGCTGATCACCGACAACGGCCGCGTCGACCAGCGCACGGTCGACCTCGGCGACGTCGTCACCGAAGAGGACGTCGCCCGGCTGCGGACGGTGCTGAACACGGCCATGTCCGGCCGGCGGCTCAACGACGCCGCCGCGCGCGTCGCCGAGCTGCCCGACCAGGCGCCGGGCGAGCTGCGGGACGCGCTCATCCGCGTCACGACCGTGCTGGTCGAGTCGCTGGCCGAGCACCCGGAAGAACGCCTGGTCCTCGGCGGGACCGCGAACCTCACGCGCAACGTCGCCGACTTCCCGGGCTCGCTGCGCCAAGTCCTCGAAGCCCTCGAGGAGCAGGTGGTCGTGCTCAAGCTGCTGGCCGCCGCGCGCAACCCCGGTGCGATCACGGTGCGCATCGGTGAGGAAAATGAGGACGAGCAGATGCGCAGCACCTCGGTCGTCTCGATCGGCTACGGCCGCGACGACGTGGTGCTCGGCGGCATGGGGGTGGTCGGCCCGACCCGGATGGACTACCCCGGCACGATCGCCGCGGTGCGCGCGGTCGCCAACTACGTGGGGCAGATCCTGCACGGCCGCTGAGCCGGGCAGAGCAGAAGGAGAAGCGAAGACGGTGGCGAGGGACTACTACGGCATCCTCGGGGTGGCGAAGAACGCGAGCGATCAGGACATCAAGCGCGCGTACCGGAAGCTGGCCAGGGAGCTGCACCCCGACGTCAACCCGTCGGAAGACGCCCAGCACAAGTTCGGCGAGGTCACGACGGCCTACGAGGTGCTGTCGGACCCGCAGAAGCGCAAGATCGTCGACCTCGGCGGCGACCCGATGGACAACGGCGCGCGCGGCGGGGGCGGCGGTGACCCCTTCGCCGGCTTCGGCGGCCTCGGCGACATCATGGACGCCTTCTTCGGCGCGGCCGGGGGCGGCGGCGGACGCGGGCGCGGACCCCGCAGCCGCGTCCAGCCCGGCTCCGACGCGCTGATCCGGCTCGGCCTCTCCCTCGAGGAGTGCGCCACCGGCGTCGACAAGGAGATCGCCGTCGACACGGCGATCGTCTGCGACCTCTGCCGCGGCGCCGGCACCAGCGAAGGCACCTCGGTCAAGACGTGCGACACCTGCGGTGGCGCCGGCGAGGTCCAGTCCGTCCAGAGGTCGTTCCTCGGCCAGGTCGTCACCGCCCGCCCGTGCCCGGTCTGCCGCGGCTTCGGCGAGGTCATCCCCGACCCCTGCCGCCAGTGCGGCGGCGACGGCCGCATCCGCGCCCGCCGCAACGTCACCGCCAAGATCCCGCCGGGCGTCGGCGACGGCATGCGCATCCGCCTCTCCGGCCAGGGCGAGGTCGGCCCCGGCGGCGGCCCGGCCGGCGACCTCTACGTCGAGATCGACGAGACGCCGCACGAGGTCTTCGTCCGCCAGGGCCACGACCTGCACTGCAACTTCCGCGTCCCGATGACCACCGCCGCCCTCGGCGCCACGGTGCCGATCGCGACGCTGGTCGACGGCGACTACGAGCTCGACATCGAACCCGGCACCCAGCCCAACGCCGAGCTCGTCCTCACCGGCAAGGGCATGCCGCGGCTGCGGTCCTCCGGGCGCGTCGACGGCCGCGGCGACCTGCACGTCCACATCGACGTCCAGGTGCCGACCAAGCTCGACGAAGCCCAGCGCGAGCTGCTGGTCGAGCTGGCCCAGCAGCGCGGCGAGGAGGCCCCGACCCTCTCGGCCAACGGCACCAAGCACGGCGGCCTGTTCTCCAAGCTGCGCACCAAGAACCACCGCTGACCCCGTGCCCGACACCACCCTGCCGGTCTTCCTCGCCTCCTCCGTGCCCGCTTCCGGGCGCACCGTGCTCGACGGCGAGGAAGCCCGGCACGCGGCCACCGTCCGCCGCCTGCGCGCGGGGGAGCGGCTGGTGCTGTCCGACGGCGCGGGCGCGATGGCCCGCTGCGTCGTCGAAGCCGTCCAGCCCGGCCGGGACGCCGCGCTGACGCTGTCGATCGAGGAAAGCTGGACCGAGGACCCGCCCGCCCTGCGCGTCGTCGTCGCCCAGGCCCTCGCCAAGGGCGACCGCGGCGAACTCGCCGTCGAACTGGCCACCGAGGCCGGCGTCGACGCGATCGTCCCCTGGCGCGCCGCCCGCAGCGTCGCCAAATGGGAAGACGGCGGCCGCGGCGACAAGGCCCTCGCCCGCTGGCGCGCCACCGCCCGCTCCGCCGCCAAACAAGCCCGCCGCGCCCACGTCCCCGACGTCACCGAGGCCGTCAGCACCCACGAGCTCGCCGGCCTCGTGGCCACCATGTCCCTGGCCATCGTCCTCGAATCCGACGTCCCCGACCGCCTCACCGACCTCGACCTCCCCGACACCGGCGACGTCCTCCTCGTCATCGGCCCCGAAGGCGGCATCACCGACGGCGAACTCCACACCCTGCGCGAAGCCGGCGCCCGAGCCGTCCGGCTGGGAACGACCGTGCTGCGCACATCGACGGCAGCGGCCGTCGCCCTCGGAGCGCTGGGCGCCCTCACCGCCCGGTGGCGGTGAAAAGATCACCGGAAAAAAGAAGCCCGATTTTGCGCCCAGTTATGGCGCGATCACACTCCGACCCGTTACTCTCGTTTACTAACGCACCACGCACGGTCTCGGACCGTTACGGACGGTGCGCCACTGGGAAGTTACAAAAGCTCCGCCGGGCACCTCCCCCCTCGGTCCGGCGGCCGCCGCGGATGCGGTAGATCGACCCCCAGGGTCTACCGCTCCGCGGCCCCCTTCCTCTCGCTTCGCTCGACTCAGGCGGCCGCTTCGCGTTCGTTGTGTCTTCTGGGGGTCAAACCCCCAGACCCCCAGCCGGGGGCTTCGCCCCCGGACCCCCCGCGACTCTCGCCCCGTGTCTGTCTGTGTGCCGCGGCTTGTGGTCGGTAGGGTTCTTCCTCATGAGTGAGGATGAGACTCTCTTCGAGCGGATCATTGCTGGTGAGATCCCTGCCGATGTCGTCTACCAGGATGACTCCACCTTTGCCTTCCGGGATATTCGGCCTCAGGCGAAGGTTCACGTCCTTGTTGTGCCCAAGACTCGGTACCGGAATCTTGGGGAGCTTGCTGCTGCCGATCCTCAGCTCCTTGCCGACGTTGCTCTCGCCTGTCGGAAGGTTGCCGAGCTCGAGGGGGTGCTCGAGAGTGGGTATCGGGTGGTGTTCAACACCGATGGAGATGCCGGGCAGACCGTCTTTCATGTTCATGCCCACGTTCTTGGTGGGGAGCCTCTGGGGCTCTTCGGGGCTCCTCAGGAGGACTAGGGAAACCGGCCTGCGTTCTGTCGGTGGGTGCCAGTAGCATCGGTGGGGTCCGTTCTCCCTCACCGAGAAAGCAGGCCTGAGGCCACGTGGCCGGAACCGTACCGGGTGGTGCCGCCCGACCCGACGTCCCCGGGGACGTCGCCAAGACCGAGGATGCCTCCGTTCAGGCTGCGCAGTCCCGGTTCCCCATCCCAGATGCCGCCGCCCTCAGCCTGCTCGGCTCCCGCGACGAAAACCTGCGGGTCGCCGAAGAGCTCCTGGCCGCCGACGTGCACGTGCGCGGCAACGAGGTCACCCTCACCGGAACACCCGCCGACGTCGCCTTCGCCGAACGCGTCTTCGCCGAGCTCGTCCAGCTCGCCGGCGGGGGCCAGCAGGTCGGACCCGACACCGTCCGCCGCACCATCGGCATGCTCTCCACCGGCGACGCCTCGCCCGCCGAGGTCCTCAGCCTCAACATCGTCTCCCGCCGCGGCAAGACCATCCGGCCCAAGACGCTCAACCAGAAGCGCTACGTCGACGCCATCGACAAGCACACCGTCGTCTTCGGCATCGGCCCCGCCGGAACCGGCAAGACCTACCTCGCCATGGCCAAGGCCGTCCAGGCGCTGCAGGCCAAGCAGGTCACCCGCATCGTGCTGACCCGCCCCGCCGTCGAAGCCGGCGAGCGCCTCGGCTACCTGCCCGGCACCCTCAACGAGAAGATCGACCCGTACCTGCGGCCGCTCTACGACGCGCTGCACGACATGGTCGAGCCCGAGTCCATCCCGCGGCTCATGCAGGCCGGCACCATCGAGATCGCGCCGCTGGCCTACATGCGCGGCCGGACCCTCAACGACGCCTTCATCATCCTCGACGAGGCCCAGAACACCACGCCCGAGCAGATGAAGATGTTCCTCACCCGCCTCGGCTTCGGCTCCAAGATCGTCGTCACCGGCGACGTCACCCAGGTCGACCTGCCCAGCGGCCAGCGCAGCGGCCTCCGCGTCGTCCGCGACATCCTCCACGGCGTGGACGACCTCCACTTCGCCGAACTGACCAGCCAGGACGTCGTCCGGCACCGGCTCGTCGCGAGCATCGTCGACGCCTACGAGAAGTGGCAGGCCGTGCAGGACGCGCAGGAACCGCAGGGCAACGGCTGGAAGGGCAACCGGCGGTGAGCATCGAAATCGCCAACGAGTCCGGCGTCGACGTCGACGAGACGTCCATCGTCTCGGCCGCCCGCTACGCCCTCGACAAGATGGAGGTCAGCCCGCTCGCCGAGCTGTCCATCCTGCTCGTCACCCTCGACGTCATGGAAGACCTCCACGAACGCTGGATGGACCTCCCCGGCCCCACCGACGTCATGGCCTTCCCGATGGACGAGCTCGACTCCAGCCGCCGCCCCGACGCGCCCGACGCGTCCCCGGCGCTGCTCGGCGACATCGTGCTCTGCCCGGCGTTCGCCAAGGACCAGGCCAAGACCGCGGGCCACGCCCTGATCGACGAGCTGCACCTGCTCACCGTCCACGGCTGCCTGCACCTGCTCGGCTACGACCACGCCGAACCCGCCGAGGAACGCGAGATGTTCGCCCTGCAGAAGCGCATCCTCGGCGAGTACCAGGACGCCGTCGCCGCCCTGCAGAAGCAGGACGCCCAGCGCAGCTCCGACGACCGCGTCCTCGGCTTCGCCGGGCTCGACGCGTCCGCCGAACCACCCGCTGGGGAAACGCCCTAGGCGCCAGCCATGGTCCAGCTCCTCTTCGCGATCGCGCTCGTGCTCCTCGCGGGCGTGTTCGCCGCGGCCGACGCCGCCATCAGCACCGTGTCGCAAGCCCGGGCCGACGGCCTCGCCCGGCTCGGGCTACCCGGCGCCCGCCAGCTCTCCGCCGTCGTCGTCGAACGCCGCCGCCACATCAACCTGCTCCTGTTGCTGCGCCTCGGCTGCGAACTCACCGCCACCGTCCTCGTCACCGTCGCGGTCGGCAGCTGGGTCCACCCGCTCGGCCTCGCCGTGCTGGTCACCGCCGTCGTGATGGTCGTCGTCAGCTACGTCCTCATCGGCGTCGGGCCGCGCACCCTCGGCCGCCAGCACCCCTACCGCATCGGCCGCTACGTCGCCGGGCCCGTCCGCGTCCTCGGCTCCGTCCTCGGCCCGCTGTCCCGGCTGCTCATCCTCATCGGTAACGCCATCACCCCCGGCCAGGGCTTCCGCGAAGGCCCGTTCACCTCCGAAGTCGAGCTGCGCGAACTGGTCGACATCGCCCAGGAACGCGGCGTCGTCGAGGACTCCGAGCGCGAGATGATCCACTCGGTGTTCGAGCTCGGCGACACCGTCGCCCGCGAGGTCATGGTGCCGCGCACCGAGATCGTCTGGATCGAGCGCACCAAGACGGTCCGCCAGGCCCTGGCACTGGCGCTGCGCACCGGCTTCACCCGGCTCCCGGTGATCGACGAGTCCGTCGACGACATCGTCGGCGTCGTCAACATCAAGGACCTCATGGCCGCGTACATGGACCCGGACGGCCCGAGCACCATCGTCAGCACGCTGATGAACGAAGCCTCCTTCGTCCCCGACTCGAAACGGCTCGACGAGCTCCTCAAGGAGATGCAGCGCTCGCACAACCACATGGCGATCGCCGTCGACGAGTACGGCGGCACCGCCGGCCTGCTCACCATCGAGGACGTCCTCGAGGAGATCGTCGGCGAGATCACCGACGAGTCCGACGCCGACGAGCGCCCCGAGGTCGAAGAGCTGAGCGACGGCGCCGTCCGCGTGTCGTCCCGGATGAGCGTCGACGACCTGGGGGAGCTCTTCGGCCTCGACCTCGAAGACCACGACGTGGAGACCGTGGGCGGCCTGCTCGCGGAACGACTGGGTAGGGTCCCGCTGCCGGGGGCCGAAGCCGAGGTCGCCGGCCTTCGGCTGTTCGCCGAAGGGGGCAAGGACCGGCGCGGCCGCATGCGGATCACCACCGTGGTCGTGCACCCGGCCGACGCCGAGGCGATGACCGACCCGGCCGACCGCACGACCCGGCGCCGCACGCGCCTGCCCCACCCCGACGAACGCGACAGGAGCGTCGAACATGCCTGACCTCGAGGCGGAGGACCGGAAACTGGTCGTCCTCGCCCGGTCCTCGCGCGCCCGCATCCAGGCCCCCGAGGGCGCCGCGGTCCGCGACACCGACGGCCGCACCTACGCCGCCGGCACGGTCGACCAGCCGTCGTTCAAGCTCACCGCCCTGCAGGCCGCGGTCGCCGCGGCGCTGTCCAGCGGCGCCGAAGGCATCGAAGCGGCCGCCGTCGTCAGCGAAGAAGGACTGCTGAAGGGCGCGTCCGTGCAGGCCGTGCGCGACATCGCGAAGTACGCGCCGATCATCCTCGCCGCCCCGGACGGCGCCGTGCTCGAGGTGCTGCACCGATGACCGAACACCGCTCCGGCTTCGCCTGCTTCGTCGGCCGCCCCAACGCGGGCAAGTCGACGCTCACCAACGCCCTCGTCGGCACCAAGGTCGCGATCACCTCGAGCAAGCCGCAGACCACGCGCCACGCGATCCGCGGCATCGTCTCCCGTGAGGACGCCCAGCTCGTCCTCATCGACACCCCCGGCCTGCACCGCCCGCGCACCCTGCTCGGCGAGCGGCTCAACGACATCGTGCACACGACGTGGTCCGAAGTGGACGTCGTCGGGTTCTGCGTGCCCGCCAACGAGAAGATCGGCCCCGGCGACAAGTTCATCGCCGGCGAGCTGCAGAAGATCGCCAAGCGGACCCCCGTGATCGGGATCGTCACCAAGACCGACCTCGTCCAGCCCCAGCAGGTCGCCGAGCAGCTGCTCGCGCTGCAGGAGGTGATGGAGTTCGCCGAGCTGATCCCGGTGTCCGCGGTCGACGGCTTCCAGGTCGGCGCGCTCGCGGACCTGCTCGTCGGCAAGCTCCCCGAAGGCCCGCAGCTCTACCCGGGCGGTGAGCTGACCGACGAACCCGAGCAGACGCTGGTCGCCGAGCTGATCCGCGAGGCGGCGCTGGAAGGCGTCCGCGACGAGCTGCCGCACTCGATCGCCGTCACCGTCGAGGAGATGCTGCCGCGCGAAGGCCGCGACGACCTCATCGACGTGCACGCGTTCCTGTTCGTGGAGCGGCCCAGCCAGAAGGGCATCATCCTCGGGCACAAGGGCGAACGGCTGCGCGAGGTCGGCGCCACCGCGCGCAAGAACATCGAGGCGCTGCTCGGCTCCAAGGTCTACCTCGACCTGCACATCAAGGTGGCCAAGGAGTGGCAGCGCGACCCCCGTCAGCTGCGCCGGCTCGGGTTCTGACGTGAGCGAGCAGCCGCGGCCGCCGGCCGACTACAACCCCGGCCCGCCGCCCGCGAGCCACCTGGTCTGGGGGATCGTCAGCGCGATCCTGTGCTGCCTCCCGTTCGGCGCGCTCTCGATCTACCAGGCCGCGAAGGTCGAAAAGCTCTGGGCGCAGGGCGATCCGGAGGCCGCGCACGAGGCGGCCCGCGACGCCCGGCGGTGGGCGGTCGTCGCCGCCGTCGCCGGCGCCGTCCTGTGGGTCGCGGCGATCGTGACGGTCGTGCTGCTCTTCGGAACGCTCACCGACGACGCCGCGTCGAACTGACGCAGGCTCGGCGGCAGGAGGCGATCCCGGTGTACCAGCAGTACCCGCCCCACGGCTGGGGACCCCACTACGGACCCCCCCCGGACAACAACATGGTCTGGGCGATCCTGTCGACGGTGATGTGCTGCCTGCCGTTGGGTATCGTCTCCATCGTGAAGGCGAGCCAGGTCAACTCCCTGTGGTTCCAGGGCTTCCACGCGGAAGCGCACCGGGCCGCCGACGAGGCCCGCAAGTGGGCGATGTGGTCGGCGATCTCCTTCGCCGTGCTGATCGGGCTCTACCTGGCCGTCGTGTTCGCCCTGTTCGCCTTCGTCGGCGTCTCCGCCTGGACGCTGGTGCCATGACGACCGTCTACACGGGATACCCGGCCCGCGGGGCCAAGGCGACGCTGCGCGCCCTCGGCGCCCCGATGGCCGTGGTGGGCGGGCTCGGCGCGTGCTGCGTGGCGGTCTGGATCGGCGACCCCACCACCCCCGGCGGCTGGCTCCCGATCTGCCCGACCAAGGCCCTGTTCGGCATCGACTGCCCCGGCTGCGGCGGCATGCGGATGGCCTACAGCCTGATGCACGGCGACCTCCCCGCGGCGCTGCACTACAACGCCGTGTCGCTCGTCTTCGTGCTCCTCTTCGTGTGGAGCACGGTCGCCTGGACCGTCGGCCGGCTGCGCGGCCGCTGGGTGAACAGCTGGCTGCACTGGCGCTGGACCCCGCTGACCGCCGGCGTCGTGTTCGCCGTCTGGTTCGTCATTCGCAACCTCCCGTTCGCCCCGTTCACCAGCCTGCACGTCTGATTCGGACGGACGGGAACCGCGTCGCCACGCTCTGCGTCGGAGGCTCGTGCGGGTCACCCGGACAGGGGAAGCCTGGGCAGCGCGGCCGCAGGTGAACCGAGTACGCTCCCGCGGACCAGTGCCGTGTGTCCGGTGTGGTCCCGTGCGGAGTGCGCGGTGGAGTTACCAGCGAGGGGGAGACCCAATGACCGATCCCTACGGTCAGCCGTCCTTCGGGCAGCAGCAGCCCGGCGGCCAGCAACCGTTCGGACAGCCGCAGCCCGGTCAGGCACCGCCGCCGTACGGGCAGCCGTCCTACGGGCAGCAGGCGCCGTTCGGCCAGCCGGGTACCCCGTTCGGTGCACCGCAAAACTACGCGAACTGGGGCCAGCGCGCCGGTGCCCTGATCATCGACCAGGCGCCGGTCATCGTCGTCTACCTCCTCGCGTTCGTCCTCGTCCTCGCCGGCGCGCAGACCGTCGGCGTGATCCTGTACGTGCTCGGCGGGCTCGCCGGCATCGGCTGGGCCGTCTACAACCGGTGGATCCAGCAGGGCAACACCGGTCAGTCGCTGGGCAAGCGGATCCTCGGCATCAAGCTGATCGGCGAGCAGACCGGGCAGCCGATCGGCGTCGGATCCGCGTTCCTGCGCGACCTCTGCCACATCATCGACGGCCTTCCCTGCTACGTCGGGTACCTGTGGCCGCTCTGGGACGACAAGAGCCAGACCTTCTCCGACAAGATCCTCGGCACCGTCGTGGTGCAGGCCGACGCCGCGCCCGGCCAGGCCCCGTTCGGGCAGCAGCAGCCCGGCGCGCAGCAGCCCTTCGCCGGCGGCTACCCGCCGGCGGGCCAGCAGCCCGGTCAGCCCGGTCAGTTCGGCCAGCCGCCGTCCGGCGGTTTCCCGCAGCAGCCCCAGTCCGGCGGCTTCGGCCAGCCCGCGCCGGGCGGTTTCCCGCAGCAGCAACCGGCTTCCGGCGGGTTCGGGCAGCCCCCGCAGCCGGGCGGCTTCGGGCAGCAGCCGGGCCAGCCGCTCGCCCCGCCGCCGGGCGGCGGGTCCGCGTTCGACGAGGTCGAGCGCACCCAGATGCTCCGCCCGGATTCCGCCGGGGGCGGCGGATCCGCGTTCGACGAGCAGGCCGAGCGGACGCAGATGCTGCGTCCGGAAGGCCAGGGCGACGCCGGGGAGACCCGGAAGATCCCACCGGGACAGTTCGGCCAGCCGCCGAACGACCAGCCGCCGCACCACTGAGGCACGCCTTTTTCACACCACCGCCCGGGGCGACCCGGCGGACGTTCACGAATAGTTGGGGTACCAGTTCATGACCAATCCCTACGGCCAGCAGCAGCCGCCTTACGGCCAGCAGCCGCAGTCCGGCGGTTTCCCGCAGCAGCAGCCCGGTTACGGCCCGCCGTCGGGCGGGATGCCCGCGTACGGCCAGCCCGCGCCGTACGGCCAGCCGCCGTCCGGCGGCTTCGGCGCGCCCGGCTACGGCATGCCCGGCGGCGACATCAACGCCATCAAGGACTACAAGGGCTGGGCGATCGCCTCGCTCTTCCTGGGCGGCCTGATCCTCGGCATCTTCGCGATCATGAAGTCGAACGAGGTCGGCACGTACAAGATGCAGGGCAACTACATGATGGCGGAGCAGGCGTCGCGCACCACCAAGACGCTCTGCCTGATCTCCACCATCCTGGGCAGCATCGGCTGCGTCATCGCCATCATCGCGATCATCGCCTCGGCGGTGGCCGTCAGCACCTGCTACGGCTACTACTGCTGATACTCGCTTTTTCCGCGGGGCGCTCCACCCCGGCATCGCCCCGAAGTGGGACGATGTCGGGGTGGTGAACCTCTACCGCGACACCGGGGTGGTGTTGCGCACGCACAAGCTGGGTGAGGCCGACCGGATCGTCACCCTGCTCACGCGCCGGCACGGCAAGGTCCGCGCCGTCGCGAAGGGCGTGCGGCGCACCTCGTCGCGGTTCGGGGCCCGGCTGGAGCCGTTCGGCCACGTCGACGTGCAGTTCTACACCGGACGGACCCTCGACGTCATCACCCAGGTCGAGACCGTCGACGCGTTCCAGCTGCCGCTGGTCGCCGACTACCAGCGCTACACCGCGGCCAGCGCGATCGCCGAAACCGCGGACCGGCTCTCGGCCGAAGAGGGCGAGCCGGTGCTCAAGCTCTACCTCCTCGTCTGCGGTGCGCTGCGGTCCCTCGCCGCCGGGGAGCGGGACGCGTCCCTCGTGCTCGACGCGTTCTTCCTCCGCGCGATGTCCTACGCCGGCTGGGCGCCCGCGCTCACCGAGTGCGCCCGCTGCGGCCTGCCCGGCCCGCACGTCGCGTTCAGCGTCCCCGCCGGTGGCTCGATGTGCCAGGACTGCCGCGTCCCGGGGTCCGTGCACCCCGCGCCCGAGGTCCTGGACCTGCTCACGGCCCTGCTGCACGGCGAGTGGACGATGGCCGAGTCGACACTGCCCGGCACCCGCCGTGACGCGAGCGGCCTGGTCGCGGCCCACCTGCAGTGGCATCTGGAGCGTCAGCTCCGGTCCCTTCCCCTTGTCGAGCGACGCGCCCGGGAGGCTGTGCTGCCATCCGGGGCTTCGCCCCGGGCCGGGGGCTCCGCCACCCGGACCCCCGAAGGGCAGGGGGTGCCCGGGCAGTAGGGTCGGGCCTGATCGGTTTCACCCATCCAGGGAGGCTCGCAGTGCTGCGCAGGGGACGCGAGAGCAAGGCGTCGCGGTACGAGCTGCGGGCGCCGGATCCGCACCCGTCCGGCGCGAAGCCACCGGAGATCCCGCGCGAGCTGGTCCCCAAGCACGTCGCGCTGGTCATGGACGGCAACGGCCGTTGGGCCAACCAGCGCGGCCTGCCGCGGATCGAAGGCCACAAGCGCGGCGAAGCGGTGATGATCGACGTCGCCGCCGGCGCGGTCGAAATCGGCGTCAAGTGGCTCTCGGTGTACGCGTTCTCGACGGAGAACTGGAAGCGCAGCCCCGAAGAGGTGCGGTTCCTGATGGGCTTCAACCGCGACACCATCCGCCGCCAGGTCGACTACCTCGGTTCGATCGGCGTGCGCATCCGGTGGGCCGGGCGGCGGCCGAAGCTGTGGGCGTCGGTGATCAAGGAGCTGCAGGCGGCCGAGGAGAAGACCAAGCACAACACGGCGCTGAACATGACGATGTGCGTCAACTACGGCGGCCGCGCCGAGCTGGCCGACGCGATGCAGCGGATCGCGCGCGACGTCGCGGACGGCAAGCTGAACCCGGACAAGGTCACCGAGAAGACCATCGGCAAGTACCTGTACCAGCCGGACATGCCGGACGTGGACCTGTTCCTGCGGCCCTCGGGCGAGCAGCGGACGTCGAACTTCCTGCTGTGGCAGTCGGCCTACGCCGAGATGGTCTTCCAGGACACGCTGTTCCCGGACTTCGACCGGACGCACCTGTGGCGCGCGTGCCTGGAGTTCGCGAAGCGCGATCGCCGCTTCGGCGGCGCGGTGGACCAGGCGGCCTCGTCGTGAGCGCGACCGAAGCGGCGGAGACCGCGGAGCTGCTGACGCAGGCGAAAGACGCGCTCGAGCGGTACCTCGAGGTGCGCGTCGACGACGACGGCGCGCTGACGTTCTCCCACGGTGACGTCCCCTGCGTGATCCAGGCGACCCGGCTCGGCGAGGGGCTCACCGTGCTCTCGCTGACCTGCGTGGTCGGCTGGGACCTGCCGGACCGCCCGGACCTGTCGGTCGCGGTCGCCGAGCGGGCGGGCCAAGGGCTCTTCGGCACGCTCGGGGTCGGGCATTCGGACGGCGGCCTCGACGTGACGCTGCGGTACGCGTTCCCGGCGGCGGGCCTGGACGCGGCGGCGCTCGGGACGCTGCTGATGCTGGTGGTGTCGACGGCGTCGCAGCTGCGGACCGATCTGCCGGGGATCGTGCCCGGCGAATAACCCACAAGGGGCTTTTCGCCGCCGCGAACGGTAAATTCCGGCCGGAAACCGGCCTTTTCCGACCGTTCGCGGAAGTGCGGTGCTCTCGGTGTCGGACCCGGCTGGCATCATCGCCGTCGTGAACACGGTTTCCGATACCGCCCGGCGCACCCGCCGGTTCCGGATCAGCTCGGTCGAGGTGCTGTGCGCGATCCTGCTGGTCGCGATCCTCGCCCAGGGCTGGCTGCAGCAGGCCTTCGACGTGCCCGCGCTGCGCACCGGCTCGACCGTGTTCGTCGCCGTCTGCGTGCAGGCGCTGCCGTTCCTGGTGCTGGGCGTGCTGATCAGCGGCGCCATCGCCGCGTTCGTGCCGGCCCGGGTGCTGGAGAAGGTGCTGCCGCGGCGGGCCGGGGCGGCGGTCGGCGTGGCGGGCCTGGCCGGCGTCGCACTGCCGGGGTGTGAATGCGCTTCGGTGCCGGTGGCGCGCCGGCTGATGGGCCAGGGCGTGGCCCCGGCGGCGGCGTTGACGTTCCTGCTGGCGGCGCCGGCGGTGAACCCGGTGGTGCTGGTGGCGACGGCGGTGGCGTTCCCGGGCAAGCCGGAGATGGTGCTGGCGCGCTTCGCGGGCTCGCTGGCGACGTCGATGGTGATGGGCTGGCTGTGGGCCCGCTGGGGCAAGCTGGAGTGGATCACGGCCCGCGCGTTGCGGCGGCTGCCCGACGTGGCGGGCGGGCAGCGGTGGCGGGTGTTCGCCGAGACGGCCCGCACGGACCTGGTCGAGGCGGGCGGCTTCCTGGTGCTGGGGGCGCTGATCTCGTCGGCGCTGAACGTGCTGGTGCCGGCCCGCTGGTTCGGGGTGCTGGGTGACCAGCTGGTGCTGGGCATCGTGGTGATGGCGGTGCTGGCGGTGGTCCTGGCGCTGTGCAGCGAGGCGGACGCGTTCGTGGCGGCTTCGCTGACGGCGTTGCCGCTGCTGCCGAAGCTGGTGTTCCTGGTGGTGGGGCCGGCGGTGGACGTGAAGCTGTTCGCGTTGCAGGCGGGGACGTTCGGCAGGTCGTTCGCCGTCCGGTTCGCGCCGGTGACGTTCGTGGTGGCGGCGGCGTGCGCCGTGGTGACCGGACTGGTGGTGGGGCTGGCGTGAGGCGCGAGACGCAGAACATCCTGCTGGTGCTGCTGGGCGGGGCGCTGGTGAAGATCGCGGTCAACGGCGACTACCTGCGGTACGTGAAGCCGGCGCAGCAGCCGTGGATCATCGCGGGAGGGGCGGTGATGGTCCTGCTCGGCGCGGTGGCGATCGTGCGCGACTTGCTTGCGGCGCGAGCAAAAGCGACGGCAGGAGTGCAGCCGGCCGCGGCCATCGACCACGGCGGGCTGGACTCTGCTGGCCTTGACCCGGCTGGCCTTGACTACGGCGGCCATGACCCAGCCGGCCACAGCCACAGCGGCTACGACCCAGCTGGCCTTGACCCTGCCGGCCATGACCCAGCCGGCCATGACCATGCCGGCCATTCCCACTCCGCGCGGCCCGCCTGGCTCCTTCTGGTCCCGGTCCTGGCGGTCTTCCTCGTCGCACCGCCCGCCCTGGGCGCCGACTCGGTCATCCGCACCGAGGCGCGGGTCCCGGCGAGCGCGGCCGCCGCCAACGCCGCCGCCTTCCCGCCCCTGCCCGCCGGGGCCGTCGTGCCGCTGAGCGTCAACGAGTTCGTCAGCCGCGCGGGCTGGGACGCCTCCGGCACCCTCGACGGCCGCACCATCTCGCTGACCGGCTTCGTCGTGCACACCGGCGGCACCACCCTGCTGGCGCGCCTGGTGATCAGCTGCTGCGCGGCCGACGCGTTCCCGGTGACCGTCCACCTCCGCGGCGGCGCGGCCGACCACCTGGCCAGCGACGCCTGGATCCAGGTGACGGGCCAGGTCGTCCCCGGCACGGCCACGAAGAACAACAGCTACACGCCGGAATTCACGCCGGCGTCGATCTCGACCGTCCCCGCGCCGAAAGACCCGTATGAGTACTAGTGCTCCGCGCAGGTGCCGGTGATCTCCACCGTGTGCGAGATCTGCGAAAACCCGTGCTCCGCCGCGATCTTCTCCGCCCAGCGCTCCACCGCCGGCCCCTCGACCTCCACCGTGCGGCCGCACAGGCGGCACACCAGGTGATGGTGGTGGTGCGCCGAGCAGCGGCGGTAGATCGCCTCGCCCGAGTCCGTGCGCAGCACGTCGATCTCGCCGGCCTCCGACAGCGACTGCAGCGTGCGGTACACCGTCGTCAGGCCGATGCCGTCGCCGCGTTTGCGCAGCTCGTCGTGCAGTTCCTGGGCCGACCGGAAGTCGTTGACCTTGCTCAGCAGCTCGACGACGGCCGCCCGCTGGCGGGTCGACCGGCGCCCGGGCACCGGGGCCTGGCTGCGCGGTGCGGCGGCGTTCATCACTTTCCTTCCTGCACGTGCGCGACGGCGTCGACGACGATGTGCGCCAGGTGGTCGTCGGCGAGCCGGTAGACGACCTCGCGGCCGCGACGCTCGCCCTGGACGACCCCGGCCGTCTTCAGCACCCGCAGGTGCTGGCTGATCAGCGGCTGCGCGACGTCGAGGGCGTCCACCAGCTCGTGCACGCAGCGGTCGGCCGCGCGCAGCTGCAGCACGATCGCGATCCGGACCGGCGCCGCCAGTGCGCGCAGCAGGTCGCCCGCGTCCGTCAGGACCGACGCCGGCGGGTGCGCCGGTGCCGCGGCCGCCGCCGGATCGCACTCCGCGAGCCCCGGCTGGGCGCCGCCCCCGGTCACCGTCGCCATACCCGCCTCCACCCTCGTCGCCGCGACATGAATTCCGTAGTCATTGCCGATAACGGCTCGGCCCATCCTAGTGTTCCCCCGGACGGGCTCCCGTTCCGTCACCTCGCCTGCGGACTACGGCCGGTTGTACTAACCCATTCGGGTGAGTTCGTGGGATATTGCCTCTTCGGCTTCGCATGTCGTGGCCGACGGTGCAAGGTTGTCGCGGAGCGTTTCGTCGCTTCTCGTACGCTGGCGATCCGCCGGAACAGATGCAGTGGGGAGACATGACCCGTTTCGTGACGAAAGCAGCCGTCCTGACGGCCGTCCTCTTCCCGCTGGCCGCCACCGGGGTCGCCGGGGCGCAGAGCCAGGCCGTCGACGAGAAGACGGGGCCGGTCTCGTTCGCGAACATCGCGTCGGTCCGGATCGGCGGCGAGGGCCAGCGCGGCGGCGCCCTGATCACCGAGACCCAGCGCTCCCCGCTGCTGCCCGGCCAGTCCAAGCTCGGCACCGACCGGGTCACGGTGCCCAAGGACGACGGCGAGCGCGCCACCTTCGGCGGGCACTACCAGATCGACCTCGGCCGCTACACCAACGGCAACCCCTACCCGGCGGGCATCGCGAGCCGGGACCACAACGTCGTCGCCGCGCTGCAGGCGACCACCGTGCCCACCGCCGTCGCCGAGACGAACTACGCGCTGCGCGACACCTGGCAGGGCGGGGCGAAGCCGGCCGACAACACCGTGCTCGTGCTCGAAGGCGCGAAGACGTCGGTGGACTGCACCTCGCCGGGCAAGCTCACCGGCACGTCGGCGGTGAACCGGCTGTGGGTGCGCCAGGGCGGCGGGCTCGGCATCGTCCCGATGCCCGGCGGCAACGCGGGCCTCGAGCTGAAGAACCTGCGGCTCGGCCCGCCCGGCGACATCACGAACGCCAGCAAGGACACGACCGTCTCCGACCTCAAGCTGACCCGCGTCGCCGCGTTCGACCAGCTGATCCGCCAGGACGGCTGGCGCGGGGGCGACTACACCGCCGTCGCCGGCTGGCGCGTCGAGATCACCACGCACGTCAAGGACGCGGCGGGCGCCGCGCTGCAGGACGTGCAGACGAACATCGTGCTCGGCGGGGTCAGCTGCTCGGTGCCGAAGGGCTTCGTCGCGAAGGCCGCGGGCAGCACCGGCGGCGGCACGGGCGCGACGCAGGCCCCGGTGCCGACGCAGGTCCCGGCCGGCTACCTCGGCGCGGCCGCGCCCGACACCGGCGGCGACAGCTCGCGCATCCCGCTCGGCATCGGCCTGCTGTTCGGCGGGGTCTTCTTCGCGGCCGTCGCGCTGCTGCTCGGCAGGCGGCGCAAGACCGGGACGGACTAGGTGCTGCGCACGGGGCTGGCCGCCGTCTCGGGGGCGCTGGCCGTGGCCGCGTTCGCGGCCGGGGTCGTCGTGCTGACCTGGTTGCCGCCCACGGCCACGCAGGCCGCCGCCCCGCCGCCCGGCTCGCTGCCGGGGGAGAACGCGGCCCCGGCTGTGCTGCCCGCGGACAGCGAATCGGCCGCGCAGCAGCGCCCCGGCACGGTCCGGCTCCCGGACGGCGCGACCGCCCGCCTGGTCCGCACGGAGCTGACCGACCGCGGCGTGCTGCCGATCCCGCGCGGCCTCGGCGACGCGGCCTGGTGGGGCGCGAAGCTGGGTGCGGCTCAGGGGGCGGCGCTGCTGTCCGGGCACGTGAACTGGGAGGGGCAGCGCGGCCCGTTCGACGAGCTGTGGCGCATGCGCGACGGCGACGAGGTGAGCGTGGTCGATGCCCGCGGCGGCCGCTGGGTGTACCGGGTCGACGACGTCGTGACGCTGCCGAAGGAGACGTTGCCGGAGCAGGCCGCGAAGTGGTTCGGGCAGGACGGGCCGCACCGGCTGGTCCTGGTCACCTGCGGCGGCGACTACGTGGGCGGCACCGAGGGCTACGACGAGAACCGCCTGGTCACGGCCCAGCTGGTGACGCGCCCGACGGGCTGACCCGAGTCCGGTGCAACCTCCCGCGCCCGCCACCGCATGTGAACCTTCGCAACGGCACGACCAGCGAAGGAGCGCACGCGCATGCAGGAGCGGAACCCGGCGGAGAAGAACGGCTCCGGCCGCTGGTGGATCGTCGGGGTCGCCGGCGCCTTCGTGGTCGCGGCGCTCGTCGCCACCCTGCTCATCTTCACCGGAAAGGATGAACCCGCCGGTGCGAACGGCACCGCGACGCCGACCGCGGCCGCGGTCCAGCCCCAGCAGGACACCAGCCAGGCGCCCGCGAACCTCGCCCTCCCCGGCGGCGGCACCGCGAAGCTCGTCCAGGAAGACCTCGACGCGGCTGGCGAGCTCAAGATCCCCGAAGGCCTCGACGAAGCCGCCTGGTGGGGGGCGAAACTCGGTGCCGACCACGGCGTCGCCCTCCTCTCCGGGCACGTCAACTGGAAGGGCAAGAAGGGCCCGTTCGACGAGCTTTGGCAGGTCAAGCCGGGCCAGGAGGTCAAACTGACCGACGCCGCCGGCGGGGCGTGGGTCTACCGCGTCGACGCGACCGAGACCATCCACAAGTCGGAGCTCGCCGGGCGCTCGGAGCAGCTGTTCGACCCCGACGGCCCGCACAAGCTGCTCCTCGTCACCTGCGGTGGCGAGTACGTCGGCGGCAGCGAGGGCTACGAGGACAACCGGGTCGTCACGGCGTCGCTGGTGACCCGGCCCTAGCCTGCGCGAAAAGGGCTCGGCCCCGGCGGATACCCTGGACGTTCCAGTCCGATATCCGTCCCCGCATGCTTCCGGAGCGTGGAGTGCCCACGAACACCATCGATACCGTAGTCAGCCTGTGCAAGCGCCGTGGTTTCGTCTTCCCGAGCGGGGAGATCTACGGCGGTACCCGCTCGGCGTGGGACTACGGACCGCTCGGGGTCGAACTCAAGGACAACATCAAGCGCCAGTGGTGGAAGACCGTGGTCCAGGGCCGCGACGACGTCGTCGGCCTCGACTCCTCGGTCATCCTGCCGCGCCAGGTGTGGGTGGCTTCGGGGCACGTCAACGTGTTCACCGACCCGCTGATCGAGTGCCTTTCGTGCCACAAGCGGTTCCGTGCCGACCAGCTCGCCGAGGAGTACGAGGCGCGCAGCGGCAAGCAGACCTCCGAGGACGACCTGTCCGACGTGCCGTGCCCGAACTGCGGCACGCGCGGCGAGTACACCGCGCCGCGGGACTTCAACATGATGCTGAAGACCTACCTCGGCCCGGTGGAGTCCGAAGAGGGCCTGCACTACCTCCGCCCGGAGACCGCGCAGGGCATCTTCGTCAACTTCTCGAACGTCCAGACGACGTCGCGGATGAAGCCGCCGTTCGGCATCGGCCAGATCGGCAAGTCGTTCCGCAACGAGATCACGCCGGGCAACTTCATCTTCCGGACGCGCGAGTTCGAGCAGATGGAGATGGAGTTCTTCGTCGAGCCGGGCGAGGACGAGAGCTGGCACCAGTACTGGATCGACGAGCGCACGAAGTGGTACACCGACCTCGGCATCAAGGCCGAGAACCTGCGCCACTTCGAGCACCCGAAGGAAAAGCTCTCGCACTACGCGAAGCGCACCGTCGACATCGAGTACCGCTTCGCGTTCAACGCGGGCCAGGAGTGGGGTGAGCTCGAGGGCATCGCCAACCGCACCGACTTCGACCTGACCACGCACTCGAACCACTCGGGTCAGGACCTGTCGTACTTCGACCCGACGTCGAAGCAGCGGTACCGCCCGTTCGTCATCGAGCCGGCGGCCGGTGTCGGCCGGTCGATGATGGCGTTCCTGATCGACGCCTACTACGAGGAAGAGGTGCCGAACGCCAAGGGCGGCACCGACAAGCGCGTCGTGCTGAAGCTCGACCCGCGGCTGGCGCCGTTCAAGGCCGCGGTGCTGCCGCTGTCGCGCAACGCCGACCTCACGCCGAAGGCGAAGGCCGTCGCCGAGCTGCTGCGCAAGCACTGGAACGTCGACTTCGACGACGCCGGCTCGATCGGCAAGCGCTACCGCCGGCACGAGGAGATCGGCACGCCGTACTGCGTGACGGTCGACTTCGACAGCCTCGAGGACAACGCCGTCACGGTCCGCGACCGCGACACCATGGCACAGGAGCGCGTCGCGATCGACAAGCTGGAGGCGTACCTCGCCGGGCGCCTGATCGGCTGCTGATCCACCCCCGGCCCGGGTACCCCTGACACCTGTCACGGCCAGTTCGTGACGCACGGTCTGGGGACCCGGGCCGCCCGGGCGGCAGCCTGGGGGCATGCGAGAAACAGACACCCAGGCGGTGGCGGCGGGGGCCGCGGTCCACCTCACCGGCCTGCGCAAGCACTACGGCGACGTGCCCGCGGTCGACGGCGTCGACCTCACGATCGCCCCGGGCGAGGTGGTCGCCCTGCTCGGCCCGAACGGCGCCGGCAAGTCCACCACCGTCGACATGATCCTCGGCCTGACCAGGCCCGACAGCGGCGATGTCCGCGTGTTCGGGCGCAAGCCGATCGACGCGGTCCGCGCCGGCCTCATCGGCGCGATGCTGCAGGGCGGCGCCCTGATGGACGACCTGACCGTCGGGGAGACCGTCGGCATGGTCGCTGCGCTGCACCGCAAGCCGCTGCCGGTCGCCGAGGCGCTGCGCGCCGCCGGGATCGAGGAGCTGGCCGGCCGCCGCGCGAACAAGCTGTCCGGGGGCCAGAAGCAGCGCGTGCGCTTCGCCGTCGCCCTGGTCAGCGACCCCGACCTGCTGATCCTCGACGAGCCGACCGCCGCGATGGACGTCGGCACCCGGCGCGAGTTCTGGCAGTCGATGTACGCGTTCACCGAGTCCGGCCGCACGGTCCTGTTCGCCACGCACTACCTCGAAGAGGCCGAGGAGTTCGCCGACCGGGTGGTGCTGATGCGCCGCGGCCGGGTCGTCGCCGACGGGAGCGTCGCCGAGGTCCGCGCGCTGGCCGGCGGCCGCACGCTGCGGGCCGCCGTCCCGGGCGCCACCGACGCGGTCATCGCCGCGCTGCCCGGCGTCAAGGAGTTCGAGCTGCGCGGCGACCGCGTCGCGATCTCCACCGGCGACTCCGACGCCACGCTGTGGGCGCTCAAGGCCGCGGTGCCGGCCCTGCGCGACGTCGAGATCAGCGCCGTCGGCCTCGAAGGCGCCTTCCTGTCCCTGACCGCCGACGAGACCCCGGAGTCCGTGCGATGAACGCCACCTACCTGTTCACCGAGATCCGCCGGAACTTCCGGGCGCCGCGGTTCCTGGTCTTCGTCATCGCGTTCCCGGTGCTGATGTTCCTGTTGCAGGCCAGCGTCTTCGTCAAGGCGAGCGACCCGCAGCACGCCCAGTTCGCGGCGATCGTGATGATCAACATGATGACCTTCGGGACGTTCGCCGCGGCCAACACCAGCGGCGGCCGGCTCGCCCTGGAGCGGGCGCTCGGCTGGCAGCGGCAGCTGCGGCTGACCCCGCTGACCGGGTTCGGCTACCTCGGCGGCAAGGGGCTCTCGGGCATGCTCGTCGGGCTGCCCGCGCTGGTCCTCGTGCCTCTGCTGGCCGTGACGGTCGAGGGCGTGCACCTGGACGCGGCCGGCTGGGTCCGGATCCTCGTCGGGATCTTCCTCGGCACGCTCCCGCTGGTGCTGCTCGGCCTGCTGATCGGGCAGTTCGGCACGCCGGACTCGATGCAGCCGATCAGCATGATCGTCACCCTCGGCATGGGCTTCCTCGGCGGCCTGTGGATCCCGCTGGAGACGATGCCCGGCTGGATGCACGACCTCGCGCAGATCATGCCGACGTACTGGGTGCTGCAGGTCGCGCGACCGGTCGTGACCAGCGACATGGTGGTCTCGCTGCCGACGGCCGTCGGCGTGCTCGCGGCGTGGACGGTCGTGCTGGGAGCGCTCGTGATCAGGCGTTACCGTAAGGACAGCGCCCGCGTTTGAGGGCCGGAGAAGGGCGAGGAACGGCGATGGCGAAGTCCGAGAGGCACGCGTTCGGGCTGAACAACAAGGAAGCGTGGTGGGCCGACCCGCTGCCCGATCCGGAGAACAACGGCCCCGACCGGGTGCGCTGGCCGATCATGGGCGTGGTCTTCCTGCTGCCGTTCCTCATCCCGGTCACGAGGTCGCTGGCCGCGCGGCCCGAGGTCGACGCCGGAGTGGTGCTCATCGGCGTACTGGTCTACGTCTACGCGCTGTGCTACCTGCTGTTCCCGTTCGTCTTCCCCCGGACGCTGCGGGTGAAGCTGGGCTTCGGTGCCGGGATGAACCTGCTGGGGCTCGGCGTGGTCGCGGCGACCTCGGCGAGCCCGTTCATCCTGCTCTACGGCACGGCGGTGATGGTCTTCCTGACCCCGGCCGCGTGGGCGGTGATCGTCGACCTCGCGACGCTGCTGATCGGGGCGCTGCTGCTGGTGGCCGAGGGGAAGTTCCTGGACGACTACGGCGACCTGATCACCGTCGGCTCGGTGACGCTGGCGATGTTCTTCATGGCCAACCTCATCCGCGCGGTCCGGCGGCTGGAGGTGGCCAACAAGGAGATCGCCACGCTCGCCGTGACGAACGAACGCCAGCGCGTCGCCCGCGACCTGCACGACCTGCTCGGGCACAGCCTCACCACGATCACCGTCAAGGCGGGGCTGGCCCGGCGGGTGCTGGAGAGCGCCGGCGACATCCCGCGCGCGGTCGAGGAGATCCGCGAGGTGGAGAGTCTCACCCGCAGCGCGCTGTCCGACGTCCGCGCGACCGTGTCGGAGTACCGCGAGGTGTCGCTGCCGGCGGAGCTGGCCGGGGCGCGCGCGGCGCTGAGGGCCGCGGAGATCGACGCCGACCTGCCGCACGCCGTCGACAACGTCCGGCCGGAGTTCCAGACGACCTTCGGGTACGTGCTGCGCGAAGCCGTGACGAACGTGCTGCGCCACTCCGGCGCCAAGCTGGTCAAGGTGCGGCTGGGGGACACCTGGCTGGAGGTCGAGGACGACGGCACGGCCACCGGGGTCGTCCCGGGCAACGGCCTGCGCGGGCTCACCGAGCGGCTCGACGCGGTCGGGGGCACCTTGCGGGCTTCGGCCCGGCCCGGGGGAGGATTGCTGGTGCGGGCCGAGGTCCCGCTGCCGGAACCCCGCGCGGCGGCCCCGGCCGTGCGCGCCGAACCCGCGGGAGGACTCGCTTGATCCGGGTGTTGCTGGCCGACGACCAGGCCATGGTGCGCGGCGCGCTGGCCACCGTGCTCGGCCTCGAGAACGACATCGAGGTGGTCGGGCAGGTCGGCTCGGGTGACGAGGTGGTGGCTGCCGCGCTCGAGGCCAAGCCCGACGTCGCGCTGCTGGACGTGCAGATGCCGGGCAAGGACGGCCTCGAAGCGGCCGCCGACCTGCGGGCCGCGCTCCCGTCGTGCCGGGTGATCATCTGCACGACGTTCGGCCGTCCCGGCTACCTGGCCCGCGCGATGGCGGCCGGCGCGGCCGGGTTCGTCGTCAAGGACGCCCCGCCCGAGCAGCTCGTCGAGGCGGTCCGGCGAGTCCACAGTGGACTCCGGGTGGTGGACCCGGCGCTGGCCGCCGAGTCGCTGGCCACCGGCGCCAGCCCGCTCACCGCGCGCGAGCGGGACGTGTTGCGGGAAGCCGAAGACGGCAGCACGGTGGCCGACATCGCGCGCGCGGTGCACCTGTCCGAAGGGACGGTGCGCAACCACCTGTCCGCCGCGATCGGCAAGACCGGCGCCCGCACGCGGGCCGAAGCCGTCCGCGTCGCGGAGGAGCGCGGCTGGCTCTGAGCGGCGCGCGGCGTTCTGACAAGATGGGCCGGGTGGGTACCGCTGAACGCACGAAACCGACGTTCGCGAGCTGGGCGCGCCGGATCGCGTTCGGCACGGTCCTCATGCTGCTCGCGCTGGTCGGCGGCACGGCGTTCCGCGTCTGGCAGGTCGCGCGCGACAACGACCGGACGCCCGCCGACGTCATCGTGGTGCTGGGCGCGGCGCAGTACAACGGCAAGCCGTCGGACATCTACGCGGCGCGGCTGGTCAAGGCGAAGCAGCTCTACGACGCGGGCGTCGCGAAGACGATCGTCACCGCGGGCGGCAAGAAGGCCGAGGACAACTTCACCGAGGCGCGGGCCGGCCAGCTCTGGCTGACCCGGCACGGGGTGCCGGCCACCGCGACCCTGGCGGTCGGCGAGGGCAGCGACACGCTGCGCAGCCTCCGGGCCGTCGCGGAGCAGGTGCAGGGGCGCGGCTGGCACACGGCGGTGCTGGTCAGCGACCCGTGGCACTCGTTCCGGGCCCGCACGATGGCCGACGACCTGGGCCTGGACGCCTGGACCGCGCCGACGCACAGCGGGCCGATCGTGCAGGAACGCGTCACGCAGGTCCGCTACATCGTCCGCGAGACGGGCGCGCTGCTCTACTACCGGCTGACGAAGACCCCGGCCGACGACCTCTTCGCGACGTTCCTGGGCTGAGTTTTTTGTCGGACCCGCCGTTTAGGCTGGTCGGGTGGATTACACCGAGCACGACACCGCCCGCCTGCTGCCGGAGCCGGCGAAGGGCGCGGCGCTGCCCGGCACGCGCGCGGACGGGCGCAGCGCGTTCTCGCGCGACCGGGCGCGCGTGCTGCACTCCGCGGCGCTGCGGCGGCTCGCGGGCAAGACCCAGGTGGTCGGGCCGGGGGAGGGCGCCGAGGTCACCGGCGTCCCGCGCACGCGGCTGACGCACTCCCTGGAGGTCGCGCAGATCGGCCGCGGCATCGCCGACGAGCTGGGCGCGGACCCGGACCTGGCCGACACGGCGGGGCTGGCGCACGACATCGGGCACCCGCCGTTCGGGCACAACGGCGAGCGCGCGCTCGACGAGGTGGCGGCCGCGTGCGGCGGCTTCGAGGGCAACGCGCAGACGCTGCGGATCCTCACGCGGCTGGAGCCCAAGCTGTTGTCCGCCGAGGGTGACCCGGTCGGGCTCAACCTGACGCGCGCGTGCCTGGACGCGACCACGAAGTACCCGTGGCCGCGCAAGCCGGGGCAGGTGAAGTACGGCGTGTACGCCGACGACGTCCCGGTGTTCACGTGGTTCCGCTCCGGGGCGCCGGCGGAGCAGACGTGCCTGGAAGCGCAGATCATGGACTGGGCGGACGACGTCGCGTACTCGGTGCACGACGTCGAGGACGGGGTGCTGGCCGGCCGGATCAAGCTGCGCGTGCTGGCCCACCCGGACGAGCGCGCGGCGGTCGCCGAGGCGGCGGCGAAGCACTTCTCGGCCCAGTCGGTGTCCACTTTGGAGGATGCGGCGGCGGAACTGCTGGCGTTGCCGGTGGTGGCGGAGCTGGCATCGGCGGAACCGGACGGTTCACCGGGCGCGCAGGTGGCGTTGAAGAGGCTGACGAGCGAGCTGGTCGGCCGCTTCACGACGGCGGCGGTCACCGGGACGCGAGCGGAGTTCGGCGAGGGGCCGCTGGGCCGGTACCGGGCGCGGCTGTGCGTCCCGGACCAGGTGGCGGCGGAGGTGGCGCTGCTGAAGGCGCTGGCGTTGCGGTACGTGATGAGCGACCGCCGCCGGCTCGCGATGCAGGAGGGGCAGCGCGAGCTGCTGGTGGAGCTGGTCCACGCCCTGGCGCGACGGGCGCCGGAGTCGTTGGACCCGCTGTTCGTACCGGCCTGGGAGTCGGCGCGGGACGACGCCGGGTTGCTGCGGGTGGTGATCGACCAGGTCGCTTCGTTGACCGACGCGCAGGCTCACGCTTGGCATTCGTGGCACGTGACCCGCCACCACCGGTGATCCGCCGGATCGAGGTGGTTCTGGCACCCGGCTGTGCGATCACCCGTGGGGGATTTGTCACCCGTGGGCGGAGTTCCGCGTAGCCGCCCGGTGGGGTCGGCCGTTCCGGTACTCTCGCCCGCATGGCCACGGACAGCCACCTCCGGTTCGCCCTCGCCGTCCACCGGGCCCTCGGTGCCGAGGGCGGGAACCTCTGTTTCTCCCCCTACTCGGTGGCCAGTGCGCTGACCCTCGCCGCGCGGGCCGCGCGGGGCCGGACCCGGGATGAGCTAGTGGCCCTGGTCGGGGATCCCGGCGAACAGACCGCCCTCCTGCGCGAGGCCGCCGAACTCGTCGGAGAGAGCCGGGGCGAACAGGCCGAGCTCGCCGTCGCCAACACGCTGTGGGCCGACGACCGGCTGCCGCTCGAAGACTCCTTCAAGGCCGAGCTGGCCGAATGGCCCGGCGCCGCCGTGTCGAGCGCGCCCTTCGAGAAAGACCCCGAAGCCGCGCGCGCCCTGGTCAACGCCGATGTCGAACGCACCACGCGCGGGCTCATCCCGCAGCTGCTGCCGCCCGGGTCGATCGACCGCGACGTCGCCGCCGTGCTCGTCAACGCGCTCTACCTCAAGGCCGCCTGGAAGCTGCCGTTCCGCGAGGCGAACACCTCCGACGCGCCCTTCCACGCGCCGTCCGGCACGCGGGACGTGCCGACCATGTGGCTCGGCGAGCGCGTCGGCTACGCGCACGCCGCCGGCTGGCAGGCCGTGCAGCTGGTCGCGGCGGGCGGCCTGCAGGCCGTCGTGCTGCTGCCCGACGGTGACCTCGCCGACGCCGAAGCCGCCCTCGACCAGCCCACCTTGACGAGCCTGCTCGGCCGGATCAAGGCCAAGGCGGTCGAGCTCGCGCTGCCCAAGATCGCGCTCGACGTCCCCAGCTCGCTCACCGGCGTGCTGCGCGGGCTCGGCGTCCGCACGATGTTCACCGACGAGGCCGACCTGAGCGGGCTCTCCCCGGACCCGCGGCTCACCGTGTCCGAGGTGCTGCACCAGGCCGTGCTGCGGGTGGACGAACAAGGCTTCGAGGGGGCCGCGGCGACCGCGCTCACCATGCGCCTCACCTCGATGATCATCGACGAACCGGTCACCGTGACGGTCGACCGGCCGTTCCTGCTGCTGGTCCGGCACGCCGGCACCGGGGCCCTCCACTTCATCGCCAGGGTGGTCGAACCGTGAGCTTGAAGTCCGAAGCCGTCCCCGAACTCGTTCCGCCCGCACCCGAACCACCCGAAGGCCCGAAGCGCTGGGCGTGGCAGGACTCCGCCATCGCCGGCGGCTTCCTGCTCTTCACGATCCTGCTCTACAACGGGCTCTGGTTCGACCTCAAGCGCGGCTACCTCTGGAACGGCGCCTCCGACCAGAGCCAGTGGGAGTGGTACTCGACGGTCGTCGCGAAGTCCGTCCTGCACTTCCAGAACCCGTTCACCACGGACCTGCAGAACTACCCGCACGGCGTCAACATGGCGGCGAACGCGGCGATGTTCGGCCTCAACATCCCGCTCGCCCCGATCACGCTCACCTTCGGCGCCACGCTGACCTGGGCGATCGTGCTCACCGCCGGCCTCGCCGGCACCGCCACCGGCTGGTACTGGGTCTTCTCCCGCCACCTGGTGCCGAACCGGACGGCGGCCGCGATCGGCGGCGCCTTCTGCGGCTTCGCGCCGCCGATGATCTCGCACGGCAACGCGCACCCGAACTTCGTCGTGCTGTTCGTGCTCCCCTTCATCGCGCTCAAGACGATCCAGATCGCGCACGGCGAACGGCCGATCCGCAACGGCATCTGGCTCGGGCTGCTCGTCGCGTGGCAGATCCTCCTCGGCGAAGAACCGCTGATGATCTTCGCGCTGACGTTCCTGGTCTTCGCGATCGCCTACCTGATCCCGCACCGCGCCGAGATCCGCGGCATGCTGGCGCCGCTGGGCAAGGGGATCGGCGTCGGCGTGGTCGTCGCGCTGCTGGTCGCCGGGTTCCCGTTGTACTGGCAGTTCTTCGGCCCGCAGAGCTTCCACTCGCTGCTGCACGGTTCGGCGGGCAACGACACGGCGGCGTTCACCCGGTTCGCGACGCAGTCGATCGCCGGCTCGCCGGAGGCGGCCGCGGACGTGTCGATGAACCGCACCGAGGAGAACGCCTTCTTCGGCTGGCCGCTGATCGTCCTCATGGTGGTGCTGACGATCTGGCTGTGGCGCGACGTCGTTTCGCGCGCGCTGGCGATCACGATGTACGTGATGGCCCTCCTTTCGCTGGGCGTCGAAATCACGGTGGCGCACGACGACACCGGCGTCCCCGGCCCGTGGAAGTGGCTGGGGCAGCTGCCGCTGCTGGACTCCTTGCTCGAGTCCCGGCTCGCGATGGGCTGCATCCCGGTGGCCGGCGCGCTCCTGGCGATCGCGACGCACCGCGTGTGGACGGCGGCGTCCGAGCAACCGGAACCCCTCGACGGCAAGCAACGTTTCCCCCTGCGCATGGTGTGGATCGGCGCGGTGGTGGCGGTGCTGCTGCCCATCGCGCCGACGGAGCTGGTGACGCACGAACGCCCGCTGTCGCCGCCCTTCTTCGCCGACGGGATCTGGCGCCAGTACGTCGCCCCCGGCGGTTCGCTGGTGCCGGTCCCGCTGCCCAGCACCGGCGAGGCGGAACCGTTGCACTGGCAGGTCGACGCGGGCCTCGGCTACCCGATGCCGGAGGGCTACTTCGTCGGCCCGACCTCGCCGACCGACCGCCGCGGCCGCTACGGCGCGGTGCCCCTGCCGACGTCGGACCTGTTCGCCGAGGTGGAGAAGACCGGACAGGCCGCGGACGTCACCGAAGCCGACCGCACCCAGGCGCTGGCCGACCTGCGCGCCTGGAACGCCGACGTGCTCGTGGTCGGGCCGCGGCAGAACCAGGAAGCGTTGAAGTCCACTGTGGAGCTCCTCCTCCGGAAGCCGGCGGAGTTCGTCGGCGGGGTGTGGGTCTGGGACGTGCGCGCGCTGACGCCGTGATCACGCCTTCGCGGCGTCGAGCAGGATCGCGGTCAGCTCCTTCGGTTGCGAGAACATCGGCCAGTGGCCGGTGGTCATCTCGACCAGCTCCCACCGGTCGCTCTTCAGCAGCTCGACGACGTCGGGGCTGGGCGTTTCCCCGTCGAGCAGGCACTTGACGTAGGTCGCCGGGAGCTCGCCCAGCGGCCGCGCGAGCTCGGCCGGTTCGGTCAGCGACGCGGCCGGGTGCGGGGTCGAGCCCTCGACGATCCGGGCGATCTCGGCGTCCGAAAGTCCTTGACCGGCAAAGTCTTCCGCTGTCAGCGGTGGCCAGAAGCCGCGCTCGGTGAGCGCCGCGACCTGCGCCTCGGACCAGACGGACGTGAACGACTTCCCATCCGTGGGCACGTTCGAGTCGACGAACACCGCGCGCCTCAGCCGGTCGCCGATCCGCTCGGCCGCCTGCCCGGCGGGGATGCCGGAGTAGCTGTGCCCGACCACCACGACGTCCCGCAGGTCGCCTCGCGAGACGACGTCGACGATGTCCTGCACGTGCCTTCGCTGCCCTGAGGGCACTTCGCGGTTTTCGGCGACGCCGGACAACGTCACCGCGTGCGCGCCGTGACCCGCTTCGCGCAACCCCGGGACGACGTCGTCCCACGCCCACGAACCGAGCCAAGCTCCTGCCACCAGAACGAATTCGGCCATGCCCGGAAACCTAGTGGAGGGGTCCGACAATTTCGGTAGAGTCGGCGCCCGTGACCTCAGTGGACGACCAGGGGCGGACCGAGCCGCCCGTCGACGGCGACGAAGCCGCGATCCTGCTCGGCTTCCTCGACTTCCACCGCGACACGCTGGCGTGGAAGTGCGCCGGGCTCGGCGAAGCGGGCCTGCGCGCGACGCACCCACCGGCCACGCTGACGCTGGGCGGGCTGCTCAAGCACCTCGCGTACGTGGAGGACTACTGGTTCTCCTGCGTCCTGTTCGACCGCGAGCAGGCGCCACCGTGGAACACCGTCGACTGGCGCGAAAACCCGGACTGGGACTGGGATTCCGCGACCGAAGACACGCCGGAGCAGCTTCGCGCGCTCTGGGCGGACGCGGTCGCGCGGTCGCGCGAGCGGTACGCGGAAGCGCTGGCGAACGGCGATCTTTCCCAGCCCTCGAAGCACACGCGGCGCGACGGCACTTCGCCGAGCCTGCGCTGGATCCTGGTCCACATGATCGAGGAGTACAGCCGCCACAACGGCCACGCCGACCTCATCCGCGAGTCGATCGACAGCAGCACGGGGGAGTAGCTCACCCGCTCTTGGCGAGCGCGTCGGAGTCGATGCACAGCTCGCCGTCGCGCATGGCGAGCCCGAGGACGTGCGTTTCGGTGGTGTCCGGGCGGCCGTCGCGGTGGTGCAGCCGGATCCGCGCGGTCACCGTGCTGCCCTCGACCGCGGGCGTCCCGACGACCTCGGCGCCGCTGAACTTGCTCCAGAACTTCTCGTAGCTGTCCCGCGTCCGCAGCCGCAGGTTCGGGCCGATCAGCTCCCAGCCGGCGGCGGTGTCCGGCATCAGCCCGTAGTAGTGGACGACGAACCCGGCGAGATCACCCGGGGCCGGCCGGCTCGCACCGGCCGTCGTGACCTGGGAGGGCGCGGCCGGGGTGGTCGTGCGGACGGGCGCCGGAACCGGTGCGGCGAGCGGTGCCGACGTCGGCGTCCCGGCCGGGGTCCGCGCCAGCAGGGCGGGCAGGGCGATCAGCGTGCCCGCGCCGCCGAGCAGGAGGACCGTGACGATCGTGAGCGCGACCAGCAGCCCGGTCCGGCGCCGCGGGGCGGCCTCCGGTGCGACCCGGGTGAAGGCCTGGGTCGCCGGCGGTGTCACGAAGCCGCGCGGCGAGCCGAGGGCGGCTCTCGCGCCCGCCGCGAGCGCCGCGGCGGTGGGGTACCGGTCGTCCGGGCTTTTCGCCATGCCCCGGGCCACGACGCCGTCGAGTGCCGCGGGGAGGCCCGGGCGCAGCAGGCTCGGGCGCGGCGGCGTCTGGTTCAGGTGGGCGTGCAGGAGGGACGCGGCCGTCGTCGCCGCGAACGGTTTGGTGGCGGTCAGGCACTGGTGCAGCACGCACGCCAGGGCGTAGACGTCGACGCGCTGGTCGGGCCGGGCGCCGGTGAACCGCTCGGGGGCCATGTAGTCGAGCGTGCCGATGGCCGCGCCCGCGCCGGTCAGCCCGGTCGCCGACTCCTGCGACCGCGCGATCCCGAAGTCCACCAGGTAGGCGAACCCGGTGCCGGTCAGGAGGATGTTGGACGGCTTGACGTCCCGGTGCACCAGGCCTTCGGCGTGCGCGGCGGTGAGGGCCTGGGCGATCTGGCCGACGACGTCGACGGCTTCGGCGGCGTCCATCGGCCCGCGCGTGTTCAGCAGCGTCGCCAGGTCTTCGCCGTCGACGAGCTGCATGTCCAGGTAGAGCCGGCCGTCGATCTCCCCGAACGCGTGGATCGGCACGATGTGCGGCTCGCGCAGCCGGGCCGCCGCGTGGGCTTCGCGGCGGAAGCGTTCGCGGAACTCCTCGTCGGCGGCGAGGTGGGGCGGCAGCACCTTCAGCGCGACGACCCGGTCGAGCCGGGTGTCGCGGGCGCGCAGCACTTCGCCCATGCCACCGCGCGCGATCGGCCGTTCGATGCGGTACGGCCCGAATTCCGGGTTCACAGGGCTCCTTCGGAGGCGGACTACCCCCGAAGTCGCGGCGCCGCCGGTGGCGCGTTACGGGCCCGGCGAAATCAGCCGACGAAGAGGCAGAACGGGTGGCCCGCCGGATCCGCGTAGACGCGCAGCGGCTCTTCCGGGTCGTCCGCGTGGTCGGCCAGCAGCCGCGCGCCCAGGGAGATCGCTCGTTCGTGCTGCTCGTCCAGGTCGGTGCGCGTCTCGACCGTCAGGTCCAGGTGCAGCATCTGCGGCCGCGGGCCGTCCGGCCACGTCGGCGGCGGCAGCCATGGAACCCGCTGGAACGCCAGCCGCGCGGTACCCGACGCGTCGAGCAGGACCGCCCAGTCGTCCGGGTCGCCCGGGCGGATCGTGAACCCCAGCAGCCGCCGGTAGAACTCGGCCAGCGCCCGGGCGTCCGTCGCGTCGAGGACGACTTGGCGCAGCCGCGGCAGGCGGTCACCCACGCCGGTGCGCGATCTGGAAGACGTTGCCGAACGGGTCGCGGACCATCGCGCGGCGGTCGCCGTACGGCGTGTTCGCGGGTGGCTCGAGGCTCGTCGCGCCGCAGTCGAGGGCCCGGCGGTACGTCGCGTCCGCGTCGGCGACGTACACGTACAGGAACGCCGGGAACAGCTCGCGCTCGCCTTCGGCCGACACCATGACGAGCGAGTCTCCGATGTGGATCTCGGCGGGCCGCCCGCTTTCGACCTCGCCGGTGGCGCCGAACACCGAACGCAGGAACGCGACGGCGGCGACGAGGTCGCGCACCACCATCCGGGGGACCACCGTCTGGAGGCTCATACCCGCCCACCCAAGCCGGTTCCCCGGCTGATCACAAGTCCAGGCCCACCAGCTTCACCAGGAACCGGTCGACCTGCTCGACCGCCGGCGGCCACGGCAGGTCCGGCTCGTTGATCCGCTGGGCGAGCATGCCGTTGACGGCGGTCCGCAGGTCGATCGCGACGGTCGCGGCGTCGTCGGCCGGGGCCAGGCCCGCGTCCATGCACGCCTGGACCGCCTCGGTCGTGCGGGCGACCATGACCTCCTTGAACGGCATGCCGTGGCGCCGGTGGACCTTGCTTTCGTGCAGCACCTTGTAGAGCCCGGAGTGCGCGCGCGCCCACTCCGCCTGCGCCAGGATCCGGGCGCGGAGCGCGGCCGCCGGGTCCGGCGCTCGGGCCGCGGCCGCGTCGCCGGTGCCGACGAGGTCCTCGTGGCAGCGCTGCATGGCGGCCAGGACCAGCGCGTCGCGGTCGGGGAAGTGCAGGTAGACCGACGTCGCCGCGATCGACACCTCGCGAGCGACGGCGCGCAGCGAGAGCGCTTCGTCGTCGCCCAGCTCCTCGAGCATCCGCACGGCGGCCGTGACGATCTCGTCACGCAGCAGTTCGCCCTGGCCGCGGGCGTTGGGGCGACGGCGGGTTCCGGTCATGGTCGGTCCAGTGTAGCTGGACACCCATCGCGCTACAGGTGTAGCGTCAATTGCACTACAGCTGTAGCGCTACGAACGTTCACCACACTGAGGGAGCACGACCTTGACCACGACCGAAACGAGCCTCGACCGGCTCGCCGCGCTCGACCCGGCGTTCGCCCAGCTGGTCGGCGCCACCGCGAAGCACGTCCGGGCGATCCCGGAGCTGACCGACCGGGAGAAGACGTTCCTCTGCGTCACCGCCGACGTCTGCCAGGCGAGCCTGGGCCTGGCGTTCAGCGCCCACGTGCGGGCCGGGCTGGCCGCCGGAGTGTCCACTTCGGACGTCCGCGAGCTGCTGCGGTTCGTCTCGTACGACTGCGGCTACCACGCCGCGACGGCGGGGATCGAGCGGATCGCCGAGCTGGAAGGGGAACTGGGCATCGACCCGGTGCTGGCGGAACCCGAACCGGTGCCGGACGGACCCAGCCCGCTGCCGGAGGAGGTGCGGACGCGGCTGAACGAGCTGGACCCGCACTTCACCGGCTACTTCGACCTCCAGTCGCGGATGCGTGCCGGGCACGGGCCCGGCACGCTGAGCGAACGCGAGCGCGGCCTGGTCAGCCTGAGTGTCGACGTCCACTACCAGACCCTGGAGGACACGTTCCGCATCCACGTCGGGCGCGCGCTGCGCGGTGGCGCGTCGCCGGAAGACGTGCGCGCGGCCCTGCGGTTCAACGCCCAGTTCGGCGTCACGCGAGCCTGGCGCGCGTGGGAAGCGCTGAACGCGATTCTGAGCTAGCCGAGGACTTCGTCCGCGAGCCGCGTCAGATATCCCGCGAAGCGGTCGCGATCCGCCGCGTCCCAGTGGCCCACCAGCGCCTCGAACGCCTGACGCTGGTGGGCCTGCGAAGCCGCGAGGAACTCCTTCGCGGCTTCGGTGAGCGTCAGCACCGCGCGGCGGGCGTCGCGGGACGACGTCGAGCGCACGACGAACCCGTCGCGCACCGCTTCGGCGACCATCCGGCTGGCCACCGACCGGTCGATGCCCAGCTGACGGGCCACGTCGGCGACCGTCACCTCGTCGCCCGACGTGCCGTCGACCGCCTGGATGACGAAAAGGTTCGGCACCGTCCACGCCGGCGGGGCGTCCGCGGCGAAGCGCTCGACGACGTCCGGGGCCCACTGGCGTGCCCAATGTCGGACCAGGCGGAACAGCGCGGGGCCACCAGTGGAGCTTGATGCGTGCATAAGGCACGTTATAACGTGTGCTTTATGCACGCATCTCGGAACCTCGCGTTCGCCGGCCTGCTGCTCGGCATGGCCATGGCCCAGCTCGACGGCCTGATCGTCACCGCGGCCCTGCCATCGATCGGCGCCGACCTGCACGCCCGCACCGGGCTCGTCGCCGTGACCGCCGCCGGCCTGCTCACCCTCACCGTCGCGACGCCGCTGCACGGCCGGCTCGGCGACCTCTACGGCCGCCGGATCTCCTTCGCCGGCTCGGTCCTCGTGTTCGCCGCGGCTTCGGCGTGGTGCGCCACCGCGCCCGACCTCGGCTCGCTGGTCGCCGCCCGCGCGCTGCAGGGGCTGGGCGGCAGTGGCCTGATCGTCACGGCGATGAGCGCGCTCGGCGAGCTGTTCGAGCGTGACGAGCTGCTGCGCCGCCAGGGCTGGCAGACGGCGGTGTTCGCGGCCGCCACCCTCGGCGGCCCGCCGCTGGGCGGGCTGCTCGCCGCGGGGCCGGGCTGGCGGTGGATCTTCCTGGTCAACCTGCCGTTGTGCGTGCCCGCGCTGGTGCTGGGCCTGCGCGGCCTGCCTGCGAAACCCCGTCGTACCACCGAAAAGTTCGACGTCGGAAGCAGCTTCCTGCTCGTGACCGCCGGGGCGGCGGTCGTCGCGCTCGGGACCGTCGACGCGCACGCGCACAGTCCACTGTGGACGTCGGTGCTGGCCGGCACCGCGGTGGTGACGGGGTTCCTGTTCGCGCGCCGGCAGCGCCGGGCGAAGAGCCCGTTGATCTCGCCGAAGGTGTTCGCGGACGCCGTCCTGGCGCGCGCGGTGGTGGTCAACGGCCTGGCCGGCGCCGCGCTCTACGGCACCTTCACCTACGTCGCGCTCGTCGCGGCGTTGGACGCGGACGCGGCCGGGACGGGGTTGCTGCTGGTCGCGATGACCGCCGGGCAGCTCGTGCTGTCCGCCTCCTTCGCCGCGCTCGCCCGCCGGCACCCGGACCTGCCCGCGTGGGGCCGGTTCGGCTGCGTCCTCGGCACGGCCGGCCTCGCCGGGATCGCCGTCGCGGCCGCGTTGGGCGGCAGTCCGTGGCTCCTCGCGCCGGGCCTGTTCGCGATCGGCGCGGCCTTCGCGGCCTGCACGTCCGCCTACACCGTCCTCGGCCAGACGCGGGCCCGGCGCGACCTGCTGGGCGTCACCCTCGGGTCGCTGACCTTCGCCCGGCAGGCCGGCGGGCTGGCCGGGGCCGCGGTGCTCGGCTGGCTCGCGCTGGCCACGACCGGCGGGCTCGGCGCCGCCGGGCTCACCGTCGTGTTCGCCGCCGCGGCCGTGCTCATGCTGGCGGCCTGCGTCACCGCGCCCGCTGTCACGTCTTCCGACGCGGTCTCGTCCCCGTCGTGACCGCGAACGAAGGAGAACGCGATGCCTCGCATCCCCGCGAAGAAGACGTCCGAAGTCGGCCTCGTGCTCAAGCTGATGTACCGGTTCGCGGGCCGGCGGTACGGCGCCGTGCCCGAGCCGATGGCCGTCGCCGCCCACCACCCGGCCCTGCTCCGCACCTACGCGGTGCACGAAACGCTGGCCGGGCGCGCGTCGAAGAAGGTGCCCGCGAACGTGCGCGAGCTCGCCGTCTACCGCGTCGCCACCCGGATCGGCTGCTCGTGGTGCGTCGACTTCGGCACCATGCTGCAGAAGCACGACGGCCTCGACATCGAGCGGCTGAAGAAGATCGACGACTACGCGACCTCGCCCGCGTTCAGCCACCAGGAACGGCTCGCGATCGCCTACGCCGACGCCATGTCGGGCGACCGGGTCACGGTCACCGACGAGCAGGTCGCCGAGCTCGAGCGCGAGTTCGGCCAGGCCGGCGTCGTCGAGCTGACCTACCAGATCGCGCTGGAGAACTCGCGCGCCCGGATGAACAGCGCGCTCGGCATCGTCGACCAGGGCTTCACCTCGGGCGACGCCTGCCGCGTCCCGCTCCCGTAGGACCCCGGGGATCGGACCCCGGGTGGACGCGCCGCCGGGGTCCGCCGCGGGACCGTTCCGGGCATGCACCTCGTCGCCAGTGAACGGATCAAGCTCTTCAGCATCGCCACGCCCTGGGTGTGCGGCGTCTTCGCGCTCGTCGCGCTGGCGTTCCCGGCCGCGCTCACGGCGCTCACCGCCACCGAGTCCGGGCTGCCGCCCACCGTCGCGAGCACTCAGTTCGGCTACCAGCTCGCGCTGGTCGCCGTGCTGGTGCTGGGCGCGCTCGCGGTGACGAGCGAGTACCACTCCGGCACGATCCACGGCACCTTCCAGGCCGTGCCGAGCCGGACGCCGGTGCTGCTGGCCAAGGCCGCGCTCGTCGCCGGGTACGCGTTCGGGATCGGCGAAGCGGCCGCGTTCGCGGCCTGGCTGGTCGCGCGGGTGCTCGCCCCGGACGCCGACCTGGCCCTGGACAGCGTCGCGGACTGGCGGATCGTCGCCGGCACCGGTCCGGTGTTCGCGCTGGCCGCGGTCGGCGGGGTAGGCGTCGGCCTGCTCCTGCGCCACACCGCCGGGGCGGTCGCCGTGCTCGTGGCCTACCCGCTGATGGCGGAGAACGTCGTCCAGCTGATCCCGCGGGCCGGGCACGTGATCCACCGGTGGCTGCCGCTGAACGCCGTCACGAAGTTCCTCAGCGGTTCCGGCGAGGCGAACGCGGGCCGGGACGGCGGCAACGCCGCGGTGCTGTCCGACTCGCCGCTGCCCCCGGCCTGGGCCTTGGCCTACTTCGGCGCCTTCGCCGCGCTTCTGCTGGCGGGCGGGATCACGCGGGCTCGTCGCCGGGACGCGTGATCCGGGCCAGCTTGTCCGGGTTGACCACGTCGTAGATCGCCACGATCTTCCCGTCGCGGACGGTCATCGCCTGCACGTGCTCGTCGAGGGCGAAGAAGCCGTCCTGGCCCGGCTGCGGAGCGAGGTACACCCCGAGATCGCCGTTGACGAGCACGGGCCGGCCGCCGGTGAGCACCCCGGGCGGGTACTTGCCCGTGAGGCCCACGAGGAACCGGACGATCTTGTCCGCGCCGACGATGAGCTGGCGCGTGGTCCGGCCCTTGCCGTTGGAGTCGCCGACGAGCACGACGTCCGGGGCCAGCAGCTCGGTCATCGCCCGGATGTCCCCGGCCTGCAGCGCGACGACGAACTTCTCGAGGATCTTCGCCTGGTCCTCCAGCGGCACGCGCGGCGCCGGGTCGGCGTCGGCGAGGGCCTTGCGGCCGCGGGACGCGTGCTGGCGTGCGGCGTCGACCGAGATGCCGAGCGCGTCGGCGATCTCCGCGAACGGCACCGAGAAGGCGTCGTGCAGCACGAAGGAGACGCGCTGCTCCGGGGTCAGCTTGTCCAGCACGACGAGCGCGGCCATCCGCAGCCCGTCGTCGCGCACGGCGACGTCGAGCGGGTCCTCGCTCACCGGCCGGCCGAACGGCGTGACGACGGGCTCGGGCAGCCAGTTGCCGACGTACTTCTCGCGCTGGGCCGCGGCCGACTTGAGCCGGTCGAGGCAGATCCGCCCGACGACGGTGGTGAGCCAGCCCCGCAGGTCCCGGATCGCCGCGCGGCCGGCGTCGTCGAGCCCGGCCAGCCGAAGCCAGGACTCCTGGACGGCGTCCTCGGCGTCGGCGCGCGTGCCGGTCAGCCGGTAGGCGACCCCGATGAGGTGACCGCGGTGCTCGGCGAACCGCGTGGCCAGCGTGTCCTGGGCGGTGGGCGTGGAGACCATGCCCCGAGTGTGCCGGATGAGGTCGCATCTTGTAGCCGATTCGCTTCTCGATCGGACCTTTGGCGCCGCGGCGTCCGGTGAACCTTCCGGCTAGTGCTTCGCACGGCGGGCGCACCAGCACCCGCCGTGGCACTGGGTGTCGATCGGACAGTCACACTGCTGCCGGCCCCTGGCCGTGGCCACGCCTTGACGTGGCGGAACGCGCGTCGCGGGGCTCTGGCGCGTCCGAACGCGGACGATGCCCGCGCTCGGCGGGTGACGTCAACCTCGAACCCGACGATTCGTGCGAGGTCCGATTCCCCCGCCGGATGAGGTCCAATCTATGGTGGTATCCGTGGCAGGACGGATTCGGGAGAGCGACATCGCGGAGGTGCGCGAGCGGAACCGGATCGACGAGGTCGTCGGGGAGTACGTGGCGCTGCGCCGCGCCGGTGGGGGCAGCCTGAAGGGCCTCTGCCCGTTCCACAACGAGAAGACCCCGTCGTTCAACGTCCGCCCGACGCACGGCACCTTCCACTGCTTCGGCTGTGGCGAGGGCGGCGACGTGATCAAGTTCGTCCAGAAGATCGACCTGATCACGTTCGTGGAGGCCGTCGAGCGGCTGGCCGACCGGGTCGGCATCCGGCTCACCTACGAGGGCGGCGGCGCGACGATCCAGCGCGACCGCGGCAGCCGCAGCCGGCTGATCGAGGCGCACCGCGCCGCGCAGGAGTTCTACGCCGAGCAGCTGCTGACCGACGAGGCGCGCACGGCGCGGGACTTCCTGTCCGAGCGCGGGTTCGACGCCGCCGCGGCGAAGACGTTCGGCTGCGGGTACGCGCCGGGCGGCTGGGACAAGCTGACGAAGTTCCTGCTCAACCGCGGCTTCGAGGTCAAGGAGCTGCTCACCGCGGGGCTGTCCAAGGAGGGCCAGCGCGGCCCGATGGACCGCTTCCACCGGCGCCTGGTCTGGCCGATCCGCGACGTCGGCAACGAGGTCGTCGGCTTCGGCGCGCGGCGGCTGTTCGACGACGACCGGATCTCTGCGAAGTACCTCAACACCGCCGAGTCGCCGATCTACAAGAAGTCCCAGGTCATGTTCGGCCTCGACCTGGCCAAGCGCGAGATCGCGAAGCGGCACCAGGTCGTCGTGGTCGAGGGCTACACCGACGTGATGGCGATGCACGCGGCGGGCGTGCCGACGGCGGTCGCGTCGTCGGGCACGGCGTTCGGCGAAGACCACATGAAGGTGCTTCGCCGGCTGATGATGGACGACGACGCCTTCCGCGGCGAAGTGATCTTCACCTTCGACGGTGACGAAGCCGGCCAGAAGGCCGCGTTGAAGGCCTTCGAGGGCGACCAGACGTTCGCCGGCCAGACGTACATCGCGGTCGCGCCGGACGGCATGGACCCGTGCGAGCTGCGCCTGGCCAAGGGCGACAGCGCGGTGAAGGACCTGGTCGCGCGGCGCACCCCGCTGTTCGAGTTCGTCATCCGCAGCACGCTCAAGAACTACGACCTCGACTCGGTCGACGGCCAGGTCGCGGCGCTGCAGAAGACCGTGCCGATGGTGGCGTCGATCAAGGACCGCGCGGCCCGCGACGGCTACGCGTCGAAGCTCGCCTGGTGGGTGGGCTGGCAGGACGTCGCCCAGGTGGTCAACCGGGTCCGCGGCAGCGCGGGCGCGACCGACAAGCGCGGGGGCGCGCCGCTGCGCCAGCCCGCGCGTGCCCAGGCCGCCCCGGCCGCGCCGACGCAGGACGTGGCCCGTCCGGCGCCGAAGGACCCGCGGTTCGCCGTCCAGCGCGAGGCGCTGAAGGCGGCGCTGCAGCAGCCGGCGATCGCCGGGCCGGAGTACGACGCGCTGCCGCTGGAGGCGTTCACGCACCCGGTGTACGTGGCCGTCCACGAGGCGGTCTTGAAGGCGGGCGGCGCGGGTTCGGGCCTGACCGGCCCGGCGCTGCTCGACGCGGCGGCCCCGCACTGTCCGGAAGGGACGGTCCGGCGCGTGCTGTCCGAGCTGGCCGTGGAACCGTTGCAGGCCAAGGACGAAGTCGACTCGCGGTACATCTCCTCGATCCTCGCGCGGCTCCAGGAGGGGCTCGTCGGACGGCAGATCGCGGAGATCAAGGGCAAGCTGCAGCGGCTGTCGCCGGTCGAAGCGCCGGACGACTACCGCGCGCTGTTCGGCGACCTCGTCGCGCTGGAGCAGTACAAGAAGTCGCTGGGCGAGCAGGCGGCCGCCAGCACGTGGAGCTGAGATGAGCTGGTTGCGCCGGTTGCTGGGCGACCGCACCCCGCCGGGCTTCGCGGGGTCGTTGGAGCCGGGCGAAGACGTCGTCGACAGCGCCCCGGTCGAGGGCGGCGGGCACCTGGTGGTGACGCAGCTCGGGCTGTGGGTGCCGTCCGATGACGGGGCGCGCCGCGTCGGCTGGCACCTCGTCGGCAAGGCGGCCTGGGCGGACGGCGTCTTCACGCTGACGGAGTCGTCCGAGGTGGGGACGGCGGGTTCGGCGGTCGTGCTGGCCGACCTCCCGCCGGTGCGGTTCCGGTTGCCGGCGCCGGGCAAGCTGCCGCGCGAGGCCTACCAGCGCGTCGAGGGCTCGATCCGCTCGCGGCACCGGCAGGAGATCGGGTCCGGGGGAGCGTGGTTCGTGCAGCGCAAGGTGCCCGGCCGCGACGGCAGCGTCCTGCAGGTCCGGCCCGACCCGGGCACCGACGTCGAGCTGGTGACGTCCATCGCCGAGCAGGTCGCCGCGAAGCTGGTCAAGCCCGCCGAGTAGCAGTACGCTCGTACTCAGTACAGGCGTACTGTTTACTGGGAGGCTGTCGTGTGGGATCCGGACAAGTACCTCGACTACGCCGACCTGCGGGCCCGGCCGTTCTACGACCTCATCTCCCGCATCGGCGCTTCCGCCCCGCGACGCGTCGTGGACCTGGGGTGCGGTCCGGGCAATCTGACCGTCTCGCTGCGAGAGCGGTGGCCTTCGGCGGTGCTGGAATGCAGTGATAGTTCACCCGAAATGGTGACGGCCGCGCGCGCTCGCGGACTCGACGCGTCGCTGCTCGACGTCCGTGACTGGGAGCCGGCGCCGGACACCGACGTCGTCGTGTCGAACGCCGTCCTGCAGTGGGTGCCGGACCACGCTGCGTTGCTCCGCCGGTGGGTGTCCGCGCTGCCGTCGGGCGCGTATGTGGCGGTGCAGGTGCCGGGCAACTTCAACGCGCCGTCCCACGCGCTGACGCGCCAGCTAGCGGCGTCCCCGGCCTGGTCGTCCCGGCTGGCCGAGGTCGTCCTGCGCGAGGACGACGCGGTGTCGAGCCCGCTGGAGTACGCGAACCTCCTGGCCGACGCGGGCTGCGGCGTCGACGCCTGGGAGACGACGTACGTGCAGCCGCTGCGCGGGCCGTCGCCGGTGCTGGAGTGGATCGCGGGCACGGCGCTGCGGCCCATCCGGGCGGCCTTGCCGGACGCGGAGTGGGAGCAGTTCCGCGCCGAGCTGGCCCCACTGCTGGCCACGGCGTACCCGACCCGCCCCGACGGCACGACGTGGTTCGAGTTCCGCAGGGTGTTCTTCGTGGCTACCGTTTGACCTTCTCGCTGATCTTGGCCCGCGCGACCCCGGCGGCACCTTGGACCATGGGGTGGTCGACGACCCGGCGGTAGGTGCGCACGAGCTGCTCGTACCGCCCCCGGCCTGCCTTGGCGCCCAGCACGTACCCCAGGCCTGCCCCCAGCAGGAACTTCTTCATCCGCGTCCACGCCTTCCATCCGTAGGTCGTCCGACTGTCCATTGTCCAGGAAAACGGCCGCGAGGGGGTGGTTGCGCCAAGTGGGGGGTGGGTGCGGAGGGTGTGCGGGCATGGGCTAAAGTTCTTCTCGTCGGACGGAGACGGACGACACCGGAAGTGAGCGACATTCCCCTGTAGCTCAACTGGCAGAGCATTCGGCTGTTAACCGGAGGGTTCTTGGTTCGAGTCCAAGCGGGGGAGCAGAGGCCCAGGTCATCGACCTGGGCCTTCTTTGCGTCCGCGGTCTGGGCGACTCGGCGCCGATTTTGACGATCGCCCAGTGATCGGTCGTCGTCCTGATGCGCTGCGTGACTGCTGGCTACGGCTTGCCCGGCCGACGTCGACGCCGCGGCCGGCGGACGTAGGAGCGAGTGACCGAAGCGCCTGTCTGGTCCGAGCCTCGGCACCCTAAGTCGGCCGGCGGGCCGAAGCTAGTCGGCTGCGGCGACTGACGGGACCTTCATCGGCATTGGCATCGGCCGGCTCGACCGCGCGGCGGTCACCGACCTCACCTACCGGTCGTCCGGGCACGGCGGGTCCGCGAGGGTGCCGATGCCATCCGGACGTGGTCGCGGCCCGAGCGGAGTCAGGGTGAACCCCATCGAGGGGCGCGAGCGCGTAGATGGGTGCCACCGGAGCGTGGAACCGGTCGGCGAGGGCCCTGAACTGCCATTTTGCCCTGCCGCGTCGAGCAGAATTTCAGTGGCAGTCCTTTGTGGAGGAATCCGGGAATCGTGCAGATTTCACGTGCCGGCTCGGAAGACGGTGATGGTCGCCGGTAATCGGATGATCATTCGTTCCGGTGCGTCGTCCGGATGAGTGATGGTCAAATTTAGGACATTCGCCTGATCGGTGCCGTTGCCTGTGGTCACTGCCTGTAAGGATGGGGCGACCGTGTCGAGCGTTGGTTGTGGACGACGGATCGGAGACGAGTATGGTTTGCCTGGACGATCTGCGCGGGAAGGGAGTCCGGCGCAGCTGGCCGGCCGGTGCGACGGTTCTCCACGAAGGCGACGATTCGGATTACGTCGTCATCATCGAAATCGGTAGTGTTAAAGTTTCCCTTTCGTCCCCTGCCGGGCGCCAGGTCGTTTTGGCGATCAGAGGACCGGGTGATTTGCTTGGCGAAATCGCCGCCATTGACGGCAGGGCGCGGTCGGCGACTGTCACCGCTTTGTCGTCGGTCACCGCCACTGTGTTGCCGGGTGCCGCCTTCCGAAGTCTCCTGATGAAGGACGGCGCTCGGTCGTTCGCGATGCTGCGAATGGTGACCGAGCGGCTCCGCGAAGCCGACGCGCACCGGCTGGAACTGAGCACCTATGCCGTGCTGCACCGGACTTCCCGGCTGCTGGCGGACTTCGCCGGACGTCATGGCTTCGTCGGTCGTGACGGTGCCGCCATCCAGGTGCCGCTGTCACAGGCGGAACTGGCTCAGGCGACCGGAGCTTCGAGGGAAGCTGTGGTCAAAGCTCTCCGTCACCTGCGCGAACTCGGTGCGGTGCGGACATCCCGTCGGAGGATCGAGATACTGAACCTTGATGTGCTCAGCATGATCACCGACGATCTCCAGCCGGGTACATCGCCGGTTTGATCGGAGAAACAGCTGATCACCCGTGCGGCAAGGTCGTCGGTGCGTACCAGGGCGGGGGAATGACCGTGGCGCATCGCGACGACAGGTCGAGGTTTCCTTCGCGAACAACGACGTGGACCACCGCCGCCCCAGGACAGCGCAGGTCCGAGCCGGCACCCACGTCGGAAATACGCAGACCTGGTTCACCCCGGGAACAGCGGCCGGGCCGGGGTCCTCGGCCGACGGCCGAGGATCGACGCCTGGATCTCGGTGTGGAGCTTCCGGCGCGCCTGCGCTTGGGAAAGACCGGTCAAGTCGATGTACTTGATGCCACGCAGCAGGCCGTCGGGCTCGCACCGCTCGATCCGCACCGGGATCAGCTTGCGCCGCATGCCATCCCGGTCGGCAGACCACGCCGCCTGCCACTCCGGCCCCACCTGGGCCGACCGGAGGTAATCCGGTGACAAGAGGGCCAAGGTGCGCTTCGACCACCGGACCGCGTCGTGCAGCCGCTGCACGTCGTGGGTGCCCGCCACCGCGTCCCACGCCTCGATGTGCACCTGGTGACCGGAGCCGGTCAGCTCCCAGGCGATCCACTCCGCCCACCGCTCCTGCTCGGGCGCGTAGGAAACGAGGAAGTCCCAGGCAATCATCGACTCTTCCGGCGAACCCGGTTCCGTGGACGGTCCGGTCTCAGTCGGATCCGCTTCGGCTGCCGGGCCCGGTTCCGCCGGAGCGGCAGCGCGCCCCGGCACGTGGACGTAGGCCGAACCGGTGAACTTGGGCACCAGGACGTCGACGTGCCGGAACGTCTCGGGGTCGAGTCCGCGGAACCGCTCGGCGACCGTGCACTCGTGAATCTCCGCGGACACGATCAGCGCGACGTCCGTGTCGTCGTCGGCCTCGAACACCCGCCGGACGGGCGGCGAGTCGATCAACCGCGAGGCGACCACCACCGCATCACCGGCGAAGCCGATCTCGTCGAACACGACATCGCCGTGGTGGACGGAGACGCGCAGCCGGATCCGCCCTTCGGGGTTGCGAGTCCGGTTGTGTTCGGCGAGCAGGCCGGTGAGCTCCCGGACGAAGTCGGCGACCACGCGCGGTTTCGGGACGGTGCCCGACACGAGCACCAGGAAACCGTCGCCGCGGTCCTCGGCCCGGTACTGATCGGCGGCTATCCCCGCGGCCCGCATCGCCGCGGCCAGGGTTTCGCGGATGCCTTCCCGCCAGCTCAGCTGCACCAAGGTGCCGTGCCGGCTGAACCCGACCGCATCGAGCACGACGACGGTCACCGGAACCGGCTGTCCGTCACGAGCCGCCAGCACATCCATTTTTCCTCCTGTCCGAACCGGCATGCGCAACAAAGCTACTATTGCCCGAACCGGATCGCTCACGATATTCGAAAAGCATCACGTGATTGATTTCGAAGCGGCGGCCGAGCCGCTTCGAATGGCACCATACCCGTCGAGTTGGGGAACAGATGACCATCTACGGAATCGACCTCGGAACGACCTACTCGTGCATTGCCCGCGTCGACAGCTCTGGCAGACCGGAGATCATCCGGAACCGGCTCGGCCGAGAAGTTACGCCGTCGGTCGTCTACTTCGAGTCGCCGTTCCACGTCGTGGTCGGCGACGACGCAAAAAAGGCCGCTCTCACCCACCCCGACCTGGTCGTGTCCCGGATCAAACGGGAAATGGGCCACCCCGAAGCCGAGCTCGACTTCCACGACCGGTCCTTCACACCCGAAGGGATCTCCGCGTTCGTCCTCGGTGACCTGGTCGGCTCGGTGCGGGAGGCCACGGGCGAAGAGGTCAAGGACGTGGTCATCACCGTGCCCGCCTACTTCGGTGTCGCCGAGCGGGAATCGACCAAGGCGGCGGGAGCCATCGCCGGGCTCAACGTGGTGAACGTGGTCGCGGAGCCCGTCGCAGCAGCGTTCTTCTACGGCGTGCACGACACCGACGCCACCCGGACCGTGCTCGTCTTCGACCTCGGTGGCGGGACCTTCGACACGACCGTCATCCGCCTCGGTCCCGGGGAGGTCACCGTGGTGTGCACCGACGGGGACCACCAGCTCGGCGGCGCGGACTGGGACGACCGGCTGGCCGCGCACCTGTGCGACCTGTTCACCGAGCAGTTCCCCGGAACCGGTGCCGAGGACGACGAGAAGTTCCTCCAGGACATCGCCCTGCACGCCGAAGAGCTCAAGCAATCGCTGACCAGCAGGCAGGCGTGCCGGCACCGGATGACCTTTGGCGACCACACCGCCGTGGTGGAGGTGCGGCGCGACACCTTCGAAGCGATCACGGCCGAGTTCGTCGAGCGGACGATGGCGATCACCGAACGCACGCTCGGCCTCGCCGCCGAGCGCGGTGTCGACCACTACGACGAGGTCTTGCTCGTCGGCGGGTCCACGCGGATGCCCGCGATCGACACCGCACTGCGCGAGCGTTTCGGTTTCGCGCCGAAGCTGCACGAGCCCGACCTCGCCGTCGCCAAGGGCGCGGCGTGGTTCGCGCTGCACGAGTCGGTGCGGCTGCGCCGGCCCGTCGGCGACGACTCGCCCGCCGCCGAGATCGCCCGCGCGATGGAACTGCCCGAAGGTGTCGTCCGCGCCACGGCCGAGCGGGCCGTGACCAACGTGGTGCCGCGTGCGTTCGGCGTCGCGGTCGTCGACCCGGCCGACCCGGACGGCGACTCGTTCCTGGTCAACCACCTGATCAGCGCCAACACCGCGCTGCCGGTGCAGAAACGGAAGCAGTTCGTCACCGCCTACGACGACCAGACCTCGATCCAGGTGCTCATCTACGAGCAGGCCGGGTCGATCGAGTCCGAAGAGGCCGAGCACAACAAGCACATCGGTGAAGCCGTGGTCAGCCGCTTGCCGCCGCTGCGCAAGGGATCCCCGGTCGACGTCACGTTCAAGCTGGACGCCGACGGTGTCCTGAACGTCGACGTACTGGAGATCAAGACCCGCGGCACGGCCACCGTCGACATCAAGATCGGGGACCTCACCGAACGGCAGGTGGCCCGGGCGCGAGATGACGTCGCAAGACTGACGTGACGGACGGGGAGACCACGGAGGGCACTCCGGAAACGCCGGAGAACTGCGGCATGAGTTCGGTGACGATCTCGTCGATCGGGGCGCCCGCGTAGGCGGCCATCCGGTCGTCGAACACCGCGCCGGTGTCGACCGCGCGGACCCGCCGCAATGACAGCAGCTCGGCGAAGTCGTCGTCGGCGGCGGCCACCCGGTCGAGGGTCTCGCCCGGGCCTCCGTCTCGCGCTAGCGCTTCCGCGCAGCCCAGCGCTTCGCGCTCACCGAGCCTGGCGGCGTATTCGGCCGATCGGAGGTGGAGCCGCCGCGCCCGTTCACGGTCGCCCTGCACGGCGACGATCAGGCCCAGTTCGCGCAGCAGGTGGACGATCAGCATCTGGTCGTCCTCGCGCTCGGCGATCTCCAGCGCGTGCTCCACCGACAACCTGGCTTCGGCGATCCGGCCGTCGTCCCGCGCGAGCCGGCCTTGGTGCCACAGACAGTCGACCAGGAGCTGCGGTTCGCCGGTCACGCGGGCGGAGTGCACCGCCTTCCGGAAGAAAACGCCTGCTGCCGGACGGTTCCCGGTCTCCACCGCGTGTTCGCCCGCGAGCAGCAGCCGGGCCACCTCGAGCTGGGGTGGCAATCCGGCCGCGTCAATGCCGGCCGCCCGCCGTTTCACGCTGCCGGCTTGCTGCGGACGGCCGGCCCGGGGAAGGACCCAGGCGAGGCACACCAGGCAGGACAGCACCCAAACCGGCTCCCCGAGCTCGGTGAACGCTTCCGCCGCGCGGAGCAGCGCCTCGGCCGCCCGGCGTGGTTCACCCCGGTAGAGCCGGCACCGCCCGACCTGGCGCAGCACGTCGGCCCTCAGGTGCGGCGCACTGACCATCCCGAGCAAGACGAGGCACCGGTCGTAGAGCTCCTCCGCTCGGTTGTTGTCGCCTTCGTCCAATTCGAGGTCCGCGAGCCGGGCCAGGCACTCGGCCTCGACTCGCGGGTTGTGTTCGGCCGAGGCTGTTTCGAGGGCGGCTTCGTACCACCGCGCCGCCTGGGCGGTGGCACCCCGCTCGCGGGCGACGAGCCCGAGCGCGAGCAGACAGGTCGCCCCGGTGCGGGTGTTGCCGAGCGCGTGAGCCCGGCCGACGCCGTCTTCGAACAGCTCTTGCGCGCCGGCGAGGTCGCCCCGGCGCAGCCGCATCAGGGCGAGCTGGAGCACGCACGCCAAGGCGAGCCCATGGTCCCCGATGCGCTCAGCCGTCGCGTGCGCGAGCTCGAACTGGCCGGTGGCGGGATCGAGCTCGCTGTCGCCGACGAAGATGCCGCCGAGAACGAGCCGCGTGGTGGCGACGAGCTGGTCGCTGCCCAAGCGTTCCGAGAGCGCGATCGCCGAGACCAGCGCCTCCCGGGCGCCCGCGGGGTCGCCCAGCGAGGCGTGGATTCGCCCCAGCTGCTGCTGTGCGACGATCCGGCCGCGCCGGTCGTCGAGGGCGTCGGCGCACTCGGCGAACATCTCGTAGGTGGACCGCGCGTTCTCGTACTCGTGCCGGTTCACCTGGACCTCGCCGAGCAGCTGGAGGCAGGACGCCTGCAGCGGAACGTCGTGCGCCTCCACCGCAAGGCTTTCCGCCAGCTCGAGGTGCTCCTCGGCGTCGTCGAGCAACCGCCTGGTCAGCGACACCGCCCCGAGCTGCAGCGACGCCGTAGCGACCAGCCGGCACATGTCGAGGTCCGCCGCGTCCATTTCCAGGGCCAGCAGGCCGTGGCGCTGGGCCTCCTCGACTTCGCCGACGGCCGCAGCCACCGCGGCGAGCTCGAGGTTGGCCGACGTGTCCGCCGCCTCCTGCTCGATCTCCCGGGCCAGTTCGAGAGCTCCCAGGCTGAACCGCTCGGCGCGGTCGTCGTCGCCGGATCCGAGCGCGAGGCCGCCGAGCCGCTGGTAACAGCCGGCGAGGAGCACACGGGCGTCGATCCGGTCGGCGACCGATGCTTGGCGGACGATCGCCATCGCCCGGTGGTAGGCCTCTTCGGCACCGCTGTTGTCGCTTCGCAGCTGAGCGATCGTGCCGAGTTGCTGGAAGCCGACGGCTGTGGCGATGCTGTCGCCCGAGGTCTCCGGCATCGCCTTGCGCTGGCACGATTCGGCGACCGGGAGCGCGTGCCGCCGCAGAGCGATGACAGACATGCGGTGGTGGAAGACACGCGCGTCCGGTGAGCCCGGGCCGATGCGCTCGATGATCTCCTCGCACAGCGACCATTCCCAGTCCTGCCTGCCGAGCCGGTCCAGGACCGAGCACATCTCCGCGGTCACGGCCACCGCTTGGGCCGGCAGGTCCGCCGCCCAGCTGTGGTGGCGGGCCTCCTCCAGGAGCTCGACCTGCACCGCCGGTTCCCGTACCCACAGCTGGGCCCGCGACCGGTGGTACGCCGCGGCCCGGGTGTGCGCCGCGGCCAGGACCGCGGGATCCACGTGGTGCGCCAGTTCCCGCGCCGTCCAGCGGTGGACCAGGTACTGCTCCGGCGGCGGACCGCCGTCGTCCGCCGGCTGCCGGATCGGCGCGAGCAAGGTCAGCTCCAGCAGCCGGTCGCGGGCGGCGGCCAGGCCGGGGCGCTCGGGCGGCTGAGCCATGACGGCGAGGTCGCGGATGAGCTGCTCGCACTGGTCCCGCGGCAGTCCGCGTCCCTCGCGCAGTGCCCGGTGGGCCTCGGTGAGCCGGTCGCGCATCGCGGGGTCCTCGTCCAGGGACCGGACGGGCGTGACGGCCCACAGCAACGCGGCCGCGTCGACCGGCACCCGGTACACCGATGCCGCCACGAACAGCTCGGCGGCCAAGGGAAACGAGGCGGTCAGTTCGTCATGCAGCCGATGCAACAGCACGTCGGACGCGGTGATCGCCACCGTTTCCGCAAGGGCGGAGTCGAAGGTGCGCTCCCGCCACCAGGACCCACTGTCGAGGCCTTCGGCCTGCAGCGCCAGGCCGATCCGTTTCATCACGCCGTCGAACTGCGCGCCTGACCCTTTCCGGGCCTCCAGCGGCCGGCCACCGCGCAGCACGGCGTCCAGGTACTCGAGGGCCCGCGGATGACCGCCGAGGTCGTGGTGGACGCGCCGCCGGTCCGCCGCCGGCAGCCGGTCCAGAGCGGGCAGCCGGAAGATCAGCTTCCGGGTTTCGGCCGCGGACAGCGGCCCGAGGTGGTGAACGCGCAGGCGGTGCCCCGCACTGCCGGTCAGCGGTTCGCGGTGCCGCGAGGTCACGATCAGCCGGGCGAGTTTCCCGAGCCCGAGCCACGCGTCGAGGAAGTCGACGAGACCGGCTTCGGGTTCGCCGTACTCACTGCCGTCCCGCGTCCCGGACTCCAGGGGATCACCGATGGGGTCGTCCAGCACCAGCAGGATTCCGGAACGCAGTGACGGAAGGACGTACGCCGCGAAGTCGTCAAGCCGGTCCCGCCACGGCACCTCGTCGTCCACGAGGTCGGCGAGGACCTCCCGGTCGCGGCCGGGCTGGTGGCGGAGACGCTTGGCCACGGTGCGCAGCACGCGGTCGACGGTGCACCGGCCGTGCAGCGTGACCAGGACGGTCCGCTCGTCACGCACCATGTGCACCAGCTGGGCAGCGAGACTGCTCTTGCCGACCCCGCCCATGCCGTGAATGAGCACACCACCGCTTACGCGCAGTGTCCGGGCCAGCTCGCGCAGTTCCACCCGCCGTCCCACGAAATCGCCGAGCCGAAGATCCACGATGCCCCGCAGACCGACCCGGTGGGCCCGGCTGCCGGGCTCTTCGTGCTTCCCGGGGCCAATCAGGTCGCCGCCGCGCACGCGCTGGAAATACGCCGGGGTGGCCCATTCCGCGAGCAGCAGGCCCCGGTCGTCCCTCCGGCGCCGCTCGAGTTCCCGGCGCGCGATCGCCACGGCCGCGAGAGGGTCGGACCCGTCGCGCTGCACGGCCAGCTCCCGGTAGGTGCGTGCGAGCATTTCCGTGGCGTAGTCGTCGCTCACCGAGGCCGTCATCGCCAGCACCGAAGGCACGCCGCGCTCCAGCAACGCGTGGGCGACGCTGGGCAGGCCGTCCGCCCGGCCGGCCTGGGCGGTGGAGCACCCGGCCAGGACCACCAGGGGCACGGGTTTCCCGGTGACGGCCAGTTCGTCCGCGAACCGCTCGGCGCGGACCCGGTCCACCCCGCCGTCCTCGGTTTCCAGCAGCAGTTCGCCCGGCCGGGCGTGGCAGGAGACGTGCAAGACGTGGAAGCGTTCTTCGGTGAGTGCCTCGCGGATCGCCGTCAGGGAGCCCCAGTTGAGGATCCGGACGTACGCACCGGCGTCCTGGCGAGCGGTTTCGACTTCGTCCAGGATCCGCGAGAGCTCGTACTCGTAGTCCAGCAGTTCCCCGCCGCCGGTGTCCGGGCTCGCCACGGCGGCGAGCAAGCGCAGCGGGCCGGGCACGTCGGGCCGCACGGTGGGCCCGAGGCCCGCGACGTGCCGATACAGGCGCACCGAAGCCTGCAGGCACAGGGGATCCGGGTCGCCGGGGAGCACGACACTCTCCCACGGCAGGTTGCTCAGGCTGTCGTCGAGGTGCAGAGCGAAGTGGACGATCCGCCCTGCCCGCGCGACCTCGTCCAGGTGCTCACGGACCGCGGTGAGCACCGGTCCCTTGAGGAAGTCCTCCGCCAGCCGACGGCCGACGGCTCGGCAGGCGTCGTCGAGATCGGGCGTGGTGGCACCGCCCTGGCCGGGCCCGCGGGCGCGGAAGGTCCGGTCGGCGCTGCGCCGCACCCGGTCCATCGTCCACAACGCGTTGCGCAACGCCTGGGTCGGTCCTCCGTGGGTCGCGGAGACCGGATCTCTGCCCTCGACGGCCAGAACCGACTCCCGGGGACCGACGCGCAGAGTCGTCCACACCGGCGAATCCACGACGCGAGCGGTGTCCGGAGGCACCGGGAAGCCGGTCTCGACGAAGCCGCGAGCGCGGCGGTCGCGCAAGGCGTCGGCCAGGATCCCCACGCGCGCACGAAAAGCTTCGGTGTCCGCCACATCGGCGAAGCTGAGGGGTACCTGGTCGCTCAGGTGGGGCGGGAGGTGAACCTCCAGGCCGTCCGCCCGGAGCACCGGGACCAGTCTGCGCAACCGCCTGGCGTTGAACTGGCGAGCGAGGGTCCGGTATTCGTCCGTCACCCCGTGCGAAGCGTGCCCGACGACGATGACGGCGCTGTCCGCCCCGGCAATGCCCTCGTCGGTGCGCCCGATTTCGGATTGGCCCGCCGTGATGTCCCACGCGCGCAGGAACACACCGAGGCCGAGTTTTTCCAGTTCGCCGCCGAGGTTCTCGGCGAACTGCTCGTCCGCCTTGCAGTAGGAAACGAAGACATCCCAACGAGTCAGATCGGTGTCCTTTCGGTGGGGGTGACCATGGTGACACCGCGGGGATCGGATCGGCAAGGTCGCGCCGGAAAAACGATTCCGGAATCCCTCCGTTCGGCCGAATCGGTGACCGAGTCCCCCTGTGTGCCGCCGGTCGGGGTATCGTCTTCGACGCAATAAAGATGACCATTGCGCAAATACGTCTCGTGATTGATTTGGCCGGCTTCGACCATTTCCGAGGAGATCCGCTCCGGTGAACGCCTCTGCACACGAACACATCGACCCGGCCGCGAAAAAGCCGTCGAGGACCTTCGGTATCGACCTGGGCACCACCTACTCGTGCATCTCCTACGTCGACGACAGCGGACGTCCGACGATCGTCAAGAACGCCATCGGCGAGGACACCACGCCATCGGTGGTGTTCTTCGAGACCGAGGACAACGTGATCGTCGGCCGCATCGCGAAGAACTCGCAGAAGACCAATCCCGAACTCGTCGCCTCGCTGATCAAGCGGGACATGGGGGAGAAGACGACGCTGTCGTTCCACGGCACGGAGCACAGCCCGGAGTCGATCTCCGCGCTCATCCTCCGCGAAATAGCCGCCGCCGCCACCGCCGAGCTCGGCGAGCCGGTCCACGACGTCGTCATCACCGTGCCCGCCTACTTCGGCGTCAGCCAGCGGGAGGCGACCCGGCACGCCGGCGAGATCGCCGGTCTCAACGTCGTCGACGTCGTGCCGGAACCGGTTGCCGCCGCCCTGCACTACGAGGCCGCCGGCGGCGGCGACCGCACGATCCTGGTCTACGACCTCGGCGGCGGAACGTTCGACACCACCGTCATCCGGCTGGTGGGCGACGACATCAGCGTCGTCTGCACCGACGGCGACCACCACCTCGGCGGTGCGGACTGGGACGAGCGGATCAGCACGTGGCTGCTGGAGTGTTTCCTCGCCGAGAACCCCGCCTCGGCCGCCGGCGAGCACGAGGATTTCCTGCAGAGCCTCGCGACGTCGGCCGAGGAGATGAAGAAGGCGCTGTCGCGGAAGACCGGTCAGAAGCAGCCGATGCGCTTCGCGAGCGAAGTGGCGACCGCCGAGCTCACCCGCGAACGATTCGAGCAGCTGACCGCGGACCTGCTGGAACGGACCTTCGACATCACGGCGCGGACGATCGAGACCGCCACGGCGAAGGGCGTCGACCACTTCGACGACGTCTTGCTCGTCGGCGGCTCGACGCGGCTGTCGGCGGTCGCCGCCGGGCTGCGGGCGCGGTTCGGGTTCGAACCACGGCTGCACGATCCCGACCTGGCCGTGGCGAAGGGTGCCGCGCTGTTCGCACTGATCCAGACGGTCAAGACCGCCTTCCCGGAGGGGGACGATGCAGCTCCGTCCGCCGTCGCGATGGTCGCCGACCAGCTGGGCATCGCCCCCGAAGAGGTGCGCAGGCTTTCGGAAAAGAAGGTGGTGACCGTCGCGCCCCGGGCCTTCGGCATCAAGGCGCTGCGGGCGGGCAGCCTCACCGATTGCTACGTCGACCACCTGATCAAGGCCAACGACGTCCTGCCGGCCACGCCGCCCGTGCAGCGGTACGCGACGGTCCACCCGGACCAGACGAACATCCGGATCGAGGTGTGGGAACAGGCGGGTGCGGTGGCCTCGGCGGATCTGGAGCACAACAACCGGATCGGTGAGGGCAACATCGCGAACCTCCCCCCGCTGCCCAAGGGATCGCCGATCGACGTGACCTTCAACATGGCCCAGAACGGCACCCTGCGCGTGCACGCCGTGGAGACGACCACCGGCGGGGACCTCGACATCGAACTGCTCATCGGCGGCCTCAACCGTGACGAAGTCGCGCAGGCCCGGGACGCGGTCGCCCGGTACTCGGTCGGCGGGTAACGTCGATGCCGTCCGAGTTCGACACCTACCGGGTCACCGTGCTGGACGCGGCCCGGCGGGCGGGCAACATCCCCCCGGCCGACCTGTTCCTCCGATACGACATCGACCCGAACCGGGTCCGCGACCCGGCGGAGTTCAAGCGCCGGGTGGCCGCCATCGTGAAGTTCTGGCGGTCGCTGAAACACCAGCGCAAGTACCTCCCGCTCGCGACCGCCCTGCTCACCGCCGACACCGACCTGAGCCGGCGTGGCAAGCTCACGCTGGAGGCCTTCGCCGAGCAGCACGCGGAAGGCCGCAGCCGCGCACGCGCCAGGATGGACGATCGGATCGCCGCGATCGCCCACTCGGCGTCGTGCCTGACCGTGTCCGGTCTGCGCCGGCTCCTGGCCGTGTTGGACGGTGCGTTCACCGAGCCCGAGGTGCGAGCGGCGCTGGCGGAGAAGAACATCACGGTGATCGAACCGCCGTGGGACCTCCCGGCGGCCCCGCCCGCTCCTTCGGCGCGCTCGCTGACCGGCCCGCTGAGGGCTCTCGGGAGCCGGCTCTCGCCTGACGTGGTGTTCGGCGCCGACGCGGTCCGCGCGGGCTTCCGGCTCAAGGACGGCTTCCGGCTCGCGGCCGACGGGAAGACGGTGACGCACGCGGAACTGCTCTCCCTCCGGGAAAAGAATTCGCGGAGCAAGCACGACGAGCACAAGACCGCGGTGGAGACCGTGCTTGCGATCCTCATCGGGCTCGCCGAGCAGACCGACGCACTGCACAAGCTGTTCCTGTGGGAGGTGGCCGAACAGCTGCGCCCCGACGTGGAAGCGGGATTGCCGGTGCGGGTGGTGACCCAGAGCGCCACCGATCTCGGGCTGGATCCGGCGGAGGCGGTCGAACTGGCCGTTACGCTGACGGCGGGCACCGGCCGCCCGGCCAGGGACGACACTGCGGGACGGCGGATCGCCGAGGCGATCCGGTGCGGTGAGCTGAATGAGGCGCGAAGCTTGCTCGACGAGGTGCCGTCCGGCGAATGCCGCCAGGAGCGGGCCGAACTCGAGGCGATCACGTGCCGGGTCGCCGACCTCACGCGTCAAGCCGAAAGCGCGCTGGCCGGCGGGAATTCCGAGGAAGCTGCCGCGCTACTGGCCGAGGCGTCGTCGGCGGCGGCGGACGACGAAAGCCTTCGAGCACGGCTGGCGGCCATCCCGCCGCCACCGCCGTGCGAGGTCACGGCCGGGATCGACTGCGTCCGCGGGCGGATCCACGTTCGGTGGGCACCCAGCAGGGCCCGGACGCCCGAGGTGCGCTACCGCGTCGTCCGCACTGCCGGGTCTCCCGCGGTGACCAGCACGGCGGGAACGACGGTCGCCGAGACCACGGGCAACGAAGCGGAAGACGAGCTGCCACCCCCTGCCATGCCCGTCTGCTACACCGTCTTCGCGTCGCGGGGAGGCGAAGCCTGGTCGGCGGGCGTGGCCGCGTCCCCGGTCGAGTCGGTGCCGGGGGTGGCCGACCTCGAACTCCGCGCGACGGAGCAGGCGGTGGCCGGTTCCTGGCAGACGGCGCCCGGGACCTCGGGCGTGCTCGTCACGCGGAGCGCGGTGGACGCCGTCGAGGAGGATTCCGGCGAGCCCGTGGCCGTGCCGGCCCGGGGGACGTCGACGTTCACCGACCCGGCGGTGCGGACTGGGGTGACCTACGAGTACGCGGTCACCGCGCTCTACAGGTCCCCGTCCGGCGAGGAGCGCCGATCGGCTCCCGTCCGTGCTCTCGCCACCCCGACCGCGCTGCCGACCGCGGTCGAGGAGCTGCGGTGGACGGCGGCCCAGGACGGCGGCGCTTCGGTCGTCGAGCTGAACTGGCCCAGACCACGTAGCGGGACGGCGGAGATCAGGGTCTCGGCCGGGAAACCCGAGTGGCCGGTCGGGACGGTCGTGCCCCGGGCCACGGCCACAGGTATCGGCAAGCTGGTCAGCGGCACGGTGACGACCGACGACCGGGGGTACGACCACCTCGTGTTCCGGCCTCCGCAGGGCCGGGTGGTGCTGACGGCGATCACCGTTTCGGGGGACCGGGCCGCGATCGGGGCCGGCACGACGGTGTCCTTGCTCGATCCCGTCAGCGACCTGCGAACCTGGCGCCACGGCGAAGTCGTCCGGCTCTTCTGGACCTGGCCGCCGGGTGCGAGCCGGGTGCGCGTCGCGTGGTGGCCGACCGCGACCGGCTCGCCGTCGGCGCCCCTCGGCGAGTTCGGCGCTTCCCTGCGCGAGCACACCGCGTCCGGTGGGGTCACGTTCACCGCGAGGCCCGGACCGATCACCGTCTCGGTGCGCACCGTCACCGGACGGCCCGGTGCCGACGAATCGTCCCCGACCGTCACCGCCATGATTCCCGGCGAACGGGCGAAGGTCACCTACGCGGTCGAATCCACGGGACTGCCTGGCCGGCGGCGGCACGAAATAGTCCTCACCAGCGACCAGACGTGCCACCTGCCGGCGGTGCTGGTCGTCCACCGCAAGGACGGCATCCTCCCGCTGCGCGCCGGCAGCGGCACCACCCTCGCCACGATCACCGCGCGCGAGCTGGCGGGGGGCCAGCGCGTCTCGGTACCGCTCGAAGTCCTGGTGCGTCCCTTGTCCGGCCTCGCCTGCTTCCTCGATCCGTCTTCCGCCGCTCCCGACGAGGTGATCCTTGTTCCCGCTACGCCGCAGTGATCTGACCTGCCCCTACTGCTACCAGCGCTTCCGGGTCAAGGAGATCCTGTTCCGCTGCTCCGGGCTGCCCGGCCGCCGCAAGCGGTGCTCGACGTCGGTCGACCACGTCCTGGGCGAGCAGATGGAAGAGTTCGAGCCCAAGCCCCCCACCTTCGCCGCGGACGGGCGGCGGCAGGAGGCCGTGCACCCCGAGTGCGAGGCGGTGACCCACTACCGGCTCTGCCCCCGCTGCCACAGCACGCTCCCCGTCCAGTACGTGGAGACCGACAACCGGCTGATCGCCTTGGTCGGGGCCAAGGAGAGCGGCAAGACGGTCTACATGACGGTGCTGCTCCACGAGCTCGCGAACGCGGTCGGCGAACGGTTCGGCGCTTCCCTGCTCGGTGCCGACGAGCCGACCAGGACGAGGTTCGAAGATGACTACGAGAAGCAGCTGTACGAACGGCACCAGCTCTTCGGGCCGACGAAGTCCGCGGTCGCGACCGCGGGCGGGCGGCGTCCGCTGGTGTTCAACTTCGCCGTCGGACGGCCGAAATCGCGGGCCCGCGAGGTCACCCGCACGACGCTGTCCTTCTTCGACACCGCGGGCGAGGACATGCGGAGCGACCGCGACGTCGACCAGCACGTGCGGTACCTGTCCAGCGCCGACGCCATCATCCTGCTGCTCGATCCGCTGCAGCTGAGCGGGGCCCGGCCGCTCGCGGACGCCGACGCCCTCCTCCCCGCGGAGGGGCGGGCCGCCGACGGGCCCGCCGCGGTGCTGAGCAGGATCATCGAGCTGCTGCAGGCCAGCGGGGCCGCGCACGCACAGCGGAAGATCGACAAACCGCTCGCCGTCGCGTTCACGAAGATGGACGCCCTTGCCGGCACGCTGCCCGAAGGCAACCCGTTGGCGCACCCGCCGTCCGGCCGGCCGGTCTTCGACGACGCCGACGGGCTGGCCGTGCACCGCTACATGCAGGCCCTGCTGCGTGATTGGACGGGCCACAACATCGAAACCTCGCTGGCGAACAACTTCGCGCGCTACCGCTTCTTCGGTTTGTCCGCCCTCGGGGAAAGCCCCCGGTTGGACCAAGAGGGCGGCATGCAGCGCGTGTCCAGCCCGCACGGCTGGCGGGTGGAGGACCCGCTGTTGTGGCTGCTGACCGAGTTCGGCGTCATCGACAAGGCCGGCCGCCGATGAGCGCGGCGTTCGGGCAGCTCTACTACACCTCCTGTGAGAACGGGCTCGCCGGTTATCCGGGTTTCCAGTTCAACGCGTCGACGCCCGGCCTGCGCCCGGACGTCCTGGCCGACGTCGAAGCCCTCGCCGGCTACGAACCGCCGCGGGAGCTGGCCGCCGAGGCCGGGGTGGCCCGGCTGGACCGCTACCCGGTCAACCTCTGCTACCGGCCGGGGCCGCAAACGCTGCTGGCCAACACGGTCTTCGTCGGCAACGACTATTCGCACCGGTTCGGCAACTACTTCGCGCACGCCCTGGTCAGCGAGGACGCCGAAGCGTCCCTGGGTGACTTGCTGCCGATCGAACTGTGGCGCGCGCCGTTCTGGACCAGTTCCGCAGTGCCCGATCCGGCACTGCCCGAACTGCCCGCCCCTCCGCAGCGGGGGCGGCTGGACCGCGCCGGCGTCGACAAGTTCGTGCGGTCGCACCCGTGCTGGGAACGGCTGCCCGACCTCCTCACCGCGGTGGACGCGGCGGTCCGTGGCGGCGAGCGCAAAGTCGTGCTCGTCGAGCACGACGCCGACGCCGTCGCGCAGTGGATCGCGGCCGTCTCCTACCTGCTCCCGGAGGACCTGGTGCGCCTCATGTCGTTCGCGACCTACCTGCACCAGCCGCAGTACAGCAGGCTCGACGTCATCGGCACGGTCCCGGGTTCCGACGTGGACCGCTCGGCGTTCGACAGCTACCTGCTCTTCGACATGGTCGCCGGGCGCAGCAGCCCGATCGCTCCGCATCGGCTGGCCGGGCTGCTGACCGAAATCGGCCTGCTCGACGCCCCCGCGGTCTGGGACCGCGCCGGACCGCTGGCGGACGGAACCGAGCAGGGCCTCGACGACTGGCATCCGGTCGTGGCGGCCGCCGTCATGCGGCCGGGCTTCGGCGAGCCGGCCGACGCGGCCGCGGTCGCACCCTGGCTGGCCGGGCGCGCCGGCCGACTCGGCGCGCACGTCGTCGGCGACATCGGCGCCCGCGTGCTGGCTGCCGCCGCTTCCTGCGCCGACGCGGCCGGGGCCTTGCGATCTCTTTCCGAAGCCGCGCGAACCGCGGGGGCGGACGGTCTTCTGAGGAGGATCGAATTGGACTGGGCCGATGTGGTCCTCCGGTCCGCTCTTCGCGGCCGGCGGGAGTTCGACGGTGACCTCGAGCTGTCCACGGACGAGGCACGCACTCGAGCGCGCAACACACTGGCTGAAGAATTGCCTCGAACGAGCCCGGAGAACGCCGTGGACGCGTTGATGTGGGCTGCTCGCTCCGGCGTCGAAGTCGGCGAGCGTACCCTCCGCGACACCGGGTACCACGTCTTCGGTCCGCTGGTGCTCGAGAACCGGACGGACGAGCGGAGCCGGTCACTCCTCGGCGCGCAGCCACCGCTGTCCTGGGGCGCGGTCGACCACCTCGTCACGGTCGCCCGCACGGACATCGGCGCGGTGGTCGCCGTGCTCGGCTCGGGGATCGGTGACCTGCTCGAGGCCGGCAAGGAACACGAACTCGTCGCGGCCGTCGCGGTCGCGGACGTCCGCCGCGGCAGGCTCACCCCGGCCGAGGCACTGCGGGAGATCACTCCTGTCGAGGTCGACGTCGCGGTGCTCCGGTTGCTGTGGCCGTCCGGTGGCTGGACGCACGGTGAGGCACTGGATGTGCTGGGTGCCCTGCGTCCGGAGGATTGCCGGGCTCCGATCGTGCTCGAGTGGCTCACGAGGTCGGTCACCGGTCCACCGGTGGTGGGCCAGGAGCACCTGTTCGACCGGTTGTGCGGCCGGCTGGACGAGACCGGCCTGTACCACGACCTGCCGGCCGTGGTCCGCGACCGGATCGACACCCACGCCACAGTCCGGCGGCTGATCGACGAGATGACGGGCGCCGGTGAGCGGAGCTTCGGGACGTTGCTCGACGCCGTGTCCCGCAGCTACCGGTCCTCCGGCCCGCAACGCCGCGAAATGATCGTGCGGTGCCTCCTAGGCCGGATCGACGAGCTCCCGAATCACCAGCGGGCTCAGGTACTGGTTCGGTTACCGGACCTCCGGCAAACCTACCTCCGCATCCACGGCTCGGCCGGGCGGCCCGGGCTGCTCGACCTCAAGAACCACGTGCTCGTCGCGTGGATGATCGCCCGGATGAGCGGTGATCGCACGTCCCGTCCGGCATTCGATGAGATCTCGCAGGTGGTGTTGGAGCTGCGCGACCTGTTGCCGCGCAGAGACGTCCGCAAGGTCGTCACTCTGATCGAGCGTGCGGATCCCACCGCCGCGGTCTGGTTCGCCGAGCAGCCGCGGCGGACCAGAACCGGGTTCTGGCCCTTCCGGGCACGGACGCGACGGCCGTAGGGGAGGAGGAGCCGATGCTGATCACCGCGTTGACGGTCGCCATCTGCCTGGTCCTGGCGTTGCCTGCTATCCACGGCGTCCGGTACGCCACCGTCATCCTCGGCGCGTCCGGCCGTGCCTTCGCCCGGGCGATGGGCCTCGGCAAGGAGCCCCTCACCGCCGAGATCCCGAAACCGGCCAAGGGCGTGGCCAACCGCGAGTACGCGCACGAGCGTTATCTGCGCAGGCAGTCCTGGCGCGACTTCCGGCACGCGAACGTGCGAGTCTGGTCCGAGGTCGGAAAAACGATCAAGTCGTGCTGGGAGAAGCTCCGCGTCCTGCACCCGGCACAGGCCAATCCGCCCCGGCCGGAGTACACCACGTTCCGGCGCACCGCCGGTGCCGGTGTGCTGATCGGCACCGCGGTCGCCGCGGTGGTGATCGCCGGGCTGGCGCTGGCCGAGGCGGTCGCGCTCGGCGTGCTCTTCGTCGCCGAGTACGGCTTCCTATGGGTGCTCGCAGGCGTGGACGCGCTCGTGCTGCGCGTGCGCGGGGTGACGATGACGTGCCGGAACTGCGGACACCGGCTCACGTGCGCCGAATACACCTGCCCGGGGTGCAAAGTCCGGCACCACAACCTGCGGCCCGGCCGCTACGGGTTGCTGCATCGCACGTGCGGCTGCGGGTACCGGCTGGCGTCGACGGCGTTGTCGAAGAACTACCGGCTCGAGAGCTGGTGCCCGCGCTGCGACAAGCCGCTGGCCAAGGAAACCGGCCTGGCGGGCGAGATCGTCATCCCGCTGTTCGGCGCGCCGGGCGCGGGGAAGTCTCAGCTGATCACCGTGCTGACCGTGGCGATCGAGACGCTCGCCGACCGCACCGGCGGCACGTTCGCCTTCGCCGACGACCAGACGCGCGGCAACGCCACGAAGGCGTGGCGCGGCCTGGTGACGACCAAGCGGTCGGAGAAGACGACGCTGGTCAGCGGCGCGACGACCGTTCCGGCGTACTCGATGTACGTCAAGCCGCGGCGCGGTCAGAAGAAGCTGCTGCACGTGTTCGACGCCCAGGGCGAAGTCTTCTACCGCTCGGACAAGATCCAGCAGCTGGAGTACCTCAGGGTGGCAAAGACGTTCGTGTTCGTCGTCGACCCGCTGTCGATCGACCGGCTCTGGACGTCGATCGCCGAGTCGCACCGCCCGGAGATGGAGAAGATCCGCGCGCAGCAGGAACCGTCCAAGACGTTCGACGAAACGGTGATGACCGTGATCGCCATGGGAATCGACCTCCGCAAGGTGCACCTGGTCGTGGCGCTGAGCAAAGCCGACCTGATCAAGGATTCACTGCGCACCGTCGACCGGACCGACGACGGTTCCATCCGCGCCTGGCTCGTGGACAAGCTGGCCCAGGGCAATCTGGTACGGGCGATGGACAACAACTTCAAGTCGGTTTCGTTCTTCCTGACTTCGGCGCTGGCGACGGGGCATGACACCGCGGACAGCAGTGTCGAGTCCTTCGCCGAACGCACACTCGCGACCCAGGGGTTCAAGCTGTGACCGCAGAGGATCCTTTCCGCCGGTGGCGCGTGTCAGTGGTCGTGATGGTCGCGACGACGGCACTGATCGTGGCCTGCCTGTTGGTCATCGCTGTTGTGAACGCGGTCCTGGCGGTTCTGTCCCGTGTCACCTGACGAGGTGGGCGTTCTGCGTATTCGTACGCAGAACCGCGACAGCTGCTCCAGTAGACAGTCGGCATGCTTGATACCGCGTGGCCTCCCACTACCTTCGCTGGCCAGCTGACCACCGCCGAGCTGGACTGGGCGCTGACCACGGGCAGTCAGGTCCGCTACGAGGCCGGCGAGTGCCTGACGACCGAGGGCGACGTGCTGCTGATCTGTCACGGCGAGGCCAAAGTGGTGGCCGAAGGCGAGTCGGGACAGCGGCTGCTCGGATTCCGCGGCCCGGGGGACCTGGTCGGCGAACTGGCCTATCTCGCCGACCCGCAGTGGGTGCCTTCGGTGATCGCACTGCGGCAGCGGCCGGTGTCCGTCGTCCGCCTCGACCGGGACCGGTTCACGGCGTTCCTCGACATCCACCCCCGCGCGGCGCTGGTCCTGGCACGGACGATCGCTGAACGGCAGTGCGCACTGGAGCGAAGCCGCCTCGTGCCGTCCAGCCTGCCGATGGAACGCAGGGTATCGGCCGTCCTGGCCGAGCTGGCCTGGTTGTCCGGCGCGGGCTCGCGTTCGGCGGACGTCGACATCCCCCTGACCCAGCTGGAGATCGCGCAGCTCTTGGACGTCGCCCAGGTGTCGGTCCAGCGGGCATTGCGCACTCTGGCCGCGCAGGAACTCGTCCGGCCCGGTTATCGCAAGATCCGGGTCCGTTGCCTCGCCTGCGTCCAAGATGCGGCCGGAAACCTGGTCGCGGGGTCATGTCGCCATTGAGGGATGCGCTGTGCGTTTCCGGAGCTGCGACGATCACGGCAGAGATCGTGGTGGAACCGGGTGCGGTGCCGGCTTGTGGCACCGCCCTCCGCTTTCGGCCTTCGACCGCGCGCAACCTGCGTGGGTCGGTGGCTCGGGCCGCTCGGCCGTTGTCCTGCTCGCAGGCAGTCGCTGCGGCTCCCGCCGTCCGCGTGCTGTACCCGCGACGTTCGTTGCCTCCATCCCGCACGCTCGCAGTAGCCGAAGGTCCTGACCTTGATGGGTACAGATGGCCATCCATGTCCCGCTTCGCTGGCCGGGAGCCGCCGCCACGGCGCTTTAACTGCAACTCTCGGAGCGGTAGCGATACAGGCAGCCCCGCCACCAGCTTGGACGGAGATGGCAGCGCTGGCCATGCGATGCAATCGCTGAACCAGGCGAGTGCACCGAAGCCGCGCCCGAGGACTCAACCGAAGGACCGGCTCGGGCGTGAGGGGTTCGGCCGGTCCGCGCGGGCCCGCCGGTTCACCAGGGGAGGAAACGTGGGTACAGGGTTGAAGATACTGGCCGCCGTAAGTGTGCTGGTGGTCGCCGCGCCGGCGGTGGCGTCCGCGGCGGAGCTCGCTCCGGCAGCGGTGTGCCGGGTGACCGAGCTGCCCGGGTCGGTCGCGGGCGAGGAGGTCTACCCGGCCGGTACGGACGACCACGGCACGTTTGTCGGTCTCGGGCGGTCGCACTTCGGCGACAACGAACACGGACTGCTGTGGCGCGACGGTGTCACCACGGACCTCGGAACGTTCGTCCCGTCCGCGATCAACTCCGGCGGGGTGATGGTCGGTTCGCAGTTCGCCGACGGGACGCAGCGCGCCGCGATCCGGTCGGGTGGCGTGACGACGTTCCTGCCGGAACCGGGCGAGCCGGGCTCTGGAGCGACCGACATCAACGCCCGCGGCGACGTCTCCGGGTATGCGTGGGTCGGTGGCCTGTCCCGCGCCGTCGTCTGGCCGGCGGGCACGCGGACGCCGCGGGTGCTCGACGACGGGCCGGTGTACACGATGGCGCTGAAGGTGGACGACCTCGGATTCGTCCTCGGTTCGGCGGGGTTCGCCGGCGACGAGGTGCAGACGGTCTACCGGCTGGACGGCACGGTCGTGCGGTCGTTCCCGGTGATCGGCCCGGGCGGGCACCGCGCGTCGGACCTGGCGGGCGGTGTGCTGATCGCCGACCGCGGCGGCGCCGAAGGCGACGAGCTCACCTTCATCGACGTGGTGACCGGGGCTGAGCACCCATTGCCTGACAGCACGTATGCCCAGGGCGGGGTCCTCGCGGCGAACGGCGTCGTCGCGGCGAAGAACCGCTCCGGGTTCCCGGCCCGCTGGAAGTACGGCCGCCAGCTGCAGCTGCCCCAGCTCGGGAGCACCTACCCGCTCTACCCGACTGCGATCAGCGCTGACGGGCGGCAGATCGCGGGGGTCAGCACCGACAACACGCGGCAGATCGGCACGCTCTGGACGTGCCGGAACTGACCTCGCGGTCGAGCGGCAGTGGCCGTGGCCACTGCCGCTCACCTCAGGCGGGGAAGTCCGCGTACTCGATGTTCGGCCCGTACAGCGCTTCCTTGACCGCTTCCAGCAGTTCCTCGAGGCTGACCTGCCTGGCGACCCCGTCCGGCCCGGTGAGGGTCCAGGTGTCGGTCCAGGTGATCGTGTACACCTCGTGCCGGTAGTTCTCGAACTCCACGAACAGGTCTTGCCGGCCCTCGCCGCGGGTTACCGTGCTGATCATCGACTTGAGCCCGGCGAACCCGCGTTTCGCCTGGACGGAACCCGTGGCGCCGCGGTAGCGGTACTTCAGGTACGGGGACGGCGGGCGGTCCCAGCGGGTGCCGCGGATGCCGCTGCCGCGGCTGTAGCGGTACTCGGCGTCTTGGAGGTTTTCGTCGCCGGCCACTTCGCAGCGGTAGACCGGGATGACCGCTCGGACGGCGTCGTTCATCTCGGGGTCGTCCGGGTACAGGCGGTGCAACACCGGGGCGGCCGCGGCCACCGCGTCGAAACCGGATCCCGGGTGGGAGAAGCCTTCGGCCAGTGTCAGCGGGGCGTCGGTGGTCAGTTCGGTGCCGTGCGAGCGGGCGAAGGACAGCAGTGCGACGGCCAAGCCCTCGTCGTACGAATCCAGGGCGTAGGCCTGGAACGCGCGCTTGCCGTCGTCGTACAGGGCGGCGCAGGAATCGAAGCCGGGGGCGGTCGCCCAGTGCCAGGCGTCGGGCAAGTCGTCCAGAGCGGCGACGTCGGGCATCGCCGCGTAGGTTTCGCGTGGGTCCACTGTCCGCCTCCCGATCTTGCGCTTGTCAGTGCAAGGTACACGGATGCCGCGGTCCCGGCTCCGTCTCCGCGTAGCGGTCGGTGAGCTGCGCGCCTTCGGACGAGTTCTGCGATCTGCCCATCGCTTCCATGTCGTCGGTGTTGTTGTACCAGGCCTTGCGTTCCTCATCGGTCATGTTGTGGCCCTCGTCGCGCCAGTGCTCGACGACCGGCGGAACGTGTTCGTAGGTCAGGTTCCGGTTGCCGTTCGCGTCGTAGTACGGGATCGGGCGGCCCTGCGCGTCGACCCAGTGCAGCTCGTCGTGGGGAATGCGGGCACCGCTCGCGTCGCGCGGGACGTCGCCCAGTGCCCGGCCCTCCGTGGTCCACTTCGCCGCCATCGCGTCGTGGGTCGATTGCCAGTAGCCGCCGGGGTATTCGGTGCCGCGGTTGTGGATGTGGTCGGCGGGCGGCAGCGCGGGGTCCCGAGCCCACTGCTGGCTCGCCGGGTCCCGGTAGCCGGCCAGGCCCAGCGGGTCGGCCACCGCCAGGGGGTTCGGGACGTACGTGTAGTGGTTCGCGGACGGGGTCAGCCCGATCGGGTCCGGCGACAGGTACCGCGCGGTGTGCGGGTCGTAGTAGCGGTGGACGTTGTAGTGCAGCCCGGTTTCGTCGTCGTGGTACTGGCCCGGGAAGCGGAGCGGACAGCCCGTTCCGTCCGAAGTGGACATGGCGATCGTGTTGCCCCAGAGGCCGCTGGTCCGGTACCAGGCGACCCGGCCGGAGGCGTCGACCAGTTCGGTCGGTGCGCCGATAAGGTCGGCGACGATGGCGTGGAAGCGGGTGTCGATGACCGCGGCGGGAGCGTCCGCCAGCCAGGAGCGGGTGGTCTGCGCGATCGGCTCGGCCGAGCCGCCGCGGTAGTCCCAGGACGTGACTGTGGTCCGGCCGTCGACGGTGCGGGCGGCTTCGGCCAGGACGGCGCCGTCCCAGGAGAACGTGGTTTCCTCGGCGATGCCGCCGTCGGGGGCGAGGCGCTGCTTGGCGATCCGGCGGCCGAGCGGGTCGTAGCGGTAGCGCCAGCGGGTGCCGTCCGGGGTGGTGACGCCGATCAGCTGGTCGCGGTCGTTCCACGTGTAGTCGCGGGTCCGGCGCCGCCCGGACAGGCTGCGGCGGACTTCCCGGACGACCCGGCCGGCAGCGTCGTAGGAGTAGGCGGTACGGCCCGCGCTGCGCAGCAGCATTCCTTCCACCGCGCGGGGACCGGCCACGTCCAATTCGTCCTCAGTGGACGGACCGGGCTGGGCGGAGACCAGGTTTCCCAAGGCGTCGTAGGCGTACTGTTCGGTCCAGCCGGCGGCTTGCACGCCGGTGACCCGGCCGCCGGGGGTGAGTGCGAAGACGCGCGCGCCGTGCACCCGGTCGTCGATCGCGAGCACCTGACCGTCGGCGCGGTACCGGAAACCGCGTTCCTGGAGCACGCGATCCGGTTCGCCGGTGGAAGAGAGCGTCTGACCGGCGAGGCGGCCCAGTTCGTCGTGGCGTTGGGCCAGGATCGCGTTTTCGCCGAGGCGGCGGAGCACCTCCAAGCCTTCCCGGTATTCGAAGGCGATCGTTCCCGCGGTCCCGGTCAGCGCGGTTTCCCGGCGCAACTGGTCGTACTGCCACCGCGCTTCGACGCCGGACGGGGTGATCCGCCGGACGCGGCGGCCGGTCAGGTCGTACTCGCTGCGCAGCACCCGGCCGTCGACGGATTCGGCGACCGGGCGGCCGAGCAGGTCGCGTTCGTAGGTCACTTCGACCGCGTCGTCGGCGACCCGGCGCAGCCGGCCGCCTTCGTCGTAGTCGTAGGCGACGGTCGTTCCGCCGGAGGTCTGCCGGGACACCCGGCCGCGGACGTCGCGGGTCAGTTCGGTCACCGCGCCGCCCGCTTCGGCGCGCGAGATCATCGCGCCCATCGCGTCGACCCGGTATTCGAGCGCCCGGCCGGTGAAATCCTGTTCGCCGACCAGGTTTCCGGCCGGGTCGTAGCGGTAGGACCAGGTTTGCCCGGCCGGGTTGCGGACGCCGGTGAGCCGCAGTTCGGTGTCGTGGGTGAAGGTGTGCCGGACGCCGTCCTGGCCGGTGCGCGCGGTGAGCAGGCCGAACGGCCCGCGTTCGAACACGGTGGTCGCGCCGGAGGCCGAGCGGGCCCGGACCAGGCTGCCTTCGAGGTCGTAGAACCGTTCCTCGCGGTCGCCGTTGGCGGCGGCGTGCCAGGCCAGCGCGCCTTCGCGGGTCCAGCCGTACCGGGTGGTGCGGCCGCGCGGATCGGTCGCTTCGATCGCCCGGCCGAAGCCGTCGAGCCGGAACGTGGTGGTTTCGCCGTCCGGCGAGGTGATCGACAGCGGACGGCCGGCGCCGTCGCTGGTGTACGTCCAGCGGGCGCCGTCCGGTTCGACGGTGGCGGCCAGGTGGCCGCGCTCGTCCAGTTCGCTGGTCGCGACCGCGCCCAGCGGGTCCACTGTGGACACGATGCGGCCGGCGTCGTCGTAGGTGTGCCGCCAGACCGCGCCGTTCGGCTGGGTCACGGTGACCGGCAGCCGCCAGCGCGGGTCGTACTCGATGGTGAGCGCGGTGCCGTCGGGGTAGTCGATCCGCGTCGGGTCGCCGTTCTCGTCGCGTTCGTAGCGGGTGACCGCGCCGTTCTTGTCCGTGAACGACAGCAGCCGGTGGAACCGGTCGAACTCGGGACGTTCGACGCCACCGTTGGGGTCGACCACCGCGGTGATGTGGTTGTGCTCGTCGTAGTGGTATTCGGTGCGCCCGCCGAGGCTGTCGGTGACGACGGTGACCCGGCCGGCCAGGTCGTAGTCGAAGGTCGCGTCGAGGTAGCCGTCGACGCCGGTGCCGCGGACGACTCGGCCGTCCGGGCCGTAGGCGTACTCGTACCGGTAGCCGGTGCGGTCGGTCCAGGCGACGATCCGGTCCGCGTCGTCGTAGTCGTACTGGTACGGCGCGCCGGTCGAGTTCACGATGCCGGAGAGCCGGCCGCGCCGGTCGTAGCGGAACGACACGATCGGCACGTCTTCGCCGTGCTCGCCGCCGCCGAGCAGGCGGTACCCGGCGATGCGGAGGCCGTCCGCGCCGTCGACGGTGTCGACGCCGACCCGGTAGCCGCCGGAATGCGTGACCGCGAGCGGGCGGCCGGTTTCGTCGCGCAGGTAGTCGACGCGGTGCCCGCTGCGGTCCGACAGCGAGCTGATCTGCCATTCGCCGGGCGCCGTGGGGTGCGCGGCGAACCGGCGGGTCCAGCCCGACTCCTCGTCGACGATCAGGTAGGTTTCCGCGGCGGCGTCCCAGCTCAACGGCCAGCGGGCGCCGAAGCTCGGCAGCACCGGCGAGCCGTCGCGGGCCGGGTGGATGTAGCTGAGCACTTCCGCGTCCACGCCGTAGTACCGGACGAAGTCGTCGGTCAGCACCAGCCGCTGGTCCACTGTGGACGCCCAGCCGGGGCCGAAGGAACGGCCGTCGGCGTAGCCGGAGGCGTACGCGCGGTTCAGCACCAGCGGCAGCAGCCCGGGCAGCTCGACGTCGGTGCCCGCGGTGATCATCTGGCCGGACACCGCGTCGACCGGGTCGCCGCCCTTGCCGTCGCAGCCGCCGGTGCCCTCGGACTTCTGCCCGCCGGCCGCCTCCGGGTCGTGGCTGCCGGGCGCGGCCGGGTCGGTGCCGTGGCTGCCGGGCGGGGTGCCGTCGGGGACGCTGCCGTCCGGTTCCGGCGCGGACGACGGCGACGTGCCCTCGTGCGGGGCGCCGGGTTCGTGCGGCGCGGAGTGGCCGGGCTCGGCCGACGAGACGTGCGTGCCGCCTTCGCCGGGACGTCCGTGCAGCTCGGACATCACCTTCTTGACCGCGGCGAAGATCTCTTCGAGCTTCGACATCAGCGGCCGCAGCTTCTCGACCGAGTTGATCAGCTTCTTGACCAGCGCGCCGATCTTCTCGATCCACGCCGACACCTGCTCGACCACCTGCGCCACCACGACCGGCGTGCCGAGCCCGAGCGAGCAGACCTCCTCCAGCGCGTCCTGGATGAAGTCGCCGACCGCCTGGGTGATCATGTCGCGGACCATGGCGCGCACCGCGGCGGTGATCACCCCGACGACCTCCACCACGGTGCTGATCCCGTTCGCGCAGGTCGCGGCCGCGTTGAGGTGGTCGATCTTGTCCTTGACGTTCGCGCGGTAGGCGTCGGCGGCCCGGCCGGTCCAGTGCGCGGTGTCCTTCTGCACGCTGTCGCCGAGGTCTTTGGCCGCTTTTTCGACGGCCTTCGCGATGTTGCCCCAGGTCTGCGCGTAGGCGGTGATCTGGTCGGCGTCGCCGGCCAGCTGGTTAAGCGCGTCCTGCAACGGCTGGACGTGCTCGATCAGCCAGTTGAGGCCGTAGGAGATGAGCGTGCCGACCGGGTTCATCGCGATGGTCAGCAGGTCCATCGCGGTGCCGAGCGCCGCGATGCCGCCCTCGATCCACGAACCCGACTTGATGCCGTCGTAGGCGCCGATCGCGTCGTCGAGGACGTTGACGCCGGTGTGCCAGGTCGTCGAGTCCGGTTTGGCAGCGACCAGCGGATTGCTCACGACAGGTCCTTGCCGAGGCCGGTGATCCGCTGCGAGTGCGCCTGTTCGGCGTCCTGGTAGGTCTTCGCCGCCTGCCGGACCGACTGCGCCAGCGTGCCCATGGCATCCTGCGCGGCGCCGAGGGTGATCATGCCGGGCGCGCTGACCCCGAGCACCATCGGCACGAAGAGCGGGCCGCAGATCAGGCCGTACGCCTGCACGCCCATCGTGACCTGCTCGGCCGCGGCGAGCGCCTGGCCGAGCGTCTGCCCGACCTGCTCGACCGCTTTCGCGTGGGTGAGCAGTTCGTCCGGGCGGACCTGGTAGCCGCCGCCGTTCGCCGCACCGTCCGGCATGATCGCCTCCGTCCGGCTATTCGCGGATCATGACCGGGCCGCCGAAGCCCTCGTCGTCATCGTCGGGTGGGGCCGGCCGGCGGGGCGGGCGCGGCGGCGGTGGCGGCGCTGCCTCGGGTTCATCGGCGAGCCGGCCGATCCGGCTGGTCGGCGGCGCCGGGGTTTCGTCCGGCTCGGGTTCGGGCTCCGGGAACTTCGCCCGGTAACTGCCGACGATGGTGTCGCGGGTCTGCGGATCGTCGCCGATGGTGTCCGCCATGACCTCGTCGAGCGTGTCCGGCAGCTTCGCCTGCGCGGTGCGCAGCGCGGACAGCACCGCTTTCGCGACCTGGTCGCCGGACATCTCCCGGACGCGGTCGGTGATCCGCAGGTCGGTGACGTTCCCCGCGGAGTCGACGGTGACCGTGGCGGTGCCGTCTTTGCTGGCTGCCGACACCGAAACCCGCTCGACGGCTTGCTGCATCGCGCGGTAGCGCAGCGCTTTTTGCTTCGCTTGCGCGACCAATTGATCGACGCGGGCCGTCGCATTCTCCGCTTTGTCCGATATCGGATCGCTCATCCGGTTGTCCGCCCCCCGTCGCCAAGCCAGGTACGAGGAAACCATCGGAATCCGGCCGGTGTGCGGCGGACGTTCCGGAATTACCCCGAATGGCGCAAGGCCAGGGAAAAGCTGCGTTTCTCGGACGGGGTGCCGGGTGGTATCCGGTTTTCCGCGGATTTGACCTGGCCGGCGAATTCGGGCCAGCCGAATCAGGACCACGATCAGTCCCGATAGGACGATAACCGCCGGCCGGCGGCGCCGGCCCCGGCTGGTCGACTCGGCGTGCACCGCGCCGGCCGCGAACAGCGCGATCAGCGCGGGTACCGGGTACACGTCGGAACTTCCAGGCGTCGCTGGTGATTTCGCGCAGATCGGGCTTGCTCGGCTGCCAGCCGAGTCTCGGTGTGACTTCCGGCTGGAGGCCACCGTGGAGACCGCGTCGCCGTCTCGTCTCGGTGCGAGCTTGACCGGGACCGGTCGCCCGGTGACCTCCCGGTCCCAGCCGGCTCACCGCGCCGGAGAACACATCCGGGCGGGTCACCGACTCCGCGACCTCGATCAGACCGGCTCAGAGCCTCCCACCTGGAGGACGACCTTGCCGCCGGGACGCTGGGACTGGCTCAGCTCGATGGCTTCCCGCCAGTCGGTGAGGGAAATGACCCTGGCGACCGGGATGCCGAACCGGCCCTCCGCGGCGAGCTGGGCACACTTCTCGATGACGTCGTAGCGGTGGCCCAACGGTCCCTCGGTGAACGCGTCGCGGGCGCCCAGCTCGCGGGCTGCGGCCAGGTTGCTGATGGTCAGGACGTGCTTGGGGTCGGTGACCGTGCGGAGGAGTTCGGGAATCGTCGCGTCGTCGGGCGGCGATACGTCGAGGACGACGTCCACCGGCCCGCTCGCCAGTTCGCGTACCCGCTCGGCCATGCCCGTGCCGTACGGGGTGACCTCGGCCCCGATCGCGCGCAGGGCTTCGGTGTGGGTGGGGCCTGCCGTCGTGAACACGCGGGCGCCGCTCAGGCGGGCGAGTTGTACGGCGGCGAAGCCGGTGGTCGTGCCGCCGCCGCTGATGAGGAGGGTTGTGGCTGGGGTGACGGCCAGGAGGTCCAGGCCGAGTTGTGCGGTGTCCACGGCCATGGGCAGCGCGGCGGCTGCCGCCGGAGTCAGTGCGGGTGGCCGGGGGAACCAGGTGTCGAGCACCGCGTGGTCGGACGCTCCCGCGGTCGGGCCGGTGAACGGGGCCGGGCCGAACACCGCGTCCCCGAGCCGGACGCCGGTGACGTCCTCGCCGATGGCGTCGACCGTGCCGGCGACCTCGAGCCCGATCCCGCGGGGCAGGTCGCCGGGGTAGAGGCCCCGGCACAGCGCCAGGTCGGCGGGGTTGATCGTGCAGACCTCGACCGCGACCCGGATCTGTCCCGGGGCCGGGTGGGGCGGCTCGGCTTCCTCGAGCCGCAGGACGTCGAGGGGTTCGCCGGTGTGGTGGAAACGCAGGGTGCGCATGACGATCTCCTGACCGAGACTGAGTGACAGCAGATGCTGTCGTCACTCGACGGTAGCACAGCGATGACAGCATCTGCTGTCGCTATGCTGGGGCCATGGCTCGGTGGGAAGGCAACACGCGTGAGCGGCTCGAGCGGGCCGCGTTGGAGCTGTTCCGCGATCAGGGCTACGACCGCACCACGGTCGCGCAGATCGCCAAGCACGCCGGGTTGACCGAGCGGTCGTTCTACCGCTGGTTCACCGACAAGCGGGAGGTGCTGTTCGCCGGTGACGAGCTGCAGGCCTGCCTGGAAGCGGGCATCGACGAGGTGCCCGCGGGCACCGGCGCGCTCGCGACGCTGATGGCCGCGTTCACCGCCGTGCCCGACGTGCTGCGTCCGCCTGAACTGCTGATCGAGCTGCGTGCCGTCATCGCGGCCAACCCGCCGCTGCGCGAACGCAGCCTGATCAAGGAAGCGATGCTGGCCGAGGTGACCACCGCGGCGCTGTGCCGCCGCGGCTACGACGAACAGACCGCACGGCTGGCCACCGCGCTCGGCATGGCGATCCTGGCCTCGGCCACCCGGCGGTGGGTGCTCGGCGAACGGGCCGACTTCCCGGCCCTGCTGGCCGACAGCGCCGCCGACCTGCTCGCCGTCGCCGCCGACCTGCCGGGCGAACCGAAGTAGCCGATCAGGGCTCGGTGCCCCAGGCGAGGGCGCCGGCCTGGTAGGCGGTGACGGTGGCGAGGTCGGTGAACGACGCCGCCGCGCGGTAGCTGTAGTCGTCGGCCTGGTTGAACGCCGCCCAGTCGGCCTTGGCGACCCGGATCTGGAGCTCGCCGGTGCTCGCGCCGGCGGCGAGGGTGCCGCCGGCGAAACCGGCCTCGACGTAGGCGTCGGCTCCCGCCCGCGGCGTGCTGAGCTTCACCACGCGCAGCGTGACGTTGGCGCAGCCGGCCACCGCGTAGTCGCACCAGATCTGATAGCCCGGGTTGGTCGCGTCGCCGGTGAACCAGTAGCGCGCGGTGACGCCGTTCAGGGCCACGGAGGTGGTGCCCCGGTTGACGATCTGGAGGCTGGTGCGGATCTGGTTGTCGGCGGCGCCGCTGCCGGAACGCTGCTGGACGGCGAGCGAGCCGGTGCCGGTGTTGCCGCCCGTCGTCGTGGTCGTGACCGACACCGGGCCGCCAGGCGGAGACTGGTTGCCGGCGGCGTCCCGGGCGCGCACCGAGAACGTGTACGCGGTGCCGGGGGTGAGGCCGGTGACCTGGTAGCCGGTGCTCGTGGTGCTGCCGATCGTCGCGCCGGCCGCGTTCAGCACGTCGTACCCGGCGACGCCGACGTCGTCGGTAGCCGCGGTCCACATGAGACTGACGCTGGTGCTGCCCGCGACGGCCGTGATTCCGGTAGGTGCCGACGGCGGGGTGGTGTCCTCTGTGGATGGTCCGGGTGGGCTGCCCCACAGCACGGTGGAACCCTGGGCGAGCACCAGCCGCGAGGCGTTCGCGGGCGCGGAACCGCTGGGGGCGAGGCCGGTGTGCGACCAGTCGTTGCCCGGGTCCCAGGTGCCGGTGCTGGTGATCCGGAACTGCACTTCCTTGCGGTAGCGGGACTGCCCGCCGGGCGCGACACCGCCGGAGCACGACACGTCGACGTAGTAGACCGAGCCGGAGAACTGGCGCACGGCCGGCGCGTCACACTGGTTGTACGCGGAAGAAACCGAGATCTGGCCGGGCGTGGTGGCGCCGTCGAGCGTGAAGTAGTACCGCAGCGAGCCGGTGAACGTGCGGGCCGGCCACGCCGACTTGTTGATCACATACGCTTTGACCTCGGTGAACGTGCCGCCGTCGGGCTGGTTGAGCGCGCCCTGGGCCAGGATCTCCGGGCCGTCCGGGGTTTCCGTCGGCGGGAAGGACGCCAGCGGCGCGCCGCCGTACTCGCCGTAGAGGCGGGCCAGCGCGCCGGTGAAGCCGGCGTTGTAGTCGAGTGCCACCTCGTTGGTCGTGTAGTTGGTCCGGTCGTCGGTGTACGCGTCGTTGGGCGAGGAAGGGCCGCCGACGAGCGCGCCGTACAAGGTGTGCCGGCTCTGCGCCGGTTCGTTGATGCTGTCGGACCAGGAGCCGTGCGCGGTGCGGTGGTGCGGGTTGCGGGGCGGGTTGACGCCGAACCCGACCTCGAAGCTCGCGCCGCGGGGGTTGTCGCCCAGCGCGTAGTCGATCTGCCGGACGCCGAAGGCGTGGTACGTCGCCGCGCGCGTGGGATCGCTGGAGCGCAACCAATCCGAGTACGTCAGCGCCACGAACGCGGTGTTCGCCGCGTAGCGCAGCGAGCCCCACTGGTCGAGCACGGCCTGGCCGCCGGGGGAGTAGGGCACGCGCTGGCCGTTGACGCCGGTGGTCCACCAGTCCAGCCAGCGGTTGGCGTCGGCGACGTACTCGGGGTCGCCGGTGAGCTGGGCGAGCAGGACGTAGGCGCCGTAGGACTTGTCGTCCCAGGCCAGCGTCCAGCGGTAGGACCGGGTGGTGGTCTGCGGTTCGGTGGACAGCTTCTCGTACTCGCTGCGCGCCTTGGCGAGGTAGGCGCTGTCACCCGTGGCCTTGTAGAGCCAGATCGCGCCCCACACCAGCTCGTCCTGGTAACCGCTCCAGGACTTGTAGAAGTTCTGGGCGTCGGTGATGCAGTTCGAGTAGACGCCCCGGTGGTTGTCGGCGAACGAGTACAGCTGCTTGGCGTGCGTGAGCAGGGTGGCCGCGTAGGCGGGATCGTCGGCCTGGAACACCAGTGAGCCGGAGGCCAGCTGCGCGGCGGCCTCGCCGGCGAGGTCCGAGCCGGGGCAGGAGTCGTCGACGCGGTAGGCGGGCCGGGCCATGGTCATCGTCTCGGCGGGGCCCCACCACTTGTGGTCATCGTCGCCCTTGCCGACCTGGCCGTACAGCACGTCGGGCTGCGGGTGCGCCTTGATCAGCCAGTCGGCGCCCCAGCGCAGGTTCGCCAGCAGGTACGGCCACTGGCCGGAATCCCGGTAGGCGACGCGGTTTTCCAGGCCGCCCCAGGCGAGCATCGTCATGCTGAACTCGAACGGCAGCCCGAACTTGACGTGGTCACCGGCGTCGTAGAACCCGCCGGTCAGGTCCAGGCCGGCGTCCTTGCCGTCGTCGAGGGCGGACGGGCCGCGCCAGGAGACCCGGTTGCCGGCGGGCAACACGCCGGAGCGCTGGGCGTCGTAGAACCAGACGGCTTTCTGCAGTGCCTCGCCGTAGTCGAACTTGCCGGCTGCGGCAGCGGTACCCGCGGGGATCACCAGGCTCAGGCCGAGCACGAGCAGTGCGACGACCACCCGGGAAATCGCCTTCGTCGTCGAAGTGCGCACGCCGCCTCCTGGCATCTGGGAGCGCTTCCAGTCCGAGGGTATGGAGGTGGGGCGGGTTGTGTAAAGAGGCGGCGTCCGGACTGCGCGGTGACGCACCGGTGACGTCCGGATCACAGCGTCGCGACAGGCCTGCTGGCATCCTGCTCCGAGCCGATCGACGAAGGCGCCGGATGCCACCACCTCTCAAGGCCCTCAGCCCGCGACCGCTGGTGTCGCCGGCTGTGGTGCCGGCGTCCCCGAAAGCGCGCGGCGTCACGGAGGTCGCCCGCCCGGTGGCCGGCAACGCCGCCGTGACCGCGGCGATGAGCGGGCTGCCTCGCGGTGCCGTACCCACCGCGTTGCCGGTGCCGGTGCGCCAGGATCTCGTCGGCAACCAAGCCGTCGCGGGCCAGGTCTCCGCGGGGCCGCGCTCGCCGGGGACGGATCCCAAGTTCAAGGCCCTCAAGAAAGACGTCGACACCAAGAAGAAGGCCGTCGGCTCGAGCCATCCGCCAGCTGCCGCCGAAGCGGGCGCCGCCCAGGATGCCGCCGAAGCGCCCGCCGACGACCGGGAAGCCCGGGGCAAGGCGGCCCACGCGGCGGACATGGAAGCCGCCCAGCCGAAGGAGTTCGACAAGCAAGCCTTCGTCGAGGCGGTCAAGAAAGCCGTCGCCGACAAGGCGCCGAAGAACCTCGACGAGGCCGACAACTTCAGCGGATCCGGCAAGGCCGACGAGGTCAAGACCGAAGTCCAGGGCAAGGTCGGCGAGGGCAAGGACGCCTCGGCGCGGGAGATCGCCGACACGACCGCGGCACCGCCGAAGCCGGCGCCGGATGCCAAGCCGGTCGTGCCCATGGCCGCGGACAAGGTGCCGGGCAAGCCGGGCGCGCCGAACCCGGCCCGAGCTGCCCCGGACCCCCTGCCGCCGGAAGCCACGGACATGTCGGCCGGTCCGGACCGGGTCGACCGCCAGATGGCGGACGCGCAGGTCACCGAACAGCAGCTGACGTTCGAGCATTCCCGTGAACCGCAGTTCGACAAAGCCGTCAAGGACAAGAAATCCCTGGACGCCCACTCCGAGGCCGCCCCGCGGAAACTGCGCGCCGGCGAATCGCGCGAACTCGAGCAGGTCAAGAACACCGCCGCCGCCCAGGGCTCCGTCGCGATGGCCGGTATCCACGCCGCCCGCGTGAGCACCGGCCGGCGGGTGGGCACCGGCAAGCAGGGCACGAAGATAACCGACGAGGACAAACGCAAACAGGTCACCGCGCTCCTGCAGGAGGTCTTCGACCGGACCAAGGGTGACGTCGAAAAGATTCTGGCCGACCTCGACACGAAGGTCGACGACCAGTTCACCACGCAGGAAAAGCGCGCCCGGGAGCGGTTCACCGTCGAGCACGAACTGGGCATGCGCCGCTACAAGGCGGAACGCTACGGCGGGTGGGACGGCCCGTTCCTCTGGGCCAGGGACCTCTTCCTGCCGCTGCCGGACGAGGCCAACCGCGTCTACGTACGAGCGCGCGACAACTACCTGGCGGCGATGGACCGGATCATCACCGAAATCGCCGGCACGGTCGAAACCGAGCTGAAACGCGCGAAAGACCGCATCGCCGATGGCCGCAAAGAACTGAAGACGGCCGTCGACAAGCTTCCGGCGGATCTGAAGGCATTGGGGCGCGAAGCGGCGTCGGACTTCGACGGCAAGTTCGACGAACTGAAGGACACAGTCAACGACAAAGGCACGGAACTGGTCGACACCCTCGCCACGAAGTACACCGAAGCGGTCAAGTCGGTGGACGACGAGATCGCCGCCGAGAAGGAGAAGAACCGGGGCCTGCTCGCGAAGGCCGCCGACGCGATCGGCGGGGCCGTCAAGGCCATCATCGACCTGGGCCGCATGCTGCTGGACGTCCTCCGCAAAGCCGCGTCGGCGATCGGCGCGATCCTGAAGGACCCGATCGGCTTCCTGGGCAACTTGGTCACGGGTGTCGGCGGCGGCCTCAAGCTGTTCATGCGCAACGCCGGGCGGCACCTCGAGGCGGGCGTGCTGGCCTGGCTGCTGGGCACCGCCGCGACCGCGGGGCTGCAGCTGCCCACCAGCTTCGACGTCCTCGGCATCCTGATGATGATCGCCGCGCTGCTGGGCCTGTCGTGGGCGAACATCCGGTCCCGCCTCGCCCGCCGGGTCCCGGACCAGGCCCTCGTCGCCGCGGAAACCGCCGTGCCGCTCGTCGCCGAGGTCAAGCGCCGGGGCGTGGCCGGCCTGTGGGACGACCTGAAGACCCGCGTCGGCGACCTCAAGAAGACGCTGATCGGCGACCTGGTGTCCTACCTCCTGCCCACGATCATCATCGCCGGGGTCACGTGGATCGTGTCGCTGTTCAACCCGGCGTCGGCCTTCATCCGCGCCTGCAAGATGATCATCGACATCATTCGGTTCGTCGTGACCAACGCGCGCCAGATCATCGACTTCGTCAACGCCGTCCTGGACGCGGTGCTGGCCATCGCCCGCGGCGGCACCGGCGGCGTGCCGGCCCTGGTGGAGCGTGCGCTGGCCCGCGCGATCCCGGTGCTGATCGGCGCGCTGGCCGCGTTGCTGGGCATCGGCGGCATCGCGGGCAAGGTCCGGCAGATCTTCCAGAAGCTGGCCCGGCCGGTGAACCGCGCCCTCGACGCGGTCATCAAGAAGATGGCCGATCTGGTCAAGAAGCTGTGGGCCAAGCTCAAGCCGAAGAAGAGGCCCGGGAAGAAGCAGCCGGACAAGAACTTCGACCGGATCCTCGCCGCCGCGTTGCGCGACGCCGGTGCGCTCACGCGCGCACGGCTGCCGGTGGACAAGATCCGGTCCCGCCTGCCCGCGATTCGCGCCCGGCACAAGCTCCGGAAGCTGGACCTCGTCGTCGAACGCGTGCAGGGCACCCGGCAGCTCGTCCACTTCGAGGCGGCGATCAACCCCAGGCAGCGCGGTGTGACTTCGTCGATCCCGCTCGGCCGGAAGAAAGTCCAGGAGCAGTACGGCATCCTGATCCGGAACCAGGTGAAGTTCCAGGCTTTCGCCGACGAAAAGAACGTCGTGGTCGACGTCCGGCCGACCAACCCGGACTCGGTGCGGCACCTGCTGCTCAAAGGAAAGGCGCGGGCGCTCTACAAACCGCAGGCGATCAAGCCGAAGACGATCAACGCCGCCGATGTCCTGCTCAGGGTGAAGGAGGCCTACCTGGGGCTGGTCGGCTTCTTCCACACCAAGCCGAAGATCAAGGCGGGACTGGGCGAGGCCGAGCACGCCAAGGCGGACGAGCGCCGCGAGCAGCGGGAAAAGGAGACCGCCGACCACGGCGAGAAGATGCGCGCCTTCGCGAGGAAGCCGCGCGGTCCCGGCCGGTACGAGGTCCAGGAGCGCGTCGTCTACGGCTACGATGAGAAAAAGCGCAGGCGGCCGCTCGCGGGCGACCACGACCTGTTCAGCCTGCACCGGCCGGAAGGCCCGGAGCTGGGCCAGCACGAGGTCGACGAACTGGTCGAGGACCTGCGGTTGCGGCGGGCCGGCGTGATGCACGGGACCGTCGTGGAATGGGACACGCACGATCCGGTCGAGCTGAGAAGCCGGGACGACATGATCGAACAGGCACGGATGGAGGGCGTCGTCCGGTTCGTGCCCGGCGGGAAACGGGTGCTGATCGTGAAACCCGACGTGCAGTTGTGAGCGAACCGGACCCCGCTGTCGAGCGGGCGCGGTTGATGGCGGAGGCGAATCGCCTGCGCGCCCAAGCCGATCGCCACGACGAAGCCGGCCGGATCAAGAAGGCGCTCCCGTTGTGGCGGCGGGTCGAGGAAATCTTCCGCCGGTACGAGGAACTGCTGCCCGAAGTGACCGTCGCCCGGTGCCCGGACAGCGGCGAACCGGTGCGCTGGCGCATCGACACCTTCGGGCTGGACGGCCGGTTCTGGGAGTACGACACCGCCATCCGCCACCTTCCCGAGCGTCTGCCCCGCGCGTGGCTGGCCATGACCGGCGCGATGCGGCTGGCCGAGCCCGTGGAGCACACGCCCTACGTCGTCAACCCGGGGCCGGGTGTGCCGTTCGTGGTGCCCCGGGTCCTCACCAACCCCGGCATCCGGGCGGTGATCGCGGAGGTGCCGGTCGGCGCCCACACCGGCTGGGCGATCAGCTACTTCGGCCCGAAACCGCCCGTGCGGCTCGTCAACACCTGGGGCAAGGCCAGCTACCCGGTCTTCCGCGACGGCGTCCGCGGCGGCTGGGACGCCGACAGCCCCAGCCGGGCCGACTACGACTTCGCCCTGACGAAGTGGCTGCGCAGCGGCGCGCTGTTGTGGATCGCCCCCGGCGACGAGTCGGCGACGCTTCGGGAAGGGCTCGCCGGCTGCCCGTTCGTGGCCTTGCCGGGGCCGCGGAAAGTACCGCTCATCCTGAACGGCAGCGTCGAGTACTGAGGTGCTACCGCGTGGCGGCGCGGTAGCGGCCGGGGGTCTGCCCGACGAGCTCGGTGAACGCGTCGATGAAGCTGCCCGGGTTCGCCCAGCCCAGCCGGATCGCCGTGTCCGTCACCGACGTGCCTTCGCCGAGTTCGAGCAACGCCCGCTGCACCCGCAACAGCGTGCGCCACTGGTGGAAGCCCATCGACAGCTCGCTGCCGAACAGCCGGCTGAGGGTCCGCTCGCTCGAGCCGGTCCGGCGGCCCAGCTCCGCCAGCGTCGCCGGGCTGGCCGGGTCGGCGTGCAGCAGGTCGGTGACGGCCTTGAGCCGGTCGTCGCGCGGTTCCGGCAGGCGCAACGGTTCCCGCCGGGCGCGGGTGAGCTCCGAGAGGACGACTTCCAGCAGCAGCCGCCCGCGCGGGCTGTCGGCCGGGTCGCCGAGCTTCGCCAGGTACGCCTCGCGCAGCAGCGGACTCGCCTCGAACACCGACGGCTCCGCCGGCAGCTGCCCGGCCAGTTCCGCCGGAACCTCGAGCAGCCGGATGTCGGTCCGGCCGTGCGATCGGCTGCTGTGGACGTGGAACGGCGGCACCCACGTGATGCGGTTCGCCGGCGCCACCCACGTACCGGCCCGGGTCGAGGTGACCAGCGCCCCGGACGCGGCGTACCTGAGCTGGCCGAAGTCGTGGAAGTGCGCGGGCACGACGTCGCCGTGGGCCAAGGGCTCGCACACCGCCGGATCGCCGGCCCGGACAAGTTCGATCATCGGCACCCAGCCTAGCTTGGCGGGTTATCGGAAAGTTCTGGCGCGACACCGGTGGTACGCCCGCGCGGCGGTGGCCATCGTCGAGGTATGCGAATCATCACCCAGCACACCTTCGGGGGCCCGGAGGTCCTCACCGTCGAGGACGCGCCCGCGCCCCGGGTCGGGCCGGCCGAGGTCCTCGTCCGCGTCGAGGCGATCGGGCTGAACCCGCTCGAACCGCGCCTGCGCGCCGGCGAATTCCCGTTGCTCGGCCCGCCGCCGTTCGTCCTCGGCTGGGACATCAGCGGCGTGGTCGAGGCGTCGCCGCAGACGTGGCGGTTCAAGCCCGGCGACGAGGTGTTCGGCATGCCGCTGTTCCCGCGGGCGGCCAACGGGTACGCCGAGTTCGTGGCGGCGCCGGCCCTGCACCTGGCGCACAAGCCGGCGGCGCTCTCCCACGTCGAGGCGGCGGCGCTGCCGGTCGCCGGGCTGACGGCGTGGCAGGGCCTCGTCGACCTGGGCGGGGTGACCGAAGGCGACCGCGTGCTGGTCCACGGCGGTGGCGGCGGTGTCGGCCACATCGCGGTCCAGCTCGCGAAATCCCTGGGCGCGCACGTCATCGCCACCGCCGGCGGGAGCAAGCGGGAGTTCGTCGAGGGGCTCGGCGCCGACGAGGTCGTCGACTACACGGCGGTCGACTTCACCGAGGTGGTCTCCGACGTCGACCTGGTGCTCGACACGCTCGGCGGCGACACCGCCGAGCGCTCACTCGCGGTGCTCCGCCCCGGAGGTCACCTCGTGACGGCGGTCGCCGACGAGGACACGGAGCTCATCGCGAAGGTCGAGGCGGCGGGCCGGCGGTTCAGCGGCATCGCGGTCGACCCCGACCCGGTCGCCCTGCGCGGGCTCGCCGACCTCGCCGGCCGCGGCGAGCTGCGGGTCCACGTGCAGGAGACCTTCCCGTTCGAGCGCATCGCCGACGCGCACCGGCTGATCGAGCGCGGGCACCTGCGCGGGAAGGTGGTGCTCACCGTCTGATCCCCGGCGGGCGCGGCGGCGGTGGGAGCGGCAGGTGCGGGTCGAGCTCGATGCCGCCGGCGCGGAGGGAGTCGTCGAGGATGCGCCAGATCCAGTGGGTGAGCAGGTCCGTGAGCTGGGTCCGCGTGACGCCGCGGGGGCTCTCGAGCCATTGCGCGGTGGACGAGTCGACCAGGCCGACGACGCCGAACGAAAGGACTTCGGCGAGCCGCGCGTCCAGCTCGAACGCCGTCAGGTAGAACTCGAACACCTGCGTGAGCTGGCGCGCGATCACCGTCTTGACGTCGGAGATCGCGTCGCGTCCGCCGATCTGGGCGTGCCGGGTCAGGTAGCGGTAGAGGTTGCCGTGGCCGGCGAGCCAGCCGGTGTGCGCGTCGACCGCGACGGTGATCATCTGCAGCGCGCTGCCCTGCGGCTCCCACACCGGCAGCAGCGCGGTGGTGATGAGCCCGGTCGCCCGGTCGGCGATCGCCCGCTTCAGGTCGGTCGCGTCCTCGAAGTGCTTGTACAGCTGGGGACGCGCCACGCCGGCGACGTCGGCGATGCGCTCGGTCGACACGTCGGGGCCGTGCTCGGCGATCGCCCGCAGGGCGGCATCGACGAACTCGCGACGCCGGCGCTCGCGCTGCCCCGCCCAGCGGGCCGCGCGGCCGTCGCCGGGTTGCGCTGAGGAGGACGTCACCCGGGAAACCCTACCGGGGAGCAGGGTAGGGGCTACGCTTCTGTATCTGTTACTTTGGGGCCCGAATAATCACGGAGCGTGTCGGCGGGGGAGATCGGAGTACGCGATGTGGGGAGCGTTGGACGACGGCGGACCGCCGGACGCCCGGCTGATCGCCGACTTCCGCCGGGGTGACGCCGGCGCGGCCGAGCGGCTCTTCCGCCGGCACGCCGAACCCCTGCGCCGGCTCGCCGCGGACCGGGGCGGCCGGCCCGCCGACTGGGACGAACTGGTCGCCGAGGCGTTCACCTGCGTCCTCGCGGTGCTGCGCGCCGGGGGCGGGCCGCGCGAGTACCTCCGGCCGTACCTCGTCGCGACGATGCGCGATCTGGCCGGCCGGGGGAACGGGCCCCGGCCGGTGCTCACGGACGGGGACGACGAGCTGGCCACGGCGGCTTTCCACGCCCTGCCGGCCCGGTTGCGGACGGCGCTGCGGAGCACCGTCGCCGACGGGCGCACGGCGGCCGAACTGGCGCCCGTGCTGGGGGTTTCGCCCACCGGGGCCGAGGCGCTGGCCGCGCGCGCCCGCGAGGCGCTGCGGCACGCCTACCTGCAGGCCCGGCGCTTCCCCGCGACAGGCGAGCGGTCGTGTCCCGAAGCCCGGCGCCGGCTCGGCTCGTGGCTGCGCGGGGAGCTGACGGACGACGAGGCGGAGCCGGTCGCCGCCCACGTCGAGGCCTGCGTGACGTGCCGGGCCGCCGTCGACGCCGTCGACCTCCGTACCCCCGTGCCCGGGAAGCGGCGATGAACCCCACCGCCACGCCCATCTTCGACGCGGTGGTCGCCGAGACCGGCCTGCAGTGGCCGGGTCCCACCGCCGACGGCGACGAGCCCGACCCTCCCGAGCCGCAGGTGACGACCGCCGGACCGTGACCGGCCCGGTAGCCCCTTCGGGATCCCATCACTCTTCCGGGTTAACTCAGCCGGCGGGTTCGGGGCCGTCGTGGCGTCACGGCCGGCGACGAGCGCCCTCGCACTCCCGAGACCGACGGGAGGGCGGGCCGGTGGGTGATCGAGAGGGCGTCGGCGAGGCCGTGTGGCGGCTGCGCGACCGGTGGCGGCGGGCGAGCTTCACCAGCGGGTGGCGGTTCCCGAGCGACTGGGCGGTGCCCGAAGTGGACACCGTGTGCAGCTCCGCGCTGTTCCACGGCGACCTGACCGCGGCGCTGACGGTCCTCGGCGGATCCCGGGCGCGGACCGGCGCCGGGCTGGACGTGACGCTGTACGACGTCGCCGCGCTGCACGCGGTCCTGGACGGGGACGTGGACGCGCCGCCGTTCGCGATGCTGCGCGCGGCCGCGGTGGGCTGGGCCGACGTCGCGACAGCCGGCCTGGCCCGCCCGGAACGGAAATAGCGCCGGGCTCGCCCCCTACGCGAGCCCGGCGCCTGCGTCCGTGAAACCTCGCCACCCCGCCGACGTGACGTGCTCGCGGCCCGCGAACACCCTCGCGGGGGATGTCCGGCACGAAAAAGCCCAGGCCACCGGCCTGGGCTTTCCGTCCGAGCGTCAGCGCGTGAACGTGAACCAGTTGATGTTGACGAAGTCCGCCGAGCCGCCGGAGAACGTCAGGTACAGGTCGTGGACGCCGGTCGCCGCGCTCACGACGTTCGCCGGGACCGACTGCCACGACTGCCAGCCCCCGTTGTTGGCGAAGTCGATCTCCGCGAGCACCGGGCCCGACGTGCTGTCGATCCGCGCGCGGATCGCGCCGCTCACCCCCGCCGCCGCGCCCGACGCCAGCCGGGCGACGAACTGGCGCGGCGAGCTCGACCCGAAGTCGACGCCCGAATACTTCAGCCAGTCGCCGTTGGCGATCCAGCCGACGTCCGTGCCGCCGCCCGTGTCGCTGCACGCCTCGTTCTGCGTGCCGCTCTGGGCGCTGAAGGACTCCGCCTGGATCGTCGAGTACGCGCTCGTGCCGGTCGGCGGTGGGGTGGTGCCGCCCCCGCCCGCACCCAGCGCCACCGTCCAGGACGTCGGGGCCGGGTCCTGGAGGTGGCCGTCGACCGGCTGGCTGCCCGTCGGGCCGACGTCGTCGTACGGGAAGGCGTAGCCGATCGACGCGTTCTGGTGGACCAGGCGCGCGTAGTGGTTCGTCGTGGCGTCCTTGTAGTACTGCGAGGGGGAGACGCCGTCGGGCTGGTTGTTGCCGCCCGCGACCAGCAGGCTGCTGCGGTTGAGCGCGGCCGCGAGCCGGGCCGCGATCGCGCCGCGGGCGTCGCCGCCGGAGTTGTACAGCGGCCCGCTCGCGCAGCCGAAGATGTCGATCGCGCTCGGCTTGGTGAACGGCACGCCGTTGGTGTTCAGGCCGGCGAACACCAGCGTGTCGCCGCTGACCGTGCCCGTGTACGACCCGATGCTGCCCTGTCCGTTGATCGTCAGCGGCGTCGAGCGGTAGTGGTCCCAGACGGCGTTCAGGTACCCGCTCCAGTAGCCGCCGAAGTCGGTCGGGGAGTGGCCCGGCGCGAGCACGCGCACCACCTTGCCGGACGAGTCGGTGACGACCAGCTGGTCCCACGGCGCGCCGTCGGCGGAGTGCTGGGCGCGCAGCCCGTCGGCGATGGCGCCGAGCGCGCCGCTCGGCAGCGGGCTGACCGACTGCGACCCGGCCGCGCCCGTCGTGGCCATCGACACCGGCAGCGCGACCATGTCGACGTAGCTGATGTTCGCGTAGAGGTTCGCGCTGTTGTAGGTGAACTCGGCGAACGTCCAGTTGGTCCGCCAGTTCGGGTCCGAGCTGGTGAAGCCGGGCTGCACCAGGCCGGGGCCCGGGTTGACGAAGAACTGGATCTTCTGGTCCGCCGAGAACCACACCCGGCCGCCGATGATGTAGTCGCGCAGCGTCACCGTGACCTGGGAGCCCGAGCCGTTCAACGGGATGGAGTAGTCGGGGATCGGGGTCACCGGCGAGGACGGGTTGGACAGGCGCTGGAACTGGCCGCTCGCCGTGACGAACCCGGGCCAGCCCGAGGTGTCGGCGCCGCTGATGTAGGCGTAGACGGTGCCGTTGCCCGAATTGTTCTTGAGCGTCAACGGCAGGTTGGCCGCGGCCCGCGCGTCCGGGGCGGTGGCGGCCGACCACAGCGGCGCGCCGGCCACGGCGGCCAGACCGGCGGTGACGAAGGTACGCCTGGACAGCATGGCGCCTCCTCGGGGGAGAGCGGCACGTGCGTGGCGGCGGCACGCGTCCGCGACAGTGGGGACAGTCGAACGCTAAGGACGCCTCGCCGCAATGGTCAAGACCATTCGGCGTGGTCTGGTACGGGCGGCCGGAGAGCCTGCCCGCTAGTACACCCGGCCGCGGCTACTCCATCCGGGGCCGGATGCCTCCTCCTCGATCAACTTAGGTTGTCGGCGCCAGCGACCTTTTCCGCTAGCCGCAGCACGTCCCGGCCCGGGAAGCTCAGTACCGGAGCACCGCGCGCGGGCCGGAGGGGGAGATCGATGACCGGGGGACAGCGCGGCTCCGCGCCGCCGTGAGCGGCCGATGACCCGGCGGGAGCACTCCCCCCTCCCGCCTGCGAGGTACGACGTCCGGCGCACCCAGCCCCCAGTACGGCGCGCCGGACGTCGTGCCGCTTACGCTGCTGAATGATCCACAAAGGACGGTCAGCCGACGGCGGCCGCGGCCTTCAGGTGCCGGCGGGCGTTGTCGGCCAGCTCGTCGATGTTGCGGTCGAGCAGCGACTCCAGGTAGCCGGGGCCGATGCCGAAGTCGTCGAAGCCGGTGACCAGGCCCCGCAGCTTGTCGATCCGCACCTCGCCGCGTTTGGCCGGCATGTCGACCAGCTTGCGCTCGGCGCGGGTGCCGAGACGCTCCTCCAGGCCGTCGACGATGTCCTCGATGGTCTCCGACCGCCCGGACGCGACGTTGACGACCTCGTCGCGGACGCCGCCGGTGAGCAGCGAGTCGGTCATCCGCATCATGTCGTCGACGTCGAGCAGGTCGCGCGAGACCCCGGAGTGCAGCGTGACCGAGCCCGCGAGCAGCTGGCGGGTCAGCGACGGCAGCAGCTGGTGCGGTGACTGCCCCGGCCCGACGATGTGCGACAGCCGCAGCACGAGCCACCGCGCACCCGAGAGCGCGCAGACGTGTTCGAGGCACAGCTTGTGCCGGCCGTACGGGGTGAGCGGGAAGACCGCGCCGCCCTCGCTGCCGACCGACTGGTCGGCGCCGTACATGCCGGTCGACGCGGTGGACAGGAAGATCACCGTGCGGCCGGCGGCGCGGCAGCGGCGGATCACGTCGTAGACCAAAGTGGACTCGCGCTGGAACGCCGAGACGTCGTTGACGAGCACCGTCGAGACGCCCGCCGCGATGAGGGTGACGTCCGGGTGCCGGTCGCCGAAGTACCGCCGGGTGTGGCGGGCGATGAAGCCGGTGCCGATGATCTCCATCAGCGGGTCACCGCCCCGGCCTGGGTGAACACTTCGCCGGCCAGCCGCGCGGTGGCCACGGACGAGGCGAGCCAAGCGGCTTCGGAGTCGTCGCGCCCGGCTAGCGCGGCGACGGCGAACGAGCGCAGCGACAGCTCGAACTGGTGCGCCGGCGGCAGCCAGAGCTCTTCGACGTGGTCCTGTTCTTCGATGCGCAGCACGGGTTGCCGCCCCGGTGGCGGGGTGAAGGCGCGGTCGAGCGACAACGCGGCGGCGCTGCCCCAGAGCTCGTACCGCGACCGGTAGCTGTGCTGGAACCCGAAGTCGAGGGACGCGGTGACCCCGGTCGCCGACGTGAGCAGCGCGTGCCCGGCGACGTCCACGCCGGTGTCGTCGAACCGCAGCGTGGCCCCGGTGACCCGGAGTTCGGGGCCCAGCAGGAAAAGCGCGGCGCGCAAGGGGTACACGCCGACGTCGAGCAACGCCCCGCCGCCGAGCTCGGCCTGGTAGCGGATGTCGGCGGCCGGCAACGGCGGGATGCCGAACGACGCGGTGAACGTCCGGAGCTCGCCCAGCCGGCCGCCGTCGAGCAGCTCCCGCACCTTCGCGTGCTGCGGGTGGTGCACGAAGGTGAAGTTCTCGCGCAGCACCAAGTCCTGCTTCGCCGCCAGCTCGGCGAGGTCCTCGGCCTGGTCGAGGGTCAGCGTGAGCGGCTTCTCGCACAACACGTGCTTCCCGGCCAGCAACGCCTTGCGCGTCCACTCGTGGTGCAGGGCGGTCGGCAACGAGATGTAGACGGCGTCGACGTCGGGGCTGTCGAGCAGCTCGTCGTAGGTCGACGCGGTGACGCCGAAGCGCCGGGCGAAGTCCACGGCCTTCTGCGGCAGGCGGGCCGCGACCTCGGTCAGCTCCAGCTCGCGGACGGCGGCCAGCGCGGGCAGGGTGCGCCGCGCGGCGATCGACGAGCAGCCCAGCGCGCCCAGGCGCAGCGGCCGGTTCACCGCAGCCCCCGCAGGCACGCGATCAGGCTGCGGGCCTGCACGTTGACGTAGTGGCTGTGCCGCAGCAGCTCGTTGAGCTGGTTGAGGGTGAGCCACCGGAAGTCGGCCAGCCCGGCGTCCGGGAAGTCCGCGGGCACCTCGATGATCTGGTAGTCGCTGTAGGCGTGGTGGAACCGGCCGCCCTCCTCGGAGAGCTGGGCGGCGAAGAGCACTTGGTCGTCGCGTCTGCCCAGCACCGTGTCGAGGAACGGCGGCCGGTCCGCGGCCGGGGTGAACACGTAGTTGTCCGGCGTGCACTGCACGGTCGGCGCGAGCTCCACCACGTCGAGGTAGCCGGGCTCGACCCGCGCGTTGAGCAGCGCGTGCAGCACCCCGTCGACGCGTTTGACCAGCAGCGCCACCACACCCGCGCCGTGCGGGCGGACCAGCGGCTGCGTCCACCGCGCGACTTCGCGGCCGTTGGTGGTGATGTCGACGGCGATGATGCTGAAGAACAGGCCGAGCTCGTGGGAGATCGCGGCCGGCGTCCGGACCCAGTTCGCGACCTCGCGCAGCGGGAGCGAACTGGTGCGCACGACGTGCTGGGCCTGGCGCGAGGTGATCCAGCTGAGCACCTCGGTGCGCGTGTGCAGGCTGCCGCTGTGCTGGGCCGACGAGCGGGCCACCGACGCGGCCAGGTCGCTCACGGCGTCGGCTTCGAGGCCTTCGAGCCCGGCGGGCATGCACGACAGCACCGTGCGGGCGTCCATGTTGACGAGGTTGTCCTGCTTGAGCAGCTCGTGGAGCTGGCCGAGGGTGAGCCAGCGGAAGTCGTCGGGCAGGTCGTCTTCGCCGGGGAACTCCGCCGCTTCGACGATCATGTTCCGGTTGCGCTTGCGGTAGAACCACGAACCCTGCTCCGACTGCAGGACGTCGGCGAGCACGGTCTCCGGGTCCGGGTCGCGGAAGTGGTCCAGGTAGGGGACCGGCCGCCCGCCGTGCACGCGGGTGTAGTTGCTCTTGGTCGCCTGGACGGTCGGTGAGATCTGGACGCCGTTGACGTTGCCCGGCTCCGACTTCGCCTGCATCAGGCAGTGCAGGACGCCGTCGATCTCCTTGACGAGGATGCCGAGGATGCCGATCTCCGGCTGGTTGATGATCGGCTGCGACCAGTGCGTGACGGGCCCGTGGTCGGTGTCGACCTCCAGGCCCTCGACGCCGAAGAAGCGGCCGCTCTCGTGCCGCAGGTTCCCGCTGCCGGCTTCGAAACCCCATTGCCGGAGTTCGCCGAACTCGATCCGCCGGACTTCGTGGCGGTGGGCCAGGTTGCGTTCGGCGATCCAGCCCGCGACGAGCGCGTTGGGGGTCGCGACGCCGCCGGTGGCGGCCGCCGACTTGGCCAGCCGGTGGGGCAGCGTCACGTCCGGTTTGCGGAGCAGGCCGGTTCCGGTGGGGCGCTCCATGGATTTCACCTCGCGTGGCCGGCGGACGGGATGTCCTAGTTCTAGCCGGGGAAATCTAGGAGGAATGCTGGTCTTCGGGCCGCTTTCGCGGGGACACTAGGCGATTCACCGGATTTCCTGTGCAGCCCCCCGGGGCGGGCCGCGCGCCGACCTAGGGTGACCGCCGTGGACGTCTCCGGCGGGCATGTCGCCTTCTTCGGTTTCCCGGGCTTCGGTCACCTCCGGCCGACGCTGCCGGTCGTGCGCGAGCTGCTCGCGCGCGGGCACGAAGTGTCTTATGTGGTCGCCGAGCGGTTCGCCGGCGTGGTCGCCGAAACCGGCGCGACGGTGCTGACCTACCCGTCCGCGTTCCCGGAGTCGGTGCCCGACGTGCACACCGCCGACGACCTCGCCACCGTGCTCGCGCACTACCTCGACGAGGCCTACGCCCCGCTCGCCACCGCGTGGCGCGCGTTCGCGGACCGCCCGGTGGACCTGGTGGTCGAGGACGTGCTGAGCACCGACGTAGGCGGGCTCGTCGCGCGGCGCGCCGGCTGCGGTGTCGTCCGGCTGTTCGCCGGGTTCGGCGGCAACGACGAGGTCCCGCTCAACGGCAGCGAGGTCGAGCTGGCCGGGCCGCCGCTCGACCCCGCGCACCCCGCGCTGGCGGCGTGCGGCGAGCGCATCACCGCGCTGCTGGCGGAGTTCGGCCTCGACACCCCGCCCCACTTCCCGCGCGGGGGCGGGGAAGTCGTGGCGAACCTCGTGTTCGTGCCCCGCGCGTTCCAGCCGCGGGCGGAGTGCTTCGGCGACGAGTTCGTGTTCGTCGGCCCGACCGGCGACGACGGCGGGGCCGCCGGCAGCTGGGCGCCGCCCGGCGCCGACGTCCCCGTGGTGCTGGTGTCGCTGGGCACGTCGTCCAACAGCAACCCCGGCTTCTTCACCGCCTGCGGGCAGGCGTTCGCGGGCACCGGCTGGCGGGTCGTCATGACCACCGCGGGCCACGTCGGCGACGACGTCGCGGCGGCCATGCCGGACAACGTCGAACTGCACTCCTGGCTCGACCACCGCGCGGTCCTCCCGCACACCGACGTCGTCGTGTGCCAGGCCGGGACGGGCTCGCTGATGGACGCGTTCGGCCACGGCGTCCCGGTGGTCGCCGTGCCGCAGCGCCCGGAGGCGCGGGTGACGGCGGCGCAGGTCGAACGGCTGGGCCTGGGTCGCGCGCTGCTCGACGACGTGACCGGCGACGACGTCCGCGACGCCGTCCTGGCGGTCGCGGCCGACGCGGCCGTGGCCAAGGAGGTCGCGCGGATGCGGGCCGCGATCCGGGCGTCCGGCGGTGCGAAACGGGCGGCGGACGTGCTCGAACGCGCCGTGCGGGCCGGCGATGGGGAAAAGGCATGAGCGACGACGACAAGCTGCGCGGGTACCTCAAGAAGGTCACCGCGGACCTGTACCGGACGCGCGAGCGGCTGCGCGACGCGGAAGACCGCGAGCACGAGCCGATCGCGATCGTGGCGATGAGCTGCCGCTACCCCGGCGGCGTCCGCTCGCCGGAGGACCTGTGGGACCTCGTGGCTTCGGGCCGCGACGCGATCTCGGGGTTCCCGGTCAACCGCGGCTGGGACCTCGACGCGCTCTACGACCCCGACCCCGAGCGCGCCGGCAAGTGCTACACGCGCCACGGCGGTTTCCTGCACGACGCCGACCAGTTCGACCCCGAGTTCTTCGGCATCTCCCCGCGTGAGGCGCAGACGATCGACCCGCAGCAGCGGCTCCTGCTCGAAACGGCGTGGGAAGCGTTCGAACGCGGCGGCATCGACCCGGCGTCGCTGCGCGGCAGCAGCACCGGCGTGTTCGCCGGGGTCATGTACAACGACTACGCGACGCGGCTGACCGACCTGCCCGCGAGCCTCGAAGGCTATGTGGGCAATGGAAGCGCGGCCAGCATCGCGTCCGGCCGGGTGGCCTACACCTTCGGTCTCGAAGGCCCGGCCGTCACCGTCGACACGGCGTGCTCGTCGTCGCTGGTGGCGCTGCACTGGGCCGCGCAGGCCCTGCGGCGCGGCGACTGCTCGCTGGCGCTGGCCGGTGGCGTCGCGGTGATGTCGACGCCGGTGACGTTCATCGGGTTCAGCCGGCAGCGCGGCCTTTCGCCGGACGGCCGGTGCCGGTCCTACGCCGACGCCGCCGACGGAACGGGCTGGGGCGAAGGCGCCGGTTTCCTCTTGCTGGAACGGCTTTCCGACGCTCAGCGCAACGGCCACCCGGTGCTCGCGGTCGTGCGCGGTTCCGCCGTCAACTCCGACGGTGCGAGCAGCGGGCTGACCGCGCCGAACGGGCCGTCGCAGCAGCGGGTCATCCGCGCCGCGCTCGCCGACGCCGGGCTGTCCACTTCGGACGTCGACGTCGTCGAGGGGCACGGCACCGGGACCACGCTGGGCGACCCGATCGAGGTGCAGGCGCTGCTGGCGACGTACGGCCGTGACCGCGCGGGCGAACCGCTGTGGCTCGGTTCGGCCAAGTCGAACCTCGGTCACACACAGGCCGCGGCCGGTGTCGGTGGCGTCATCAAGATGGTCATGGCGTTGCGCAACGAGCTTCTGCCGCGTACGTTGCACGCCGAAGTTCCCTCGTCCAAAGTGGACTGGGAGGCCGGTTCGGTCCGGCTGCTGCAGGAGGCCGTCGCGTGGCCGGCGGGCGAACGTCCGCGGCGCGCTGGGGTCTCGTCCTTCGGTGTGAGCGGGACCAACGCGCACACGATCATCGAGCAGGCACCTTCGTTCGAAGCTGCCCCTGGTGAGCCGGGTGTTCCCGGACTGGTTCCGGTGGTTCTCTCGGCGAAGAGCCCCGAGGCGTTGCGTGCCCAAGCCGAGCGTTTGCTGTCGCGTGTGGACGGTCTGCGGCCGGTGGACGTCGGGTACTCGCTGGCCACCACGCGGGCCGCGTTCGAACACCGTGCGGTCGTTTTGGCTTCGACGGTGGAGGAACTGCGGGAGGGTTTGGCCTCGCCGGTGATCGGCGAGACCATCTCGGGTAAGACGGCGTACGTGTTCCCCGGCCAAGGGGCGCAGCAGCCGGGTATGGCTCGTCAGCTGTACGCCGCGTTCCCCGTGTTCGCGCGAGCCTTCGACGAGGTCTGCGCGGGCTTCCCCGGGCTGCGGGAGCGGGTCTTCGGCGGCGACGAGCTGGACCGCACCGAGGTGACGCAGCCCGCGCTGTTCGCCGTCGAGGTCGCGCTGTACCGGCTCCTGGAGTCGTGGGGCCTGACACCGGACTTCGTCATGGGCCACTCGATCGGCGAGCTGGCCGCCGCGCACGTCGCCGGGGTGTTCTCGCTGACGGACGCCTGCCGGCTGGTCGCCGCGCGGGCGCGGCTCATGCAGTCGGTGTCCGCGGCCGGGGCGATGGCGTCGGTGCGGGCCACCGAGGACGAGGTGCGGCCGCTGCTGCGCGACGGCGTGGCCCTCGCGGCGGTCAACGGGCCCGAGGCCGTGGTCGTCTCCGGGGACGTCGAGGCCGTCGAGGAGATCGCCGCGCGGTTCGCCGGGTCGAAGCGGCTGCGCGTCAGCCACGCGTTCCACTCACCGCACATGGACGCGATCCTTGACGAGTTTCGGATGGTCGCTTCGACGATTTCCTATGCCGCGCCGAAGATTCCCGTGGTGTCCAATGTGGCCGGTGAACCCGCCAACGTCGCTTCGGCGGAGTACTGGACCGAGCACATCCGCGCCACCGTCCGGTTCCACGACGGCATGCGCTGGCTCGCGGCGAACCGCGTGACCCGCTTCGTGACGCCCGGCCCGGGTGGCGCCGCCGCCGCGATGGCCGGTGACTGCGTACCGGAAGCGCTGGTGGTCCCGGTGCTGCGCCGGGACCGCGACGAGGTGCGCACCTTCACCGAGGCCGTCGGCAAGCTGCACGTGGCCGGGTTCAGCCCGGACTGGTCGTCGGTGTTCGCCGGTCGCGGGGCGCGGGTCGTGGACCTGCCGACGTACGCGTTCCAGCGGGAGCGCTATTGGCTGGACGGGCAGCGGGCGGTCGAACCGGCCGGCGCCTTGTACCGCGTCGCGCAGGTTGCCACCTCGGCCGAGGCCGTCGAAGCGGTCGACTGGCACGAGCTGGGTCCCGACGTCCCGCCGGTGGTCTCCTTCCGGTGTGAGGCCGAGGACGACGTCGTCGCGGCTGCGCACCGGCTGGCGCGGGAAGTGTTGGAGCTGCTGCAGACTTGGCTGGCCGATGATCGGTACGCGCGTTCGAGGCTGCTTTTCGTCACGCGCGGTCCGGCCGGGGCCGCGGTGCGGGGGTTGGTCCGGTCCGCGCAGGCCGAGCACCCGGGGCGGTTCGTCCTGGCGGACGTCACCGGTGAGCTGCCGGGATCGTTCGTCACGGAGGAGCCGGAAGCCAGTTACGTCGATGGTGAAGTCACCGTGCCGCGGCTGGTCGCGTCCACTTCGGACGGATCCGGTCGTCTCGAAGGGACGGTGCTCATCACCGGCGGGGCGGGCTCGCTCGGCGGCCACGTCGCCCGGCACCTGGTCCGGGCGCACGGCGTCCGCAGCCTGGTGCTCGCGGGCCGCCGCGGCCCGGATTCCCCCGGCGCGCGGGAACTGCGGGCCGAGCTGGCGGCCGAGGGTGCCGACGTGGTGCTGGCCGCTTGCGACGTCAGCGACCGTTCCGCGTTGGCCGGGCTGGTCGCCGGAATCCCGGAGTTGACCGGGGTGATCCACGCGGCGGGGGTGCTGGACGACGGTGTCGTCGCGACGCTCACGCCCGAGCGGCTGGAGGCGGTGCTGCGGCCCAAGCTCGACGCGGCGTGGTACCTGCACGAGCTGACCGCCGATCTCGATTTGTCGGCTTTCGTGCTGTTCTCGTCGGCCGCGGGAGTCCTCGGCGGTGCGGGGCAGGGCAACTACGCGGCGGCGAACGCGTTCCTCGACGCGCTCGCCGAGCACCGGCGAGAGCTGGGCCTGGCCGCGGTATCGCTGGCGTGGGGCCCATGGGTCCCGGACGGCGGAATGACAGGCCGCCTGGCGGAGACAGAGGTGGCCCGCATGCGCCAGGGAGGCGTGCGACCATTGGCGGCCCGCGACGCACTGGCACTGTTCGACCGCGCGCTGAGCGGCTCGGAGGCGGTCTTGGTACCGATCGACTTCGACCTCGAGGGTTTGGACACCACCCGGCCCCTGCTCGCCGAGCTGGCCGGGCCCCGTTCCGAGCCGGCTGCGCGCCTCGGCGGCGATCCAGCACAGTCCGGCTTCTCAGACCTCTCCGAAGCCGACCGGCCCGCCGCCGCTCTCGACCTCGTCCGGGCGCAGGTTGCCGCCGTGCTCGGTCATGCCTCCGCCGCCGTTCGTGCCGACCGGCCGTTCGCCGATCTCGGGTTCGACTCGCTCACCGCCGTCGAACTGCGCAACGCCCTCAGTCGCGAAACGGGCCTTGCCCTCCCCACCACCCTGGTCTTCGACCACCCCACCCCGCGCGCCCTCGCCGACCACCTGCTCGGCGAGGCGGATCTCCGCACCGCGGGGGCGAGCGGCGGCCTGCCGCGTGCGCTCGCCGACTTCGGCCCCGCCGAGACCACCGGCCCGAGCGCCGCGGTGCCGGGTGCGCCCGCCGACTCCGAACCCACCCGCCCCAGCGCCGGCGAGCCGATCGCCATCGTGGCGATGAGCTGCCGCTTCCCCGGCGGTGTCAGCACGCCCGAACAGCTCTGGGACCTCCTCGAAGCCGGCCGCGACGTCATCTCGCCGTTTCCCAGCGACCGCGGCTGGGACCTCGACCGCCTCTACCACCCGGACCCCGACCACCCCGGCACCTGCTACACCCGCGAAGGCGGCTTCCTCGACGACGCCGCCGGCTTCGACCCGGAGTTCTTCGAAGTCTCGCCGCGCGAGGCCGTCGCCATGGACCCGCAGCAACGCCTGCTGCTGGAGACCGCCTGGGAAGCCTTCGAACGCGCCGGGCTCGACCCGACTGCTCTGCGCGGCAGCCGCACCGGCGTCTTCGCCGGCACCAACGGCCAAGACTACTCGACCCTGCTGCGCGACTCCGCCGACGACGTCGCCGGGCACCTCGGCACCGGCAACGCCGCGAGCGTCCTCTCCGGCCGCGTCTCCTACACCTTCGGGCTCGAAGGCCCGGCCGTCACCGTCGACACCGCGTGCTCGTCGTCCCTGGTCGCGCTGCACCTCGCAGCGCAGTCGCTGCGGGGCGGCGAATGCTCGCTGGCACTCGCCGGCGGTGTCACCGTGATGGCCACGCCCGCCGGCTTCGTGGAGTTCAGCAGGCAGCGCGGCCTCGCCGAGGACGGCCGCTGCAAGGCCTTCTCCGACGACGCCGACGGCACCGGCTGGTCGGAAGGCGCCGGAATCCTGCTGCTGGAACGGCTTTCCGACGCGCAGCGCAACGGGCGCCGCGTGCTCGCCGTGCTGCGCGGCTCGGCCGTGAACCAGGACGGCTCGAGCAACGGCCTCACCGCCCCGAACGGCCCGTCGCAGCAGCGGGTCATCCGCGCCGCGCTCGCCGACGCCGGGCTCGCACCGTCCGAAGTGGACGCCGTGGAAGCGCACGGCACCGGCACGCGGCTCGGCGACCCGATCGAAGCCCAGGCGCTGCTCGCCACCTACGGGCAGGACCGCGACCGTCCACTGTGGCTCGGCGCGATCAAGTCGAACCTCGGTCACACCCAGGCCGCCGCCGGGGTCGCCGGCGTCATCAAGACGGTCCTGGCGCTGAACCACGAGGTGCTTCCGCGCACGCTGCACGCCGACGTCCCCTCGGAACGCGTCGACTGGACCGCCGGGCACGTCCGGCTGCTGACCGAGCCGGTCGCCTGGCCCGCCCAGGGACGGCCGCGCCGGGCCGCCGTGTCCGCGTTCGGCTTCAGCGGCACCAACGCGCACGCCGTGCTGGAAGAAGCGCCGCCGGCCAGCAAGTCCATTGTAGACAAATCGACGGTGAAATTGTGGCCGCTGTCCGGACACACCGAAGCAGCGTTGTCCGCCCAGGCCGCCGCTCTGCTTCCGCTGGCCGAACAAGGAGTCGAGGGCATCGGCGCCGCGCTGGCCGCCCGCACGGCGTTCGACCACCGGGCCGTCGTCGCGGCACCCGACCCGGCGACCGCCGTGCGGAACCTCCGGCTGCTGGCCGAGGGCGGCGAAGGCGTCGTCCGCGGCCGCGTCACCGACGAAGGCCGCTCGGCGTTCCTGTTCACCGGCCAAGGCGCCCAGCGCGTAGGCATGGGACTCGCCCTGTGCGAGGAGTTCCCCGTGTTCGCCGAGGCTTTCGACGAGGCCTGTGCGCGGTTCGACCTCCCGTTGCGCGAGGTGATCGCCGAGGGTGGCGAGCGACTCGACCAGACGCGGTTCACCCAGCCCGCGCTGTTCGCCTTCGAGGTGGCCCTGTTCCGCCTGCTCGAGTCGTGGGGCTTGAGGCCGGACTTCGTGATGGGCCATTCGATCGGTGAACTCGCGGCCGCCCACGTGGCCGGGGTGCTGAGCCTCGACGACGCCTGCACGCTGGTCGCCGCGCGCGGCCGGCTCATGCAGGAACTGCCCGCGACCGGCGCGATGGTGGCCGTGCGGGCCACCGAAGACGAGGTCCGGCCGCTGCTCACGGCCTCGGCGGACATCGCCGCCGTCAACGGTCCGGCGTCGGTCGTCGTGTCCGGTGTGGAAGAAGACGTCCTCGGCATCGCCGCGCACTTCACGCAGCAGGGCCGCGAGACCAAACGGCTGCGCACCAGCCACGCGTTCCACTCCCCGCTGATGGACCCGATGCTCGCGCGGTTCCGCGAGGTCGCCCACGGACTGTCCTATCAGGACCCGAAGATCAAGGTGGTCTCGAACGCCACCGATCCCGAGTACTGGGTCCGGCACGTGCGGGACACCGTCCGGTTCGCCGACGGTGTCGCCTGGCTGGCGGCCCGTGGCGTGACCCGGTTCGTCGAAGTGGGGCCGGACGCCGTGCTCTCGGCCCTGGTCGGCGACTGCGTCGAAGACCAGGTGTTCGTCACCGCGACCCAGCGGCGGAAGCGTCCGGACGTCGAGACCCTGCTGACCGCGGTGGCGGAAGCCCACGTGCACGGCTTCTCCCCGGACTGGACGGCCCTGCACCCGGCCGGCGCCCGGGCCGACCTGCCCACCTACCCCTTCCAGCGCCGCCGCTTCTGGCCGAGCGCGGGACGGACTGGTGACGTCACGACCGCGGGGCTCGCCGCCAGCCCGCACCCGTTCCTCGGCGCCACCACCGAACTGGCCGGGTCCGCCGGCGTCCTCGGCACCGGCCGGCTCTCGCTGCGCACCCACCCCTGGCTCGCCGACCACGGCATCGGCGGCTCGGTGCTCTTCCCCGGGACGGCGTTCGTCGACCTCGCCGTCGACGCGGGCGACCGCGCCGGCCGCCCGCAGGTGGAAGAGCTGACCCTCGGGGCGCCGCTGGTGCTGCCCGCGGCCGGGGGCGTGCAGCTGCAGGTCCTGACCGGCGCGCCGGACGAGTCGGGCGCATGTGCGCTGACCATCCACTCGCGGCCGGAGGACGCGGCGCCCGACAGCCCGTGGACGCTGCACGCGACCGGCCTCCTGACGACGGCGGTCCCGGCCCGCGGCGACGACCTCACGACCTGGCCGCCCCCGGACGCGGAGCTTCTCGACACCGATGGGCTCTACGACCGGCTCGCGGACAGCGGATTCGGCTACGGGCCGGTCTTCCAGGGGCTGCGGCGGGCGTGGCGGCACGGCGAGGACGTCTTCGCGGAAGTCGAGCTGCCCGAGGACACGGACGCGTCGGCGTTCGGGCTGCACCCGGCCCTGCTCGACGCCGTGCTGCACGCGGCGGCGTTCCTCCCGTTCGCGCCCGCCCCGCACGGCCGGCTGCCGTTCTCCTGGCGTGGGGTGGCGCTGCACGCCGAAGGGGCGCGCGGCCTGCGTGTGCGGCTCACCAAGACCGGCGCCGAGTCCCTCGCGATCACCGTCGCCGACTTCGCCGGGCGACCAGTGGCCACTGTGGACTCGCTGACGCTGCGCGAATTCGAACCGGACCGGCTGGCGGCCCGGCCCGACGCGCTGTACCGGCTCACCTGGCCGATCCACGACGGCGACCGGGAAGATCCATCGTGGACAGTCGTCGACTCGCTCGCCGATCTCACCGACGTTCCCGACGTCGCCGTGGTGCCCTTCGCGACCCGGCCCGTACGAGAGGCGACGCACGACGCGCTGGCCCTCGTCCAGACCTGGCTCGCCGACGACCGCTTCGCCGCGGCGAAGCTGGCCCTGCTCACCTCGGGCGCGGTCGTCACCGAAGACGGCGACGGCCCGGCCGATCCCGCGCTCGCCGCGGTCTGGGGCCTGGTGCGCTCCGCGCAGTCGGAGCACCCCGGCCGGTTCGCGCTGGTCGACTCCGACGGCTCGGCCGAACCCGCCGCCGCGCTGGCGACGGGGGAGAACCAGGTCGCCCTCCGCGCCGGCACGGCCCGCGTGGCGCGGCTGGCCAAGGAAACGGACGCGTTCAGCGTCCCCGCCGGGCCGTGGCGGGTCGACATCGCCGAGCGCGGCACCCTCGACGGGCTGACCGTCGTGCCCTGCCCCGAGTTCGCCGAGCCGGTCGCGCCGGGCGCGGTGCGGATCGCCGTCCGAGCCGCCGGGGTGAACTTCCGGGACGTCCTGAACGCGCTGGGCATGTACCCGGGCCCGGCCACCTCGCCGGGGCTGGAGGGCGCCGGGGTCGTCACGGCGGTCGGCGCCGGCGTCACCCGGTTCGCGCCCGGAGACCGGGTGATGGGCTTGTTCGGCGGCGCGTTCGGGCCGGTGGCCGAGGTCGACGAGCGGATGGTCTGCCGGCTGCCCGCCGGGCTGTCGTTCGCGCAGGGCGCGTCGGTGCCGGTGGTGTTCCTGACCGCGCTCTACGCCCTGACCGACTTGGGCGACCTGCGGCCCGGCGAAAGCGTCCTGGTGCACGCGGCGGCCGGCGGCGTCGGCATGGCCGCCGTGCAACTCGCGCGGCTGCTCGGCGCGGACGTCTACGGCACCGCGAGCGTCGGCAAGCAAGACACCCTGCGGGCATCCGGCCTGGCGGACGACCACATCGCGTCGTCGCGCACCCTGGACTTCGAGGCCGAGTTCCGCGCGGCGACCGGCGGACGCGGCGTCGACGTCGTGCTCGACTCGCTCGCCGGGGACTTCGTGGACGCGTCGCTGCGGCTGCTGCCGCGCGGCGGCCGGTTCCTGGAGATGGGCAAGACCGACGTGCGCGACCCCGCGGAAGTCGCGGCCACGCACCCCGGCGTCCGGTACCAGGCGTTCGACCTGGTCGAGGCCGGGTACGACCGGATCCGCGAGCTGTTCGACCGGCTGCTGGGCTGGTTCGAGGACGGCGAGCTGACGCCGGTGCCGGTGACCGCGTGGGACGTCCGGCGCGCGCCCGCCGCGTTCCGGCACGTGAGCCAGGCCAAGCACGTCGGCAAGGTCGTGCTGACCGTGCCCGCGCCGCTCGACCCGGACGGAACCGTGCTGATCACCGGCGGCACCGGCGGGCTCGGGCGGCTGCTGGCCCGGCACCTCGCCGGGTCCGGCGCCCGGCACCTGCTGCTGACGAGCCGGCGCGGCCCGGCGGCCGAGGGTGTCGACGAGCTGCGCGCCGAGTTGTCCGCGCTGGGGGCCGAGACTTCCGTCGTCGCGTGCGACGCGGCCGACCGCGAGGCGCTGGCGAAGCTGTTGGCCGAGGTGCGGCTGACCGCGGTGGTGCACGCGGCCGGGGTGCTCGACGACGGGCTCGTCGAAGCGCTTTCCCCGGACCGGCTGGACACCGTGCTGCGGCCGAAGGTGGCCGCCGCGGCCAACCTGGACGAGCTGACCCGGGACCTCGATCTGTCGGCGTTCGTCCTGTTCTCCTCGGCGGCGGGCGTGCTCGGCGCGCCCGGGCAGGGTAACTACGCCGCCGCAAACGCTTTCCTGGACGCGCTGGCCCGCCAACGGCGTTCGGCGGGGTTGCCCGGACAGGCGCTGGCCTGGGGCCCGTGGCTGCCGTCCGGGGGCATGACGGCCGGGCTGTCCGACGCCGACGTCCGCCGGATGGCGCGGTCGGGGCTGCCGCCGCTGCCCGCGGACCAGGGGCTGGCGCTGTTCGACGCGGCCCTGGACGCGCCCGACGCCGTGCTGGTGCCGATGCTGGTGGACCCGCGGGCGCTGGGGCCCGACGTCCCCGAGCAGCTGCGTGGGCTGGTCCGGACCACCGTCCGGCGCCGCGCGGCCGAGGACGCCCCGGGCCGGCGGGAACGCCTGGCGGCGATGTCCGCCGAAGACCGGCGGCAGGCGCTGCTGGACCTGGTGTGCGCGCAGGTGGGCGCGGTGCTCGGCTACGGCGGCGTCGTCGATCCGGCCCGGGTGTTCAAGGAGCTGGGCTTCGATTCGCTGACGGCGGTGGAGCTGCGCAACCGCCTCACCGCGGCGACGGGCGTCCGCCTGCCGGCGACGCTGATCTTCGACTACCCGACGCCGGCCGCGCTGGCGGGGTGCCTCGGCGGGGAACTGTTCCCGGAGTCCGAAGTGGAGATCCGCGAGGACGACGACTTCAGTGACCTGGACGTCGACGACCTGGTGCGGCTGGCCCTCGGCACCGACGAGGGCTGAAACGGAAAGCGGCCGTCCTGGTGACCCCCCGACCGGGACACCAGGACGGCCGCCGAGCCCGTCCGGAAGTGCTTTCAGGAAATGAAGAACCGGCGCCGGCCCGCGGCCGTCGTCTTGCGGGAGGTCGCGCTGCGGACGAAGAACGCCAAGCCCGCGAGAATCGTCACCGCGCCGCCGATCACGCCGATGGTGTGCTCGCCCGCGTTGAGGATGATCGCGATCCCGCCCGCGACCAGGATCAGCCCCATGACGAGGGAAACGAACGGGCGGCCGCCTTGTTCTTTGGCCATGGGAAACTCCTCGATAACACTCGACGACGAATTGCTTGGGTTCGATTCAAGCACAGCGCGAACTGCGTTGTGAGTCCTCGAAAGTCGTCATTCGACCATCGAAAGTTGACGTTCCCGAGTTGCCGGTCGCACCGCGTGCTGGGAAGATCACGCGGGTCCGGGGGTTGCAACTTTGGTTGCGGCGACAAGCCACCTTGTGCCGTAGCAGGACGGCCGTGGCAGCCGGTTCACTTGACCCAGGCACACAGGATCGAAGTATCGAAGTACGGAGCAGGCGCTTGATCACAGCACGAGATCTGACGAAGCGGTACGGGGACACCACGGCCGTCCACGGGCTGTCGTTCGACATCAAGCCCGGCGTCGTGACCGGGTTCCTGGGCCCCAACGGCGCGGGCAAGTCGACCACCATGCGGATGATCCTCGGCCTGGACGCCCCCAGCGGCGGCTCGGTCACCGTCAACGGCAAGGCCTACCGCGACCTGCCCGCGCCGATGCGCGAGGTCGGCGCGCTGCTCGACGCCAAGGCCGTCCACGGCGCGCGCACCGCCTACCGGCACCTGCAGTGGGTGGCGCAGGCCGGCGGCATCCCGCGCAAGCGCGTCGACGAGGTGCTCGACGCCGTCGGCCTCAGCGACGTCGCGGGCAAGAAGGTCGCGAACTTCTCGCTCGGCATGTACCAGCGGCTCGGCATCGCGACGGCGCTGCTCGGCGACCCGCCGACGCTGCTGTTCGACGAGCCGGTCAACGGCCTCGACCCCGAGGGCATCTACTGGATCCGGACGCTGATGCAGGACCTCGCCGCCGAGGGGCGGACGGTCTTCGTGTCCAGCCACCTGATGAACGAGATGGAAGAGACCGCCGAGCACGTCATCGTGATCGGCCGCGGCGAGCTGATCGCCGACATGCCGATCACCGAGTTCACCCAGCGCAGCGCGCGCAGCCACGTCCACGTCGTCTCGCCGAAGGCGACCGAGCTCGCCGAAGCCCTCGAACGCGCGGGCGCGAAGGTGACGAAGCTGGACGACGGCTCGCTCAACGTCGTCGGTCTGGACGCGCCGGAGATCGGTGACCTCGCGCTGGAGCGCCGGCTCGGGCTGCACGAGCTCACGCCGGTCCGCGCCAGCCTCGAGGCCGCGTTCATGGACCTCACCAAGGACAGCGTGCAGTACCGGTCGCACAGCGGCGCGCCGCCGGCCGAGGAGAAGGTGCTCGAGACGGTGCGGGCGCTCGCGTCGGAAGGGACGGACTGACATGACGACCGCAACGGCCTCGCTGCCGGAAACGAAGACCGCGCCCGGCATCACGAACACGCTCGCCGCCGAGTGGACGAAGCTCCGGTCGGTCCGGTCGACCTGGATCGTCGTCATCGCCGCGGCCGTCGTCAGCGTCGGGTTCTCCGTGCTGTTCAGCTTCCTGACCGAGCAGGACTACCAGAACCTGCCCGCCGGCCAGACCGCGGACTTCGACTCCGCGGGCACCGCCATGGTCGGGATGAACCTCGGGCTCATCCTGATCTCGGTGCTCGGCGTGCTGGCGGTGTCCGGGGAGTACTCGACCGGGATGATGCGCCTGACCCTGGCGATCACGCCGCACCGCGGCCGGGTCCTGGTCTCCAAGGCCGTGGTCGTCGGGCTGCTGGCGTTCGTGCTCGGCACGGTGTTCGCGGCGGCGGCGTTCTTCGTCGGCCAGCTGGTCCTCGGCATCAACCCGAACATCCCCACGCTGGGCCTCGGCGGTCCCGGCGTGCTGCGCAGCCTCCTCGGCTGGGGCGCGGAGTTCGCGGCGTTCGCGCTGCTGGCCCTGTCGTTCGGCGTGATGATGCGCAGCGCGGCGGGCGCGATCGCGACGGCGATCGGCTTCATCTTCGCCCCGGCGATCCTCGGAGCGCTGCTGCCGGCGTGGGTGCAGCGCGACATCCTGGCGTACTTCCCGGCGTCGGCCGCGGAGCAGCTGAGCACGGCCCAGCTCAAGACGGACTCGGCGACGTACCTGGGTCCGCTGACCGGCGGCGGGACGCTGCTGACGTGGGTCGCGGTGGCCTTGGTGGTGGCGTTCTCCCTGATGGGCAAGCGCGACTCCGGCTGAGGTCCGCAGTCTCCCGCGGCGGTCGTGAGTGAGAAACAGGGTTAGAACCCTGTTTCTCACTCACGAC
>NZ_JBIWPI010000006.1:446882-520917 GCF_044768185.1 Amycolatopsis sp. NPDC101161
GGGGCCTCCCCCCCTGGGGGCCACGCGCGCCGCGGGGTGCGGCCCCCTGCCCCGGGGGGGGTTGTTGTTTTACAAACGGGTTTACAACCTGTTTCCACCCCCACGACCGTTTGCGTTCAGTGGGCCAGGATGTGGTCGGCGGCCGCGGTGGTGCCGCCGCTCGCGTGCGTGTGTTCGCGCATGGCCCGCATGCGCGCGCCGATGCCTTCGTCCGCGGCGACCGCGAGGACCGCGTCGCGGATCGACTCCGGGGTCACCTCGGCGCGCGGGAGCCGGACCCCGAGGCCCAGCTCGACCACCCGTTCCGTGTTGACCTCCTGCTCGCCGTGCATCGGCACCAGGACGAGCGGGGTCCCGCAGTAGAACGCCTCCATCACGCTGCCCATGCCCGCCGACGTCACGAACGCCGACGCGTGCCGGAGCACCGCCGGGTGCGGAACCCATTGCCGCGCCTCGACGTTCGGCGGCAGTTCGCCCAGCGAAGCCGGGTCCACGCCGCCGCCCAGGGTCATCACGACGTTCCAGGGCAGGGAAGCGAACGCGCGGGCGCACTGGCGGAAGAAGTCCGGCTGGTCGTTGAACGCCGACGTGCCCAGGGACACCAGCAATACGGGGTTCCCGTTGGACGGCGGTTCCCAGCCCGTCAGCGGTCGCTGCGGGCCGAAGCACGGGCCCGTGAACGTGTGCCGGTCGTCGAACGTCTCGCCCGCGTACTGGAAGCCGCGGGGGATGAGGACCAGCTTGTGGTCGCGGCCGTCGTCGAGGAACTCCTCCGCGGTACGGCCGGGAGCTTCGGCCGCGAGCAGGCTCTGAAGGTCGGCGACGAAGTCGTAGGAGTCCTCGGTGGACTCCGGAGCCGGGTAACGCGCGACGTGCGCGGGCAGCGAGTAGTGCTCGTTCGAAGCGAAGCACGCCGAGAGCTGGACCGTCGGGCACGGGACGTCGTGGGCGAGCACGCGTCCCGCGATCCACATGGTCGAGTCGAAGGCCAGCACGTCGGGTGGGTCGTCCGCCAGGAGCTTCCGCACGGGCGCCAGCGGTTCGAGGCAGCTGGACGCACCGGTCAGCGCCGCCGCGAGCCGATGGGAACCCGGGTCGTCGGCCGGCTCGTCGTACCCGAGCGGCCGGGCGCCGGTCGCCGCGATCCGGCCGGCGAACGCGCTGCCGGTCGCCACCGTGACCCGGTGGCCGCGGCGGACCAGCTCGCCGAGGACGTCCAAGACGGGCGTCACGTGTCCGTAGCCGGGCAGGGTGCAGAGCACGACGTGTCGGGTCACACCGGCCATGCTCGCACCGCGCATTCAGGGATTTCGCCAGACATCCCGCCGTTAGCCTCGGGCGCGGACACTCGTGGAGGTGGCGGATGGACTTCGGCTGGACCGCGGACCAGCGGCAGCGCTACGACCGGACGGTGGCCGACACCCGGGCGGCCTTCCCGGCCGCACCCGGGTACGCGTTCAGCCGCGAAAACTGGGCGCTGCTCGGCAAGTTCGGCGTGCTCGGCGCCAGCGTGCCCACCGGACACGGCGGAGGCGGCCTGACCGCCCTGGACACCGCGCGGGTGTTCGAAGCCGCCGGACGGGGGTGCCCCGACACCGGCTTGGTTTTCGGCGCGGCCGCGCACCTGTTCGCCTGCACCATGCCGATCGTCGACTTCGCACCGGAAACCGTCCGCGAGCGGCTCCTGCCCGGTCTCGCGGCCGGGGACCTCATCGCGGGCAACGCGATGACCGAGCCCGAAGCGGGGTCCGACGTCGGCGCGCTGCGGACCACGGCGACCCCCGTCGACGGTGGCTACCGGCTCAACGGCGTCAAGAGCTTCGTCAGCAACGGTCCCGTCGCCGACGTCCTGGTCACCTACGCGGTCACCGACCCGGCCGCCGGCCACTGGGGCATCACGGCGTTCGCGCTCGACGCTCGTTCGCAAGGGATCAGCCGAGGCGAACCGTTCGGCAAGCTCGGCATGGAAGGCTGCCTGGCCTGCGAAATCACCTTCACCGACTGTTTCGTGCCCGCCGACGCCGTCCTCGGCGAACCCGGCCAGGGCTCGGCGATCTTCCAGCACTCGATGGGCTGGGAACGCGCCTGCCTGTTCGCGCTGTACCTCGGCGTCCAGGACCGGCTGATCGAGCGCTGCCTCGAGCACGTGCGCGGCCGCCGCCAGTTCGGCAAGCGGCTCGCGGAGTTCCAGTCGGTGTCCAACCGGGTCGTGGAGATGAAGCTGCGGGCCGAAAGCGCCCGCCTGCTGCTGTACCGGGCGTGCTGGGCGCTGGACCACGGCGAAGACGCGACGCTGTTCGCGGCGCTGTCGAAGCTCGCGGTGTCGGAAGGGACGGTGGCGAGCGCGACCGACGCCGTGCAGCTGTTCGGCAGCCGCGGCTACCTGCGCGAACAGGGGATCGAGGCCGCGTTGCGGGACGCGATCGGCGGGACGATCTTCTCCGGCGCGTCCGACGTCCAACGGCAGCTCGTCGCGATGGAACTGGGGTTGTGATGCTGCACGAACTGGTCCTCGCCGCGGCCGAGCGGACGCCGGACGCGCGGGCGGTGCACTGCGGCGACACGACCGTCACGTACCGGGACCTCGACGAGCTGGCCGGCCGGCAGGCCGCCGGGCTGCACGCCGCCGGGGTCCGCCGCGGCGACCGCGTGCTGATCTGGGCGGAGAAGAGCGTCGAGGTGGTGGCGCTGATGCAGGCGGCACTGCGGCTGGGCGCGGTCTACGTGCCGGTCGCGCCGTCGAACCCCGTCTCGCGGGTGCGGCTCATCGCCGACGGCTGCACGCCGGCACTGGTCGTCACCGACACGACGGCCGACTGGGGCCCGAACCCACCACCGCTCAGCTCGTTCGAGGAACTGTCCACAAGCGACATACCCCCGCCGCTCGAGCACGTCGGGCCGGACGAGCCCGCCTACATCCTCTACACCTCCGGCTCGACGGGCGCGCCGAAGGGCGTCCTGATCAGCCACCGCAACGCACTCGCGTTCGTCGAGTGGGCCGCTGCCGAGACCGGCCTGCACGCGGGCGACCGGCTGGCCAACCACGCGCCGTTCAACTTCGACCTGTCGGTGTTCGACCTCTACGGCGCGTTCCTCGCCGGCGCGTCGGTGGACCTGGCGGGCTCGGATCTGTCGTACTCGCCCGCCGAGCTGACGGAGTTCCTGCACGGGCGCGGGATCAGCGTCTGGTATTCGGTGCCGTCCGCGCTGCTGCTGATGATGCGCCACGGCGGCCTGCTCGACCGGCCGGCCCCGGCGTCGCTGCGGGTCTGCGTCTTCGCCGGGGAGCCGTTCCCGATCGCGGGGGTGCAGACGCTGCGCCGCGCGTGGCCGGACGTCCGGCTGTTCAACTGGTACGGCCCGACCGAGACCAACGTCGTCACCAGCTACGAGGTGACCGACGCGGACCTCGCGCGCACCGGTGGCCTGCCGATCGGGCGGGCGTGCTCGGGTGCCACGCTGACGCTGTCTTCCGAGGGCGAGATCGTCGTCGAGGGCCCGACGGTGATGCTGGGCTACTGGGGCGCGGCGCCGCAGCTGGGCGGCTACCGCACGGGCGACCTGGGCCGGTACGACGCGGCGGGCGAGCTGGAGTACGCGGGCCGCCGCGACGCGATGGTCAAGCTCCGCGGCCACCGCATCGAGCTGGGCGAGATCGAGACGGCCCTGGCCCGCCACCCGGCGGTGGCCGAGGTGGCGGTGGTCGTCGCGGGAGCGGGCATCGACGCGCGCCTGCGCGCGGTGGTCGTCCCGCGTCCCGGCGAGCGCGTGACGCTGCTGGGGATGAAGGCCCACTGCGCGGCGCACCTGCCGAAGTACATGATCGTCGACGAGGTGAGCCTGGCCGACGAACTGCCCCGCACGGCCAACGGCAAAACCGACCGGGCCAAGCTGGCCGCGGCGCACTGACCGGGAAACGGTGAAGGGCGGTCCCGAAGCCGGGACCGCCCTTACCTTTGTGTTCAGGAGTTCCGCGCGAGGACGTAGTGGGTCGGCAGGTTCAGGTTCGAACCGTCGGCCAGCGTCTCCGTCGTGCGCAGCAGCAGCTCGCCGCCGTCCACGATGGTGAAGCCGGCCACCTCGTACACCGTCTCCAGCTCCGCCTCGCCCGCCGCCGGCTGGAGGCCGATGCCGAAGTAGATCGACACGCGCTCCAGCTTCGGCAGGTCGTTGGCGGGATCGGCGATGAGCTGCTGCATGTACGTGTAGCTCGCCGGCGTCAGCTCCTGGTTGAACACGCACCCGCGCGCCCCGGCCAGCACGGCCAGGTTGCGCGCGCACGCCACCCGCCGGTCGACCGGCAGCTGGTGGATCACGCCCGACAGGTAGATGTTCACGTCGCCGTACCGCGACCGGAACGCCGCCACCGCCGAGGAGTCCAGCACGTCCAGCAGCTCGTAGGAGACGTTGTCCGCACCGTTCTCCGTCCGCGCCCGGTTCAGGGCGGCTTCGGCGATGTCGACGCCGACGACCCGGTCGTACAGCCCGGCCAGGTACCGGGTCTGCGTCCCGTTGCCGCACCCCAGGTCGACGAGCGGCAGCGCGGGGTCGAAGTGCGCCTTGAACAGCTCGGCGTGCGCGGCCGCGCCGTCGGCGGGCTCGCAGTCCCAGAACGCCGCACCCGCGCGGTCCGGGAGGTCCGTCCAGTAGGCCTCCCAGACCCGCCCGTCCTTGTTCGCCATGGTGGACCTCAGTTCTTCTGCCACGGGATCTCCGGTGCGGGGTAGAACTTCACGCCCATGGCCGTCCAGCGCGGACCCTGGGCCGCCAGCCGGGACGCGAACGACGTCCAGTCGTGGCTCGCCTGCGGGGACCAGCCGATCTCGGCGATCGCCGGCAGCCGCGGGAAGGCGAGGTAACGGGCGTCGTCGAGGCTGCGCACAGTATCCGTCCACAAAGGAGCTTCGACGCCGTCGATGTTCGTGGTCAGCGCGCCGGGCACGACCGCCGTCGGGTCCCAGCCGTAGGCGGCCTGGACGCTGATGTCGCCCGCCCACTCGAGGCCGAGGTCGCCGGCCGGGACGCCGGGCGCGTACTTCATGTCCAGGTAGGTGTAGACGCACGGCGCCATGATCAGCTTCGCGCCCTTCTGACTGGCTTCGCCGACCTCGTTCTGGGTGCCGTCGTAGATCCAGAACTCGCCGGTCGCGCCCTGCGGCGGCGTCGCGGTGAGCATCTCCGCCCAGCCCAGCAGCTTCTTGCCGAGCTTGGCCACCGTCGGGGCGACCTTCTTCATGAACGCCGTGTACTGCGCGTCGGTGAGGTTCTGGATCTCGTCGCCGCCGACGTCGAGGTAGCCGCCGGGGGTCAGCGCCGCGACCTGGGTCAGCACGTCGTCGATGAACTTGTACGTGACGGGCTTGTCGACGCACAGGTCCGACTTCGGCGCGGGGGTGAGTCCGGTGTAGACCGGGCCCGCGACGCCGTCGCAGTTGAGCTCCGCGTAGGAGGCCAGCGCCGCGCCGAAGTGCGACGGCATCTCGATCTCCGGCACGATCGTGACGTGCCGGCTCTGCGCGTACGCGACGATGTCGCGGTACTGGGCCTGGGTGTAGAAGCCGCCCGCGCCACCGCCGGAGCCGGTGCTCGCGCCCTTCGCGGTCAGGTTCGGCCAGCCGGCGATCTGGATCCGCCAGCCCTGGTCGTCGGTCAGGTGGAAGTGCAGGTTGTTGACCTTGTACAGCGCGATGTCGTCGATGTACTTCTTGACGTCGGCCACCGGCAGGAAGTGCCGGGCGACGTCGAGCATGGCGCCGCGGTAGGCGTAGCGCGGGTAGTCGAGGATGTGGCCGCCGGGCACCGTGAGCGTCCCGCTGAGCGAGGCGGGCAGGAGCTGGCGCAGCGTCTGGACGCCGTTGAAGAGGCCGGCGGGCCGCGCGGCCCGGATGGTCACGCCGGACGCCGTGCTGTCGAGCTGGTAGCCCTCGGCGCCGACGCGGGGGTCCGCGCCGCCGAGCACGAGCGAAATCCCGGGCAGCGCCATCGGCAGCGCGGGCGTGGTGATGACGGGGAGCCGGAACCGGGTCGCCGGGCGCAGCAGGCCGGCGAGGTAGTCGCCGACCTGGCGGGCGTCGGCGCCGCCGGAGGTGAACACGACCGCGTCCGGGCCGAGCCGGTAGCGGACGGCCGGGTCCGGCGTCACCGACACCGGGGCCGGCACGACCTGCTGGAGGGTGGACACGGCCGGAACCGCCTGCGGTGCGGCGCCGGCGGGCACGACGGGGGCGAGCAGGCCGAGGAGGGAGAGGAACAGCACCCCACGCCTGGCACTTCGAGCGGTCATGAGCCGTCCATTGCGGATAGTGGTGAGTGGTCCCTTTCTCTTAACGGCCCGGTCGGGCGCGAGTCCACCCGATCGGCGGACGTCTGGGGAGACTGCTAAGCCCGGTTACTCCGCCCGCCGGAACAACTAAGGTTGTGAACCGACAACCTTCCGGCACCGGCTGTCAACCTTTGGCCGTTTTCCGCACCGGTTCCGATCCGTCAAGATCGAGTGGTACGCAATGCCACAGAAACGGGTGACCGACATGACCGACACGCCGACCTCCGTTCACTACCGCGCCTACCTGCTCGCCTACGACGTCGAGAAGGAAGACCTCTACGACCGCACGCGCACGGCGTTCCTGACCCGGGCCGGCGTGCTCACCGAGCTGGCACTGCGCGGGAACATCGCCGACGAAGACGGCGACGCCGTCCTGGTGAAGTCCGACCCGACCGGCGACCCGGTGCTCGACCGGCTGCTGGCCCAGATCGGCAACGAGAAGCGCAGCTGGAAGTCGTGGATCCGGCACGACTACAAGGAGACCCTCGAAGAGATCGAGGAGCAGCTGGTGGAGCAGAAGCTGCTCGTGCTCGAAGAGAAGAAGGTCCTCGGCGTGGTGCCGAAGACCCACGTGACCCTGACGGACCCCGCGATCGCGAAGGCCCTGCAGGAGCACGCGGTCGAGGTGCTGCACGGCTCGACGCCGGCGGCCGAGATCGGCGCGGACGACGCCGCGCTGGTGGCCCTGGCGGCGGCGGGCACGGTGCCGAGCGTGGTGACGCGCAAGGAGAGCAAGGGCGAGTACAAGGACCGCATCGAAGAGCTGACCGACCGCGTGGGCGAGGTGGCGCCGGGTCTAGAGAAGGCGCTGCGCGGCATCCGGTTGACGATGATCGCCGCCCAGGGCGGCCTCGGCTTCAGCGGCTGAGCCCGTACCGCACAACGGAAGGCCCGGTGACTCGGTCACCGGGCCTTCCGTCTTCTCACCCTGGGAGCGGGGAAGTCACGCGAACGCGGGCATCACCTTGTCCGCGAACAGGTTCAACGTGCGGCTCATCGTCTCGGCCGACTGGCCGCCGAAGTCCAGGTTCCACAGGATGACGTCCGGGCCGAGCACGTCCCGGACCTCCTCGATCCTCCCGCGCACGGTGTCCGGCGAGCCGACGACCGCCTTGGCCTCCAGCCCGTCGGTCTCCAGGTCGAAACTGGCCATCTGGCGCGCCATCGCCGTGTAACCCTCGTACGCGGGCGATTCCACGTTGTGCCAGGACAGAATCGCTTCCTTGAACGCGTTGAACGACTTGACCATGTACGGCACCGCCAGATCACGGGCCTCTTCGTCGCTGTCGGCGATCAGCAGCGGGATGCTCACCGCGAACTTCGGCTTGCGCCCCGATTCGCCGTGCTGCTCGAGGAAAGCGCTGCGGTACAGCTCGACGTACTCCCGCTTGCGGGCCATCTCGTTCAGCTGCGTCGAGCTGATCAGCAGGTTGAAGCCCTTGCGGCCGGTCCAGTCGAAGCTCGCCGGGGTCGCCAGCGCGGCCACCCACACCGGCGGGCCGGGCTGCTGCACCGGGGCCGGCAGCGAGTTCGCGTTCTCGTACTCGAAGAACGGCGTCTTCTCGGTGACGTCCTTTTCGGACCACAGCCGGACGACTGCCTCGATCGTCGCCAGGAAGCGTTCGCGGCTGGTGTCCATGTCGACGCCGAACGCCTCGAACTCGTACGGCAGGAACGCCCGCGCGAAGCCGACGTCCAGGCGGCCGCCGCTCATCACGTCGACCTGGGCCGCGTGCGCGGCGATCTGGATCGGGTGGTGGAACGACGCCTGGATGCCGCCGGTCATCAGGCGGATCGACCGGGTGCGCGCGGCCACGGCCGACAGGAACGCCAGCGGGCTCGGCGAATACCCCCCGTACGAGCGCAGGTAGTGCTCGGTCATCTTGACGTAGTCGAGGCCGAGCCGGTCGGCGAGGACGCTGACCTCCAGCACGTCCTGGAAGTACTGCGAGGCGGACGTGGTCCGCGGATCGCAGTCCGGCAACAGCGAGACGCCATACTCCACGTTCTGATCCCTCCGACGGATGGGCTGTCGAGCCGCCAGCGTCGAGCCACCCGCCTCACCCGCGATACCCGCCCTAGCAAGCCAACCCTGGGATAACCCTTAAGAACTCCCGGGCCCGGAGCTGAGGTTTTGCCTAGAGCCCGGGTGCTAGCCCGGCGGCACCCACCACCCGGTCAGTAGCGTCGCGGCAACCGCGTCGGATCGTGCGTAAGGGGAATTCGGTGACTCTGGGGTATCTCTTCGGTGCGAACATCTCCGATCCCGACCCGGAGCACGGCGCGCACCTCTACGAGGCCTACCCGGCGATGCGCCGGACGTACGAGGAGGTCCGCGACTGGACCGGCCTCGAACCGCGCGTGCTGCTGCGCGGCGAGTTCGAACCGCGCAACGACCACGACCGCTTCAGCCTGGCCGGCATCCGGCTGGCCGCGCTGGCGTTCGGCATCCACGACGTCCTCGCCGAGTCCGGCATCCACCCGGCCGTCGCCGGCGGCATCAGCCTCGGCGGCCTGATCGCGAGTTCCGTGGCGGGGTCGGTGGACCGGCGGACCCTGTTCGACCTGCTCGTGCGCGAGGCGAAGACGCCGCTGCCGGACCCGGCGCCCCCGGCCCAGGGCGCGGCCATCGCCTTCCTCCCGGTCACCGAAGACCCCACGTACTACTACGGCGACCGGCGTCCGGGCGTCTACCTCGGCGGCGACTTCGGCGTGCTCGCCGACGGCACCGCGCGGCTGCTCATGCTCAGCGGCACGGCCGAGGCCCTCGGGAAGCTCGTCGCGCAGAGCCCACCCGGGATGGTCAGCGTCATCGACGGCCAGCCGTTCGCCGTCCACTCGCCGCTGCGCCAGTACGCGACCGACTTCATGGCCCCGACGGTGGCGGCGATGACCGTGGCCGACCCGCGGATCCCGGTCTGCTCGTTCCTCGAAGAACGCGCTCTCACGACGGCCGACGAAGTCCGGGATCTGTTCCAGCGCAACAAGACCACGACGATGAGCCTGCCGCACGTCTGCGCCGGCCTGCGGGCCCAGGGTGTCCGGCTCGCTTTCGTGCTCGGCCCGACGCTGCCCGCCGGCGTCCTCGACTTCCCGTTCCCCGTCGTGCGCATCACCGAGCCGCACCACGTCACCGAAGCCATGACCGCGATCTACGACTACGCCGTCGACCTCGTCGCCCCCGCCTGAACCCGCACCAAGGAGAGACCGTGAGCACCCGCACGCACGAACGTGCCAGCCTGACCGACCACTGGTTGTCCCTCGACCTCGACGCGTGGACGCGGCACGTGGTGCGGCGGCACTTCAACCCGGAGCTCGGCAGCCCGTACTGGCTCAAGCGCGCCACCGAGCTGTCCTTCGACCCGATGGACATCACGCGGTACGACCAGCTCGCCGAGTTCGGCCCGTTCCCGCCCGGCGACCTGCGCGGCCTGGACCCCGCCGACCTGGTCCCGCGGATCGTGCCGCGGCCGCTGATCGGGCGCGTCTGGGAGTCCGGCGGCACCACCGGCGACCCGGTGCGGGTGTTCTACACCGAGGACATGATGACCCACCGCGTCGAGTGGCGGCGCTGGTCGTACCTCTTCGACGGCTACCGGGCCGGGCGCACCTGGCTGCAGGCGACGCCGAGCGGGCCGCACCAGATCGGCAACGGCGCGATCGAGCTGTCCGAGCAGCTCGCCGGGCTCGTCTACGGCATCGACATGGACCCGCGGTGGATCAAGCAGCTCATCCGCGCCGGCAAGATGAAGGAGCTGGGGGAGTACACCGAGCACGTGCTCGCGCAGATCGTCGACATCCTGCGCTCGCAGCACGTCCACTACCTCAACACCACGCCCGCGCTGCTGCAGAAGCTGATCGCGCGCCAGCCCGAGCTGGTCGCGGCACTCGACGGCGTGCGCTTGGGCGGTACACACATGAGCCCGCGGATGTACCATGACTTCGTCAAGGCCCTCGACGGCGGGCTCGTGCGTTCGGGCTACGGAAACACCTTCGGCAACGCGGTGAGCCTGCACCCCGAGGACGGCGGCGCCATCCTGCCGTACGCCCCGACCTACCCGCAGGTGACGATGTCCGTTGTGGACCCCGCGGATTTCCGCAAGAGCGTCGACAAAGGACAGTTGAAGCTGACCGTGCTGCACGAGGACCTGTTCCTGCCCAACCTGCTGGAGCGCGACGAGGCCACCCGCTACGACACGAAGGGCGAGTGGCCGGTCGACGGCGTCCACAACGTCCGCCCGTTGCAGGTCAGCCAGGCCGCGCCGGAAGGGCTCTACTGATGGCGCCGAAGGTGGTCGTCATCGGCGCCGGGGTCATCGGTGCCGCGGTGACCTACCACCTCGCCCGGCGCGGGGCGCGCGTGCACTGCGTCGACCGCGCGGACCGGCCCGCCGCGGGCACCACGGAAGTCGGCTTCGCCACCGCGACGGCCTACCGGCGCTTCCCGAAGGCGTACTTCGAGCTGAACCAGGCGGGTATCGCCGAGCACGCGGCCCTGGCCGGGGACTCCGCGCCCTGGTGGCACCGCACCGGCACGGTCGCGTGGACCGACGACGAGTCGTTCACCGGCTACGTCGCCCAGCTCGAGGAGTGGGGCTGCCCGGTCGAGCGGTACACCGCGGACGGCACGTCGGTGGTCTTCCCGGCGTCGGGACCGGTCGCCTACCTGCCCTCTGAAGGCTGGATCGACGCCGTCGCCTTCACCCGGCACCTGCTCGACCAGGCCGTTTCCCTCGGGGCCACGCTGGAACTGGACGCCGAGGTTACGTCGGTGTCCGGCGGTGCCGGGCTCGCGGACGGCCGGCGGATCGAAGCCGACGTCGTGGTCAACGCCACCGGCTCGGCCGCGGACGAGATCGGCGCGCTGGCCGGCGCCCGCCCGTTCCTCGGGCCGCCGCGACGCAGCCTGATCGCGCACCTGCTGGTCGACGGCGACCCGCTGCCGTACATCCTGCGCGCCCCCGAGGTCAGCATCCGCCCGGACGGGCCGGGGCGCGTGGTCCTGCGCTCGGACCGCGTCGACCGCGGGTTGCCCCCGCGTTCGGGGACGCCCGACCCGGAGTTCGTGAAGGACCTCCTGGACCGGGCGGCGAAGGTGGTGCCGTTGCTGGGGACCGCGACCGTCCGCAGGGCCGAGGTGGTCGACGCGCGGTGCGCGCGTGACGAGCTGCCGAGCGTCGGGCCGCTGTCAGCCGTGCCCGGATACTACGAGGCCGTCGCGAGCGCGGGTGTCACGCTGGCGCCGCTGTTCGGCAAGGCCCTCGCGGCCCGGATCGTCGACGGCGAGCCCGACGCCCTGGTGGACGTCTTCACGCCGGACCGGTTCGGCGCGGCGGCAAGCTAGGAACTTCCCCAAAAGTTCCGTCGCACAATGATCTCGCACCGGGAAACCGGTCGCGAAGGGGTGTAGCTCTCAACTGGCCAGAGCAGCGGTTTCCAACACCGACGGTTGCAGGTTCGAGTCCTGCCGCCCCTGCCGCGAACACCCGCGCCACCGGTCCCGGCCGGGCCCGCCGACCGTTGGGAGTGACCGAGGTGACCATCTGGACCGACCTGCTGGGCAGCCGGACCCATTACCTCGGCGAGAAGCACCGGACCCGCGTCGTCGAGGCCGGTGACGGCGAGGCCCTGGTCCTGCTGCACGGGGTCGGCGGGCACGCCGAGGCGTACGCGCGCAACGTGACCCGGCTCGGCGAGCACTACCGCGCGATGGCGATCGACCTGCTCTGGCACGGCTTCTCCGCCAAGCCGGAGTTCACCCACGACGCCGTCGGCAGCTACGTCGGCCAGGTGCTCGACCTGCTCGACTCCCAGGGCATCGAACGCGCGCACCTCGAAGGCGAGTCGCTCGGCGGCTGGGTCGCGCTGACGCTGGCGCTGGAGCACCCCGACCGCGTCGGGAAGCTGGTGCTCAACACCACGGCCGGCATCAAGTGGGACCCGGGCTCGGTGAACGAGCGGCCGGCCGAGGGGCGCGAGGCCCTGCGCGCCCGGTCGCTGGCCGCGATCGGGAACCCGACGCCGGAGACCATCCGCACCCGGCTGGAGTGGCTGATGGCCACCCCCGACCGCGTCACCGACGAGCTGGTCGAGGTCCGCCGCCGGATCTACGCCGAGCCGGCCACGAACGCCGCGCTGCGCACGGTGTTCGAGAACTCCTTCGGGTTCGGCTCCGGGCCGAACCGGCGGATCTCCGAAGACCGGCTCGCCACGGTGAGCGTGCCGACGCTCGTGCTGTGGTCGGACCACAACCCCGGCAGCGGGCCCGACGTGGGCCGCCGGATCGCGAAACTCATTCCCGGCGCGGCCTTCCACTGCGTCGCCGACGCCGCGCACTGGCCGCAGTGGGAGCAGCCGGACGACCACGACCGCGCCGTGCTCGGGTTCCTGGGCGGCGCGGAGTGACCAGCAGGAGGACGGACCCCATGCGCATCCGCAGTCTCGCCTACGCCGGACTGTCCACTCAGGACCTGCCGGCCTGGGAGACGTTCGCCGCGGACGTCCTCGGCCTGCCCGGCCGGTGGGTCGACGACGAGCGCCTGCTGCTGCGCATGGACGAACGGGCCTACCGCTTCGACGTCCGCCACGGCGGCACCGAGGGGCTGTCGTGGCTGGGCTGGGAGGTGGCGAGCGCCGCCGACCTGGCCGCTCTCGAACGCGAGCTGGTCGCGGCCGGCGTCGCGGTGACCCGGGCGACCGCGGCGCAGTGCGCCGACCGGCGCGTCGCGGGCATGCTGTGGCTCGAGGATCCGTCCGGTCTGCGGCACGAGCTGTTCTACGGGCAGGAAGCCGACTTCCGGCCGCTGCGCCTGACGCGCGCCCTCGCCGGCTACCGGACCGGCGAGCACGGCATGGGCCACGCCGTCGTCGGCGTCACGAACTACGCCGAGACGCTCGCGTTCCTGGTGGACACGCTCGGCTTCGGCGTCAGCGACACCTTCAAGGGGTTCATCGCGTTCCTGCACTGCAACCCGCGCCACCACTCGATCGCGCTGGTGGAGACCGACGAGCCCGGCCTGCGCCACATCATGCTGGAGACGACGACGCTCGACGACGTCGGCTCGACCATCGACGTCGCTTACGACCGCCGCATCGTCACGCGCACGCTGGGCCGGCACAGCAACGACCGGGCCGTGTCCTTCTACCTCGAAACGCCGTCCGGCTGGGAGATCGAATACGGCTGGGACGGCCTCGACGTGGACACCGACGGGTGGTCGACGCGGCAGCTGGCCGGACCGACCAGCCTGTGGGGCCACCACCACGTGACCGGCACCGAGATCAAGACGTCATGACCCCGGACGCCATCGACCCGGACATCACGAAGCTGTCCGGGTGGCAGCGGGAGTGGGTCAAGGCCGCCCGCGCCGAGGTCGACGAGGACGAGCTGGCCCTGCTGTGCCAGGCCGCCACCGACATCCCCAGCCCGACCGGCTGCGAGCGGGAGCTGGCCGAGTACTTCCGCGACGTGATGACCTCGTCCGGGCTCGACAGCCGGCTGCAGTCCATCGACGAGCGCCAGGCCAACCTCGTCACCCGCGTCGGCACCGGCCGCGCGGGCGCGCAGCTGCTCCTGCTTGCGCCGCTCGACACCGCGTTCGCGCCGGGGCGGGAGGACTCGCCGTGGCTCGGCGAGCGGCCCCGCGACGACTTCACGCTGCCCGCGCAGCGCTACGGCGACAAGGTCGTCGGGCTCGGCGCGGAGAACCCGAAGGCGTTCGCCAGCTGCGCGCTGGCCGCCGCGCTCGCCGTGCACCGCTGCGGCGTGCCGCTGGACGGGCAGCTGGTGGTCGCGCTGGTCGGCGGCAGCATGCCGGTGCTGGGCAGCGAGACGTCTTCACGGCGCAACTCGGGCATGAACGTCGGCACCCAGTTCCTGGTGGACCACGGCCAGTGCTCCGCGGACCTCGCGATCGTGCTCAAGCCGGGCTACTCGGTGGTGCACGAGGAGGTCGGGTTCGCGATCTTCCGCGTCGTCGTGCGCGGTTCGGTCGGCTACACCGGCAGCCGGCACAAAGGCCACTACACCAACGCGATCCTCGCCGCCGCCCGGATGATCGGACGGCTGGAGAGCTGGTTCGCCGAGTACACCGCGCGCAACTCCTCGGGACAGGTGGCGCCGCAGGGCGCGATCACCGCGATCCGGGCCGGCGACGGCACCAAGCCGGCGTTCAACCCGGCGACCTGCGAGTTCTGGGTCGACCTGCGGGTCAACCCGCGCACCACGGTCAACGACGTCGCCGGGCAGTTCGAGGCGGTCGTCGCCGAGCTGCGCGCGGCCGAGCCCGCCGTCGGCGTCGAGGTCGAGCTGGTGGCGGGCCAGGCGGGCTCGGCCACGCCTGCGGACAGCCCGGTCGTCACCCGGCTGATCCGGGCCTGGGAGGACGTCGAGGGCCGGCCGCACGTGCCGGGCAAGCCGGGCAGCGGCCTGTCCGACGGCGGGGTGCTGCGCCGCCACGGCATCCCGACCGCGCGGATCGGTCTGCCGCCCGCCGCCGTGCCGAGCCCTTTCGCGGGGTTCTCCATGGGGGTCGCGGACCTGCCCGCCATGCGCCGGCTGGTCGACCTGCTGATCGGGGTCGTGGTGGACGTGACCACCCGGCACCGTGCCGAACTGCGTGAGCTCCCTGCGACCAGTCGAGGAGAAGACCGATGACGGACACCGTCGGCGACGAGGCCCCACCCGCGCGGCAGGCGACCGTCGGCGGCCCCGGCCGCCGGGACTGGTCGACCTGGCCGCGCTACGAGAAGGCGGCGCTCGGTTTCCGCGAGTACTGGTACCCCGTGGCGTGGTCGCGCAAGATCGGCCGCAAGCCGCGCGCGGTGCGCGTGCTCGGCGAGAAGATCATGCTGATCCGCGACGGCGGCGCGGTCCGCGCGCTGCACGACCGGTGCCCGCACCGCGGGGTCCCGCTGAGCCACGAGATGTCGTCGCAGGAGTTCCCGGGCACGTGGAGCTGCTGCTACCACGGCTGGACGTTCGACCTGGAGACCGGCGTGCTGGTCGCGGCGATCACCGACGGCCCGGAGTCCCCGATCTGCGGCAAGGTCACCGTGCGGACGTACCCGGTCGAGGAGGCCCGCGGCCTGGTCTGGCTGTGGCTGGGCGACGGCCCGGCGCGTCCCTTCGAGGACGACGTCCCGGAGGAGCTGCTCGACCCGGACGCGATCGTCGTCGGCCGGATCACCGTGCGCGACGGCAACTGGCGATTCGGCGCGGAGAACGGCTTCGACGACGGTCACGCGAAATGGCTGCACCGCAACGCGTTGTGGACCAAGCGCGTGAAGATGCCGGTGTGGAGCGAGATGAAGGTGATCCGCGACGGCCCGTGGATCACCCGCCGCAAGGACAAGATGCACTACAGCGCGTCCTTCCCCGGCCTGGGCGACTTCCCGAAGAAGAAGTGGTACCGCCGCCGCGAGGGCAACAAGACGAAGGTGTCGCTGCGGCTGCCGGGCACTTTGCGCGTGAAGTACGCGGAGTGGTCGCACTTCGAGTGGTGGGTCGCGGCGACCGCGGAGGACCACACGTACGTCCAGCTCGCCGTGATGAACCAGGGCAAGTGGCGCAACCGGCGCTTTTGGCTCTACTACTGGACGTGGGCGCGCTGGGTGTTCCACGGCATGTTCAACGACGAGGACCGGCTCATGGTGGAGGTCACCGACGCCCCGCCGGAGCGGCTGTACCGCCCCGACGTCTCGCTGACCGAGTGGCGGCGGATGGTCGAGGAGGAGGCCCGGCGCGGCCCGGTCGAGGTCGTCAAGGAGCAGCAGGCGGAGCGGAGGCGGGCGAAGCATGACTGAGCCGTTCCGGCTGGTGGTCGGGATGTCCGGCTCCAGCGGCGCGATCTACGGCATCCGGCTGCTGGAGATCCTCAAGGGCATGCCGGAGGTCGAGACGCACCTGGTGGTGACGCCGGCGGCGCGGCAGACGATCGCGTTCGAGACGGACTGGACCCCGGAGTCCGTCACTTCCCTGGCGGACTGCGTCTACCGGCCCGGGGACATCGCGGCGCCGATCTCGAGCGGGTCGTTCCCGATCGACGCGATGATCGTGCTGCCCTGTTCGGTCCGGAGTCTCGGGGCGATCGCCTGGTCGCAGAACGACAGTCTGTTGGTGCGGGCGGCCGATGTGACTTTGAAGGAACGGCGGAAGCTCGTCGTCGCTTTGCGCGAGACGCCGTTGCACCTGGGTCACCTGCGCGCGATGACTCAGGTGACCGAGATGGGCGGGATCCTGGCGCCGCTGATGCCGGCGTTCTACGGCCGTCCGAAGTCGTTGGGGGACCTGGTGGACCACCAGGTCGGCCGGCTGTGCGACCTGCTGGGCATCAAGCCGCCGGACGAGCTGGTCGAACGCTGGCACGGTCCTGCCGCACACTAAAGCCTCGTGAGTGAGAAACAGTGTTAGAACACTGTTTCTCACTCACGAGGCTTTGTGGTGGTGGAAGATCGCCCGCACCGGCGTCGATGGCGGTGCGGGCGACCTTCAGTCCAGATAGGACGCCAGCGCGTCCCCGTCCTCCAGCAGCGCGCGGTGGTCCACCCGCGCCACCACCTCCGGCGGGACCCGGCACGACGGCGGGAACACCGCCGGCGGCACGGGTTTCGTGCAGTCGAAGATCAGCTTCGTCTCCATCGGGCCCTTTTCGTCCCGGTTGTGCCCGTAGGTCACCGGGTTGAGCTGGCCGCCGAGGAAGCCCGGCATGATCGTCAGGTCGCGGTCGGCCTGGAAGCGCGTCGCCAGGCACCAGAGCGTCTCGACCTCGTTGAACACGTCGACGTCGTCGTCCACCACGAACACGTGCTTGAGCAGCGGGTCGACCGCCAGCGCCGCGCAGGCCGCCAGCTTCGGCTCGCCCTCCACGCGCTTGCTCATCGACAGGTACAGGTGCGACCGCGCCATCCCGGACAGCGGCAGGTGCACGCCGGTCACCGTCGGCACCGCCTCCTTGACCCGGCGGTGGATGCTGCCCATCCGGGGGAGGCCGCCGAGCATGCTGTGCTCGGTGTGGGCGTTGAAGACGTCGACGAAGATCGGCTTGCGGCGCATGGTGATCGCGGTGATCTTCACGTACGGCTGCGGGCCGGTGCGGGTGTAGAACCGCGGGTACTCGCCGAACGGGCCTTCGACCGCTGTCGCGTCGGGGTCGGTGTCGATCACGCCCTCGATGACGATTTCCGCGTGCGCCGGCACTTCGAGGCCGACCGTCTTGCAAGGCACCATTTCCAGGGGTTCGCCGAGCAGGCCGCCGACGACGTCGAGCTCGCCGCCGATGCCCTCCAGTTTGGACACCGCGCCCATCAGCAGCGCCGGGTGGTGGCCGATGACGAGTGCCACCTCCATCGGCTTCTTCTGTTCACGCAGCTTGCGCAGCACGTAAGCCGTGTGGTGGGCCGGGTTCACCTGGATCCCGACCTGGTCGCGGCCCTGCGCCTGGTGGCGGAAGATGCCCGCGTTGATCTTGCCGCTGTCGGGGTCGCGGCAGATGGTCACCGCAGAGGTGATGTACTTGCCCGCGTCCAGCTCCTGGTGCTTGAGCAGGGGCAGCATTCCGACGTCGATGTCGTCGCCGGTCAGCACGACCTCCTGGACCGGCGCGGTGTCCACGGTGACGGGCTTGATCCCCGATCCTTCGCGCCGGGCGTACTCCGGGACCATGGAGTGGACGTCCGCGCCGATGCTGCGGGCGAGCCGCTCGTAGGTGCCGTGCAGGTTGATGAGCAGCGGGATCTCCGAGCCGCCGACGTTCTCGAACAGCACCGCGGGGAAGCCGGGGTAGGCCGGGTCGTCCTCCATGCGGTCGACGAGCGCGGTGACCTCGAACTCGGGGTCGACGTGCTTGCGCACGACCTTCACCTGGTCCGGGTCCAGCTCGGCCAGGAATGTCCGCAGATCCTTTGCCATCAAACGCCTTCCGTTCGCGAGGTGGCTCGTGGACCGAGTATCCGCCCCGGTCACGGCGACGACCGGGGCCCCACGGCAAGAACTAGGGGAATGCTTCGTCCTGGCTTCGGGGTGGCGCTCGGCGGGGCTCGCGCGGTGCTAAATGGTCTCGTCCACGAGCCGCGCGTCGTCGTACGTCAGGAGAACGACATGACCGTAACCGCAGCGCCGCCCCGCGAAGCCGCGGCGGCCGACCTGGCCCGGTCCTGGGCCGAGGACCCCCGGTGGCGCGGAGTCCGCCGGGACTACTCCGCCGAGGACGTCCTGCGGCTGCGCGGCAGCGTGACCGAAGAGCACACGCTCGCCCGGCTGGGCGCGCAGCGGCTGTGGAGCCTCCTGCACAGCGAAGACTACGTCCACGCGCTGGGCGCGTTGACCGGCAACCAGGCCGTGCAGCAGGTGCGCGCCGGCCTCAAGGCCATCTACCTCTCCGGCTGGCAGGTGGCCGCCGACGCGAACCTGTCCGGCCACACCTACCCGGACCAGAGCCTGTACCCGGCCAACTCCGTCCCGCAGGTCGTGCGCCGGATCAACAACGCGCTGCTGCGCGCCGACCAGATCAGCTGGGCCGAGGACGAGAAGGACGCGCCGCACTGGCTGGCGCCGATCGTCGCGGACGCCGAGGCCGGCTTCGGCGGCGTGCTCAACGCGTTCGAGCTGATGAAGGGCATGATCGCCGGCGGCGCCGCGGGCGTGCACTGGGAAGACCAGCTGGCCGCGGAGAAGAAGTGCGGCCACCTCGGCGGCAAGGTGCTCATCCCGACGTCCCAGCACGTCCGCACGCTGCAGGCCGCGCGCCTGGCGGCCGACGTCTGCGACGTCCCGAGCCTCGTCATCGCCCGCACGGACGCCCAGGCCGCGAACCTCATCACCAGCGACGTCGACGACCGGGACAAGCCGTTCCTGACCGGCGAGCGCACGCCCGAGGGCTACCACCGCGTCCGCGGCGGCATCGAGCCGTGCGTCGCGCGCGGCCTGGCCTACGCGCCCTACGCGGATCTACTGTGGATGGAAACGTCCAAACCGGACTTGGAGGTCGCGCGCCGGTTCGCCGAGGCGATCAAGGCCGAGTGCCCGGACCAGCTGCTGGCGTACAACTGCTCGCCGTCGTTCAACTGGAAGCAGCACCTCGACGACGCGACGATCGCGAAGTTCCAGCGCGAGCTGGGGCACATGGGCTACAAGTTCCAGTTCATCACGCTCGCCGGCTTCCACGCGCTGAACCACTCGATGTTCGCGCTGGCGCGCGACTACGCCGAAGAAGGCATGACGGCGTACGTCGAGCTGCAGGAGCGCGAGTTCGCGGCGGAGGCGGCGGGCTACACCGCGACGCGGCACCAGCGCGAAGTGGGGACCGGGTACTTCGACCTCGTGAGCACGGTCGTGAACCCGTCCAGCAACACCGTCGCGCTGATGGATTCCACGGAGAAGTCCCAGTTCTACTGAGCATTTCCCCAGTCGGCTCCGTGCTAAAACCAATCGACGCCACATCCAGCCACGCGATAAATGGAATTCAGGACGGTCGCTCATGCGCATGCCCGAGAACCTCGAAGACATGGTTTACGGAGTCTATGGGACCACTGAAATCGCCGTGAAGCCCTGCCCGTTCACGCAGGCCGAGATCGACGAGCTCGAGGCCACCAACGAAATGCTCATCTACGTGCCCCAGGAGATCTCCGAGGCGCAGATGATCGAGACCGGGAAGCTCAACACCAACTTCCGCTGGGAAGTCGAGCAGAACATGATCAAGAGCCCGATGACCGACGAGTCGCACTGGCTCGTCTGCTCGGCCTCGCCGATCCCGGAAATGCTCGGCCAGAGCACCCAGGCCATTTCCCGGGTCTACGACGAAGAGGGCCTGGACGGCATGGACTTCCGCCGTTACCTCGCCTTCGTGCTCACCTACCGCCACCTGACCAACGAGTACCCGGACTACCGGCAGTGGTGCCTGCTCGTGGGCGGGCACTACGACCGCAGCGGCATTTCGCTGGTCGGCTTCGACAAGTTCGGCAACTTCGGGCACCACGGCTGGATGAAGAACTTCAAGGCCAAGATGTCCGGCGGCCGTTACGTCGCCTTCGCCCCGCGCAAGCACATCAACCCCGAGACCGAGCTGCTCGAGCGCCCGCGCCGCGGCTCCCGCAACAAGGCCACGCACGACGCGGGCACCGACTGATCCTGCACGAACCCGTGCGTGGACCTGTGCCGTCACTGGAGGAAGAGCAATGGCAGACGACGAGCGCGTCGACATCACGCGAAAGCTCGTTGAGTTCGTCGAGAAGCACCTGCTGGACGGGAAGGACGTGGGCGAGCTGACCACGACCACGCCGTTGCTGGACTGGGGTCTGCTGAACTCGATCGAAACCACCCGGCTGGTCGCCTACATCCGTGAGGAGTTCTCCGTGCGCGTCCCGCCGACGGAGATGGTGGCCCGCCACTTCAAGGACATCGAAAGCATCGCCGACCTGGTGACGTCGCTGCGCGCCCCGGTCGCCTGACCCCTTCCCGACCCAGAAACGGAGAACCCGTGTCCTACGACTACGACGTCGGCATCATCGGCGGCGGCCCGGCCGGTTCCACGGCGGCTTCCTACCTGGCGAAGGCCGGCCTTTCGGTGGCCGTCTTCGAGGGGGAGACCTTCCCCCGCGAGCACGTCGGCGAGTCCCTCGTGCCCGCGGTCATCCCGGTGATGCACGACATCGGCGTCATCGGCAAGGTCGAGGCGGCCGGCTTCCCCCGCAAGTACGGGGCCGCGTGGACCTCCTCCGACACCCGCCCGACCAGTACGCTGGACTTCGACGCCGGCTCGCACGGCCTCGGCGTCGCGGAGATCGCCTACGAAGAGCGCGACCAGGACGGCGTCGACCGCGTCTACGCCTGGCACGTCGACCGCGGCCAGTTCGACTCGCTGCTGCTCAAGCACGCCGAGGAGCTCGGCGCGAAGGTCTACCAGGGGGTCCGGGTCAACCGGGTCGACTTCACCGACCGCGACCGCCCGGTGCTGCAGGCCAAGATCGGCGAGCAGCCGGTGGAGGTCGCCGTCCGCTGCGTGCTCGACGCGTCCGGCCGGCAGACCCTGCTGGGCCAGCAGCTCAAGGTCAAGGTGCCGGACAAGGTCTTCAACCAGTACGCCGTGCACACGTGGTTCGAGGGTCTCGACCGCGCGTCGCTGGCGCGCCGGCCCGAGGACGCGGACTACATCCACGTGCACTTCCTGCCGCAGGAGAACACCTGGGTCTGGCAGATCCCGATCACCGAGACCATCACCTCGATCGGCGTCGTCACCCAGAAGGAGAAGTTCAAGGAGCACAAGGACGACCTCGAGGGTTTCTTCTGGAACTCCGTCGGCACCCGGCCGGAGATGCTGGACGCGCTGAAGAACGCCGAGCGCGTGCGGAAGTTCAAGACCGAGGGCGACTACAGCTACGGCATGAAGCAGATCGCCGGCGACTCGCTGGTGCTCATCGGCGACGCCGCCCGCTTCGTCGACCCGATCTTCTCCAGCGGCGTCAGCGTCGCGATGAACAGCGCGCGCCTGGCGGCGAAGGACGTCATCGCCGCGCACCAGGCCGGCGACTTCCGCCGCGAGCGGTTCGACAACTACGTCAACACGCTCCGCAAGGGCGTCAACATCTGGTACGACTTCATCTCGATGTACTACCGGCTGAACGTGCTGTTCACCGCGTTCATCGACGACGACCGCTACCGCAAGGACGTCATCCAGATGCTCCAGGGCGACGTCTACGACGCCGAGGAGCCGGCGGCCCTGACGGCGATGAAGGAGTACGTCGCCGCCGTCGAGGCCGACCCGACGCACCTGTGGCACGGGCACCTCGGCAGCCTGAAGGCGTCTTCTTCGGCACTGGCGCTGTTCTAGCCCAGACTCCCGGTCGTGAGTGGGAAACAGTGTTCTGACACTGTTTCCCGCTCACGACCTTTTCCGGCAGCGTGATCGGAGAGGCCAGTCATGTCATCGCTCGACGAGCGCACCACCGGCACCGCCGAGCCGGCGGCCCCGGCGAGCCGCCGCCGGACCTGGGTCTCCTACCTCGCGATGGTGGTCGTCCCGGTCGTCGTCGCGTTCTTCCTGCTCCGCTCGAGCCCCGACGGCGGCGCGACGGCGACCGGGCACCCCGGCGGCGCGCCCGACCCGGTGGCCAAGCTGCTGTTCGCCCTGCCGGTGATCTTCCTGGCCTGCCGGCTGCTTTCGGCCCTCGCGCGCCGGCTGGCGCAGCCGACGGTGATCGGCGAGATCTTCGCCGGCATCCTGCTCGGGCCGTCGTTCCTCGGCTGGGTGTGGCCCGCGGCCTACCACTGGATCTTCCCCGACTACCTGGCCTCGACGATCAACACGTTCGCCCAGATCGGCCTGGTCATCTTCATGTTCCTGGTCGGCTACGAGCTCGACGTCGCGCTCGTCCGCCGTCGCAGCAAGGCCGCGGTGCTGGTGAGCCACGTCAGCGTCGCGATCCCGTTCCTGTCCGGGGTGCTGCTCGCGTTCGCCCTGCACCCCACGCTCGGCGCCGGCGTCGACCGGCTGCCGTTCTCGCTGTTCCTCGCGATTTCGATGAGCATCACGGCGTTCCCCGTCCTGGCGCGGATCATCACCGACCGCGGGATGACGAAGCTGCCGATCGCCGCGCTGGCGCTGAGCTGCGCCGCCGTCGACGACATCACGGCGTGGTGCCTGCTGGCCCTCGTCGTCGCCATCGCGAGCGCCGGTTCCCTGGCCGCGACCGGCCTGACCATCGGGCTCACGATCGCGTTCTTCGCGTTCATGCTGTTCGTCGTGCGCCCGCTGCTGCGCCGGCTGTTCGCCCCGACCGAGCACGGCCAGAAGGCACTGCCGACCACGGCGGTCGTGTCCGTGCTGCTGGCCGGGCTGCTGCTGTCCGCCCTGGCCACCAACGCCATCGGCATCCACCCGATCTTCGGCGCGTTCCTCTTCGGCGCCGTCACGCCCCGCGGGTCGCTGCCGATCCGCCAGGCCACCGAGCAGATGCACGCGCTGACGGTGACCCTGCTGCTGCCGCTGTTCTTCGTCTACACGGGACTGCGCACGAAGTTCGACCTGATCGGCGCGGATCCGGCGCTGTGGCTGTGGTGCGCGCTGATCGTCGTCGTGGCGATGCTGGGCAAGTGGGGCGGGAGCCTGGCCGCCGCGCGGCTGTCCGGGATCGGCCGGCGGGACGCGTGGTCGCTGGGCGCGCTGATGAACTGCCGGGGGCTGACCGAGCTGGCGGTGCTCAACATCGGGCTCGACCTCAAGGTGATCAGCCCGACGATGTTCGCCATGCTGGTCGTCATGACCCTGGTGACCACGGTCGCCACCTCGCCCGCGCTTTCGCTGATCGAGCGGTACAAGCGGCGCTAGGAGCCGGTCATGCCCGACATCACCTTCCTGCCCTACCCCGCCTACGGTCACATGACGCCGGCGCTGCCGGTGGTCGCCGAGCTCGTCCGGCGCGGCCACCGGGTCACCTGCTTCACCTCCGGCGAGTTCGCGGACCGGGTCGCCGCGACCGGCGCCCGCGCCGCGGACTACGGCTGCGACCTGTCCACCGCGCAGCCGGACATCACGAACGCCGACGAGGCCGCCCGGGCCCCGCTGGACCTGCTCGAGCAGAGCATGGCCGTCCTGCCCGCGGTGGAACGATCGTCCACCCCGGACTTGCTCGTCTACGACACGACGTTGTGGGCGCCGGGCCGGTTGCTGGCCCGGAAGGCGCAGGTGCCCGCCGTGCAGCTCTCGGCCACGGTCGCGTCGAACGAGCACTTCTCGCTGACCAAGGAGAACCAGACCTTCGGCGAGGCGGTCGACCCCGCGCACCCGGCCATCGCCCGGTTCGTCACGCGGCTCGGCGGCTACCTGGCCGAGCACGGCCTCGGAACGTTGACGCTGGAGGAGTTCTTCACCGGCGGTGACGAGTTCACGCTGGTTTTCCTGCCGCGAGCGTTCCAGCCGGCCGGACCGACGTTCGACGAGCGGTTCGCGTTCGTCGGGCCCTCGGTCGGCGCGTCCGCCGGTTCGTGGGCGCCGCCCGCCGACGGGCGGCCGGTCGTGCTGGTCACCTTGGGCACCACGGTCAACGACCGCCCGGAGTTCTTCCGCACGTGCGCCGAGGCGTTCGCGGGCCTGCCGTGGCAGGTGGTGCTCACCCTCGGGAAGCGGGTCGACCCCGGCGTACTGGGGCCGCTTCCGTCCAATGTGGAGGCCCACCGCTGGGTCTCGCACCCCGACGTCCTGCCGCACTGCTCGGTGTTCCTGTGCCAGGGCGGGATGGGCAGCGTGATGGAGGCGCTGTACTTCGGCGTCCCGGTGATCGCCGTACCGCACCACCCGGAGCAGCACATCAACGCCCGGCAGATCCGGCGGCTCGGCCTCGGCGCCTCCCTGGACAAGGAGACGGTGACCGCCGCGGGCATCCGGGACGCCGTGCTCGCCGTCGACCGCGACGACGCCGTGCGCCGGCGCGTCGACCTGATGCGGCGCGAGGTGCGCGCCGCGGGCGGGGCGGTCCGCGCCGCCGCCGAAATCGAGGCGCGGGTCGCGCCCCTGGCCGGAGGGAGCCGGAAGTGACCGAGCCGTTTTCGCTGCCCGTCAAGCGCAGCTGCCCGTTCGACCCGCCCGACGAATACCGGACGCGGCCGGGGATCAGCCGCCTCGCGTTCGAAGCCAGTCCGGGGCCGGCCACGGGCTGGCTGGTGACCAAGCTGTCCGACGTCCGCGCGGTGCTCTCGGACGCCCGGTTCAGCCACCGCAACGACCTTGTCGCGCTCGCCGTGCCGCCGCCCTTCCCGATGGACACGTACGAGCCGGAACCGGCCGCGCCCGGCGCGTTCCCGAAGATGGACGGCGCGGACCACGCGCGCTACCGGAAGCTGATCGCGAAGTACTTCACCGTCCGGCGGACCCGCGAACTGGTCCCGGCCGCCGAACGGATCGCCGGCGAGCTGCTCGACGCGATGGCCGCGCGCGGAACGGAAGCCGAGCTGGTCACCGCCTACGCCGAGCCGCTGGCGACCCGGCTGATGTGCGAGCTGGTCGGTGTCCCGGAGGCCGATCGCGAAGAGCTGTTGCGGCACCTGAACGTCGTGGCCCGCATGCGGTACTCCCTGGAAGAGCTGATCGCGGCGATCACGGTCGTCGGCGGCACGCTGGAACGCCTGGTCGACGCGGCCTTCGACGACCCCGGCGAAAACATGCTCGGCGAGCTGGCGAGCACCGGCGAACTCGACCGGCCCGAGCTGGTCAACCTCGCGTGGGCGCTCGTCGGCGGCGGCTTCGACACCACGACGAACATGCTGGCCCTGGGCACGTTCGCGCTGTTCGAGCACCGGTCCCAGCTGACGCGGGTGCAAGCCGAGCCGGGACTGTGGCCCAACGCCGTCGAGGAGCTGCTGCGCTACCTGACCGTGTCGCACCTGGGCGCGAGCCGGGCGGCGCTGGCGGACGTCGAGCTGGGGGAGCACGTGATCCGCGAGGGCGAGACTGTGGTCGTTGCGCTCCCCGCGGCCAACCGCGACCCCGCGCGCTTCCCGGACCCCGGCCGGCTCGACGTCGGCCGTGTGACCCAGGGCCACGTCGCGTTCGGCCACGGCGTGCACCAGTGCGTCGGCCAGCACCTGGCCCGGTTCACGATGCAGGTGGGCTTCCGGGCGCTGTTCGAGCGCTTCCCCGCCCTCCGGCTCGCGGTACCGGCGGACCAGGTCCCGCTGCGCGACGACATGCTCCACTACGGCGTCCACGCCCTGCCCGTCACGTGGGCGCGCTGAAGTCCTTTAGGCACCGCACTAGACCTCACCTGTCCGTCGTGGACAGCGTTGCCGCGCCTGTGTTGCCGTGGACGTCGAGCAGCCGTCACAGGAAGGAAGCCGCCCGCCGATGGAGCGTGAGATGACGGGTTTTGCGAGCACTCCGGGCGAGCCGGTCGCCGTGGTCGGGCTGTCCTGCCGCCTCCCGGGCGCGGACGGCCCCGAGGCGTTCTGGCGGTTGCTGACCGACGGCCGCAGCGCGATCACGGAGGTACCTGCCAACCGCTGGGACGCCGGGGAAACCGGGGTCCGGCACGGTGGGTTCCTCGACGCGGTCGACCGTTTCGACGCCGCGTTCTTCGGCATCTCGCCCCGCGAGGCCGCCGCGATGGACCCGCAGCAGCGGCTGGTGCTGGAACTGGCGTGGGAAGCCTTGGAACACGCGGGAATCGTGCCCGCGAGCCTCGGCGGGAGCGCCGCGGGCGTGTTCGTCGGCGCGATGTGGGACGACTACGCCGCGCTCGTGCACGCGAGCGATCCCGAGGCGATCAGCCACCACACCATCACCGGGGTCCACCGCAGCCTGCTCGGCAACCGCGTCTCCCACTTCCTCGGCGCGCACGGCCCGAGCTTCACCGTCGACTCCGGACAGTCTTCGTCGCTCGTCGCCGTCCACCTGGCGGTGCAGAGCCTGCGCCGCGGCGAGTGCCCGGTCGCCCTCGCCGGCGGGGTCAACCTGATCTTCGCACCGGACAACGCCGTCACGACGGCTCGCTTCGGTGGCCTGTCCCCGGACGGGCAGTGCTTCACGTTCGACGCCCGGGCCAACGGGTTCGTCCGCGGGGAGGGCGGCGGGCTCGTCGTCCTCAAGACGTTGTCGCGGGCCCAGGCCGATGGCGACGAGATCCTTTGCGTCCTCCGCGGGACCGCGGTGAACAACGACGGCGCCGGTGACGGCCTGACCGTCCCGGACGCCGACGCCCAGGCCGCCGCGGTCCGCGCTGCCCAGGCCGACGCCGGGATCGAGCCGTCCGCGGTGGGGTACGTCGAGCTGCACGGGACCGGCACGAAGGTCGGCGACCCGATCGAAGCGGCCGCCCTCGGCGCGGTCTTCGCCGCCGGGCGCGCCGAGCCGCTGCCGGTCGGGTCGGTCAAGACGAACATCGGCCACCTGGAGGGCGCGGCGGGGATCGCCGGGCTGCTCAAGGCCGTCCTCGCGGTGCGGCACGCGACGCTGCCCGCGAGCCTCAACTTCACGACGCCGAACCCGGCGATCCCCCTGGACGACCTGAAGTTGCGGGTGGTGGCCGAGCCGACGGGCTGGGCCGGGCGCCGGGTCGCCGGGGTCAGCTCGTTCGGCATGGGCGGGACCAACGCGCACGTCGTGCTCGAAGCGGCCGACCCCGTCGCACCCCGCACAGCGACTTCTTCGGCGGCGCCGTGGCTGCTCTCGGCCCGCACCGCCGCGGCTCTGCGGGCCCAGGCGGCCCGCCTGCTGTCGCATGTGGACGACCACCCGGAACTGTCCCCTGTGGACATCGGCTGGACGCTGGCGACCCGCCGCACGGCGTTCGCGCACCGCACGGTCGTCGACAGCCGGGACGGGCTGCGCGCGGTCGCGGACGGACTCGGCGTCACCCAAGGCGTCGTGGCGACGAGCGACGACCGCGTGGTCTTCGTCTTCCCCGGCCAGGGCGGGCAGTGGGCCGGGATGGCCGCCGAGCTGCTCGACGCGTCACCGGTCTTCGCCGCGCGGCTGGCCGAGTGCGCCGCGGCGCTCGCACCGCACCTCGACTGGGACGTCGTCGACGTCCTCCGGCAGGGGACGCCGTCGCTCGACCGCACCGACGTGCTGCAACCGGTGTTCTGGTCGGTCGCGGTGTCGCTGGCCGCCGAGTGGCGGGCACGCGGAGTCGAACCCGCGGCCGTGCTCGGGCACAGCCAGGGCGAGCTGGCCGCCGCCGTCGTCGCGGACGCGCTGTCGCTGGAAGACGCGGCGCGGATCGTCGCGCTGCGGGCCAAGCTGCTGGCCGAACGCATGGCCGGCAACGGCGGCATGCTGTCGGTCGACCTGCCAGCCACGGAGGTGACGGACCTCCTCGCCGCCTACCCCGGCCGGCTGTCGATCGGCGCGGTCAACGGCCCCGCGACCACGGCGGTCTCCGGCGACCTCGACGCCCTCGACGAGCTACAGGCCGAGCTGACCGCCCGCGAGGTGCGCTCGCGCCGGATCGCGATCGCCTACGCCTCCCACTCCGCCCAGGCCGAGCCGCTCGAGGACGAGCTGCTGCGGCTGATCGCCGGGATCCGGCCGCGGCCGTCGGCCGTCCCGTTCTACTCGTCGACCGCGGGCGGCCGCCTCGACACCGAACGGCTCGACGCGGACCACTGGTTCGCGAACCTGCGGCAGCCGGTGCTGTTCGACCCGGCCGTGCGCGCCGCACTCGACGCCGGCATCGGCGTGTTCGCCGAGGTCAGCCCGCATCCGGTGCTGGTCTCCGGCATCGTGGCGACGGCGGCCGACCACGACCGCCCGGCCGCCGCGGTCGGCACGCTCCGCCGCGGCGAGGGCGGCCCGGCCCGGTTCGCGAAGTCGGTCGCCGAGCTGTGGACCCGCGGCGGCGCCGTCGACTGGACGTTCCCCGGCGGTCACCGCGTCGACCTCCCGACGTACGCCTTCCAGCGCGAGCGCTTCTGGCTCGACAGCACCGAAACTGTCAGTACCCCCCGATACACTGGAGACCGGGGGGCGGAGGCCCGCCCGCACCCTTCCCAAGACCTCCTCGAGCTCGTCCGCGCCCACACCGCGCTGGTCCTCGGCCACCCCGGCCCGGCCGCGATCGACCCCGCGGCGTCGTTCAAGGACCTCGGCTTCGACTCGATCATCGGCGTCGAGCTGTGCGAGCGCCTGTCCGCCGCGACGGGCCTGAAGATCCCCGCCACCTCGGTGTTCGACCACCCGACCCCGGCCCGGCTCGCCGCGATGCTGCGCGCCGAACCGGCCGAGACCACCGCCGCCGAACCGACCCGCGCCGACGAGCCGATCGCCATCGTCGCGATGAGCTGCCGCTACCCGGGTGGCGTGCGCTCGGCCGACGACCTGTGGAACCTCGTCGCCGACGGCCGCGACGTCATCGGCGGCCTCCCCACCGACCGCGGCTGGGACCTCGACGCGCTCTACGACGCCGACCCGGCCAAGGCGGGCACGTCCTACGCCCGTCACGGCGGCTTCCTCACCGACGTCGCCGACTTCGACGCGGACTTCTTCGGAATCTCCCCGCGCGAAGCCTTGGCCATGGACCCGCAGCAACGGCTGCTGCTCGAGACCGCCTGGGAGGCGTTCGAGCACGCGGGCATCGACCCGCTGTCCCTGAAGGGCAGCCGCACCGGCGTCTACATCGGCGCCACGAACTCCGAGTACGGCCCGCGCCTGTCCGAAGGCGGCGAAGGCGGGCACCTGCTCACCGGCACCACCGGCAGCGTCGCGTCGGGCCGGCTGGCCTACGTCCTCGGGCTGGAGGGCCCGGCGCTGACCGTCGACACCGCGTGCTCGTCGTCCCTGGTCGCGCTGCACCTCGCGGTGCGCGCGCTGCTGGCCGGGGAGTGCACCCTCGCGCTCGCCGGCGGTGCGGCCGTGATGGCCAGTCCCGGCATGCTCGTCGAGTTCAGCCACCAGCGCGGCCTGTCGGCCGACGGCCGCTGCCGGGCGTTCTCGGCCGACGCCGACGGCACGGGCTGGGCCGAGGGCGCCGGTGTCGTGGTCGTCGAACGGCTGTCCGACGCCCGCCGCCACGGCCACCCGGTGCTCGCCGTCGTGCGCGGCACGGCGGTCAACTCCGACGGCGCGTCCAACGGCCTGACCGCCCCCAACGGCCCGTCCCAGCAACGCGTGATCCGCGCCGCGCTCGCCGACGCCGGGCTGGCACCGTCCGAAGTGGACGTCGTCGAGGCGCACGGCACCGGCACGCCGCTGGGCGACCCGATCGAAGCCCAGGCGCTCATCGCCACCTACGGGCAGGATCGCGACCGGCCGCTGCTGCTCGGCTCGCTGAAGTCGAACCTCGGGCACACGCAAGCCGCCGCGGGCATCGGCGGCGTGATCAAGGTGGTGCAGGCGCTGCGCCACGGCGTCGTCCCGCGGACGCTGCACGCCGACGAACCGAGCCCCCGGATCGACTGGTCCGCCGGTGCGGTGACGCTCGCCTCCACCCAGCAGCCGTGGCCGGAAACCGGCGCGCCCCGCCGGGCGGGGGTGTCGTCGTTCGGCATCAGCGGGACCAACGCGCACGTCATCGTCGAGCAGGTTCCCGAACCCGCCCCGGCTCCCGCCGCCGAGGACTCCCTGGGTGTGTGGGTGCTGTCCGGCCGTTCCGAAAGCGCGATGGCCGACCGGGCGTCGGCGTTGACCGGGACCGAGCACGGCGTCGCCGAGGTCGGCTGGTCCCTCGCGGTGACGCGGACCGCCTTCGAGCACCGCGCCGCGGTGGTCGGCGACCGCGCCGAACTGCGGACCGGCCTGCGCGAGATCGCCGCCGGGACCCCGGGCGCGGCCGTGGTCACCGGGGTGACCGGTCCCGTCGGACGCACGGTCTTCGTGTTCCCGGGCCAGGGCGCGCAGTGGGCCGGCATGGCCGCCGGCCTGCTCGACGAGGCGCCGGTCTTCGCCGCGCGGTTCGCCGAGTGCGAGGCGGCCTTGAAGTCCTTTATGGACTGTCCGCTGCGCGACGGGGAACTCGACCGGGTCGACATGGTGCAGCCGCTGTCGTGGGCGGTGATGGTCTCGCTGGCCGCGCTCTGGCAGTCCTACGGCGTCACGCCGGACGCGGTCGTCGGCCACTCCCAGGGCGAGATCGCCGCGGCCGTCGTCGCGGGTGGGCTGTCGCTTGAGGACGGTGCCCGCGTGGTCGCCCTGCGCAGCAAGGCGATCGCGGCGGGCTTGGCCGGCCAGGGTGGCATGGCGTCGATCGCGGCGGACGCCGAACGGGTGGAAGCCCTGCTCGACGACCGGATTTCGCTCGCGGCGTTCAACAGCCCGTCGTCGACGGTCGTGGCCGGTGATCCCGCCGCCCTGCAGGAGCTGGTCGCCCGCTGCGAAAGCGAGGGCCTCCGGGCCCGGTTGATCCCCGTGGACTACGCGTCGCACTCAGCGCACGTGGAGGCGATCGAAGCCGAACTGCGCGAGGTGCTGGCCCCGATCCGGCCGCGAACCGGGGACATCCCGTTCTACTCGACCGTCACCGCCGAGCCCATCGACACCGCGACGCTCGACGCCGGGTACTGGTACCGCAACCTGCGGCAGCCGGTGCTGTTCCACGAGACCGCCGACGCGCTCGCCGAGCACGGGCACCGGTTCTTCGTCGAGGTCAGCCCGCACCCGGTACTCGGCGGCGCGCTCCAGGACACCGTCGACGCGGCTGTCGTCGGAACGCTGCGGCGAAACGATGGCGGTCTCCGCCGGTTCCTGCTGTCGGCCGCCCAGCTGTGGGCGCACGGCCACGACGTCGACTGGTCGGCCCTCTACCCGCACCGGCGCACGGTCAGCCTGCCCACGTACCCCTTCCAGCGGCAGCGTTTCTGGCTCGAGCCGACGACCAAGACGGCTGACAGTGAATTCTGGACGGCGCTGGAGGAGGACACGCTCGGCGTCGCGCAGGACACCCCGTGGCGCGAGGCCCGGCGGGCGCTGACCCGCTGGCGGCGGCAGGCCGATGTGGATAGTTGGCGCCATCGCATTGCATGGCGCGCCTTGCCGGAGCCGCCGGCCGCACCGCCGGCCGGAACCTGGCTCGTGGTGACGCCCGGCGCTCTCGGCGGCTTGGGCGCGGACATCGTCGAGGTACCCGGCACCGGCGACCGCGCAGCTTTCACCGAGCGGCTGGCCGACCTGGTCGCCGGCGGTCCGACCAGCGCCATCGAGGTGCCCACGACCGTCGATCGCGCCACCCTCGCCGAACGGCTGACCGGCCTCACCGCAACCGGCGTCCTCGCCCTGCCCGCCCCGGACGAGGACCCGATCAGCGCGGTCACCCGCATCACCACCCTGGTCCAGGCCCTCGGCGACGCCGGCATCGACGCACCCTTATGGTGCCTGACCAGCGGCGCGGTTGCCCCGCTCGACACCGACCCGCCACCGAATCCGGCGCAGGCCGCGGTCTGGGGCTTCGGCCGCGTGGCCGCGTTGGAGCACTCCGGCCGGTGGGGCGGCCTCGTCGACCTGCCCGAAGCGTGGGACACGGAAACCCTCGAGCGGCTGGCCACCGTGCTGTCCGGCGACGAAGACCAGGTGGCGATCCGGCCGTCCGGCGTGTTCGTCCGCCGCCTGGTGCCGGCCGCCCTGCGCACGGCGCCGGAAAGGACCTGGGAAACGCGGGGCACGGCGCTGGTCACCGGCGGCACCGGTGCGCTGGGCCGGCACCTCGCCCGGTGGCTCGTCGCGCACGGGGCCGAGCACGTCGTCCTGGTCGGCCGCCGCGGCGCCGATGTCCCCGAACTGCGGGCCGAACTGGGCACCCGGATCACCGTCGTGGCCTGCGACGTCGCCGACGCGCACGCCGTCCGTGAACTCGTCGACGGCATCGAAGACCTCCGCACGGTCGTCCACGCGGCGGGCGTCGGCACGCTCGCCGCGATCGCCGACACCGACCCCGACGCGATCGCCGGCGTCCTGCGGGCCAAGGTGCTCGGCGCGCAGCACCTCGACGCGTTGCTCGGCGACCGCGAGCTGGACGCGTTCGTGCTGTTCTCCTCGATCTCCGGAGTCTGGGGCGTCGCCGACCACGCCGCCTACGCCGCGTCGAACGCCTACCTCGACGCCCTCGCTCTGCGCCGCCGGGCGCTCGGCCGGACCGCGCTGTCGGTCGCGTGGGGCCCGTGGGCCGGCGGCGGCATGATCGCCGAAAGCCTGCACGACGTCCTCGCCCGCCGCGGCGTCCCCGTCATCGAGCCCGAACCCGCCCTCGCGGGCCTCGGCCAGGCACTCGACCACGACGAGACGTTCATCGCCTTGGCCGAGATCGACTGGCCGGTGTTCGCTGAGGTCTTCACCGCCGTCCGGCCCAGCCCGCTGCTCGCCGAGCGGCCCGAAGGGCACGACGAGCCCGCCGAAGCGGCCGGCTGGCTAACCGCGAAATCCGGGCCGGAGCGCGAAAAGCTGGTGTCCACTGTGGTCCGCCAGCAGGTCGCGGCCGCGCTCGGGCACGCGAGTCCGGAAGCCGTCGACGTCCGGCGCGCGTTCAAGGACCTCGGCTTCGACTCGCTCACCGCCGTCGAGCTGCGCAACCGGCTCAACGCGGCGACCGGCCTGAAGCTGCCCAGCACGTTGGTGTTCGACCACCCCACGGTCGCGAAGCTGACCGAATTCCTGCTGGCCGAAACCACACCGCAGTCCACAGTGGACGAGATCGCGGCCGCCGAGGACGACCCGATCGCCATCGTCGCGATGGGCTGCCGCTTCCCCGGCGGCGTCACCTCACCCGAAGAGCTGTGGACACTGCTGACCGACGGCGTCGACGCGATCTCCGGCCTGCCCGCCGACCGCGGCTGGGACCTCGGCGCGCTCTACGATGCCGACGCGAGCCGGCCGGGCACCACCTACGCCCGCCACGGCGGGTTCCTCGACGGCGCCACCCGCTTCGACCCGGCGTTCTTCGGGATTTCCCCCCGCGAAGCGCTGGCCATGGACCCGCAGCAGCGGCTGCTCCTGGAGGTCTGCTGGGAGGTGTTCGAGCGCGCCGGCATCGACCCGGCGACCTTGCCCGGCACCCCGGCCGGCGTGTTCGTCGGCCTGACCGACCAGGCCTACGGCTCGGGCGGTGGCTCCGAAGGCGAGGACTACCTGGTCACCGGCGCGGTGTCCAGCGTCGCCTCCGGCCGGATCGCCTACGTCCTCGGCCTGGAAGGCCCGGCCGTCACGGTCGACACGGCGTGTTCGTCGTCGCTGGTCGCCCTGCACCTCGCGGCGCAGTCGCTGCGCGCGGGGGAGTGCTCGATGGCGCTGACCGGCGCGTCGATGGTGATGTCGACGCCGAGCCAGTTCCTCGGCTTCAGCCGCCAGCGCGGGCTCGCGCCCGACGGCCGCTGCAAGCCGTTCGCCGCCGCCGCGGACGGGTTCGCCCTCGCCGAGGGCGTCGGCGTCCTGCTGGTGGAACGCCTGTCCGACGCGCGCCGCCACGGGCACCCGGTGCTCGCGCTGCTGCGCGGCTCGGCGATCAACTCCGACGGCGCGTCGAACGGCCTGACCGCCCCGAACGGCGGTTCTCAGCAGCGCGTCATCCGCGCCGCCTTGGCCAACGCCGGCCTGCGGCCGTCCGAAGTGGACGTCGTCGAAGCGCACGGAACCGGGACCCCGCTGGGCGACCCGATCGAGGCGCAGGCGCTGATCGCCGCTTACGGCCCGGACCGCGAACGGCCGTTGCTCGTCGGGTCGCTGAAAGCGAACCTCGGGCACACCCAGACCGCGTCCGGCGTCGCCGGGGTGATCAAGGTGGTCGAGGCGATGCGCCACGGCGTGCTCCCGCGCACACTGCACCTCGACGAGCCGACCGCGGAAGTGGACTGGTCGGCCGGGGTCGTCGAGCTGACGGCCGAGGACCGGGCGTGGCCGGAAACCGGGGCGCCACGCCGCGCGGGTGTGTCGGCGTTCGGCATCAGCGGCACCAACGCGCACGTGATCCTCGAACAGGTCCCCGAAGAGTCCCCTGTGGACGCATTGCCGGACACCGTGGGGACGTGGGTCCTGTCCGGCCGTTCGGAAGCCGCGGTGCGCGCGCAGGCGGCGGCGCTGGCGGAGACGGGACACGGTGTGGCGGAGGTCGGCTGGTCGCTCGTCAGCACCCGGTCGGCGTTCGAGTACCGGGCCGCGGTCGTCGGCGACCGGGACGAACTACGGGCCGGGCTGCGCGAGCTGGCCGCCGGGGCTCCGGTGACCACCACGGCTTCGGGCGAGACGGTGTTCGTCTTCCCCGGCCAGGGCGCGCAGTGGGCGGGGATGGCGGTCGGCCTGCTCGCCGAGTCGCCCGTCTTCGCCGAGCGGATCGCGGAGTGCGCGGCAGCGCTGGCCCCATACGTGGACTGGTCGCTGACCGACGTCCTGGGCGACGCCGAGGCCCTGGAACGGGTGGACGTCGTGCAACCGGCGTCGTGGGCCGTCATGGTGTCGCTCGCGGCGCTCTGGCAGTCCCACGGCGTCACACCCGACGCGGTCGTCGGGCACTCCCAAGGGGAGATCGCCGCCGCCGTGGTCGCAGGTGGACTGTCCCTTGAGGACGGTGCCCGGGTCGTCGCCCTGCGCAGCAAGGCGATCGCGGCCGGTCTCGCCGGACGCGGCGGGATGGCGTGGATCGCCGCCCCGGAAGCCGAGATCACCCCGCTGCTGGAGCCGTACGACGGCCGGATCTCCCTCGCCGCGGTCAACGGACCCGGCTCGGTCGTCGTCTCCGGCGAAGCCGAAGCCCTCGAAACGCTTCTTGCCGAGGCCGGTGAGCTGCGGGTCCGCCGGATCCCGGTCGACTACGCCTCGCACTCGGCCGCGGTCGAGGCGATCGAGACGGAGCTGCTCGAAGTTCTCGCGCCGATCCGGCCGCGGCCGTCGACGATCACGTACCTCTCCGGCGTCACCGGCAACCCGGTCGACACGAGCACGCTGGACGCCGGGTACTGGTACCGCAACCTGCGTCAGCCCGTCCGGTTCCACGACGCCACGAAGACGCTCATCGAGGCCGGACACCGGTTCTTCGTCGAGGTCAGCCCGCACCCGGTGCTCGGCGCCGGCATCGAGGAAACCCTCGACGCGGCACCGGACTCGGCCGCCGTCGTCGGCACCCTGCGCCGCAACGCGGGCGACCTCCGGCGGTTCCTGACCTCCCTGGCCCAGCTGTGGGCGCACGGTCACGACGTCGACTGGTCGGTCCGGTATCCGGTCAAACGCACGGTCCCGTTGCCGACCTACCCCTTCCAACGGCAGCGGTTCTGGCTCGAACCGCGGTCCGCGACACCGGTCGTCCGGTCCGCTGTGGACGACCTGCGCTACGACGTCCGGTGGAGCCCGTTGACCACTCCTCGCCCCGCCACGCTCGACGCGGGCTGGCTGGCCGTGGTCCCCGCCGGACTGGACGTCCAAGACCTGCTCGGACCGGACGTCCGCGTGCTCGAAGTGTCCACTGAGGACCGATCCGCACTGGCGCTGGTGCTGGCCGCCGAAGCACCACCCTCCGGCGTGGTTTCCCTGCTGGCCCTGAACGACGAGCCGCACGCCGACCACCCTGTGCTCCCCGAGGGGCTCGCCGCCAACGTCCTGCTCACCCAGGCACTGGCCGACGCCGGGATCGCCGCCCCGCTGTGGTTCGCCACCCGCGGCGCGGTCTCGGTCGACGCCGCCGAGCCCCTGACCAGCCCGGCTCAAGCAATGGCGTGGGGTCTCGGCGGGATCCTCGGGCTCGACCAGCCCGACCGCTGGGGTGGCCTCGTCGACCTGCCCCCGGTACCGGACGCCACGACCGCCGGCCGGCTCGCGGCCGTCCTCACCGGCCACGACGGCGAAGACCAGGTCGCGCTGCGGCCGTCCGGGGTGTTCGCCCGCCGGCTGGTCCGCGCGGCGGCGTCCCCGCCCGTCCGCTGGCGGCCGCACGGCACCGCGCTGGTCACCGGCGGTACCGGCGCGCTCGGCGGGCAGGTGGCCCGCTGGCTCGCCGCGAACGGTGCCGAGCACCTGGTGCTCGTGAGCCGCAAGGGCGAAGGTGCGCCCGGCGCCGCGGAGCTCGCGGGCGAACTGTCCGCACTCGGGGCGAAGGTCACCGTCGCCGCCTGCGACGTCTCGGACCGCGACGCGCTGCGCGAACTGCTGACGGAGCTGCCGCCGGTGAACGCCGTGGTCCACACCGCGGGCGCGGTGGACGTCGAACGGCCGATCACGGCCCTGACCCTGGCCGACTTCGCCGAGCTGGCCGAGGCCAAGGTCCGGGGCGCGCGAAACCTCGACGAACTGTGCGGCGACCTGGACGCGTTCGTCCTGTTCTCCTCCGGCGCGGGTGTCTGGGGCAACGCGGGCCAAGCGGGATACGCCGCCGCGAACGCCTTCCTCGACGCGCTGGCCCACCAGCGACGCGACCGTGGGGCACCGGCGACGTCGATCGCCTGGGGCGCCTGGGCGGGCGGCGGCATGGTGGACGAGAACGTCGGCGCCCAGCTCGAACGGCGGGGCGTTCCGATGATGCGCCCCGAGCTGGCCGTCACCGCGATCCAGCCGTCGGTCGACACCGGCGGTCCGACGAGCGTCGTCGCCGACATCGACTGGGCGAAGTTCGCCCCGCTCTACACCGCGGCGCGGCCGCGTCCGCTGCTGCGCGAACTGCCCGAAGCGCAGCAGGAGTCCCCTGTGGACAGTGGTGGCGAGCTGGCGAAGCGGCTGCAGGCGGCATCGGAGAACGAACGCGAGCGGGTCGTGCTCGACCTGGTCCGCGGCGAGGTCGCGACGGTGCTCGGCTTCCGGGGCCGCGACGCCGTCCGCCCGGCGCAGACGTTGAAGGAGCTCGGCTTCGACTCCCTGACCGCGCTCGACCTGCGCAACCGGCTCGGCGCGGCCACCGGGCTGAAGCTGCCCGCCACGCTCGTCTTCGACCACCCGACGCCTGACGCCGTCGCGAAGCACGTGCTCGAAGGGCTGTTCGCCGCGGACTCCGCGGCCGACGAGCTGGACCGGATCGAGGCCGAGCTCGCCGCCCTGCCCGCCGAGCTGGTCACCGCCCGGCTGCGGAAGCTGCTGTGGAAGCTCGACGACACCGGCGAGCCGGACGACCTCGAACTCGACACGGCGACCGACGACGAGATGTTCGCGGCGATCGACCGAGAACTCGGAATCTCTTGACGTGACCGGAAACCAGGAGCCGACGCAGATGCGCAACGAGGACAAGCTCCGTGACTACCTCAAGCGGGTCACGGCCGATCTGAAGCTGGCCAACCGGCGCCTGCACGACGTCACCGAGCGCCGCGCCGAGCCGATCGCCGTGGTGTCGATGAGCTGCCGCTTCCCGGGCGGCGTCGCCACGCCCGAACAGCTCTGGGACCTCTTGGCCGACGGCCGGGACGCCGTTTCGCCGTGGCCCGCCGACCGCGGGTGGGACCCGGACCTCTACGACCCCGACCCCGAACGCGTCGGCCGCAGCTACGTCCGCGACGGCTGCTTCCTGACCGACGCCGCGCAGTTCGACCCCGCGTTCTTCGGCATCTCGCCGCGCGAAGCCACCGCGATGGACCCGCAGCAGCGGCTCCTGCTGGAGACCACCTGGGAGGCCTTCGAGCGGGCGAAGCTCGACGCGGCGGCCCTGCGCGGCAGCAAGACCGGCGTGTTCGTCGGCGCCAGCAACCAGGGCTACGCGGGCGGGATGGTCACCGCGCCCGAGGGCCTCGAAGGGCTGCTGCTCACCGGCGGCTCGGCCGCCGTGCTGTCCGGCCGGCTCGCCTACACCTTCGGGCTCGAGGGCCCGGCCGTCACCGTCGACACGATGTGCTCGTCGTCGCTGGTCGCGCTGCACCTGGCGGTCACCGCGCTGCGCAACGACGAGTGCTCGATGGCCCTGGCCTGCGGCGCGACCGTGATGGCCAACCCGCGCAACTTCATCGAGTTCAGCCGCCAGCGCGGCCTGTCCGCCGACGGCCGGTGCCGCGCGTTCTCGGCCGACGCCGACGGCACGGGCTGGGGTGAGGGCGTCGGCGTCGTGCTGCTGGAACGGCTCTCCGACGCGCGCCGCCACGGCCACCCGGTGCTCGCGGTCATCCGCGGCACGGCGATCAACCAGGACGGCGCGTCGAACGGCCTGACCGCCCCCAACGGGCTTTCCCAGCAGCGGGTGATCGAGGCGGCGCTGGCCAACGCGCGGCTCGCGCCCGAGCAGGTCGACGTCGTCGAGGCCCACGGCACCGGCACCAAGCTGGGCGACCCGATCGAGGCGCAGGCCCTGCAGGCGACCTACGGCCGCGACCGCTCGCGGCCACTGCTGCTCGGGACCGTGAAGTCGAACATCGGCCACACCCAGGCGGCGTCCGGGCTCGCCGGGGTGATCAAGATGGTCCTGGCCCTGCGCGAAGGCGTCCTGCCGAAGACGTTGTTCGTCGGCGAGCCGACCCCGCACGTCGACTGGACCGCGGGCGCGGTCTCCCTGCTGACCGAACAGCAGGAGTGGCCCGAGACGGGTGCGCCGCGCCGGGCCGGGGTGTCGTCCTTCGGCGGCAGCGGGACGAACGCGCACGTCGTGCTGGAGGGTGTCACCGACGAACCTCCTGACGGCGAAGAATCCACTGTGGACACCGTGGTGTGGGTGCTGTCCGGTCGCTCCGAAGCCGCGTTGCGGGCTCGCGCGGCGGAACTGGCTCAGCTGCCGGACGCGAACATCGCCGACGTCGGCTGGTCGCTGGCCCACACGCGCTCGGCGTTCGAGCACCGCGCCGCGGTGGTCGGCCGGGACCTGCCCGCGCTGGTCGCGGGCGTCCGCGAGATCGCCGAATCCGGTACGGGCGCGGCGGTCGGCGGCGAGGCCCAGGCCGTGGGCGGCACCGTGCTGGTCTTCCCCGGCCAGGGCGCCCAATGGGCCGGGATGGCCGTCGACCTGCTCGGGGAATCCCCGGTGTTCGCCGCCCGGATGGCCGAGTGCGAGGCCGCGCTGGCGTCTTTCGTGGACTGGAAGCTGACCGACGTCCTCGCCGACGCGGCGGCCCTGGAGCGGGTCGACGTCGTCCAGCCGGTTTCGTGGGCGGTCATGGTGTCGCTCGCCGCATTGTGGGCAGCGCACGGTGTCACGCCGGACGCCGTCGTCGGGCACTCCCAGGGCGAGATCGCGGCCGCCGTCGTCGCGGGGGCGTTGTCGCTGTCCGACGGCGCCAAGGTCGTCGCGCTGCGCAGCAAGCTGATCGCGGGCCGGCTCGCGGGCCTCGGCGCGATGGCGTCGATCGCGGCACCGGAAGCGCAGGTCACGACGCTGCTCACGGACGGCGTGTCCATCGCGGCGGTCAACGGACCCGCGTCGGTCGTGATTTCCGGCGAGGTCGCCGCCGTCGAAGCGGTCCTCGCCCGCGCCGAGTCCGAGAGCCTGCGCGTACGCCGGATCCCGGTCGACTACGCCTCGCACTCCGCCGTGGTCGAGGTCCTCGAGGCCGAACTCCTGGAAGCCCTGGCCGGGATCGAACCCCGTGCCGCGCAAGTCACGTTCGTCTCCAGCGTCACCGGTGAGACCGCCGAGACGCTTGACGCCGCATATTGGTACCGGAACCTGCGGCAGCGCGTGCGGTTCCAGGACGCGACCCGGACGCTCATCGCCGAAGGTCACCGGTTCTTCGTCGAGTGCAGCCCGCACCCCGTTCTCGGCGGAGGCATCCAGGAAACCCTCGACGAAACGCTCGACCCCGGAGCGGCGGCCGTCGTCGGCACCCTGCGTCGCGGCGAAGGCGGCCTGACCCGGTTCTTGACGTCGGTGGCGCACCTCTGGACGCAGGGCCACGACGTCGATTGGACGGCCGTCTACCCGCAAGCGCGCCCGGTCGCTTTGCCGACATATCCCTTCCAGCGGCAGCGGTACTGGCTCGAGACCCCGGTCGAAACCACCTCGGCGGACGACGGGTTCTGGACCGCCGTCGAGGACGGCGTCCTCACCGAAGAGCTGGGCGTCACCGACGAAACGCCCTGGCAAGAGGTGCTGCCCGCTCTGGCGGACTGGCGGCACCGCCGCACCGAGCTGTCCACTGTGGACCAGTGGCGGTACCGGATCACCTGGCACCCGGTCCCCGAACCGGCGCCGGTGCTGTCCGGCACCTGGCTGGTCGTGCACGCCCCCGACGTCTGCCTCGACGCCCTGGAGAAGGCCGGCGCGCAAGTCCGCACTCTGCGGGTCGAGGAGACCGACGACCGCGCGTCGCTGGCCGAGCGGCTGCGGGGCGAGTCCGAGGTCGCGGGCGTGCTGTCGCTCCTCGCCGTCGACGAGCGCGAGCACGCGACGCACCCGGTGCTGCCCAGAGGCCTCGCCGCGAACCTCCTGCTTTCCCAAGCCCTCGGCGACGCCGGGGTCACCGCGCCGCTCTGGCTCGCGACGCAGGGGACAGCCGTCGTCGTGCCCGGCGACGAGCTGCCGCGCCCGGGTCAGGCCACGACCTGGGGGCTCGGCCGGGTGCTCGCCCTCGAACACCCCGACCGCTGGGGTGGGCTGGTCGACCTCCCGGAGACCCTCGACGAGCAGGCCGCGACCCGGCTCTGCGCCGTCCTCGCCGGGATCGGCGACGAGGACCAGCTGGCCGTCCGCGACTCCGGCGTGTACCAGCGTCGCCTGCGCCGTGCGCCGGTCGAGGGCAGTGCCCCCGAGTGGCGGACGAGCGGCACCGCGCTGATCACCGGTGGCACCGGCGGGCTGGGTGCGCACGTCGCCCGCTGGCTCGCCGGCCGCGGGGCCGAGCACCTCGTGCTCACGAGCCGCCGCGGACCGGACGCCCCCGGCGCCGCCGAACTGCGGGAAGAACTCGAAGCGCTGGGTGTCGAGGTGACCATCGCCGCCTGCGACGTCGCCGACCGCGAGGCTTTGTCTTCGCTGGTCAGCGGCCTGTCAGAGGTCCGCGCGGTCGTCCACACCGCCGGCGTCGGCCTGCTGGCGCCGCTCGCCGAGACGACGTTGCCCGAGTTCGAAGAGGGCGCCCGCGCGAAGCTCGCCGGAGCCCGCCACCTCGACGAGCTCTTCGCCGACGCCGACCTCGACGCGTTCGTGCTCTACTCCTCGGTCGCCGGGGTGTGGGGCAGTGGCGACCACGGCGCTTATGCCGCCGCGAACGCGTTCGTCGACGCGCTCGCCGAGAACCGCCGCGCCCGCGGGCTCGCCGGGACCTCGGTCGCCTGGGGCATCTGGGCCGGTGACGGCATGGTCTCCGACGTCGTCGCCGACCAGCTCAAGTGGCGCGGGATCCCGTTCATGGCCCCGGCACCGGCGCTGCTCGGGCTCGGCCAGGTCCTCGACCACGGCGAGCCGTTCCTCGCCGTGGCCGACATCGACTGGGAACGGTTCGTCCCGGTCTTCACCGCCGCCCGGCCGCGTCCGTTGCTGTCCGAAGTGCCCGAGGTCGCGGCCGTTCTGGCCGCCGCCTCGGAGGTCACCGAGGAGCAGACCGGCGCGGCGGGTGCGTTGCGCGCCAAGCTGTCCGCACTGTCCGAAGTAGACCAGGATCGCGAGCTGCTGGCGCTGGTCCGCAAGCACGCGGCCGCCGTGCTCGGCTACGCCGGGCCGGACGACGTCGACGCGGCCCGCGCGTTCCGCGAGCTGGGCTTCGACTCGCTGACCGCCATCGAACTGCGCAACCGGCTCACCGCCGCCACCGGCCTCAAGCTGTCGGCGACCCTGGTCTTCGACTACCCGAACGCGACCACCCTCGCCCGGCACGTCCGCACCGAGGTCCTCGGCGCCCCCGCGCCCGAAGTGGCCGCCTCGGCGGTCGCGACCGACGAGCCCTTGGCCATCGTCGGCATGAGCTGCCGGTTCGCCGGCGGTGTCGGCAGCCCGCGGCAGCTGTGGGAGCTGATGCTGGCCGAGGCCGACGCCATCAGCGAGTTCCCCGGCGACCGCGGCTGGCACCCCGGTTCGCTCTACGACCCGGACCCCGACCGCGCCGGCCACAGCTACACCCGCGCGGGCGGGTTCCTCTACGACGCCGCCGAGTTCGACCCGGGCTTCTTCGGCATCAGCCCGCGTGAAGCCCTCGCGATGGACCCGCAGCAGCGCGTCGTCATGGAAGCCGCCTGGGAGGCCTTCGAGGACGCCGGGCTGGACCAAGCCGCCGTCCGCGGCAGCCGCACCGGCGTGTTCGTCGGCGCCAGCGGCCACGACTACGGGCCGCGGCTGAGCGAAGTTCCCGAAGGCGTCGAAGGGCACCTGGTGACCGGTGGCACCGGCAGCGTCACCTCGGGCCGGGTCGCGTACACCTTCGGGCTCGAAGGCCCCGCGGTCACGATCGACACCGGCTGCTCGTCGTCGCTGGTCGCCCTGCACTTGGCGGGCCAGGCACTGCGGTCGGGGGAGTGCGACCTCGCGCTGGCCGGCGGGGTCGCGGTCATGTCGACGCCGGCGCCGTTCGTCGCGTTCAGCCGCCAGCGCGCGCTGGCCGCCGACGGCCGCAGCAAGCCGTTCTCCGCCGACGCCGACGGCATGGGCCTGGCCGAGGGCGTCGGCATGCTGCTCGTCGAGCGGCTGTCCGACGCCCGTCGCAAGGGGCACCGGGTCCTCGCCGTCGTCCGCGGCACCGCGACCAACCAGGACGGCGCGTCCAACGGCCTCACCGCGCCGAACGGCCCGTCCCAGCAACGGGTGATCCTCTCCGCGCTGGCCGCGGCCGGGCTCGAACCGTCCGATGTGGACGCCGTCGAAGCACACGGCACAGGTACCACCCTCGGCGACCCGATCGAGGCCCAGGCGCTGCAGGCGACCTACGGACGTGACCGCGAAACGCCGCTGTGGCTCGGCTCGGTCAAGTCGAACATCGGGCACAGCCAGGCCGCCGCGGGCGCGGCCGGAGTCATCAAGATGGTCCTGGCGATGCGCCACGGCGTCCTGCCGCGGTCCCTGCACTCGGAACGCCCGTCGCCGCACGTTGACTGGTCTTCCGGCGCGCTCGAACTGCTCACGTCGGCGACGCCGTGGCCGGACAAGCCGGGACCCCGCCGCGTCGGTGTCTCCTCGTTCGGCGTCGGCGGCACCAACGCGCACGTCGTCCTCGAACACGACCCCGCTCCAGAGCCGGTCTTTGAGCGTGAGCCGGTCTCGGGGCCCGTGCCGTGGCTCGTTTCGGCGCGTTCGGCAGCCGGTTTGCCCGCCCAGGCGGAGAAACTGGCGGGTTTCGACGAGGATGCGGACATCGCCGATGTCGGCTGGTCCCTGGCCTCGACGCGGACCGCGTTCGAGCACCGGGCCGTCGTGCTCGGCGAGGACCGTGCGGAATTGCTGGCCGGGCTGCGTGCCCTCACCGCCGGGACGCCGAGCGCGTCGGTCATCACCGGCGTGGCCGCCCCGGCCGGGCGGACGGTGTTCGTGTTCCCCGGTCAGGGTGCGCAGTGGGCCGGAATGGCCGTCGAGCTGCTGGACTCGTCGCCGGTGTTCGCCGAGCGGTTCGCCGAATGCGCGACGGCGCTGGAGTCCTTTGTCGACTGGTCGCCTTTCACCGTCTTGCGCGAATCGACGCTGGACCGGGTCGACGTGGTGCAGCCGCTGTCGTGGGCGGTGATGGTTTCGCTGGCCGCGTTGTGGCAGTCGCACGGCGTCACCCCGGACGCCGTGGTGGGGCACTCCCAGGGCGAGATCGCCGCGGCGGTCGTCGCGGGTGGACTGTCCCTTGTCGACGGTGCCCGGGTGGTCGCGTTGCGCAGCAAGGCGATCGCCGCCGGTCTGGCGGGCCAGGGCGGGATGGCTTCGGTCGCTCTCCACGCCGAGCGCGTCGAGAAGCTGCTCGCGGAATGGAGCGGCCGGATTTCGATCGCGGCGTTCAACAGCCCGTCGTCGACCGTCGTGTGCGGCGAGCCCGCCGCGCTGGACGAACTGCTCGCCCAGTGCCAGGCCGACGGCGTCCGGTCCCGGTTGATCCCGGTGGACTACGCCTCGCACTCGGCGCACGTGGAAGCGATCGAGAGCGAACTGCGGGACGTGCTCGCCGCGGTCGAACCACGCACCGGCGAAGTCCCGTTCTATTCGACGGTGTCGGCCGAGTCGATCGACACCGCGACGCTGGACGCCGGCTACTGGTACCGCAACCTGCGGCAGCCGGTGCTGTTCGCGCAGACCATCGAGGCACTCGACCAGGCGGTGTTCGTCGAGGTCAGCCCGCATCCGGTCGTCTCGTCGGCGATCGCCGAGATCGTGCCCGGCGCGATCGTCGTCGGCACGCTGCGCCGGGGCGAGGGCGGCTTGACGCGGTTCCGCACGTCGCTGGCCGAGCTGCACGTCCGCGGCGTCGACGTCGACTGGGCACCGGTGTTCCCCGGCGCCCGCCAGGTCCCGCTGCCGACCTACGCCTTCCAGCACCAGCGCTACTGGCTGGACGCTCGCGGTCACCGGCGGACGTCGTCCACTGTGGACGATTGGCGCTACCGCGTCGAGTGGATCCCGCTCGCCGTCGCGTCAGGAACGGTCGTCGCCAACTGGCTGGTGGTCGCTCCGGCCGCGTACGACGCCCAGGACCTCGCCGACGGGCTCGGCGCGCGCGTCCTGCAGCTGCCGTCCGATGTGGATCGTGCCCGGTGTGCCGAGCTGCTTCGCGAGGCGGGGCCGTGCGAGGGCGTGCTGTCACTCCTGGCCGTCGACGGCCTCGAACCGAACCTGACGCTGCTGCACGCCCTCGGCGACGCCGAGATCGACGCGCCGCTCTGGTGCGCCACGAACGGCGCGGTCAGCACGGGCGCGGCGGACCCGATCCGCGCCACCGAGCAGGCGCTGACCTGGGGTTTCGGCCGGATCGCGGCCATGGAGTACCCGCAGCGCTTCGGCGGTCTCGTCGACCTCGCGGCCGACCTCGACGCCCGTGCCGTCGCCCGGCTCGCCGCCGTGCTCGGGTCGCCCCAGGAGGATCAGGTCGCCCTCCGCGCGTCCGGGGTCTTCGGCCGCCGGCTCGTCCGCGCGGAACCGGCTCGCAGCGAACAGCCGTGGCGCGTGTCCGGCACAGTGCTGCTCACCGGCGGTACCGGGGGGATCGGCGACCACCTGGCCCGCTGGCTCGCCCGGGCCGGTGCCGACCGCCTGGTCCTCACGAGCCGGCGCGACCGGGACGTCCCCGAGCTGACCGCCGAACTCGCCGACCTCGGCACCGAGCTGACCGTCGTGGCCTGCGACGTCGCCGACCGCGCCCAGCTGGCCGAGCTGCTGGCCGGGCTGCCGGACCTGACCGCCGTGGTGCACGCCGCCGCCGTCCTCGACGACGGCGTCATCGACAGCCTCACCCCCGACCGGATCGCGCAGGTCCTGCGGCCCAAGGCCGAGGCCGCGCGGCACCTGCACGAGCTGACCGCGGACCGCGAACTGGCGGCGTTCGTCCTGTTCTCCTCGCTGGCGGGCACGCTCGGCGGACCGGGCCAGGCGAGCTACGCGGCGGCCAACACCTACCTCGACGCGCTCGCCCGCGAGCGGCGCGCGGCCGGCCTGCCCGCGACGTCGGTGGCGTGGGGCGCGTGGCGCGGTGGCCGAGGCGAAGGCCTGGCCGAGCAGGGGTTGCCCGCGATGGACCCCGAACCGGCGCTCCACGCGCTGGGGCAGGCCCTGGCCGACGACGAGACCGTGCTGGCCGTCGCCGACATCCGCTGGGACCGCTACCGCAAGACCCTCGCCCAGGGCCGGCCGAGCGCCGCGCTGCTGGGTATTTCCGAAGCCGAAGCGCCGGAGGCCGTCGAAACCGGCTGGGCCCAGCGCCTGACCGGGCTCGATGCCGCCGACCAGCACCGGCTGGTGCTGGAGCTGATCCGGGCCCAGGCCGCGGTGGCGCTCGGCTACCCGTCGCCCGAGTCGATCGAGCCCGACCGCGCCTTCCGCGACCTCGGCTTCGACTCGCTCACCGCCGTCGACCTGCGCAACCGGCTCGGCGAGGCCACCGGCCTGCGGCTGCCGGTCACGCTGGTCTTCGACCACCCGACCGCCGTCGCGCTCGCCGAGCACGTCCGGCGCGAACTGGCCGGGGACACGGCGATCGAGCCCGCGGCTGCGGTGGTCGTGAGCACCGACGAGCCGATCGCGATCGTCGCGATGTCCTGCCGCTACCCGGGCGGCGTCGCCGACCCGGACGCCCTCTGGCGGCTCGTCGCCGACGGGGTCGACGCCGTCGGCGAGTTCCCCACCGACCGCGGCTGGGACCTCGACCGGCACTACGACCCGGACCCGGACAAGCCGGGCACGTTCTACACCCGCGGCGGCGGCTTCCTGCACGACGCGGCGGAGTTCGACCCGGCGTTCTTCGGGATCGCGCCCCGCGAGGCGCCCGCGATCGACCCGCAGCAACGGCTGCTGCTCGAGACGTCGTGGGAGGCCGTCGAGCGCGCCGGCATCGACCCCGCGGTGTTGCGCGGCAGCCGGACCGGCGTGTTCGTCGGTTCGAACTACCACGACTACGGCGGCCGGCTGCGGCACGCGCCCGGCGAGTTCGAGGGCCACCTCGCGACCGGCAGCGCGGGCAGCGTCGCGTCCGGCCGGATCGCCTACACCTTCGGCTTCGAAGGCCCGGCAGTCACGGTCGACACGGCGTGCTCGTCGTCGCTGGTGGCGCTGCACTGGGCGGTCCAGGCGCTGCGGTCCGGCGAGTGCGACCTCGCGCTGGCCGGCGGCGTCACGGTGATCTCCGCGCTCGACACGTTCGTCGAGTTCAGCAGGCAGCGCGCGCTGTCGCCGGACGGCCGGTGCCGCGCGTTCTCCGCGGACGCCGACGGCGCGGGCTGGGCCGAGGGCGTCGGCATGGTGCTGGTGGAACGGCTGTCCGACGCCCGGCGGCGCGGGCACCCGGTGCTCGCCGTGGTGCGCGGGTCCGCGGTCAACCAGGACGGCGCGTCCAACGGCATGACCGCACCGAGCGGCCCCGCGCAGCAACGCGTCATCCGCGCCGCGCTGGCCGACGCCGCACTGACACCGTCCGAAGTGGACGCCGTCGAAGCGCACGGCACGGGCACCACCCTGGGCGACCCGATCGAGGCGCAGGCACTCATCGCGACCTACGGCCAGGATCGCGACCGTCCACTGTGGCTCGGGTCGGTGAAGTCCAACATCGGGCACACGCAGGCCGCGTCCGGCATCGCCGGCGTCATCAAGATGGTGCAGGCGCTGCGGCACGGCGTCCTGCCGCGCACGCTCCACGCCGAGACGCCGTCGCCGCACATCGACTGGTCCGCCGGCCGGGTCCAGCTGCTTTCGGAGCCGGTCGAGTGGGCGGCGAACGGCCACCCGCGCCGGGCAGCGGTGTCGTCGTTCGGGGTCAGCGGCACCAACGTGCACACGATCCTCGAAGAGGCTCCCTCGCCGGTTGATCCGGTGGAAGTCGTTACCGCGCGCAAGTTCACCGCCTGGTCGGTGTCGGCCCGATCCGAAGCGGCGCTGCGCGACCAGGCCCGGCGGCTGCTGGCGTTCACGGAGTCCGAAGTGGACTCCGCCGCGGTTGCCCGGTCCCTGGCCGCCCGCGCGAAGTTCGGCCACCGCGCGGTGGTTGTCGGCGAAACCCTCGGCGAGCTGCGTGACGGATTGGCCGCGGATCGGCTCAGTGTGCGCACCGCGCGTGCCGGTCGGACGGCGTTCCTGTTCACCGGCCAGGGCTCGCAACGGCTCGGCATGGGCCGCGAGCTGTACGACCGGTTCCCGATCTTCGCCGACGCCTTCGACGCGGTGTGCGCGCACTTCAACATCCCGCTGCGGGACGTCGTGTTCGGCGACGACGCCGCCCGGCTCGACCGCACCGGCTTCACCCAGCCCGCGCTGTTCGCCCTCGAAGTGGCGTTGTTCCGGCTCCTGGAGTCCTGGAGCGTCCGCGCGGACTTCCTCGCCGGACACTCGATCGGCGAGCTGGCCGCCGCCCACGTTGCCGGAGTGCTTTCCCTGGCCGACGCGGCGAAACTGGTCGCCGCGCGCGGCCGGCTGATGGAAGCCCTGCCTTCGGACGGCGCCATGGTGGCGATCGCCGCCACCGAGGACGAGGTCGTCCCCCTGCTCGGCGACCGGGTTTCGCTGGCCGCGGTCAACGGACCCGAAGCCGTTGTCGTCTCGGGTGAGACCGAGGCCGTGCTGGGCGTGCGGGAGCACTTCGCCGCTTTGGGCCGCAAGACCAAGCGCCTCGACGTCTCGCACGCGTTCCACTCACCGCTCATGGAGCCGATGCTCGCCGAGTTCGCCGCGGTCGCCGGCGGTCTGACCTACCACCAGCCGCGGATCCCGATCGTGGCGGCCGGTGACGTCGCGACGCCGGAATACTGGGTGCGGCACGCGCGGGAGGCCGTCCGGTTCGCCGACGGCGTCCGTACTTTGGTAGCCGATGGTGTCACCCGGTTCGTCGAGCTGGGCCCGGACGCGGTGCTCGCCGCGCTCGTGCCGGACTGCGCCGGCTCGGCCGAGGTGAGCGTGGGATCCCTGCTGCGCAAGGGACACGACGAGGAGCGGTCGCTGCTGACCGCGCTCGCCGGGCTGCACACCGCCGGCACCGACGTCGACTGGGCCGCCGTGCTCGGCGAGGGGAGGCGCGTCGAACTGCCGACGTACGCGTTCCAGCGCGAGCGGTATTGGCTGGCCGCCCCGGCCGCACCCGGCGACGTCACCGGCGCCGGCCTCAGCGAACCGGGACACCCGCTGCTGGGGGCGTCGGTCGCGTTGGCCGGTTCGGACGGTGTGCTGTTCACGAGCCTGCTGTCGGCGGCCGGCCATCCGCTGCTCGCGCAGCACGTCGTGCTCGGCAGCGTGCTGCTGCCCGGGACGGCGTTCATGGAACTGGCCGTGCACGCGGCGGACAAGGTCGGCTGCGAACGCGTCGAGGAGCTGACCCTCGCGGCGCCGCTGGTGCTGCCGGAGACCGGCGGTGTCCGGCTGCAGGTCGCCGTCGGCGGCCCGGACCGGTTCGGCGGCCGCTCGATCGACATCTACTCCCGCGCCGGCGACGCCATGGAGGACGAACCGTGGACCACGCACGCGAGCGGCACGCTCGCCGCGGCGCCTGCCCCGGCCGCCGGTGACCTGACCGGGACGTGGCCGCCGCCGGGCGCCGAGCCGATCGACCTCGGCGGGCTCTACGACCGCATCGCCGAAAACGGGTTCGACTACGGGCCCGCCTTCCAGGGGCTGCGCCGGGCGTGGCGCGCCGGCGAGGAGATCTTCGCCGAAGTCGGCCTGCCCGAGCCGGAGGTCTCCGAAGCCGGCCGCTTCGGCCTGCACCCCGCGCTGCTGGACGCCGCCCTGCACACCGTCGCACTGCGCGACGAAAGCCGCGCGGTCCTGCCGTTCGCCTGGGCCGGAGTGACCCTGCACGCCGGCGGCGCGTCGGCGCTGCGGGTGCGCGTCACCGGGCAGGGCGACGACACGGTCGCCCTGGCGGTGGCCGACCAGGACGGGCTGCCGGTGGCCACCGTCGGCTCGCTGACGCTGCGGCCGGTGTCGGCCGAGCAGCTCGACGTCGCGCGGTCGGCGTACCACGAGTCGCTGTTCCGGGTGGGCTGGGTGATGGCCCCGATCACGCCGGTCAGCCATTCTCCCGCCGAACGCTGGGCCGTCGTCGGGTCGGACGTCGGGGTCCGCGTCACCAAGGCGCTGGGGACCGCGGGCGTCCCGGTCGAGTCCTATCCGGACTTCGACGCGCTCGAAGCGGCCGTGGTGGCGGGTGATCCGGTGCCCGAGGTGGTCGTGGTGACCAGCGGGCCGCACGACGACGAGGACGTCACCCGCGCGGTCCGGACCGCCACCCACGGCGCGCTGGAGCAGGTGCAGGAGTGGCTGGCGAGCGACCTGTTCGCCGGTTCGCGGCTGGTGTTCGTGACGAAGGGCGCGATCGCGACCCGCGTCGGCGAAGGCATCACGGACCTCGTGACGGCGGCGGTCGTCGGCCTGGTCCGCTCGGCGCAGTCGGAGAACCCCGGCCGGTTCGTGCTGGTCGACCTCGACGACCGCGAGGTGTCGTATGCGGCCTTGCCGTCCGCCGTGGCTTGCGGCGAGCCGCACGTCGCGGTCCGGATCGGCGCGATCCAGGTGCCGCGCCTCGCCCGCGTCCCGGCGGCGAGCCCGGCGCCGGTCGCGGCATGGGACCCGGAGGGCACGGTGCTGATCACCGGGGCGACCGGGACGCTCGGCACTTTGGTTGCCCGGCACCTGGTGACCGCGCGCGGCGCGCGGCGGCTGGTGCTGACGAGCCGGCGTGGACCGGCGGCGGAAGGCGCTGCCGAGCTGGTTGCGGAGCTGACGGCGTGGGGCGCGGAGGTCACGATGGCCGCGTGCGACGTCGCCGACCGGGATTCGCTGGCGGCGCTGCTGGCGGCGATCCCCGCCGACCACCCGCTGACGGCGGTGGTGCACACGGCGGGCGTCCTCGACGACGGCGTCGTATCGGCGTTGACGACCCGGCAGCTGGACACGGCGCTGCGGCCCAAGGTCGACGCGGCGTGGCACCTGCACGAGCTGACGGCGGGGATGAACCTGGCCGGGTTCGTGGTGTTCTCGTCGCTGGCGGGCACGTTCGGCGGCACGGGCCAGGCGAACTACGCGGCGGCGAACGCGTTCCTCGACGCGCTGGCGCACGTCCGCCGGGCGCAGGGGTTGCCGGCGTTGTCACTGGCGTGGGGGCTGTGGGCCGAGCGCAGCGGCATGACGGGCAAGCTCGGCGAGGCGGACCTGTCCCGCCTGGCCCGCGGCGGCGTCGAGCCGATGCCGTCGGACGAGGGCCTGGACTTGTTCGACGTGGCGTGCGCGCTCGACGAGGCCGTGCTGCTGCCGGTCCGCCTGGTGGTGGAGGCGATGCGCGACCGGGTGGGCGAGGATGCGATCCCGGTGATCTTGCGCAGCCTGATCCGCACCCCGGTCCGCCGAGCGGTCCGCGCTGCCGCGGCCGACCCGGTGGACAGCTTGACCCACCGGCTGGCGGGAATGTCCGAAGCCGAGCGCGACGGAGCATTGCTGGACCTGGTCCGCACCCAAGCGGCCACGGTCCTGGGATACGCCGGCCCGGACGCGATCGAGCCGGACCGAGGGTTCCTGGAGCTGGGCTTCGATTCGTTGAGCGCGGTGGAGCTGAGGAACTTGCTGGGAGCGGCAACGGGGTTGCGCCTCCCGGCGACGCTGCTGTTCGACTACCCATCGACGACGGTGCTGGTGGAGTACTTGAGGGACGAGCTGGTCCCGGACGTCCCGGCGGCGATCCTGCCGGCGCTGGCAGAGCTGGACCGGGTGGAGTTCGCGTTGCCGGAGCTGCTGTCGGATTCGCAGGCTAGGGCGACGTTGGGTTCGCGGTTGCAGGAGTTGTTGGCTCGAGTGAACGGCGCATCGGCGGGGGTGACGGCGGTGGAGGAGAAACTGGAGTCGGCAACGGACGACGAGATGTTCGCCCTGATCGACGAACTGGACCTCGACTAACCCGGCGGCGGCCGGCAATCGGCGGCAGAAGGGTCTGTCCGACGCCTGTCGGCAGCGCCCCACAGGCCAGGTCGAGGTGTGCCCGGCCAGCCGAGTTCCGCTGAACTATTGAGTTCGTTCCGGCTGCGCGAACTGCGCTCGGTCGGTCGCGTCGGTCCCGCTGCCAGAGCACCGTTCGTCGGGGCCGCTCGCCTGGCCGAGTTTCGCGCCGGCTGGTCGAGTTCGTTCGGGCTGCGCTCGGTCAGTCAGGTTTTCCTGCTGACCGAGCCATGCAGATCGAGTCCACTCGCCCGGGCAAGTCCCGCCGCCGGCCAACCCCCGCCCACCGAGCGAACCCCACCGGTCCCTGACTGGGTCCGGGCAAAGTCGGGGGGCGGGCTGGATATTTCAGCTGGCGCAGGTCGGCGGCCTCGCCGGCGGTTGTCTTGAAAGAGCCATTCAAGGCGCGGGGTCTTGAATGACTCCAAGACGTTCGACATCCGGCAGTCGGCGGCAGAACGGCCTGTCCGAGGCATGCCGAACGGCGCCCCACCAGCCGGAAGAGAGCCCCCACCCGGCCAGGCCGCCTGACTGGTCAAGGTGCGCCCCGCCAGCAGCCCGCCCCACAGACCGAACCCCACCCGTCCCTGGGGGCCTGACCCCGATCCAGCCTATCGCCCACCCCCGACGAACCGCCCGGAAAAGCCAACCCACAAGCCCGGTTGTCCACAACCACCCACCCCTGGGGACAACCCACCCCCCAACCGCCGACTTTAGGGATTTGCGGGTCCCGCATGCGGTTCACTCGAGGCGACCACGCCGTGAACCCGGAGGTACCTGGTGACACTGTCTGCCGACAAGGGCAAGGACAAGGACAAGGTCGTCGAAGCGCTCCGGGCGTCCTTGCGGGACAACAAGCGCCTGCGCGAACACAACGACCGGCTCACCGAAGCCGCCCGCGAACCCATCGCCGTCGTCGCCATGGGGTGCCGCTTCCCGGGCGGCGTCACCGACCCCGACGACCTCTGGGACCTCCTGAAGAACGGCACCGACGCCATCGGCGGCTTCCCCGCCGACCGGAACTGGACCGCCGCCGAACTCGCCGGCAGCAACACCGCCGAGGGCGGCTTCCTCGACAACGCCGCCGGCTTCGACCCCGGCTTCTTCGGCATCTCCCCGCGCGAAGCGCTCGCCATGGACCCCCAACAGCGCCTCCTGCTCGAAGTCGCCTGGGAGACCTTCGAACGCGCCGGACTGGACCGAGACGCCCTGAAAGCCAGCAGTACCGGCGTCTTCATCGGCTGCAGCAACCAAGCCTACGGCTCCACCGACCTCGACACGCTCCCCGACGAAGTCCGCGGCCACCTCCTCACCGGCAGCGCCGTCTCGGTCGCCTCCGGACGGCTCGCCTACACCTTCGGCCTCGAAGGCCCCACCGTCACCGTCGACACCGCCTGCTCGTCGTCGCTCGTCGCGCTGCACCTCGCCGTGCAGGCCCTGCGCGCGGGGGAGTGCTCGATGGCGCTCGCCGGCGGCGTCACCGTCATGGCCACGCCCGCCGTCTTCGTCGAATTCACCAGCCAGGGCGGGGTTTCCGCCTCCGGCCGGTGCCGATCCTTCGCCGACACCGCCGACGGCACCGGCTGGGGCGAAGGTGCCGGCCTGCTGCTCGTCGAACGCCTTTCCGACGCACGCAAGAACGGCCACCCGGTACTCGCCGTCCTGCGCGGGTCCGCCGTGAACTCCGACGGCGCCTCCAACGGCCTCACCGCCCCCAACGGCCTTTCCCAGCAACGCGTCATCCGCGCCGCACTCGCCAACGCGGGCCTCGAACCGTCCGAAGTGGACGCTGTCGAAGCCCACGGCACCGGCACCACCCTCGGCGACCCGATCGAGGCGCAAGCCCTGCTCGCCACCTACGGACGCGACCGCGAACACCCCCTCCGGCTCGGCTCGATCAAGTCCAACATCGGGCACACCCAGGCCGCCGCCGGAGTCGCCGGTGTGATGAAAATGGTCCTCGCGCTGCGCCACGGCGAACTGCCGCGCACCCTGCACGTCACCGAGCCGTCCACACAGGTCGACTGGACGCGCGGCTCGGTCGAGCTGCTCACCGAGCACACCCCCTGGCCCGAAACCGGCGGCCCCCGACGCGCCGGCGTCTCGTCGTTCGGCGTCGGCGGCACCAACGCCCACGTCGTCCTGGAAGCAGCCGAGCCCACGACCGAAGAAACCCCAACACCACACGGCCCGACAGCCTGGGTGCTGTCCGCGCGCACCGCCGAAGCCCTACGCGCACAGGCCGACCTGCTGCGCAAAACCGTCATAGACGAGCCACGCGACGTCGGCCTGACACTCGCTGCCCGCACCGCCTGGGAACACCGCGCCGCCGTGGTCGGTGACACCGTCGAGGACCTGGTCCACGGCCTGGACGCGCTCGCGGACGCGACACCGTCGGCCGAGGTGGTCCGGGCCGTCGCCGCACCGCCGGGCAAGACCGCCTTCGTCTTCCCCGGCCAAGGTGCCCAGTGGGCCGGGATGGCCGTCGACCTCCTCGCGGCATCCCCGGTGTTCGCCGCACGCCTAACCGAGTGCGAGACAGCCCTGAAGTCCTATGTGGACTGGAGCCTGACCGACGTTCTGGGCGACACCGAGGCCTTGGAACGAGTCGACGTCGTGCAACCGGCCTCGTGGGCCGTGATGGTCTCCCTCGCGGCGCTCTGGCAGTCGGCGGGCGTGCGCCCCGGCGCGGTTGTCGGGCATTCCCAGGGCGAGATCGCCGCCGCCGTCGTCGCGGGTGCACTGTCCCTTGAGGACGGTGCTCGCGTAGTCGCCCTGCGAAGCAAGCTCATCGCCGAGAAACTCGCAGGCAAGGGCGGGATGGCCTCCGTCGCGTTGCCCGAGACCGAGGTCACCGCGAGGCTGGACGAGCGGATCAGCATCGCGGCGGTCAACAGTCCGGGTTCGGTCGTGCTGTCCGGCGAGCCGGCCGCACTCGACGAACTCGTCGAAACCTGCGTGGCCGAAGGCATCCGAGCCCGCCGCATCCCGGTCGACTACGCCTCACACTCCGCGCACGTCGAGGCCATCGAGGACGACCTCCTCGCCGCGCTCGCCCCCATCACCCCGCGCGAAGGAGAGATCCCGATCCACTCCTCGGTGCTCGGCGACTGGACCGGTCCCTTGGACGCCGGGTACTGGTACCGCAACCTGCGCCGAACGGTCTTGTTCGACACGGCCGTACGCGGCCTCGCCGAAGCCGGGTACACGACGTTCGTCGAGGTCAGCGCCCATCCCGTGCTCGCCGCGGCCGTCCAGGAAACCTTGGACGAGCCAGTCGTCGTCGGATCACTGCGCCGAGGTGACGGCGGCTTGTCGCGCTTCCTGACGTCACTGGCCGAGCTGTGGACGCGCGGCGCCGTCGTCGACTGGGCCCCGTTTTTCCCCGGCGCGCGCCCGGTCGACCTGCCCACGTACCCGTTCCAGCGCGAACGCTACTGGCTGACCCCGGCCGAAAAAGCGGCCGCGGCCGACAGTGACTTTTGGTCCGCTGTGGACAGTGGCGACGCCGAAGCGCTCGCCGGCTCCCTCGACCTCGAAGCGACGGCGCTCACCGAAGTCCTGCCCGCCCTCGCCCAGTACCGCAAGCGCCGCCACGAACAGTCCGTTGTGGACGACTGGCGCTACCGGATCGCCTGGCGGCCTTCGACTCCACCGGAAGCGAACCTCTCCGGCCGTTGGCTCGTCATCGCCCCGGCCGGCCATCCGGTCGCCGACCTCATCGACGGCCTGGCCGCGCACGGCGCCGAGCCGATCCTGCTGACCGTCGAGCCCGGCGCCCCGCTCCCGGAGCTGCCCACCGAGGGCGTCACCGGCGTCCTGTCCTTGCTCGCCTTCGCCGATGACGGCCTCTACCGGACCGTCGAGCTGGTCCGGACGGTGGCCGCGCCGCTGTGGCTGCTGACCCGCGGCGCCGTCTCCACCGGCCGCTCCGACCGGCTGGCTGACCCGGCGCAGGCGCAGGTCTGGGGCCTCGGCCGGGTCGTGGCCCTGGAGCACCCGGACCGCTGGGGCGGTCTCGTCGACCTGCCCGAAACGCTCGACGACCGCGCGCTCGGCCGCCTGGCCCGGGTACTCGCCGGAGCGAACGAAGACCAGGTCGCGATTCGCGCGGCCGGGGTGCTGGTCCGCCGCTTGGTCCCCGCGCCGCTCGGCACGCCGCGAGGGGAGTGGCGGACCAGCGGGACCGCGCTGGTCACCGGTGGCACCGGCGCGCTCGGCGCGCACGTCGCCCGCTGGCTGGCCGAAGCCGGCGCCGATCACCTGGTCCTGACCAGCCGCCGGGGTCCCGACGCGGCCGGTGCCGCCGAGCTGTGCGAAGAGCTGACCGCGCTCGGTGTCGAGGTGACCGTCGCCGCGTGCGACGTCGCCGACCGCCATGCCTTGGCCGCGCTGCTGGCCGACGTCGAACCCCGCGTCGTCGTGCACGCCGCCGGGGTCGGCCGCTCGGCCGCACTGGCCGATCTGGACCGTGCCGAGGTCGCCGAGACGCTGCGCGCGAAGGTCGACGGCGCGAAGAACCTCGACGAACTCCTCGGCGACGTCGACGCGTTCGTGCTGTTCTCCTCCAACGCCGGCGTCTGGGGCGGCGGCGGCCAGGCCGCGTACGCCGCCGCCAACGCCCACCTCGACGCCCTCGCACAGCACCGCCGCGACCGCGGCCTGCCCGCGACGTCGGTGGCGTGGGGCGCGTGGGCCGGGCCCGGCATGACCGGCGACGGCTCCGGCGAGCAGCTGCGCCGCCGGGGTATCCGCGCGATGGACCCCGCGCTCGCCCTCACCGCGCTGCGGCAGGCCCTGGCGGCCGACGAGACCTTCCTGTCCGTCGCGGACATGGACTGGACGCGGTTCGCGCCCGCCTTCACCGCCGCCCGCCCCCGCCCGCTGCTCGACGAGCTGCCCGAGGTCCGCCGGATCCTCGAGGAAACCACGGCCCCGGACGCACCGGCCAAGCAGTACCTTTCCGGGCTGAGCGAGTCCGCGCGGGCCGACGCGCTGCTCGACCTCGTCCGCGCCGAAACCGCCGCCGTGCTGGGCTACCCTGGACCCGGCTCGGTCGAGCCCGACCGGGCCTTCCGCGACCTGGGCGTCGATTCCCTGATCGCCCTCGAAGTGCGCAACCGGCTCGTCGCGGCGACCGGGCTCAAGCTGCCCGCCGTCGTGCTGTTCGACCACCCGGACCCGCGGCGGCTCGCCGCGCGGCTGGGGCACGAGCTGATCGACGCCGACCCCGTGGCGGCCGAGCAGCTCGTGTCCCGGGCGGACACCGAGGACCCGATCGCCATCGTGTCCATGGCCTGCCGCCTGCCCGGGGACGTGCGGTCGCCGGAGGACCTGTGGACCCTGGTCGCGGCCGGCGCCGAGGGCCTGTCGCCGTTCCCGGTGAACCGTGGCTGGGACCTCGACGGCGTGGGCGGGTTCGTCCACGACGCCGACGAGTTCGACGCCGCCTTCTTCGGCATCTCACCCCGGGAAGCCCTGGCCATGGACCCCCAGCAGCGGCTGCTGCTGGAAAGTGCCTGGGAGGTCTTCGAACGCGCCGGCCTCGACCCGCGCTCGCTGCGCGGCAGTGCCGCCGGGGTGTTCGTCGGCTGCGGCACCCAGGGCTACGCGACCGGCCAGACCGAAGCGCCCGAAGAGGTCGAGGGGCACCTGCTCACCGGGAACGCCGGTGCCGTGGTGTCCGGCCGGGTGTCCTACGTGCTCGGTCTGGAAGGCCCGGCGGTCACCGTCGACACGGCGTGCTCGTCGTCGCTGGTGGCGTTGCACCTGGCCGCGCAGTCGGTCCGTTCCGGCGAGTCGTCGATGGCGATCGCGGGTGGCGTCACGGTGATGGCGACGCCGGGTGCGTTCCAGGAGTTCGGCAGGCAGGGCGGCCTGGCCGGCGACGGCCGGTGCAAGGCCTTCGCCGACGCCGCCGACGGCACCGGCTGGGGCGAGGGCGTCGCGCTGGTGCTGGTCGAGCGCCTTTCGGACGCGCAGCGGCTCGGCCACCCGGTGCTCGCGCTGCTGCGTGGTTCGGCGATGAACCAGGACGGCGCGTCCAACGGCCTGAGCGCCCCGAACGGCCCGTCCCAGCAGCGCGTGATCCGCGCGGCGCTGGCGAACGCGGGTCTCGCACCGTCCGATGTGGACGCTGTCGAGGCGCACGGGACGGGCACGAGCCTGGGTGACCCGATCGAGGCCCAGGCGCTGCTGGAGACCTACGGCCGGGACCGCGAGCAGCCGCTCTGGCTCGGCTCGGTGAAGTCGAACCTGGGGCACACGCAGGCGGCGTCCGGTGTCGTCGGCGTGCTCAAGATGGTGCTGGCGATGCGGGGCGGGACACTGCCGAAGACGCTGCACGTCGACCAGCCGTCGACGCGGGTCGACTGGACGGCGGGCGAGGTCCGGCTGCTGACCGAGGCCCGGCCCTGGCCGTCCGGTGACCGGCCGCGCCGCGCGGGCGTGTCCTCGTTCGGGGTCAGCGGCACCAACGCCCACGTCATCATCGAGGAGCCACCGGCGGTTCCCGCTGTCCACAATGACCCGCAACCCGGTCTGGTGCCGTGGGTCCTGTCCGGACGGACCGAGCAGGCCGTCCGCGACGCCGCCCGCGGACTCACGACCGTCGACGGCGACCGTCTGGACATCGCGTTCGCGCTGGCCGCGCGGTCGACGTTCGAGTACCGGGCCGTGCTCGTGGGCGACGACCTCGACTCGTCCCCTTTCGCCCCGGCCGAGCCCGGGAAGACGGCGTTCCTGTTCTCCGGCCAGGGTTCGCAACGGGTCGGGATGGGCGCGGAGCTGTACGAGCGGTTCCCGGTGTTCGCCGAGGCTTTCGACACGGTGTGCGTGCACCTCGACGCGGAGCTGGACCGCCAGCTGCGCGAAGTCGTCTTCGGCGATGCCGGACTCCTTGACCAGACGGGCTACACCCAGCCCGCGCTGTTCGCCGTCGAGGTGGCGTTGTTCCGGCTGCTGGAGTCCTGGGGCGTGCTCCCGGACCACGTGGCCGGGCACTCGATCGGCGAGCTGGCCGCCGCGCACGTCGCCGGCGTGCTGTCCCTCGAGGACGCGTGCACGCTGGTCGCCGCGCGGGCGGGCTTGATGCAGGCGCTGCCCGCGAGTGGGGCGATGCTGGCCGTGCAGGCCACCGAGGACGAGGTCGCCGCCGTCCTGGACGACGGCGTGAACCTGGCCGCGGTGAACGGGCCCGAGGCCGTGGTGGTTTCGGGCGACGTCGACGCGGTCGAACGGCATTTCGCGGGACTGGGCCGCAAGGTCCGCAGGTTGACGGTCTCGCACGCGTTCCACTCGGCGGCGATGGACCCGATGCTGGCGGAGTTCGCCCGCGTGGCCGGTCGGCTGACCTACACCACACCGAAGATCCCGTTGGTGTCCACGGTGTCCGGTCACCTCGCCGGGGACGAAGTCCTGAGCCCGGAGTACTGGGTACGCCAGGTGCGCGAGACCGTCCGGTTCGCCGACGCCACGCAAACCCTCGCCGGACTCGGCGTCACGCGGGCGCTCGAACTCGGCCCCGACGGCGTGCTCTCGGCCGTGGCCGCCTTCCCGTCGGTGCCGGTGCTGCGCAAGGACCGCGCCGAGTACCCGAGCCTGCTCACCGCGCTGGCCGACGCGCACACCCGCGGCCACACCGTCGACTGGAGTGCGGTCCTGCGCGCGGCGCACCCCGGGTACGTCCCTCGCACGGTCGCCTTGCCGACTTACCCGTTCCAGCGCAAGCGCTTCTGGCTGGAGAACCGGTCGTCGCACCGGCCGTCCCCGATCGGGGAGTACGAAGTCACCTGGCAGACCGTCGCCGACCCGGGCGAGGTCTCACTGTCCGGAAACTGGCTCGCCGTGGTGCCCGCGGGCGCCGACTCGCACCTTCTGGACGACGTGCTCGAGGTCGCTCCCGGAGACGACCGGGCGTCGATCGCCGCGCGCCTGCGAGGCCGGGACGTCACCGGCGTAGTGTCCACTTTGGACGTCCAAGGTCAGCTCGCGCTGGTCCAAGCGCTCGGGGACGCGGGGATCGACGCGCCGCTGTGGTGCGTCACCCGCGGCGCGGTCGCCGCGGCCGAGGGCGACGTGCCGGATCCGGCGCAGGCGATGGTCTGGGGCCTCGGCCGCACCGTTGCCCTGGAACACCCGCACCGCTGGGGCGGCCTCGTCGACCTGCCCGCCGACGAGTCCGTGCCCGCCCGCCTCCACGCGATCCTCGGCGGCGCGACCGGGGAAGACGAGGTCGCCCTCCGCGGGGCCGCGGTGCTGGCCCGGCGGCTCACCCGCCGCGCGGCCCGTCCGGGGACGCCGTGGCAGCCGAGCGGCACCGTCCTGGTCACCGGCGGCACCGGCGCCCTCGGCCGGCACGTCGCCCGCTGGCTGGCCGGCGCCGGCGCCGAGCACCTCGTCCTGACCAGCCGCCGCGGCCCCGACGCCCCCGGTGCGGCCGCCCTGCGCGAAGAGCTGACCGCGCTCGGCGCCCGGGTCGACGTCCTGGCCTGCGACAGCACCGACCGCGCGGCGCTCGCCGCGACCCTGGACACCGTCGGCGAACTCACCGCCGTTGTGCACACCGCCGGGGTGCTGGCCGACGGCGTGCTCGAAGCCCTCACCCCGCAGCGGCTCGCCGAGGTCGTCGACGCCAAGGCCGTCGCGGCCCGGAACCTGCACGAACTGACCGCCGGGCACCCGCTAAAAGCGTTCGTCCTGTTCTCCTCCTGCGCGGGCACCTTCGGCGCGGCGGGGCAGGGCAACTACGCGGCCGCGAACGCCTACCTCGATGCGCTCGCCGAACAGCGCCGGGCCCAGGGACTGGTGGCGACGTCGGTCGCTTGGGGACCGTGGTCCGACGGCGGGATGGCCACGGCGGCGGCCGCCGAGGAGCACCTCGGCCGCACCGGGCTCGTCCCGCTGCGGCCCGACCGGGCGATCGCCGCACTGCGGGCCGCGGTCGAGAGCGGCGGCGCGGCCGTCACCGTCGCCGACATCGACTGGGACCGGTTCGCGGCCGCGCTCACCGCGCACCGCCCGAGCCCGCTGCTCGCCGACCTCCCGGACGTCCGGCCCGCGGCGCCCACGGATTCCCTCGTGGACAAGCTCGCCAACGCAAGCGACGCGGAGAAGCTGCTGCTCAAGGTGGTACGCGAGCAGGTGGCGTTCGCGCTCGGCCACCGCTCGGCCGATGACGTCCCGGCCGGCCGGACCTTCAAGGAGCTGGGGTTCGACTCGCTGACCGCGGTCGAGCTGCGCAACCGCCTCGACACGGCGACCGGGCTGCGGCTGCCGGCCACGCTCGCGTTCGACTACCCGACCGCGACCGCGCTGGCGGCGTACCTCCGCGCCGAACTGCTGGGCGCGGTCGACGAGACGCCGGCAGTCGCCGCGAAGGATACCGACGAGCCGATCGCCATCGTCGGGATGAGCTGCCGCTTCCCCGGCGGGGTGCGCAACCCGGACGAACTCTGGGCCCTGCTCGCCGAGGGCCGCGACGCCGTCACGGAGTTCCCCACCGACCGCGGCTGGGACACCGGCGCGCTCTACGACCCCGACCCCGACCACGCCGGAACGACGTACGTCCGCGAAGGCGGGTTCCTGGCCGGCGCCGACCGGTTCGACGCCGAGTTCTTCGGGATCTCACCCCGCGAGGCGCTGGCCATGGACCCGCAGCAGCGGCTCCTGCTGGAGGCGTCCTGGGAGGCCCTGGAGCACGCGGGCATCGACCCGCTCTCGGTGCGCGGCGCGCCCGTCGGGGTGTTCGCCGGGACCAACGGGCAGGACTACACCGCGGCCCTGCACTTCGGCGAAGAGAGCGTCGACGGCTACCTCGCCACCGGCAGCGCGGGCAGTGTCCTTTCCGGACGGATCGCCTACGAGCTCGGCCTCGAAGGCCCGGCCATGACGGTCGACACGGCGTGCTCGTCGTCGCTGGTCGCGCTGCACCTGGCCGCCCAGTCGCTGCGTGCGGGCGAATGCTCCCTGGCCCTGGCCGGCGGGGTGACGATCATGTCGACCCCCGGGCTGTTCGTGGAGTTCAGCCGGCAGCGCGGGCTGGCGCCGGACGGGCGGTGCAAGGCGTTCGCCGACACCGCCGACGGCACCGGCTGGGGCGAAGGCGTCGGCGTCGTGCTCGTCGAACGGCTCTCCGACGCCCGCCGTCACGGCCACCCCGTGCTGGCGATCGTGCGGGGTTCCGCGGTCAACCAGGACGGCGCGTCCAACGGGCTCACCGCGCCCAACGGGCCGTCGCAGCAGCGGGTCATCCGGGCGGCGCTGGCGAACGGCGGCCTGGAACCGTCCGATGTGGACGCCGTCGAGGCGCACGGCACCGGGACGACCCTGGGTGACCCGATCGAGGCGCAGGCGCTGCTGGCGACGTACGGCCGGGACCGCGAAGAGCCGCTGTGGCTGGGCTCGATCAAGTCCAACGTCGGCCACACGCAGGCCGCGGCCGGGGTCGCCGGCGTGATCAAGATGGTGCTGGCCCTGCGCCACGGCGTGCTGCCGGCGACGCTGCACGTCGGTGCGCCGTCGCGGCACGTCGACTGGGACAGCGGCGCGGTGTCGTTGCTGACCGAGCAGCGGCCGTGGCCCGAGCGGGAAGGTCCGCGTCGCGCCGGGATCTCGTCGTTCGGGGTCAGCGGCACGAACGCGCACATCATCGTCGAGCAGCCACCCGAGCGCCCCGAGGTGGCGCTCGATGCGGACGGCGGCTCGGGGCCGGTGCCGTGGGTGCTGTCGGGCCGGTCCGAAGCGGCGGTCCGTGACCGCGCGGCCGCCCTGGCCGAGGTGCCCGGGAGCGTCGCGGAGATCGCGTGGTCGCTGGTGCGCACCCGATCGACCTTCGAACACCGTGCGGTCGTCCTCGCCGACCACCGCGACGGGGTGCGCGGGCTGGCCGCCGACGCGCCGGGGTCGTCCGTGGTCACCGGCACGGCCGGGGCCGCGGGGGAGACGGTGTTCGTCTTCCCCGGCCAGGGTGCGCAGTGGGCGGGCATGGCCGTCGGCTTGCTCGGCGAGCCCGTCTTCGCGGACCGGCTCGCCGAATGCGCCGCCGCGCTGGAGCCGTACGTGGACTGGTCGCTGACCGACGTCCTCGGCGACGCGGCGGCGCTGGAACGGGTCGACGTGGTGCAGCCCGCGTCCTGGGCCGTGATGGTGTCGCTGGCCGCGCTGTGGCGCTCGGCCGGCGTCGAACCCGACGCCGTCGCCGGGCACTCGCAGGGCGAGATCGCGGCGGCGGTCGTCGCGGGTGGACTGTCCCTCGAGGACGGTGCGAAGGTCGTCGCGCTGCGCAGCAAGGCGATCGCCGCCGGGCTCGCGGGCCGCGGCGGCATGGCCTCGGTCGCACTCGACGCCGTACGTGTCGCGGAGCTGCTGCCGGACGGGGTCGCGATCGCGGCCTACAACAGCCCGGCGTCGACGGTGGTGTGCGGCGACCCGGCCGCCCTGGACGAGCTGATCGCCCACTGCGCGGAGCGGGACATCCGCGCCCGGCGGATCCCGGTCGACTACGCCTCCCACTCGAGCTACGTGGAAGGCATCCGCGACGAGCTCCGCGAGGTCCTCGCGGGCCTGGGGCCGCGCACGGGCGACATCCCGTTCTACTCCGCGGTGACCGCCGAACCGGTCGACACGGCCACCCTCGACGGCGGCTACTGGTACCGGAACCTGCGCGAGCCGGTCCGCTTCCTCGACACGACCCGGACGCTCATCGAGCGCGGGCACCGGTTCTTCGTCGAGGTCAGCGCGCACCCGGTGCTGCTCAGCGCGGTCCAGGAGACCCTCGACGACGCCCCCGGCGTCGTCGTCGGAACGCTCCGCCGCGGTGAAGGTGATCCGCGCCGCTTCCTGACCTCGGTCGCCGAGCTGTGGACGCAGGGGCACACCGTCGACTGGACGGCCTTCGTGCCCGAGACGCGCACGATCAGCTTGCCCACCTACCCGTTCCAGCACCGGCGTTACTGGCCGAAGCCCGCGCAGCCCGCGGCGCCGGCCGGGGACCCGCTCGACGAGCGGTTCTGGGAAGCGGTGGAACGCGAGGACGTGACGTCGCTCGCCGGCACCCTCGCGATCGCGCCGGAACCCCTCGGTGACGTCCTGCCCGCCCTCGCGTCCTGGCGGCGCAGCCGGCTCGAACAGTCCACTGTGGATGGCTGGCGTTACCGGATCACGTGGAAGCCTCTGGCGATCAACGAACCGCCTCTCGAAGGCACCTGGCTGCTCGTCACGCCGGAAGGCGACCACGCCTGGATCGACGCGGGCCGGAAGGCCGTCGAGGACGCGGGCGCCACCGTCGTCGCGCTGACCGTCGGCGACACCGACCGCGCCACGCTCGGCAAGCGCCTGGTCGACCTCGCCCCGGTGGACGGCGTGCTCTCGCTGCTGGCGCTCGACCCGGCTGGGCAACGCGGGATCGAGAACACCCTGCTCCTGACCCAGGCGCTCGGCGATGCCGGGATCGCCGCCCCGCTCTGGCTCGCCACGGCGGGCGCGGTCGCCACCGGCCGCGGCGACGTGCTCACCGACGCCGGCCAGGCCCAGGTCTGGGGCCTGGGCCGGGTCATCGGCCTGGAACACGCCGACCGCTGGGGCGGCCTGATCGACCTGCCCGAGACGACGGACGACCGCGACCGGCGGCGGCTGGCCGGGCTCCTCGCCGCGGCGGGCGACGAAGACCAGGTCGCCGTCCGGACGTCCGGGGTGCTCACCCGCCGCCTGGTCCCCGCCCCGCTCGGCGAGGGCGCCCCGGCCCGCGACTGGCGGCCGTCCGGCACCGTGCTGATCACCGGCGGCACAGGCGGGGTCGGCGCGCACGTCGCCCGCTGGCTCGCCGGCCGCGGGGCACAACGCCTGGTACTGACCAGCAGGCGCGGTGAAACGGCGCCGGGCGCGACCGAACTCCGCGACGAACTGGCCGGGCTCGGCGCCGAGACGACGATCGCCGCCTGCGACGTCGCCGACCGAGCGGCCCTCAAGACGCTGCTCGACGAGCTGGCCGAAGCCGGTACGCCCGTCCGGGCCGTCTTCCACGCGGCCGGGATCGTCCAGGGCACCGCGCTGGACGACACCGACCTCGCCGAGTTCGCCGAGGTGGTGGCGGCCAAGGTCGACGGCGCCACGCACCTCGACGAGCTCCTGGACGACGTCGACGCGTTCGTCCTGTTCTCCTCCAACGCCGGCGTCTGGGGCAGCGGCGGCCAGGGCGCGTACGCGGCGGGCAATGCCTTCCTCGACGCGCTCGCCCAGCGCCGCCGCGACCGCGGGCTCACCGCGACTTCGGTCGCGTGGGGCGCCTGGCGGGGCGCGGGCATGGCGGGTGACAACGACGCCGAGGAGCACCTGCGCCGCCGCGGCGTCGGCGCGATGCCCCCGGAGCGGGCGCTGCTCGCGCTGGGCCAGGCGCTCGACCGCAACGAAACCGTCCTCACCGTCGCCGACGTCGACTGGGACCGGTTCGTCCGGGGCTTCACCGCCGCGCGGCCGCGGCCATTGCTCGACGACCTGCCCGCGGTCCGCCGGGCCCTGGACGCCCAGCGGGCCGAACCGGAGGCGACGGCGGAGTCGTTCACCAGCAGGCTGACCGGCCTGCCGCCGGTCGAGCAGGAGCGCGTGGTCCTCGACCACGTCCGCGACGCCATCGCCCGGGTCCTAGGGCACTCCGGTGCCGGCGAGGTCGACGCGCACCGGCCGTTCAAGGAGCTCGGCTTCGATTCCCTGACCGCGGTGGAGCTGCGCAACCGCCTGCGCGCGGCGACCGGGCTGAAGCTGCCCGCCACCCTCGTCTTCGACCACCCGACGCCGTCGGCGCTGGCCGGGTTCCTGCTTTCGGCGCTGGCCGGCGAAGAAGCCTCGGTCTTGACGGAGCTCGACCGGATCGAAGCGCTGGTTTCAGGGGTTTCCCCAGAGGATGCCGCCTTTGGTCAAATCACCAGCCGCCTTCGGACCATGCTGGACAAGCTGGGGGAAGCGCGGGCGCCCGACGGCCGTCCCCGGGTCGCCCAGCAGCTCGAAGCCGCGACGGACGACGAAATTTTCGACTTCATCCACCGGGAGCTCGGCAGGTCGTGACGACGCGCCGGTGAAACGCACGAAGACCACAGGCGAGGGCGCTGGTGAACGAAGACAAGCTCCGGGACTACCTGAAGTGGGTCACGACCGACCTCGCCGAGACCCGGCAACGCCTCCAGGAGCTGGAGGCGGGGGAGAAGGAGCCGATCGCGATCGTCGCGATGGGCTGCCGGTTCCCGGGCGGCGTGACCTCTCCGGAGGAGCTTTGGGACCTCGTCGAGAGCGGCGCCGACGCGATGACGCCGTTCCCGGCCGACCGCGGCTGGGACACCACCGGCGGCGACTACGCGCGCACGGGCGGGTTCGTCGACACCGCCACGACGTTCGACCCGGCGTTCTTCGGCATCAGCCCGCGCGAAGCGCTCGCCACCGACCCGCAGCAGCGGCTCCTGCTCGAAGTGTCCTGGGAGGTCTTCGAACGCGCGGGCATCGACCCCGGCTCGCTCGCCGGGACTTCGGCGGGGGTCTTCGTCGGCTCGACGCCGTCCGGGTACGGCGTGGGGAGCGAGACCGACGAGGTCGCCGGGCATCTGCTCACGGGCAACGCGGGCAGCGTCCTGTCCGGCCGGCTCGCCTACAGCTACGGCCTGGAAGGTCCCGCCGTCACCGTCGACACGGCGTGCTCGTCGGCGCTGGTCGCGCTGCACCTCGCCTGTCAGGCCCTGCGCAAGCGCGAGTGCTCCCTTGCCCTGGCCGGCGGCGCGACGATCATGTCGACCCCGGCCGTCTTCCTGGAGTTCGCCCGCCAGGGCGGGCTGGCCGGCGACGGCCGGTGCAAGCCGTTCGCCGAGGCCGCCGACGGCACCGGCTGGGGCGAGGGCGTCGGCCTGCTGCTGCTGGAGCGCCTGTCCGACGCGCGGCGCCGCAACCACCCGGTGCTCGCCGTGGTCGAGGGCTCGGCCGTCAACTCCGACGGCGCGTCCAACGGCCTCACCGCGCCGAACGGACCGTCGCAGCAGCGGGTCATCCGTGCCGCGCTGGCCGCCGCCGGGCTGTCGCCGTCCGATGTGGACGTCGTCGAAGCGCACGGCACCGGCACCACCCTCGGCGACCCGATCGAGGCGCAGGCGCTGCTGGCCACCTACGGGCAGCACCGCCCGGCGGACCGGCCGCTGCGCGTGGGCGCGGTGAAGTCCAACATCGGGCACACCCAGGCCGCCTCCGGCGCGGCCGGCGTCATCAAGATGGTCCTCGCCCTGCGGCACGGGCGCCTCCCGCGGACTCTGCACCTGGACGCGCCGACGTCCCACGTGGACTGGTCGGCCGGCGCCGTCGAGCTGCTGGCCGAGCCGATGCCGTGGCCGGAGCGGGACGCGCCCCGCCGGGCCGGCGTGTCCGCGTTCGGCGTCAGCGGCACCAACGCCCACGTCCTGCTGTCGGAAGCACCCGCGGCCGACGAGAACGACGTGCCGCCGGTCGTGCCGGGCCTGCTGCCGTTCCTGGTTTCCGCGCGCGGCGCGGTCGCGCTGCGGGCGCAGGCCGCCAGCCTCAAGTCCGTTGTGGACAGTGCGGACCTGCCGGACCTCTCGTGGTCGCTGGCCACCGGCCGGGCCGCCCTCGACGACCGCGCGGTCATCCTCGCCGAGGACCGCGCCGAGCTGCTGCGCGGCCTCGACGCCCTCGCCGCGGACGGCGTCGCGCCCGGCCTGGTCCGCGGCACGGTCCGGCCCGGGAAGCTGGCCTTCCTCTTCACCGGCCAAGGCTCCCAGCGAGCCGGGATGGGCGCGGAGCTGCACGCCCGGTTCCCGGTGTTCGCCGCGGCCTTCGACGCGGTGTGCGCGGAGTTCGACCGGCACCTCGACCGTCCACTGCGGACGGTAATCGCGTCGGGTGAGCACCTCGACGACACCGCGTACACCCAGCCCGCGTTGTTCGCGGTCGAGGTGGCGCTGTACCGGCTGGCCGAGTCGTGGGGGTACGTCCCGGACTACCTGCTCGGCCATTCGATCGGCGAGCTGGTCGCCGCGCACGTCGCCGGAGTCCTGTCGCTGGCCGACGCGTGCACGCTGGTCGCCGCCCGCGGCCGGCTCATGCAGGCGCTGCCCGCGGGCGGCGCGATGGTGGCCGTCCAAGCTGCCGAGGACGAGATCGACCTGGTCGACGGCCTCTCGATCGCCGCCGTCAACGCTCCCGGTTCGCTGGTCCTGTCGGGTGACGAGGACGTCGTGCTGGCCGCGGCCGGGCACTTCGCCGGGCTCGGCCGCAAGACCAAGCGCCTCGACGTCTCGCACGCGTTCCACTCCGCCCGCATGGACGGCATGCTCGCCGAATTCCGTCAGGTCATCGAGGGGCTCACCTTCCACCCGCCGAAGATCGCGGTCGTTTCCAATGTCACCGGCACCCTCGCCGACCGCCTGACCTCGGCGGACTACTGGGGTTCGCACGTCCGCGAGGCCGTGCGGTTCGCCGACGGCGTCGGCTGGCTGCGCGACGCGGGCGTGACCGGGTTCCTCGAAGTGGGTCCCGACGGCGCGCTGGCCGCGCTCGCCCAGGAATGCCTGTCCGACGGCGCCGCGGTCACGGCGCTGCTGCGCCGCGACCGGCCGGAGCCGCAGGCCGCGCTGACCGGCCTGGCCCGGCTGCACGTGTCCGGCCACGGGCCCGACTGGTCGGCCGTCCTGCCCGGCGGCCGCCGGATCGACCTCCCGACGTACGGCTTCCAGCGGCAGCGCTACTGGCTGGAGCCGTCGCCCGCGACCGGCGCCGGGGACGACGCGTTCTGGTCCGCGGTGGACACCGGCACCCTCGCCGACGTCCTGAACCTGCCGGCCGACGCGGTCGGCGACCTGCTGCCCGCGCTGTCGGCCTACCGCGCCCAGCGGCAAGAGAAGTCCACAGTGGACGCCTGGCGCTACGGGATCGGCTGGACGCCGGTGCCGACCACACCGGCCCCGCTCACCGGGACGTGGCTGGCCGTCGTTCCGGAGGGTTTCACGTCACCGGTGCTCGACGCCCTGGTGAGCCGCGGGTTCGTCCCCGTGACGCTCGACCGGCTGCCGGAGCACGCCGACGGGGTCCTTTCGCTGCTGGCTCTGGACGGCGAGGCGTCCACGGCTCTCCTGCGCACCATCGAGCTGGTCCGCGGCGCGACCGCCCCCGTCTGGGTCGCCACCCGGGGCGCGGTCTCCACCGGGCAGTCCGACCCGCTGCGCGCCCCCGAGCAGGCGCCGCTGTGGGGCCTCGGCCGGGTCGCCGCGCTGGAGTACCCGCAGCGCTGGGGCGGTCTGGTCGACCTGCCCGCCGACCTGGACGACCGCGCCCTCGACCGGCTGACGGCCGTCCTGACCTCGGCCGAAGACCAGGTGGCGCTGCGCGCTTCGGGTGTCTTCGGCCGCCGGCTGCGGCGGTCCACTGGCCCGGCCGCCGAGCCGTGGTCGCCCGCCGGGACCGTGCTGATCACCGGTGGTACCGGAGCGCTGGGCGCGGTCGTCGCGCGCACGCTCGCCGAGGGCGGCGCCGGCCACCTCGTGCTGGCCGGCCGCCGCGGCCTCGACGCCCCGGGCGCGACGGCCCTGCGGGACGAGCTGGCCGCGCTCGGCACCCAGGTCACCGTCGCGGCCTGCGACGTCGGCGACCGGGACGCCGTGGCCGGCCTGCTGGCCACGCTGCCCGACCTCGACGCCGTCATCCACACCGCCGGGGTCCTCGACGACGCCGTGCTCGACGGCGTCACCGCCGACCAGCTCGGCGCCGTGTTCCGGCCCAAGCTCGACGCGGCCCGGCACCTCGACGAGCTGACCCGCGACCGCCAGCTGTCCGCGTTCGTCCTGTTCTCGTCGTTCGCGGGCAGCCTCGGCGCGGTCGGGCAGGCCGCCTACGCCGCCGCGAACGCCGGCCTCGACGCGCTGGCCGAGCAGCGCCGCGCCGCCGGGCTGCCCGCCACCGCCGTGGCCTGGGGTCCGTGGGGCGGCAGCGGGATGGCGGCCGACGACCTGGTCGCCGACCGGATGCGCCGGGGCGGCGTGCCGCCGATGCCGCCGCGCCTGGCCGTGGCCGCGTTGCGCCGCGCGATCGCCGGCGGGGAGCCGAACCCGATCGTCGCGGACGTCGACTGGGCGAAGTTCGTGCCCGGCTTCACCACCACCCGTCCCAGCCCGCTGCTCGCCGACCTGCCCGAAGCGCGGGACGCGATGAGCACTCCCGACGAGCAGCCTCTTCTCGCGCGGCTGGCCGAACTGTCCACAGAGGACCAGAACGCGCTCCTGCTGGACGTCGTCCGCGCGCAGGCCGCCGCCGTGCTCGGCTATCCCGGGCCGGACGCGGTCGAGCCCGACCGGGCGTTCAAGGACCTCGGCGTCGACTCGCTGACCGCCGTCGAGCTGCGCAACGGCCTCGGCGCCGCGACCGGGCGCCCACTGCCCGCGACGCTGGTGTTCGACTACCCGACCCCGGCCGCCGTCGCCGGCTACCTGCGCGAAGAGCTGGCCGGGACCGCCGTGGCCCCGGTCGTCACGCGGTCCGCCGTCGTCGAGGACGAGCCGCTCGCCATCGTGTCGATGGCCTGCCGCCTGCCCGGCGGCGTCCGCTCGCCCGAAGACCTATGGGACCTCTTGGCCGGGGGCCGCGACGCCGTCACCACCTTCCCCGAAGACCGCGGCTGGCCCCTGGCCGACCTGTACCACCCGGACCGCGGCCACGAGGGCACCAGCTACACGCGCCACGGCGGCTTCCTCGACGGTGTGGCCGACTTCGACCCCGGCTTCTTCGGGATTTCGCCGCGTGAAGCGTTGGCGATGGACCCGCAGCAGCGGCTGCTGCTGGAGACGTCGTGGGAAACCTTCGAGCGCGCGGGCATCGATCCCTTGTCGCTGCGCGGTTCCCAGGTCGGTGTCTACATCGGAACCAACGGCCAGGACTACGCGACTTTGCTGCGCGAGGCCGGCGAAGGCGGTTCGGAAGGCCATGCCGGAACCGGGAACGCCGGCTCGGTCGTCTCCGGCCGGATCTCCTACGTGCTGGGCTTGGAAGGCCCCGCCGTCACCGTCGACACGGCGTGTTCGTCGTCGCTGGTGGCGCTGCACTGGGCGGCGCAGTCGCTGCGCTCGGGCGAGTCCTCGATGGCACTCGTCGGCGGCGTCACGGTGATGACTACGCCGGGCGCGTTCCTCGAGTTCAGCAAGCAGGGCGGCTTGGCCGAAGACGGCCGCTGCAAGGCGTTCGCCGACGGCGCGGACGGCACGGGCTGGGGCGAAGGCGTCGGGCTCATCCTCGTCGAGCGCTTGTCCGATGCCCGCCGCAACGGGCACCCGGTGCTCGCGCTGGTGCGCGGCTCGGCGGTCAACCAGGACGGCGCGTCGAACGGCTTGACCGCCCCCAACGGACCTTCGCAGCAACGCGTGATCCGCGCGGCGCTGGCGAGCGCGGGACTCGAACCGTCCGATGTGGACGCGGTCGAGGCGCACGGCACCGGGACGACCCTGGGCGACCCGATCGAGGCGCAGGCGCTCATCGCCGCCTACGGCCAGGACCGCGAGCGGCCGCTGTGGCTCGGTTCGCTGAAGTCCAACATCGGGCACACGCAGGCGGCGGCGGGCGTCGCCGGGATCATCAAGATGGTCCTCGCGCTGGGGCACGGCCTGCTGCCGAAGACGCTGCACGTCGACCGGCCGTCGCGGCACATCGACTGGGACAGCGGCGCGGTCGCGTTGCTGACCGAAGCGCAGGCCTGGCCGGAAGACGCGGGTCCACGGCGCGCGGGCGTGTCGTCGTTCGGCGTCAGCGGCACGAACGCCCACGTGATCCTCGAAGGCGTGCCCGCGGCCGAGTCTCCGGCGGCTCCGGGTGGTCTCGTCCCGTGGGTGCTGTCCGGCCGGTCCGAAGCCGCGCTGCGGGACGCCGCTCGTGACCTGCTGCGACTGCCGGACGCCGACGTCACCGACGTGGCCGCCGGCCTGGCCGGACGCGCCGCGTTCGAACACCGGGCCGTCGTCCTCGGCGCGGACTTCGCCGAACTGGCGACCGGTCTCGAAGCCCTCGCGGCCGGCGGGACGGCGCCGAACCTGGTCCACGGCGTCCAGTCGGCCGGCAAGTCGGCGTTCCTGTTCTCCGGCCAGGGTTCGCAGCGCGTCGGGATGGGCGCGGAGCTGTACGCGCGGTTCCCGGTGTTCGCGGACGCGTTCGACGCGGTCTGCGCGCTGGTGGACTCGGCGCTGGACCGCCCGCTGCGCGAAGTCGTCTTCGGCGACGCGTCACTCCTGGACGAGACCGGGTACACGCAGCCCGCGCTGTTCGCGGTCGAGGTGGCGTCGTTCCGGCTGCTGGAGTCGTGGGGCGTCCGGCCGGACTACGTGGCGGGTCATTCGATCGGTGAGCTGGCGGCCGCGCACGTCGCCGGAGTGCTGTCCATCGAGGACGCGTGCCGACTGGTGGTGGCCCGGGCGGGTCTGATGCAGGCCCTGCCGACGGGTGGCGCGATGCTGGCCGTGCAGGCCACCGAGGACGAGGTTGCCGCGGTTCTGTGCAACGGCGTGGGTTTCGCGGCCCTCAACGGTCCACAAGCGACGGTCGTCTCGGGGGAGGTCGACGCCGTCGAATCGATCGAACGGCACTTCGCCGGGCTGGGCCGCAAGGTCCGGCGGCTCCCGGTGTCGCACGCGTTCCACTCGGCGCTGATGGACCCGATGCTGGACGCGTTCGCGGCGGTCGCCGACGACCTGACCTTCCACGCGCCGAAGATCCCGCTGGTGTCCACAGTGTCCGGTCGACTGGCTGGCGACGAGATCCTGACGCCGGTGTACTGGGTGCGCCAGGTCCGTGAGCCGGTGCGGTTCGCGGACGCCGTCGGCGCGTTGGCCGAGCTTGGTGTGACCGGCTGCGTCGAGCTGGGCCCGGACGGGGTGCTCGCCGCGCTGGCGCAGGAAACCCTGCCCGCGACAGCGACGCTGCGCAAGGACCGGCCCGAGGAGCGCACGCTGCTCACCGCGCTGGCCCACCTCCACGTCGCCGGCCGCGGCCCGGACTGGACCGCGGTGGTGCCCCCGGCGCGGTTCGTCGTGCTGCCGACTTACCCGTTCCAGCGCGAACGGTTCTGGCCCCGCATCACCGAGACCGCACCGGATACCGAATTCTGGACGGCGATCGAGCACGCCGACCTGACCGCACTGTCGTCCACTCTGGACCCCGCTGAACTGGCCAGCCTGGAAACGGCGTTGCCGCTGCTCGCCCGGTGGCACAGCGAGTCGTCCACTGTGGACAAGTGGCGGTACGCCGTGAACTGGCGGCCGCTGTCCGGGCCCGCCGGAGGAGCGCCGGGCACATGGCTGCTCGTGCTTCCGGAGCACGGTGTCGAGCCGGACTTCCTCGAGACGCTGACCGCGGGCCTCGACTGCGTTCCCGCGCGCATGGCCGAACTGCCCGACGGCGACTTCGCGGGGGTGCTGTCCCTGCTGGCCTTCGACGAGCGCCCGGCACCGGACGCGCCCGCGATCTCGGCGGGGCTCGCGGCGACTCTGGAACTCGTCCAGGCACTCGATGGCACGGCATCGCTGTGGTGCGCGACATCGGGTGCGGTCTCGGTCGGCGGCGCCGACCCGGTCCGCAGCGCGACGCAGGCGGCGCTCTGGGGCTTCGGCCGCACCGCCGCCCTCGAACACGCAGACCGTTGGGGCGGTTTGGTCGACCTGCCGGCAGTCCTCGACGCCCGCGCGGTAGCCCGGCTCGCGGGTGTGCTCGGCGGCACCGAGGACCAGGTCGCTGTCCGCGACGCCGCGGTTTACGGCGCACGCTTGAACCGCGCGCCCGCCCGGGTCGTGAGTGAGAAACAGCGTTCTAACACTGTTTCTCACTCACGACCGGCGCCCGCCGTACGCCCCGGGGGCCCCCCCCGGGCCGGGGGGGTACACC
>NZ_JBIWPI010000006.1:520927-981176 GCF_044768185.1 Amycolatopsis sp. NPDC101161
CCGGCGCCGGGGTTTTTGCCGGCGACTTCTTCCCCCGCCCGCCGCGCGGGGTGTTTTCTCAAAACCCGTTTAAAAACGTGTATTCCCCCACACCCCCGGCCGAGGCAGACCGCTCGTGGCGCCCACGCGGGACCGTGCTGATCACCGGCGGCACCGGGGCGCTCGGCGCCGAGGTCGCCCGCTGGCTGGCCCGCGCCGGCGCCGATCACCTCGTCCTGACCTCCCGCCGCGGCCTCGACGCCCCCGGCGCGCCGGAACTGCGCGACGAGCTGACCGCCCTCGGCGTCACCGTGACCGTCGCGGCCTGCGACGTCACCGACCGCGGAGCCGTCGCCGAGCTGGTCGACGGTCTCGACGGGCTGCGGGCCGTAGTGCACGCCGCCGGGGTTGCCCAGTCCGCGCCCCTCGCCGATCTCACCCCCGCCGAATTCGCCCGGTTCACCGCCGCCAAACTTGCCGGCGCCGGGAACCTGGACGCCGTCCTCGGTGACCGCGAACTCGACGCGTTCGTGCTGTTCTCCTCCATCGCGGGCGTCTGGGGCAGCGGCGGCCAGAGCGCCTACGCCGCCGCGAACGCCTACCTCGACGGCCTCGCCCACCGGCGCCGCGCGGCGGGCCTGGCCGCGACCTCGGTGGCCTGGGGCCCCTGGGCCGGCGGCGGCATGCTCGCGGACGAAGGCGCCGAAGACCACCTGCGCCGCCGCGGCCTCCGGCCCCTGGCGCCGGACCTGGCGATCGCCGCACTGCGCCAGGCCCTCGGCGCCGGCGACACCGCCGTGACCGTGGCCGACGTCGACTGGACGCGGTTCGCCCCCGGCTTCACCGCGGTCCGCGCCAGCGCCCTGCTCGGCGACCTGCCCGAGGTCCGCGACGCCCTCGACGTCCCGGTCGAGGAAACCCCGCGTCGCGAGCTGTCCGCCGACGAGCTGCTGGACCTCGTCCAGCGCGAGGCCGCGGCCGCCCTCGGGCACGCCGACCCGGCGTCCGTCGCCGTGGACCGGCCCTTCCGCGACCTCGGCTTCGACTCGCTGACCGCCGTCGAGCTGCGCAACCGCCTGAGCACGGTCACCGGCCTGAAACTGCCGTCGACGCTCGTCTTCGACCACCCGTCGGCCACCGTCCTCGCGGGCTTCCTCGTCGCCGAGCTGTCCGGCGGCGACGAGGAAATCCCGGTCCAGCGGGTCGAGGAGACCGACGAGCCGATCGCGATCGTCGGCATGAGCTGCCGCCTGCCCGGCGGCATCGACTCGCCGGAGGACCTGTGGCGGCTGCTGGCCGACGGCGGCGACGCCATCTCGGCCTGGCCCGCCGACCGCGGCTGGGACGTCGAGGGCCTCTACGACCCCGATCCCGACGCCGAGGGCAAGAGCTACTCCCGCGACGGCGGCTTCCTCACCGGCGCCGACGAGTTCGACGCCGCCTTCTTCGAGATGAGCCCGCGCGAGGCCCTGGCCACCGACCCGCAGCAGCGGCTGCTGCTCGAAAGCTCTTGGGAAGCGTTGGAACGCGCGGGCATCGACCCGCGCTCCCTCGCCGGGACCAGCTCCGGCGTGTTCGTCGGCGCGGGCGTCTCCGGCTACGCCGCGGGCCTGCGCGAAGCCCCCGAAGGCCTCGGCGGCCACCTGCTCACCGGCAACGCGGGCAGTGTCCTTTCCGGACGGATCGCCTACCACCTCGGCGTCGAGGGCCCGGCCGTCACGCTGGACACCGCGTGCTCGTCCTCGCTCGTCGCGCTGCACCTGGCCGCCCGGTCCCTGCGCTCGGGCGAGTGCTCCCTGGCCTTGGCCGGCGGCGTCGCGGTGATGGCCAACCCCGCCGCGTTCGTCGAGTTCAGCCGGCAGCGCGGCCTCGCGCCCGACGGCCGCTGCAAGGCGTACTCCGACGCCGCCGACGGCACCGGCTGGTCCGAAGGCGCCGGAATGCTCGTGCTGGAACGGCTTTCCGACGCCCAGCGGCTCGGGCACCCCGTGCTGGCCGTGGTGCGCGGCTCCGCGGTGAACTCCGACGGCGCGTCCAACGGCCTGACCGCCCCGAACGGCCCGTCGCAGCAGCGGGTGATCCGGGCCGCGCTCGCCGACGCCGGTCTCCGGCCGTCCGATGTGGACGCCGTCGAAGGCCACGGCACCGGCACCCGGCTCGGCGACCCGATCGAGGCGCACGCCCTGCTGGCCACCTACGGCCGCGACCGCGACCGGCCGTTGTGGCTCGGTTCGCTGAAGTCCAACCTCGGGCACACGCAGGCCGCGGCCGGCGTCGCCGGGGTGATCAAGATGGTGCTCGCCCTCCAACGCGAACTGCTCCCGAAGACCTTGCACGCCCGGCAGCCGTCGTCCGAAGTGGACTGGACGACGGGCAGTGTCTCCCTGCTCACCGAGCCGATGCCCTGGCCGGCCGACGGGCAGCCGCGCCGGGCCGGCGTGTCCGCGTTCGGCGTGAGCGGCACCAACGCGCACGTCATCCTCGAAGAGGCACCCGTGACCGAACCGGAGCTGCCGCGGCCGCGCCGGACCGGGCTGGTGCCGGTGGCGCTGTCCGGCCGCTCGGAAGCGGCGCTGCGGGCGCAGGCCGCGCAGCTGCTCGGTCACGCGGACGGCGACCTCGGCGACCTGGCCTGGTCGCTGGCCACGACCCGGTCGGCGTTCGAGCACCGCGCCGTCGTGCCGGCCGAAGACGCCGCCGAACTCCGGGCCGGGCTCGCCGCGCTGGCGGAGGGCACCAAGTCCGCCGGGGTGGTGCGCGGGACGGCGACGCAGGGCCGGACGGCGTTCCTGTTCACCGGCCAGGGCGCGCAGCGGCCCGGAATGGGCAGCGAGCTGTACCGCGAGTTCCCGGCCTTCGCCGCGGCTTTCGACGCGGTGTGCGCGCACTTCGACGGTTCTCTGCGGACGGCGATCGCCTCGGGGGAGCGGCTCGACGAGACGGCTTACACCCAGCCCGCGCTGTTCGCGGTCGAGGTGGCCCTGTTCCGGCTGCTCGAGTCCTGGGGTGTGCGGCCCGACTTCGTCGGCGGTCACTCGATCGGCGAACTCGCCGCGGCGCACGTCGCCGGCGTGCTGTCCCTCGAGGACGCGTGCACGCTCGTCGCGGCCCGCGCGCGGCTCATGCAGGCCTTGCCCACGAACGACGCAGCGTCGCGAAGCGACTCCGTTGAGGGTGGCGGTGGGGGCAAGGGCGGAGGGGCGATGGTGGCCGTCGCGGCCACCGAGGACGAGGTCACGCCGCTGCTGACCGGCCGCGTGTCGCTGGCCGCGGTCAACGGGCCGTCGTCGGTCGTGCTGTCCGGTGACGAAGACGCCGTGCTGGCGGTCGCCGCGAAGTTCGGGAAGACCCGGCGGCTGCGGGTGAGCCACGCGTTCCACTCGGCCCGGATGGACGGCATGCTCGCCGATTTCCGTACGGTGGCGGCCGGGCTGACCTACCACGAGCCTGCCATACCGGTGCTGTCGAACGTCACCGGCGAGATCGCCACCGACCTGGGTGACCCGGAGTACTGGGTCCGGCAGGTCCGCGCGACGGTCCGGTTCGCCGACGGCGTCCGCACGCTCGCCGCCCGCGGGGTGACGCGGTTCCTGGAGCTGGGCCCCGCGGGGGTCCTGTCCGCGATGGTCGCGGAATGCTTGGACGGCTCGCGGGTCGCCGTGCCGGCGCTGCGCGCCGACCGTCCCGAAGCCCGCACGCTGCTCTCGGCGCTGGCCGAACTGCAGGTCGACGGCGGCGACGTCGACTGGGCCCGGGTCGTCGGCGACGGCTCGCGCGTCGAGCTGCCGACCTACGCGTTCCAGCGCGAGCGGTACTGGCTGGAGGTGCCGGACGTCGACGGCGACCCGGCCTCGCTCGGCCAGTCCGGCGCGTCGCACGGCCTGCTGGGTGCGGCCGTGGACCTGGCCGGCGCGGACGGCGTCGTGCTCACCGGGTTGCTCTCGGTCGATGCCGCGCCGTGGCTGGGTGAGCACCGGGTCCACGGCGAGATCCTCTTCCCCGGCGCCGGGTTCGTCGAGCTGGCCCTGCGCGCGGCCGACGAGGTGGGCTGCGACCAGGTCGAGGAGCTGGTCTTGGAGGCCCCACTGGTGCTGCCGGAGCACGGCGGGGTACCGGTGCAGGTCCGCGTCGAAGCCGCGGACGGCGCCCGGCGCGCGTTCGGCATCTACACCCGCGCCGACGGCTGGGTCCGGCACGCCAGTGGTTTCCTGGCCGACGGTTTGTCCACTTCGGACGATCTGACGCAGTGGTCGCCGCCGGGCGCGCTGCCGATCGACGACTTCTACACCCAGCGCGCGGCGGCCGGGTTCGGCTACGGGCCGACGTTCCAGGGCCTGCGCGCCGCATACCGCTCTGGCGACGACGTGTTCGCCGAGGTGGCGCTGCCCGCCGGAACCGCGACCGAAGAGTGGGGACTGCACCCGGCACTGCTGGACGCGGCACTGCACGCGCTGGCGTTCGCCGACCTGACGGACGTGCTGCCGTTTTCGTGGTCGGGCGTCAGCCTGCACGCGACCGGCGCGACCGAGCTGCGGGTCCGGTTGCGCCGGACGGGAAGCGCCGTCCGGCTGACCCTGGCCGACTCGACGGGCCAGGTCGTGGCCGTCGCCGAGTCGGTCGTCCTGCGCCCGGCGACGAAGCCGGTCCCGGCCGCCACGCACCACCGCGTCGAGTGGGTCGTGAGTGAGGAACAGGGTTCTAACCCGGTTTCACGCTCACGACCGGCCGCGGTGCTCGGTGACCTCGGGCTGGCGGACTTGCCCTCCTACCAGGAGCTCGCCGACCTGGCCGCCGCCGGGGCGGTGCCGGAAGTCGTGTTCGCCTCCTGCCGGCCCGACGACACCGAAGACCGCACCTGGGCGGTCTGGGCGTCGGCGCAGCGGGCATTGGCGCTGGTCACGGCCTGGCTGGCCGACCCGCGGTTCGCCGGCTCGCGGCTGGTCTTCGTCACCCGTGGCGCGGTCGCCGTCAGCGCCGGCGAGGTGCCGGACGTGGTGGAAGCCGCCGTCTGGGGTGCCGTCGAGCCGGTGCTGGCGCGGCACCCCGGCCGGTTCGCCCTCGTCGACGGGACGCCGGTCGAGCCGATCGCGGACCGGCTCGTGATCCGCGGTGGCGTCGGCTACGAACCCCGCGCCGCGGCGGTCACGCCGGACGTGTGGAAGCCCGAGGGGACCGTGCTGCTGACCGGCGCGTCCGGCGAACTGGGCGCCGCCCTCGCGCGGCACCTCGTCGAGGACCGGGGCGTGCAGCGGCTCGTCGTGCTCGGGGACGCGGACCTGCCGGAGGCCGTTGCCTGCGACCCCGCCGATCGGCACGAGCTGGCGCGGGCGCTCCGGGACGTCCCGGACATCACCACCGCTGTCCACATCGGACTCGCCGAGAGCCCGGCCGACCTGCGCGACCGCGCCGACATCGCCTTCAACCTCGCCGAGCTGGACGTCGACCTCGTCGTCCTGACCGCCGCCGGCGGAGACGGCCTGGTCGCGGCGCAGACCGCGGTGCTCGAAGCCCTCGCGCACAGCGCGCTCGCTTGCCGTCCCGGTGAGACGTTCGACCTGCTGGGCACGAGGGGCGCGCTCCGCACCGTCGAGCAGGCCCCGGCGAAGGCCAAGACGCGCCGGGTGGTCACCCAGGTGGCCGACGCGGGCAACGCGCTGCACCAGCGGCTCGCCCGGCTGCCCGAGACCGACCGGCACCGGGCACTGCTCGCCATCGTCCGCACCGAGGCCGCGCTCGTCCTCGGCCACGCCGGACCCGAGGCGGTCGGCGCGGACCGCGCGTTCAAGGAACTGGGCGTCGACTCGCTGACCGCCGTCCAGCTGCGGACCGCGCTGAACACCGCGACCGGCTTGCGCCTGCCCGCGACGTCGGTCTTCGACCACCCGACGCCCACGGCGCTGGCGAAGGCGCTGCACGCCGAGCTGTTCGGCGCGGAGGAAGAGCACACCGAGGCCGGCACCCGGGTCGACGAGCCGATCGCGATCGTCGGCATGGCCTGCCGCTACCCCGGCGGCATCGCCGACCCCGACGACCTCTGGCGGCTCGTCGCCGAAGGCGGCGACGCGATCTCGCCGTTCCCGGCCGACCGCGGCTGGGACCTCGAAGCCCTCTACGACACCGACCCCGACGCACCGGGCACGTGCTACGCCCGCGAAGGCGGCTTCCTGCACGACGCGAGCGCGTTCGACCCCGGCTTCTTCGGGATCAGCCCGCGCGAGGCCGTCGCGATGGACCCGCAGCACCGCCTGCTCCTCGAAGTGTCCTGGGAGTCGATGGAACGCGCCGGGATCGACCCGGCCACGTTGCGCGGCAGCCGCACCGGCGTCTTCGCCGGCATCACCTACCAGGACTACGGCGGCCTGCTCGGCGCCGCGACCGACAGCTTCGAAGGCTTCCTCGGCACCGGCAACTCGCCGAGCGTGCTCTCCGGCCGCGTCGCCTACACCTTCGGCCTGGAAGGACCCGCGGTCTCGATCGACACCGCGTGCTCGTCCTCGCTGGTCGCGATCCACTGGGCCTGCCAGTCCCTACGTGACGGCGACTGCACGCTGGCCCTCGCCGGCGGCGTCACGGTCATGTCCACCCCGGTTTCCCTCGTCGAGTTCAGCCGCCAGCGCGCGCTCGCCGCGGACGGGCGCAGCAAGCCGTTCTCGGCCGACGCCGACGGTGCCAGCTGGGCCGAAGGCGCCGGGATGCTGATGCTGGAACGGCTTTCCGACGCCGAGCGCAACGGCCACCGCGTCCTCGCGGTGATCAAGGGCTCGGCGATCAACTCCGACGGCGCGTCCAACGGCCTCACCGCCCCGAACGGGCCGTCGCAGCAGCGGGTGATCCGGCGGGCGCTGGCCAACGCGCGGTTGACACCGTCCGAAGTGGACGTCGTCGAGGCCCACGGCACCGGCACCAAGCTGGGCGACCCGATCGAGGCGCAGGCCATCATCGCCACCTACGGCCGCGAGCGGCCCGCGGACCGGCCGGTGTACCTGGGGTCGTTCAAGTCCAACGTCGGGCACGCGCAGGCGGCTTCGGGCGTCGGCGGCGTGATCAAGATGGTCCAGGCCATCCGGCACGGCGTGCTGCCGAAGACGCTGCACGCGGACGTCCCGTCCCCGCACGTCGAGTGGGACGCGGGCGACGTCAGCCTGCTCACCGAGAGCCGGCCGTGGCTCGCCGACGGCCCGCGTCGGGCGGGTGTCTCGTCGTTCGGGATGAGCGGGACGAACGCGCACCTGATCCTCGAGCAGGCCACGGAAACCACGCGACGACCTGACCGCGAGACGCCGGCCGCAGTGCCGTGGCTGCTGTCCGGGCGCACGGCTGACGCGCTGCGCCGGCAAGCCGAACTGCTGTCCACAGTGGAGTCCGACGTCGCCGATGTCGCGGTGTCCCTGGCCGCCACGCGGTCGGCGTTCGAGCACCGGGCGGTCGTCGTCGGCGCCGATCGGGCCGAGCTGCTCGCCGGGCTGGCCGACCCCGCCGTGCGCGGCGTCGCCGGGACGCCCGGCAAGACCGTGTTCGTCTTCCCCGGCCAGGGCTCGCAGTGGGTCGGGATGGCCCTCGAACTCGCCGAAGCCGCGCCGGTGTTCGCCGACCGGCTCGCCGAGTGCGCGGCCGCGCTCGACCCGTTCGTCGACTGGCGGCTGACCGACGTCCTGGGCGACGCCGAGGCCCTGACCAGGGTCGACGTCGTGCAACCCGCGTGCTGGGCGGTCATGGTGTCGCTCGCCGCGCTGTGGGAGTCCTACGGCGTCCGCCCGGACGCCGTCATCGGCCACTCCCAGGGCGAGATCGCCGCCGCCTGCGTGTCCGGCGCGCTCTCCCTGGAAGACGGCGCACGGGTGGTCGCCCTGCGCAGCCAGGTGATCCGGACGTCGCTGGCGGGCCGCGGCGCGATGGCGTCCGTGGCGCTGCCGGCCGAAGACCTCGAGCTGCCGCCCGGCCTGTCCCTCGCCGCGCTGAACGGCACGGCCGCGGTCACCGTCTCCGGCGACCCGGAGCTGGTCGACGCGCTGCTGGTCCGCTGCGCGGCCGACGGCGTCCGCGCCCGCAAGGTCCAGGTCGACTACGCGTCGCACTCCGCGCACGTCGAGGCGATCGAGGCCCAGCTTCTCGAAGTGCTGGCCCCGGTGACCCCGCGCGCCGCGCGGATCCCGTTCTACTCGACCGTCACCGGCGACTGGCTCGACACCACCGAGCTGACCGCCGCCTACTGGTACCGCAACCTGCGGCAGCGCGTGTTGTTCGCGCCCGCCACCGTGGCGCTGGGCGAGCAGGGCTTCGACGTGTTCGTCGAGTCCAGCGCGCACCCGGTGCTGGGCAGCGCGATCGCCGGAACTCTCGACGACGCCGTGGTCACCGGTTCGCTGCGCCGCGACGAAGGCGGGCTCGCCCGCTTCCTGACCTCGGCCGGCGAACTGTGGGCGCGCGGTGTCGACGTGGACTTCACGCCCGTGCTCACCGGGTCCATTGTGGACTTGCCGACGTATCCGTTCCAGCGTCAGCGCTACTGGCCGACGCTGCCCGGCCCGGGCGACGTCGCCGCGGCCTCCGACGCCGCCGACGCCGGCTTCTGGTCGGCCGTCGAACGCGACGACGCCGGCGAGCTGGCCCGGACGCTCGGGCTCGACGCGCCCGCCGTCGAAGGCCTGCTGCCCGCGCTGGCCGCCTACCGCAGGCAGCGCCGCGAAGAATCCACAGTGGACAACTGGCGGTACCGCGTCGGGTGGCAGCCGGTCACCGTCGAGACCTCACCACGCATCGAGGGCACCTGGCTCGTCGTGCGTCGTCCGGGCGACGAGACGACCCTGCCCCTGGACCGCTTCGGCGCGGACGTCGTCACGGTCGAGGTGGAGTCCGGCCTCGACCGCGCCGCCCTGGCCGAGCGGATCGGCGACGTCGAACCGGCGGGGATCGTGTCCCTGCTGGGGACCGACGTGTCCTACCGCGGTCTCGTCGACACGCTCACGCTGATTCAAGCCGTCAGCGACGCTCCCTTGTGGACGCTCACCCGTGGCGCCGTGTCGACCGGCAAGGCCGACGCGCTTCGCCAGCCGGCCCAAGCGCCGGTGTGGGGCCTCGGCCGCGTGGCCGCGCTCGAACACCCCGGCCGCTGGGGTGGCCTGCTCGACCTGCCCGCCGACCTCGACGACCGCGCGGCCGCCCGGGTAGTCGCCGCGCTCACCGGTGACGAGGACCAGGTCGCCGTGCGCGCGTCCGGCGTCTTCGCCCGCCGGCTCCTGCGGTCCCCGCTCGGCTCGACCCCGCCGGGCCGCGAGTGGACGCCGGACGGAACCGTGCTGGTCACCGGCGGTACCGGCGCGCTGGGTGCGAAGGTCGCCCGCTGGCTGGCCGGTCGCGGCGCCGGGAACCTGGTGCTCACCAGCCGCCGGGGCGCGGACGCCCCGGGCGCGGCCGAGCTGTGCGAAGAACTCGCCGGGCTCGGTGCCCGCGCGACCGTCGTGGCCTGCGACGTCGCCGACCGCGACGCGCTGGCCGCCGTGCTCGCCGAACACCCGCCGACCGCCGTCGTCCACGCGGCCGGTGTCCTCGACGACGGTGTGCTGGACTCGCTCACCCCGGACCGGCTGATGGGCGTGCTGAAGCCCAAGGCGCTGGCCGCGTTCCACCTGCACGAACTGACCCGGGACCTCGACCTGACGGCGTTCGTCTCGTTCGCCTCGACGGCCGGTGTCTGGGGTGGGCCCGGCCAGGGCAACTACGCCGCCGCCAACGCCTATCTCGACGCGCTCGCCGAGCACAGGCGCTCGCTCGGGCTGCCCGCGACGTCGATCTCCTGGGGTCCGTGGGCCGACACCGGCATGGCCGACGCCGCGGCCGTCGCCGAACGCCAGCGCCTCGGCGGCATCCAGGCGCTCGACCCGGACCTGGCGATCGCGGCGCTGCAGCAGGCGCTCGACCACGGCGAGACCACGCTGACCGTCGCGGGCGTCGACTGGGCGCGGTACGTGCCGTCGTTCACCGCCGTCCGGCCGAGCCCGCTGCTGCTCGGCATCCCCGAGGCCCGCGCGGCGATCGAAGCCGCGGCGAAGCACACCCAAGGCGTGAGCGAACGCGACGTGCTGGAGTTCGTCCGCGCCCAGGTCGCCGGGGTGCTCGGGTACGGCGGGCCGGGTGACGTCGAGCCGAACCGGGCGTTCACCGACCTCGGCTTCGACTCGCTGACCGCGGTCGACCTGCGCAACCGCCTGTCCGCGGCCACCGGGCTCAAGCTGCCCGCGACGCTCATCTTCGACTACCCGACGACGACCGCGCTGGTCGCGCACCTCAAGAGCGAGCTGGGCGAGCCGGCCGACACGCCGTCCACAGTGGACGTCACGCCGAAGGCGGTCGAGGACGACCCGATCGCCATCGTCTCGATGGCGTGCCGGTTCCCCGGCGGCGTGCGGTCGCCGGAGGACCTGTGGGACCTGCTGTCCGGCGGCGCGGACGCGATCACCGACTTCCCCGACGACCGCGGCTGGGACCTCGACGCGCTCTACGACCCGGACCCCGACCACCAGGGCACGTCCTACACCCGCCGCGGCGGGTTCCTCGACGGCGCCAGCCGGTTCGACGCCGCGTTCTTCGGCATCAACCCGCGCGAGGCCCTGGCCATGGACCCGCAGCAGCGCCTGCTGCTCGAGACGGCGTGGGAGGCCGTCGAGCGCGCCGGGATCGACGCCGCGTCGCTGCGCGGCGGCCCGGTCGGCGTGTTCGCCGGCTCGAACGGCCAGGACTACACGCCGCTGCTCGCGCTCGGCGACGACGAGGGCGTCGAGGGCTACACCATGACCGGCAACGCGGGTTCCGTGGTGTCCGGCCGGATCTCCTACGCGCTCGGCCTGGAAGGCCCGGCCGTCACGGTCGACACGGCGTGCTCGTCGTCGCTGGTGGCGGTACACCTCGCGGCTCGGGCGCTGCGGGCGGGGGAGTGCTCGCTGGCGCTGGCCGGCGGGGTCACGATCATGTCGACCCCGTCCGGGTTCATCCAGTTCAGCCGCCAGCGCGGGCTCGCGCTCGACGGCCGCTGCAAGGCGTTCTCCGACGACGCCGACGGCACCGGCTGGGGCGAAGGCGCCGGGATGGTGCTCCTCGAACGGCTCTCCGACGCGCGCCGCAACGGCCACCCGGTGCTCGCCCTCGTCCGCGGGAGCGCGGTCAACCAGGACGGCGCGTCCAACGGCCTGACCGCCCCCAACGGGCCGTCGCAGCAGCGGGTGATCCGCGCCGCGCTGGCCGACGCCGGCCTGGCACCGTCCGAAGTGGACGCCGTCGAAGCGCACGGCACCGGCACGGTGCTGGGCGACCCGATCGAGGCGCAGGCTGTCTTGGCCACCTACGGGCAGGACCGCGACCGGCCGCTGTGGCTCGGTTCGGTCAAGTCCAACATCGGGCACACCCAAGCCGCCGCGGGCGCGGCCGGGATCATGAAGATGGTCCTGGCGCTGAGGCACGATCTGCTGCCGAAGACGCTGCACGCGGACGTTCCGTCGTCCCATGTGGACTGGACTTCCGGCGACGTGCGGCTGCTGTCCGACGCCGTCGAGTGGGCGCCGAACGGGCACCCGCGCCGGGCCGGGATCTCGTCGTTCGGCGTGAGCGGCACCAACGCGCACGTGATCGTCGAGCAGGCGCCCGAAGAACCCGCGGTGGCCGAGTCGGCGTGGTCGGGTCCGGTGCCGTGGGTGCTGTCGGGCCGATCCGAGGCGGCGTTGCGGGCCCAGGCCGCGCAGCTGGCCGACCTTGCAGCCGAGGAGCGACCGGCCGACATCGGCTGGTCCCTGGCCACCGGCCGCTCGGCGTTCGAGCACCGCGCGGTGGTGATCGGCACCGATACCGACGAGCTGCTGCGCGGTCTGCGCGACCTCGTCGACGGACCTCTCCCCGGCCCGGCGAGCGAAGGCCGGATCGGATTCCTCTTCACCGGACAGGGTGCGCAGCGGCTCGGCATGGGCCGCGAACTGTACGACGCGCACCCCGTCTACGCCGAGGCGTTCGACGCGGTGTGCGCGCACTTCGACACCGAGCTGGATCGGCCGTTGCGGGACGTCGTCTTCGGCGACGAGGATCTGCTGAACGAGACCGGCTACACCCAGCCCGCGCTGTTCGCGGTCGAGGTCGCTCTCTTCCGGCTGCTGGAGTCCTGGGGTGTGCGCCCCGAGTACGTGGCCGGGCATTCGATCGGCGAACTGGCCGCCGCGCACGTCGCCGGGGTGTTCTCCCTGGCGGACGCGTGCCACCTGGTCGCGGCGCGCGGCAGGTTGATGCAAGCCTTGCCACGCGGCGGCGGCATGCTGGCCGTAGCCGCCACCGAGGACGAGGTCACGCCACTGCTCACGGACACGGTGAGCGTCGCCGCGATCAACGGGCCGACGTCCGTCGTGGTCTCCGGCGACGACCTCGACGGGATCGAGCAGCACTTCACCGCGCTGGGCCGCAAGACCAAGCGGCTCACGGTCTCCCACGCGTTCCACTCGCCGTCGATGGATCCGATGCTGGCCGAGTTCGCGAAGGTGGCCGAGCGGATCGCCTACGCCGAACCGGCCCTGCCGATCGTGTCCACGGTGACCGGTGCGGTCACGTCCGTGCTGACGCCGGAGTACTGGGTCGGCCAGGTGCGTGCGACCGTGCGGTTCGCCGACGCCGTCACGACTCTCCAGGGGCTGGGCGTCAACCGGTTCGTCGAGATCGGGCCGGACGCCGTCCTCACACCGATGGTCGAAGCGGCCGTGGCGGTGCCCACCCTGCGCGCGGGCCGCGACGAGCGGGTCACCGTGCTGGCCGCCGTCGGCGAGCTGCACGTCCACGGGCAGAGTCCCGAGTGGACGGCCGTGTTCGCCGGAACCGGCGCCCGCCGGGTCGACTTGCCGACGTACGCGTTCCAGTACCAGCGGTTCTGGCCGCACCTCACCGGCCTGCCGGTCGGCGACGTCACCGCCGCCGGTCTCACCGCGGTGGACCACCCGCTCCTCGGCGCGGCGGTCTCCGTGGCCGGTTCCGACGAGCTGCTGTTCACCAGCCGGCTCGCGCTGTCCACGCACCCGTGGCTGGCCGGGCACGAGGTCATGGGCCAGGTCCTCCTGCCGGGCACGGCGTTCCTGGAGCTGGCCGTCCGCGCCGGCGACCAGGCGGCCTGCGCCCGGGTCGAAGAGCTGACGCTGGCCGCGCCGCTGGTGCTGCCCGAGCGCGGCGGCGTCCAGCTGCAGTGCTCGGTCGGGGCCCCCGGGGAGGACGGCGGCCGGGCGTTCACCACGCACTCGCGGGTCGAGGGCACCGACGACTGGGTCCTGCACGCCACCGGCCTGCTCGCCGTCGACGCCGGAGAGCCCGGCGAACCGCTGACCGAGTGGCCGCCCGCGCAGGCGGAACCCATTGCCGTGGAGGACTTCTACGACACCTACGCGGCCGGCGGGTTCGCCTACGGGGACGCCTTCCGCGGCCTGGCCGCCGCGTGGCGCCGCGGCGACGACGTCTTCGCCGAAATCGCGCTGCCCGAACCGGCCCGCGATGACGCGCGGCGCTTCGGCCTGCATCCGGCGTTGCTCGACGCCGCACTGCAGGCCCTGCTCTACCTGCCCCTGGCCGGGTCCGGGCAGAGCCGCCTCCCGTTCTCGTGGTCGGACGTCACCCTGCACGCGTCCGGCGCCGCCGCGCTGCGCGTCCGCCTGAGCCTGGCCGGGCCGGACGCCCTGGCGCTGACCATCGCCGACGCCGCGGGCAACCCGGTCGCCACCGTGGGTTCGCTGGCCATGCGCCAGGTCTCGGCCGAACTGCTGACCGAGCCGCGACGGCTGCACGACTCGCTGTTCCAAGTGGACTGGATCCCGCTGACCGGCGGGTCCGAACCGGACACCCAGGACTGGGCCGTCCTCGGCCCGGACCCGCACAAGCTCGGCGTCCAGCTCGGCACGTCCGGTCCGCTCAAGTCCTATGTGGACATCGACGCGCTCATCGCCGAGGGTGGCACGCCACCCGAGGTGGTCTTCGCGCCGCTCGTGCCGGACCGTGCGGCAGACCTCCCGGCCGCGGTGCGCGCGGCCACCGGGCTCGCCCTGGAGACCGTGCAGCGCTGGCTGACCGAGGACACCCTCGAAGGCGCGAAGCTGGTGTTCGTCACCTCCGGCGCGGTGGCGCACCGCGGCGAGGTGACCGATCTCGCCAACGCCGCGGTCTGGGGTCTGGTGCGCTCGGCCCAGGCCGAGAACCCCGGCCGGTTCCTGCTGGTGGACGTCGACGGCACGGAAGCCTCCTTCGCCGCCATCCCGGGCGCCCTCACCACCGGCGAGCCGCAACTGTCCCTTCGCGACGGTGAACCGCACGCGGCCCGCTTGGTGCGCGCGGAAACCGCGGGCGGGGTGCTCGCCGCGCCGGCGAACGGACCGTGGCGGCTCGACGTCGTCGACAAGGGCACCCTCGAAAACCTGACCCTGCTGCCGTGCCCCGAGGTCGAGGGCCCGCTGCCGGACGGGCACGTGCGGATCGCGGTCCGCGCGGCGGGCGTCAACTTCCGCGACGTCCTCAACGCGCTCGGCATGTACCCGGGCGAAGCCGGGCAGATGGGCCTGGAGGGCGCGGGCGTCGTCACCGAGGTCGGCGCCGGGGTGACCGGGCTGGCGGCAGGCGACCGGGTGCTCGGCATGTTCCCCGGCGCGTTCGGGCCGGTCGCGGTCGCCGACCAGCGGCTCGTCGCCCGCGTCCCGGACGGCTGGTCGTTCGCCGAGGCGGCGTCCGTGCCGATCGTGTTCCTCACCGCCTACTACGCGCTGGTCGACCTCGCCCGCGTCCAGCCGGGGGAGACCGTGCTGGTCCACGCCGCGGCCGGCGGCGTCGGCATGGCCGCCGTCCAGCTCGCGAAGCACCTCGGCGCCGACGTGTTCGGCACCGCGGGCGCGGGCAAGTGGGACGCCCTGCGCGACCACGGCCTCGCCGACGACCGGATCGCGTCCTCGCGCACCCTGGACTTCGAGGAGCGGTTCCTCGCGGCCACCGAGGGCCGCGGCGTCGACGTCGTCCTCGACTCCCTGGCCGGGGACTTCGTCGACGCCTCCCTGCGGCTGCTGCCCCGCGGCGGCCGGTTCCTGGAGATGGGCAAGACCGACGTCCGGAACGCCGCCGAGGTCGCCGCGGCCCACCCGGGCGTCGCCTACCGGGCGTTCGACCTCATCGAGGCCGGTCCCGACCGGATCGCCGAACTGCTGCGGGAGGTCCTCGACCTGCTCGGCCGCGGCGCGCTGCGGCCGGTGCCGGTCACCGCGTGGGACGTCCACCGCGCCCCGGCCGCGTTCAAGCACCTCCAGCAGGCCAAGCACGTCGGCAAGGTCGTGTTGACTGTGCCCGCGCCGCTCGACCCCGGCGGTACGGTCCTGATCACCGGCGGCACCGGCGGCTTGGGCGGGCTGCTGGCCCGGCACGTGGTCACCGAGCACGGCGCACGGCACCTGCTGCTCACCAGCCGCCGCGGCCTCGCGGCCGAAGGGGCGGCCGAGCTGCGGGACGAACTGACCGGGCTGGGGGCGACCGTCACCGTGGCGGCGTGCGACGCGGCCGACCGCGACGCACTGGCCGAATTGCTCGCCGGGATCCCCGCCGAACACCCGCTGCGCGCCGTCATGCACACCGCCGGCGTGCTCGACGACGGCGTCGTCGGTTCCCTGGACGCCGCCCGGCTGGACAAGGTGCTGCGGCCCAAGGTCGATGCCGCCGTGCACCTCGACGAGCTGACCCGGCACGCCGACCTCACCGCGTTCGTGCTGTTCTCCGGGGCCGCCGGCCTGTTCGGCGGCGCCGGGCAGGCGAACTACGCGGCCGCGAACGCGTTCGTCGACGCCTTCGCGACGCACCGGCACGCCCTCGGGCTGCCCGCGGTGGCGCTCGCGTGGGGGCCGTGGTCGGCGTCGGCGGGGATGACCAGCGGCCTGACCGAGACGGACCTGAGCCGGATGGCCCGCGCGGGCCTGCTGCCGCTGTCCGCCGAGCTCGGGCTCGCCCTGCTCGACGCGGGGGTGGCTTCCGGTGAAGCGGCCGTGGTGCCGATGCGGGTCGACTCGGCCGCGCTGGCGTCGTCGGGCGTGCCGCTGTTCCGGGAGTTCGCCACCGCCCCGGCACGGCGGGCGGTCGCGGAGGTGGCGCACGCCGCGCCCGCCGGCCTGGCCGAGCGGCTCGCCGCGACGCCGTTCGCGGAGCGCGAAGACCTCGTGGTGGCCCTGGTGACCGGGCAGGTCGCCGCGGTGCTGGGCCATGCGTCCACAGTGGACATCGATCCGGCCAAGGCGTTCTCCGAACTGGGCTTCGACTCGCTGACCGCGGTCGAGCTGCGCAACCGGCTCGGCGCGGTCGCCGGGAAGCGGCTGCCCGCGACGCTGGTGTTCGACTACCCGACCGTCCGCGAGCTGGCGGCCTACCTGCTCGGCGAGAGCGCGCCGTCCGCGACCGGCGCCGTCGACGAGCTGCGTAGTTCCCTCGCCGCGCTGCCCGCCGGCTACGAAGGCCGCGAGGAGATCACCGAGCGGCTGCGGTCCCTCCTCGACTGGTGGACCGGCGAACCGCGGCTGGACGACGAAGTGGCGGCGGCCTCCGCCGACGAGCTGTTCGACCTGATCGACAAGGAGTTCGGGGCGTGACCTCCGACAACGAGAAGAAGCTGCTCGACTACCTCAAGAAGGTCACCACCGACCTGCGCGCGGCGAACCAGCGGCTGCGCGAGGTGGAGGAGCGCGACGCCGAACCGGTCGCGGTGATCGGGATGGGCTGCCGGTTCCCCGGCGGTGTCCGCACTCCCGAACAGCTCTGGCAGCTCCTGGCCGACGGCGGCGACGGGATGGCGGGCTTCCCCGCCGACCGCGGCTGGCCCGCGGCGCTGTACTCCGGCGACGCCGGGCAGGCGGGCACCAGCTACGTCCGCGAGGGCGGGTTCGTCTACGACGCGGCCGAGTTCGACCCCGGCTTCTTCGGGATGAGCCCGCGCGAGGCGCTGGCGACCGACCCGCAGCAGCGGCTGCTGCTCGAAACGGCGTGGGAGACCGTCGAACGCGCCGGGATCGACCCGCTCTCGCTGCGCGGCACGCGAGCCGGGGTGTTCGTCGGCGGCACGTCCACCGGCTACGGCTCCGGTCTGACCGCGCTGCCCGAGGGTGTCGAAGGGCACCTGCTCACCGGCAACTCGACCGCGGTGATCTCCGGCCGGGTCGCCTACCAGCTCGGGCTCAAGGGCCCGGCGGTCACCGTGGACACGGCGTGCTCGTCGTCGCTGGTCGCGCTGCACTGGGCCGCCCAGTCCCTGCGACGCGGTGAGTGCTCGCTAGCGCTGGTCGGCGGGGTGACGGTGATGTCGACCCCGGGCATGTTCCTCGAGTTCAGCCGTCAGCGCGGGCTCGCGCCCGACGGGCGGTGCAAGCCGTTCGCGGCCGCGGCCGACGGCACCGGCTGGTCCGAAGGCGTCGGGCTCGTCCTGGTCGAAAGGCTGTCCGACGCGCTGGCCAACGGCCACCCGGTGCTGGCCGTGGTCCGCGGTTCGGCGGTCAACTCCGACGGCGCGTCCAACGGCCTCACCGCGCCCAACGGCCCGGCCCAGCAGCAGGCCATCCGGGCCGCGCTGGCGAGTGCCGGGCTCGAACCGTCCGATGTGGACGCTGTCGAGGCGCACGGCACCGGGACGACTTTGGGTGACCCGATCGAGGCGCACGCGCTGCTGGCGACCTACGGCCAGGACCGCGACCGGCCGCTGTGGCTCGGCTCGGTGAAGTCGAACATCGGCCACACGCAGGCCGCCGCCGGCGTCGCCGGGGTGCTCAAGGTGATCTTGTCCATGCGGCACGGGCTGCTGCCGCGCACGGTCCACGTCGACGAGCCCTCGCCGCACATCGACTGGACGTCCGGGCGCGTCGAACTGCTCACCGAGAACGTCGAGTGGCCGGCGGGGGAGACCCCGCGCCGGGCCGGTGTGTCGTCGTTCGGCATCAGCGGCACCAACGCACACGTGATCCTGGAGAGCTACGACTCCTCGGCCGCCGCGCCGACCGCGGTGAACGGCCTGGTTCCGCTCGCGCTCTCCGCCCGGTCCCGTGAAGCCCTGCGCGAGCAGGCTGTCCGGCTGCGGGAACACTTGTCGGCGGGCTCGACGCTGGCGGACACCGCGTTGTCGCTGGTCACCGGGCGGTCGGCGTTCGAACACCGGGCCGTCGTGCTGGCGGACGACACCGCTTCGGCGGTGACCGCGCTGGAGGCGCTGGCGGCCGGCGAGCCGTCCGCGTCTGTCGTGGACGGTGTCGTCGGCAAGGCGGGCAAGACCGCGTTCCTGTTCTCCGGCCAAGGTTCCCAGCGGATCGGGATGGGTGCGGGGCTGCGTTCCGCTTTTCCGGTGTTCGCGTCGGCGTTCGACGAGGTGTGCGCCAGGTTCGATCTTCCGTTGGCCGAAGCGATCTCGGGCGAGTCTCTGGACGACACGGGCTACACGCAGCCCGCTCTGTTCGCCGTCGAGGTCGCCCTGTTCCGGCTGCTCGAGTCGTGGGGCGTGAAGCCGGACTTCGTGGCCGGGCACTCCATCGGCGAGCTGGCCGCGGCATACGTCGCCGGGGTCCTCTCGCTGGCCGACGCCTGCACGCTCGTCGCGGCGCGGGCCCGGCTGATGGCGGCTCTTCCCGCGGGCGGGGCGATGGTCGCCGTGCAGGCGACCGAAGCCGAGGTCGCGCCCCTGCTCGGTGAGCGGGTGAACCTCGCCGCCGTGAACGCGGCCGACTCCGTCGTCCTGTCCGGCGACGAAGTCGCGGTCCTGGCGGCCGCGGCCGAACTGGCGTCCCGCGGGCGCAAGACCAAGCGGCTCAGCGTGTCGCACGCCTTCCACTCGGTGCTGATGGAGCCGATGCTGGACGACTTCCGGCAGGTCGTGGCCGGGCTGACCTTCTCGGCGCCGCGCCTGCCGATCGTCACCGGTGAGCCCGCCGACCTGACCGACCCCGAGTACTGGGTGCGGCACGTGCGCGAACCGGTCCGGTTCGCCGACCGCATGACGGCTCTGCAAGACCGCGGTGCCACGCGGTTCGTCGAGGTGGGCCCGGACGGGACCCTCGCCGGGATGGCGAGCGCGCCCGTCGTGCCGATGCTGCGCGCCGGGCGTGATGAGCGGGAGTCGGTCCTGGCGGCGCTGGCCGAGCTGTACGTGCGCGGCGGTGCGCCCGGGTGGACGGCCCTGCTCGACGGCGCCCGGCGGGTCGAGTTGCCGACGTACGCCTTCCAGCGCGAGCGCTTCTGGCTCACCTCGCCGGAGTCCGCCACGGTCGCGGACACCGATGCGGACGACTTCTGGTCGGCGGTCGACCGCGAGGACCTCGGCGCGCTGGTCGACACCCTGGACGTCCCTTCGGAAGCGCCGCTCAGCGAAGTGCTTCCCGCGTTGGCGTCCTGGCGGCGCCGAGCCCGTACAGAGTCCACAATAGACAGCTGGCGTCATCGGATCGGCTGGCGCCCGGTCACCGGGACGACCGCGACCCGGCTGTCCGGCCGCTGGCTCGTGGTGGGCGAAGGCGCCGACGACGTGGTCGAGGGCTTGCGCGACCGGGGCGCGGACCTGCTGCACGTCCCGGCCGTCGCCGCCTTGCCGGGCGACGAGCCCGCCGGGGTCCTTTCGCTGCTGGCCGTGGAGGACACCCTCGAGCTGGTGCAGGCGCTCGGCACGCTCGGCTGGTCCGCGCCGCTATGGTGTCTCACGCGGGGCGCGGTCTCGACTGGCCGCTCCGACCCGCTCGACCATCCGGAGCAGGCCCAGGTGTGGGGTCTCGGCCGGTCCGCCGCCGTGGAGCACCCGCGCCGGTGGGGTGGCCTGGTCGACCTGCCAGCGCGGCTCGACGACCGTGCTCTGGACCGGCTGTGCGGAGTGCTCGCCGACGGCGCCGAAGACGAGGTCGCCATCCGGCCCTCCGGGGTCTTCGCCCGGCGGCTCGTGCGCGCTCCGCTGTCCGGTGACTGTCCTGAGTGGACGATGTCGGGGACGGTGCTGATCACCGGCGGCACCGGCGCGCTCGGCGGCCCCCTCGCGCGCTGGGCGCTCGACCGCGGCGCGTCGCACGTCGTGCTGGCCGGCCGGCGCGGCCCGGCGGCGACCGAACCGACCCGGCCCGAGATCACGGTCGTGGCCTGCGACTGCGCCGACCGGGACGCGGTCACCGCACTCGTGGCGTCCCTGCCGGACCTCACCGCCGTGGTGCACGCGGCCGGCGTCCTCGACGACGGCGTGCTCGACGGGCTCACCCCGGACCAGCTGGCGCGCGTGCTGCGGGCCAAGGCGGTCTCTGCCCGGGTGCTGCACGAGGCCACCGAAGGCCGTGAACTCTCGGCGTTCGTGCTGTTCTCGTCGCTGGCGGGCACCGTGGGTTCGGCCGGGCAGGGCAACTACGCGGCGGCGAACGCGTACCTCGACGCGCTGGCCGCGTACCGGCGGGCCCGCGGGCTTCCGGCGACCTCCCTCGCGTGGGGGCCGTGGGCCGACGCCGGGATGGCGGCCGGCACCGCCGTCCGCGACCGGCTGCGCCGCGGCGGTCTGACCCCGCTCGACCCGGACCTCGCGGTGGCCGCGCTCGACCGGGCGCTGGGGGCCGGCGACGTCGCGGTCGTGCTCGCCGACGTCGACTGGCCCGTCTACGGCCCCGCGCTCACCGCCGTGCGGCCGAGCCGGCTGCTGAGCGAACTGCCCGAGGCGGCGGGTGCTCCGGTGGTGGTGCCGTCCGATGTGGACATGCTGACCTTGGTGCGCCGTCAGGTCGCCGCGGTGCTGGGGTACACCGAAGAGGTTCCCGCGGACAAGTCGTTCAAGGACCTCGGGTTCGACTCGCTGACCGCCGTCGAGCTGCGCAACCGCCTCGGCGCGGCCACCGGCACGGACCTGCCCGCGACGCTGATCTACGACCACCCGACAGCCGCCGACCTGGCCGCGCACCTGGCGGGCACGTCGAGCGAAGCGCCGGTGGTCTCGCGGCCTGCGGTGTCCACAGAGGACCCGATCGTCGTCGTCGCGATGGGCTGCCGGTTCCCCGGCGGCGTGCGGACGCCGGAAGACCTCTGGGAGCTGCTGGTTTCCGGGCGCGACGCGGTTTCGGGCTTCCCCGCCGACCGGCACTGGGACCTCGCGGGCCTCGCCGCGGCCGGGGTCGTCACGGGCGGCGGCGCGTTCGTCGACGGCGTCACGGAGTTCGACCCGGCCTTCTTCGGCATCTCCCCGCGCGAGGCCCTGGCGATGGACCCGCAGCAGCGGCTCGTCCTGGAAACGGCTTGGGAGACATTGGAACGCGCCGGCGTCGACCCGGCGGCCGGCCCGGACGTCGGGGTGTTCCTCGGGACCAACGGGCAGGACTACCCGGCGGTGCTCGCTGGCTCGGGCGAGGACTTCGGCGGGTTCGTCGGCACCGGGAACGCCGCTTCGGTCGTCTCCGGCCGGGTGTCGTACGTCCTGGGCCTCGGCGGCCCGGCGGTCACCGTGGACACGGCGTGCTCGGCGTCGCTGGTGGCGCTGCACCTGGCCGCGCAGTCGGTGCGCGCGGGGGAGTGCGCGATGGCCCTGGCCGGCGGCGTGACGGTGATGGCGACGCCCGGCGCGTTCGTCGAGTTCTCCCGGCAGGGCGGCCTCGCGGCGGACGGCCGGTGCAAGGCCTTCGCCGACGTCGCGGACGGCACGGGCTGGGGCGAAGGCGCCGGCGTCGTGCTGGTCGAGCGGCTGTCGGACGCGCGGCGGCTCGGGCACCCGGTGCTCGCGGTGCTGCGCGGCTCGGCGATGAACCAGGACGGCGCGTCGAACGGGCTCACCGCGCCGAACGGGCCGTCGCAGCAACGGGTCATCCGCTCCGCGCTCGCCGCCGCCGGGCTCTCACCGTCCGATGTGGACGCAGTCGAGGCGCACGGCACGGGTACCGCGCTGGGCGACCCGATCGAGGCGCAGGCGCTGCTGGCGACCTACGGGCGGGACCGTTCGACGCCGCTGTGGCTGGGTTCGTTGAAGTCCAACATCGGGCACACGCAGGCGGCGGCGGGCATCGCCGGGGTGATCAAGATGGTCCTTTCCCTGGGCCACGGCGTCCTGCCGAAGACCCTGCACGTCGAAGAGCCGTCGCGGCACGTCGACTGGACCGGCGGCACGGTGGCGTTGCTGACCTCGCCGCAGCCCTGGCCGGCCGGGGACCGGCCGCGTCGGGCCGGGGTGTCGTCGTTCGGCTTCAGCGGCACGAACGCCCACGTCATCATCGAGGAGCCACCGGTTCCGGAAGTCATGCCCGTCGACGCCGGTGTCGTCGCCTGGCCGCTGTCGGCCCGGTCGGACTCGGCGTTGCGGGAGCAGGCGCGCCGGCTCGCGGCCTTCGACTCGGACGCCGCTCCGGCCGACGTCAGCCTGACCCTGGCCGGCCGGGCGGCGTTCGACCACCGCGCGGTGGTGGTCGGCGCGTCCCGGGCGGACCTGCTGGCCGGGCTGGCCGCGGTGGCGTCGGGCGGGAAGGGCCCGGGCGTCGTCACCGGGCAAGCCGTCCCGGGGGCGACGGGCCTGTTGTTCGCCGGGCAGGGGTCGCAGCGGGTCGGGATGGGAGCGGAGCTGTACGCGCGGTTCCCGGCGTTCGCGGACGCGTTCGACGCGGCGTGCGCGGTGCTGGACCCGGCGCTGGACCGGCCGTTGCGGGACGTCGTGTTCGGCGACGCCGTGGCGCTCGACCGGACGGGGTACACGCAGCCGGCGCTGTTCGCTTTCGAGGTCGCGTTGTTCCGGCTGCTGGAGTCGTGGGGCGTCCGGCCGGACTACCTGGTCGGGCACTCGATCGGCGAGCTGGCGGCGGCGCACGTCGCGGGGGTGTTCTCGCTGGCGGACGCAGGCCGGCTGGTCGCGGCGCGCGCGGGTCTGATGCAGGCGTTGCCGCCCGGGGGCGCGATGCTCGCAGTGCAGGCCGCTGAGCAGGAGGTTCTCCCGGTGGCGGCGGGCCGCGTGGACCTGGCGGCGGTGAACGGGCCGCGATCGGTGGTCCTGTCCGGCGAGGCCGGCGCGGTGGCGGAGATCGCGGCCGAGCTGACCGAGCGCGGGGTGAAGTCTAGGGATTTGCGGGTCTCGCATGCGTTTCACTCGGCTCGTATGGACGCGATGCTGGAGGACTACGCCCAGGTGGCGCGCGGGATCGGCTACGCCGGGCCGCGCGTTCCCGTGGTGTCCACGGTGACCGGGCGGGTCGCGGAGGAGCTGACGGACCCGGGGTATTGGGTCCGCCAGGTGCGCGAGCCGGTGCGCTTCGCGGCGGCGGTCGAGACGCTGCGTTCGGCCGGGGTGACGCGGCTGGTGGAGCTGGGTCCGGACGGGACGTTGTCGGCGCTGGCCCCGGGCTCGGTCCCGATGGTGCGCAGGGACCGGCCGGAGGTTTCGACGGCGTTGCTGGCGCTGGGGTCGTTGCACGTGAGTGGGCAGACGGTGGATTGGACGCCGCTGTCACCGGGAACGCGGCGCGTGGCGTTGCCGACGTACCCGTTCGAGCGCCAGGTGTTCTGGCCGGAGCCGGTGGTTTCGAGCGGGTCGCCTTCGGACGCTTGGCGTTATCGGGTGTCTTGGCAGCCGGTGGCGAATGGGCCGCGGGCGGGGTTGACCGGCCGCTGGCTGGTGGCGGTACCCGCCGGGTTCGACGGCGACCCGCTGGTCAAGGGAGTGTTGTCGGCGCTCGCGGAGGCCGGGGCCGAGCCGGTGTCGATGGCGCTCGCGGAGAGCGATCTCGACCGGGACGAGCTGGCTGGTCGGCTGCTGGGGATGAGTTCGGGTGGCGAGCTGGCGCTCAGCGAGGCCGACCTCTTGCTCGGCAATGCCGGGCCAGGGCGCGGCCCGCTCGGCGAAGCCAGTCTCGATTCCTTCGCCGGCGTTCTCTCGCTGCTGGGCCTGGTCGTCCACGCGATGCCCGACCTGCCGTCCGTCCCGCTCGGGCTCGCACTCAGCACCACGCTCCTTCAGGCCCTCGGCGATGCCGGCGTCACCGCGCCGCTGTGGCACGTCACCACCGGAGCTGTCGCCGTCGACGCCGAAACCCTCGGCGAACCCCTCGCCGCCGGGATCTGGGGACTGGGGCGGACCGCCGCCCTCGAACACCCCGATCGGTGGGGCGGCCTTGCCGACCTGCCCGCCCACCCCGGCGACCCCGAACTGACCGGCCTGATCGCCGCCCTGGCCGCCACCGAAGGGGAAGATCAGCTCGCCATTCGCCCCTCCGGCACCTTCACCCGCCGGCTCGTGCGTGCCCCGGTGACCCCCGCCGAGCCCTGGACCCTGCGCGGCACCGTGCTCGTCACCGGCGGCACCGGCGCCCTCGGCTCCGAAGTCGCCCGGTGGCTGGCCCGGACCGGGGCGCCGCACGTCGTCCTCGTCGGGCGGCGGGGGCCCGCCGCTCCCGGGGCCGCCGACCTCGAAGCCGAACTCAGCGCGCTCGGCGCCAAAGTCACGATCGCCGCCTGCGATCTCGCCGATCGGGACGCCGCCGCCGAACTCCTCGACGGCCTTCCCGATCTCGACGCCGTCGTGCACGCCGCCGGCGTCCTCGATGACGGCGTCCTCGACTCGCTGACGCCGCAACGGCTCGCGACCGTCCTGCGATCCAAAGTGGACTCCGCGAGGAACCTCGACGAGCTCACCCGCGACCGGGACCTCTCCGCCTTCGTCCTGTTCTCCTCCCTCGCCGCCACGCTCGGCGCGGCCGGGCAGGGCAACTACGTCGCCGCCAACGCCGTCCTCGACGCGCTCGCCGAACACCGAGCCGGGCTCGGCCTGGCCGCCACCTCGATCGCCTGGGGACCGTGGGCCGGCGCCGGCATGGCCGCCGGGACCACGGCCCGCGCCGAACGCGGCGGGATCCGGCCGATGGCCCCCGCCCTGGCCACCGCCGCCCTGCACCGTGCGGTCACCACCGGCGAGCCGGTCATCACCGTGGCCGACTTCGATTGGGACCAGTTCCGCGCCGGGCGGCTGTTCGACGACCTGCCCGAAGCCCGCCGGGCGACCCCCGAAGTCGACTTCCGCGCGAAGCTCGACGCCCTGACCGGCCCCGAACGCGACCGCGCACTGCTCGACCTGGTGCGCGCCGAAGTCGCCGCCGTGCTCGGCTACGCCGGACAATCCACAGTGGACCCCGCGCTGGCGTTCAAGGAACTGGGCCTGGACTCGCTCACCGCAGTCGAGCTGCGCAACGGCCTGGCTGCCGCCACCGGCCTGGCCCTGCCCGCGACGCTCGGCTTCGACTACGCGACCCCGGCCGCGCTCGCCGCGCACCTCGGCCGCGAACTCGGGCCCGCCGACCCGGCCGAGGCCGCCCTCGAACGCATCGAAGCGGCCCTCGCCGGCCTGACCGCCGAGCAGGGAACCCGCGTCACGAGCCGGCTGCAGGCCCTGCTCGGCCGCCTCGCCGCGGAACCGGTGGAAAACACACGGCAGAAGCTCGAGACGGCCAGCGAAACCGAGATCTTCGACTTCATCGACAACGAGCTGGGGCTCGCGTGACGGGGGCGACGTGAACGAGGAGAAGCTGCTCGGCTACTTGCGCAAGGTCACCGCCGACCTGCACGAGACGCGGGAGCGGCTGCGGGCCGCCGAGGCGTGCGCGCCCGAGCCGATCGCGATCGTGGCCATGGCCTGCCGGTTCCCCGGCGGCGTCGAGACGCCCGAGGACCTCTGGCGGGTCCTGGAGACCGGCACCGACACGCTGACGGACTTCCCGGACGACCGCGGCTGGGACCTCGACGCCGTCTACCACCCCGACCCGGCGCACCCGGGCACGAGCTACGTCCGCCAGGGCGGGTTCGTCCGCGACGCGGATGCGTTCGATGCCGCGTTCTTCGGCATCTCGCCCCGCGAGGCCCTCGCCATGGACCCGCAGCAGCGGCTGCTGCTCGAAACCTCCTGGGAGGCCTTGGAACGCGCCGGGATCGACCCGGTTTCCCTGCGGGGCGAGCCGGTCGGCGTGTTCGCCGGCACCAACGGCCAGGACTACCCGGGACTGCTCAGCCTCGCGCCCGGCGTCGGCGACGGCTACGAGAGCACCGGCAACGCCGCCAGTGTCCTGTCCGGACGGATCGCCTACGCGCTCGGCCTGGAAGGCCCGGCCGTCACCGTCGACACGGCGTGCTCGTCGTCGCTGGTCGCGCTGCACTGGGCGGCGCACGCGCTGCGTGAAGGGGAGTGCGACCTCGCGCTCGCCGGCGGCGTCACGGTCATGACGACACCTGGCGCGTTCATCGGCTTCAGCCGGCAGCAAGGGCTGGCCGCGGACGGCCGCTGCAAGGCCTTCGCCGACACCGCCGACGGCACCGGCTGGGGCGAAGGCGCCGGCGTCGTCCTGCTGGAACGGCTGTCCGACGCCCGCCGCCACGGCCACCCCGTGCTCGCGATCGTCGCGGGCTCGGCGATCAACTCCGACGGCGCGTCGAACGGGCTCACCGCCCCGAACGGCCCGTCGCAGCAACGCGTCATCCGCGCCGCGCTCGCCGACGCCGGACTTTCACCGTCCGATGTGGATGCCGTCGAAGCGCACGGTACGGGGACGAGCCTGGGTGACCCGATCGAAGCTCAAGCCTTGCTGGCCACCTACGGCCGGGACCGCCGGACGCCGCTGTGGCTCGGCTCGATCAAGTCGAACCTCGGGCACACCCAGGCCGCCGCCGGGGTCGCCGGGGTGATCAAGATGACCCTCGCGCTGCGCAACGGCGTCCTGCCGAAGACCCTGCACGTCGATCGTCCGTCGTCCAAGGTGGACTGGTCAGCCGGCGACGTCCGCCTGCTGACCGAACCGGTCCCGTGGCCGGACGAGGGGCGGGTGCGCCACGCGGGCGTCTCGGCGTTCGGCGTGAGCGGAACCAACGCGCACGTGCTGCTGGCCGCGCCACCGGCCGAAGAATCCCCGACGCACCAGGAAAGCCCGTCCGTCGTGCCGTGGGTCCTATCCGGACGGTCGGAAGCGGCCCTGCGCGCCCAAGCCGCGCGGTTGGCCGGTATCAAAGGCGACCCCGCCGGGATCGGGCTGGCGCTCGCGACGACTCGGTCGGCTTTCGAGCACCGGGCGGTGCTCATCGGCGACGCCGTCGAGCTGGCCGAAGGAGTGCGCGCGCTCGCCAACGGCGACGAGGTTCTCGTACGCGGCACGGTCACTGAAGGGCTGACGGCGTTCCTGTTCACCGGCCAGGGTGCTCAACGCGCAGGCATGGGACGCGGACTCTACGACCGATTCCCGGCCTACGCAAACGCCTTCGACGAGATCTGCGCGGAGTTCGACCGCCACCTCGACCGTCCACTCAAGACGGTCGTCGAGTCCGGAGTGGACCTCGACGAGACGGCCTACACCCAGCCCGCGCTGTTCGCGGTCGAGGTCGCGCTGTTCCGGTTGCTGGAGTCCTGGGGCGTGACACCCGACCACCTGGCCGGGCACTCCATCGGCGAGCTGGCGGCCGCGCACGTCGCCGGCGTCTTTTCCCTCGCCGACGCGGCCGAGCTGGTCGCGGCGCGCGGACGGCTGATGCAGGCCCTCCCGCGCGGCGGGGCGATGGTCGCCGTCCAAGCCACCGAAGCCGAAGTGACGCCGCTGCTCACCGAGACCGTCTCGCTCGCCGCGGTCAACGGACCGGACTCCGTCGTGGTGTCCGGCGACGGCGCCGATGAGATCGAGCGCCACTTCGCCGGTCTCGGCCGCCGGACCCGGCGGCTCACCGTCTCCCACGCCTTCCACTCCCCGCTGATGGACCCGATGCTGGCGGAGTTCGGCCGCGTCGCGGAGCGGATCACCTACGCCCGGCCGCGGCTCCCGATCGTCTCGACCGTGACCGGGACACCGCTCACCGACGAGCTGACCACCCCGGACTACTGGGTCCGCCAGGTCCGGGAGCCCGTCCGGTTCGCGGCCGCCGTTGAGGCGCTCGCGGACCTCGGGACCACCCGGTTCCTCGAGGTCGGGCCGCACGGCGTGCTCACCGCCATGGCCGAGGAGTGCTTGCCCGGCACGACGGCTGCCGCGCTGCTGCGCAAGGACCGCGACGAGGTCCGGACCGCGCTGACCGCCGTCGCGACGCTGTACGTCCGAGGCGCGCGAGCCCGCTGGGGCGCGCTGTTCCCCGGCGTGCGGCCGTGCGCCCTGCCGACCTACGCGTTCCAGCGCGAGACCTACTGGCCGGAACTGCCCCGCCCGGTCGGCGACACCACCCGCGACGCCCTGCTCAAGCTCGACTGGGTGCCGGTCCCGGCGGGGGAACCGGTCCCGGCGACCTGGGCGCTCCTAGGTTCCGGTCACCGCGAACTCGCCGCCGCCTTGTTCGCCGAGCTGGGGGCGCTGGCCTGCCACCCCGACCTCGACGGTGTCGCCGAGGCGGGCTCGCTGCCCGACGTCCTCGTCGCCCCCTTCCTCTCCCGGTCCGAAGCGGACACACCCGGCGAAGCGGCGCGCCGCGCGTTGCACCTCGTGCGCTCCTGGCTGGCCGACGCGCGGTTCGACGGCCGCACGCTGGTCGTGCTGACCCGCGGTGCCGCCGTCGCCGAGGGCGTGTCGGACCTCGCGCAGGCGCCCGTGTGGGGCTTGGTGCGCTCGGCCATGGCGGAGAACCCCGGCCGGTTCGTGCTCGCCGACGTCGACGACCCGGCGGCCGCGCGGCTGCTGCCCGCCGCGCTCGCCACCGGCGAACCCGAGTTCCTGGTGCGCAACGGCGAGATCCGGGCGTCCCGCCTGACCAAGGCGGCCGAGCCAGGCACGTCCGCGTCCTTTGGTCCGGAAGGGACGGTGCTGGTCACCGGCGGGACCGGGGCTCTGGGCGCGCAGATCGCGCGGCACCTCGTCACCGACCACGGCGTGCGCCACCTGCTGCTCGCGAGCCGACGCGGGCCGGACGCCGACGGCGCCGACGGCTTGGCCGACGACTTGACCGAGCTGGGCGCGGAACCCGTCGTCGCGGCCTGCGACGCCGCCGACCGTGACGCGCTGGCCGCGTTGCTGGCGACCATCCCGGACGACCGGCCGCTGACCAGCGTCGTCCATGTGGCCGGGGTCCTCGACGACGGCGTCGTGTCGGCGCTGACCCCCGAACGCCTCGACGCCGTGCTGCGCCCCAAGATCGACGCCGTCACGAACCTCCACGAGCTGACCGCAGGCACCGAGCTGACGGCGTTCGTCGTCTTCTCCTCGATCTCCGGGACGCTCGGCCCGGCCGGGCAGGCGAACTACGCGGCGGCCAACGTCTGGCTCGACGCGCTGGCCCGCCACCGCCGCGACCAGGGACTGCCCGGGCTCGCGCTCGGCTGGGGGCTGTGGGCGCAGGACGGTGGCATGACCGGCGGGCTCGCCGATCGCGACCGCCGTCGCCTGGGCGCCACCGGCATGATCCCGCTGTCCACTGTGGAGGGTCTCCGGCTGTTCGACGCGGCCTGCCGCGGTGGCGAGCCCGCCGTGCTGCCGATCCTGTTCGACTTCGACGTGCTGCGTGCCGCCCCGGCGCTGCCGCCGATATTCGCCGGGCTCGTCCCGCCGCGACTGGCCGTCGAGCCCGCCGCCCGGCCGGCCGACGTGCTCGACGTCGTCCGGACCGCCGTCGCGCTGGTGCTCGGTTACGCCGGCGCGGCGGCCGTCGAGCCGGACCGCGCGTTCAAGGACCTCGGCTTCGACTCGCTGACCGCCGTCGAGCTACGCAACCGGCTGGCCGCGGCCACCGGGCAGCGCCTGCCCGCCACGCTGATCTACGACTACGCCACCCCGAACGCCCTGGCCGCGCACTTGGCCGGCGACGCGGCACCGGTGGCACCGGCGCCCACGGCGGCCCGGACCGACGACGAGCCGATCGCGATCGTGTCGATGGCCTGCCGGTTCCCCGGCGGCGTCCGCACCCCGGACGAGCTGTGGGCGTTGCTCGCCGAGGGCCGGGACGCGATCGGCGGGTTCCCGGCCGACCGCGGCTGGGACCTCGACGCGCTCTACGACCCGGACCCCGACAGCGAAGGCACGTCATACGCCCGCGAAGGCGGTTTCCTCGACGACGCCGCATTGTTCGACCCCGCATTCTTCGGGATCTCGCCGCGGGAAGCGCTCGCGATGGATCCGCAGCAGCGTCTGCTGCTCGAGACGTCGTGGGAAGCCTTGGAGCGCGCGGGGATCGACCCGGAGTCGCTGCGCGGCGCCCCGGTGGGCGTGTTCGCCGGGACCAACGGCCAGGACTACCCGGCCCTGCTGGCATTGGCGCCGAAGAGTGCCGAAGGTTACCTGGGCACCGGCAACGCCGCTTCCGTGCTCTCGGGCCGGATTTCGTACACGCTCGGCCTCGAAGGCCCGGCCGTCACCGTCGACACCGCGTGCTCGTCGTCGCTGGTCGCGCTGCACTGGGCGATCCAGGCGCTGCGCACGGGTGAGTGCTCGCTCGTGCTCGCCGGCGGGGTCACGGTGCTGTCGACACCCGGCTCGTTCGTCGAGTTCAGCCGGCAGCGCGGGTTGGCCCCGGACGGCCGGTGCAAGGCCTTCTCCGACGCCGCCGACGGCACCGGCTGGGGCGAGGGCTCGGGAATGCTGGTGCTGGAACGGCTTTCCGACGCGCGTCGCAACGGGCACCCGGTGCTCGCGATCGTGCGCGGCAGCGCGGTGAACCAGGACGGCGCGTCGAACGGGCTCACCGCGCCGAACGGACCGTCGCAGCAACGCGTGATCCGGGCGGCACTGGCGAACGCGGGACTCGAAGCGTCCGATGTGGACGCCGTCGAAGCCCACGGTACCGGGACGTCCCTGGGTGACCCGATCGAGGCGCAGGCGCTGATCGCCACCTACGGTCAGGACCGCGACCGTCCGCTGTGGCTCGGGTCGATCAAGTCCAATGTGGGCCACACGCAGGCGGCGGCGGGGGTCGCCGGGGTCATGAAGATGGTGCTGGCGCTCCGGAACGGCTTGCTGCCGCAGACCCTGCACGCCGAGGTGCCGTCGTCCCATGTGGACTGGACCGACGGCGACGTCCGGCTGCTGTCGGAGCCCGTGCCGTGGCCGGACGGCGATCGCGTGCGCCGCGCCGGGGTGTCGTCGTTCGGGGTGAGCGGCACCAACGCCCACGTCATCATCGAGGCCGCGCCCGAGGTCGCACTTCCCCGTGAAAGTGCCGTTTCCGGATCGCTGACGGCGTGGAGCGTGTCGGGTCACAGTCCGGAAGCATTGCGGGGTCAAGCCGAACGGCTGCTCAGCCATGTTGCTGACCACTCCGCCGAGATCGGCACGGCGTTGGCCGTCCGCACGGTATTCGGGCACCGGGCAGTCGTCGTGGGTGGGGACCGGGAAGAGCTGGTCAAGGGCCTGGCCGCGGTGGCCGCCGACCGGCCCGCGCCCGGCGTCGTCACGGGCGTACGCGCCGAGGGCGGGACCGCGTTCCTGTTCACCGGCCAGGGCGCGCAGCGGCTCGGCATGGGAGCCGGGCTGCGCCGCGACTTCCCGGTGTTCGCCGACGCCTTCGCCGAGGTCTGCGCGGGGTTCGACGCCCACCTCGACCGGCCGCTGGGCGAAGTGATCGACACCGAACCCGACCTGCTCGACCGGACCGAGTACACCCAGCCCGCGCTGTTCGCGGTGGAAGTGGCCCTCTTCCGGCTCCTGGAGTCCTGGGGTGTCCGGCCGGACCGGCTCGCCGGGCATTCGATCGGCGAGCTGGCCGCCGCGCACGTCGCGGGCGTGTGGTCGCTGCCCGACGCCTGCGCGGTCGTCGCCGCGCGCGGCCGGCTCATGCAGGCTCTCCCGGCCGGCGGTGCGATGCTCGCGATCGAGGCGACCGAGGCCGAAGTCGTGCCGACGCTGCCCGCGGGGGTCGACCTCGCGGCGGTCAACGGGCCCACGTCCGTCGTGGTCTCCGGCGCCGAGGAGGGTGTCCTGAAGGTCGAGCGGCACTGGGCGGCCCGCAAGACCCGGCGGCTGCGCGTCTCGCACGCCTTCCACTCGGCGGACATGGACGCGATGCTCGCGGAATTCGGGCGGGTCCTGAACGGCGTCACCTTCGCCCCTCCGGCCATCCCGGTCGTGTCGACGCTGACCGGGACGCCCGCGACCGAGCTGACCTCGCCGGAGTACTGGCTGCGCCAGGCCCGCGGGACGGTCCGGTTCGCCGACGCCGTCGCCACCCTGACCGACTTGGGCGTGACCCGGTTCGCCGAGCTGGGCCCGGACGGCGTGCTCACCGCCATGGCCGCCGCCTGTCTCGACGACCGTGCGGTGGTCACCGCGCTGCTGCGCAAGGACGAGCCGCGGGACCTGCTGACCGGACTGGCGAAGCTGCACGTCAGCGGCTCCACAGTGGACTGGGCCCGCGTCCTCGGCGGAACCGGCGACTCGGCGTCCCTGCCGACGTACGCCTTCCAGCACGAACGGTTCTGGCCGGAGTTCGACCTGGCGCCGGCCGGGGACGTCACGCTGGCGGGCCTCGACCGCCCGGACCACCCGCTGCTGGGCGCGTCGGTCACGAACGCCGAGAACGGCACCGTGGTGTGCACCGGCCGCGTCTCGCCGCGCACCCACCCCTGGCTCGCCGACCACGTCGTCGCGGGCCGCACGCTGTTCCCGGGCACGGGGTTCGTCGAGCTGGTCCTGCGCGCGGCCGAGCAGGTCGGCGCGGGCGGCCTCGACGAGCTGGTCATCGAGACGCCCTTGGACCTGACCGATGGCGGCGTGCAGCTACAGGTCGTCGTCGGCACGTCGGACGAGTCGGGCACGCGGGGCGTGACCGTCCACTCGCGACTCGACGACGAGCCTTGGACCCGGCACGCCAGTGGTCGCCTGGCCGCCGAGCCCGGCCCCGCCCCCGAAGACGTCACGGAGTGGCCGCCGGTCGGTGCCGAGCCCTTGGATCTCGAGGGTCTCTACACCGCGGACAGCGGGTTCGGCTACGGCCCGGCGTTCCAGGGCCTGCGGGCGGCGTGGCGGCTCGGCGACGAGGTGCACGCCGAAGTGGCGCTGCGGCCGGAGGAGCACGCGGACGCGGCCCGGTCCGGCCTGCACCCGGCGCTGCTCGACGCGTCGCTGCACGTCCTGGGCACGGTCGCCGAGTGGGCGGGCCGTACCTACCTCCCGTTCTCCTGGAGCGGGGTGACGCTGCACGCGAGCGGGGCCACCGCGGTCCGGGTCACGGTGACGCCGAACGGCCACGACACGGTGAAGCTGAGCCTGGCCGACCCGGCGGGCCGCGCGGTGGCGTCGGTGGACGCGCTGGTGCTGCGTCCGCTGGCCGACGGGCCCCAGCCGGTCCGGAAGGCGCACGATTCGCTGTTCCGGCTGGACTGGCGGCCGGTCCCGCCGGTGCCGGTCGACGGCGCCCGGCGGTGGGCCGTCCTCGGCGCCGACGACCTCGGGATCGGCCCGGCGCTCGACGCGAGTGGCGTGACCTGTGAGTCCTATGTGGACCTCGACGCGCTCGGCACCGCGGTCGGGCTCGGCATGGCCGTGCCGGAAGCGGTACTGGCCCCCGTCCGTACGCCGGCGGCGGGCGCGCTGCCGGACGTCGCCCGGTCGGCCGCCCACGAGGTGCTGGGTCTGCTGCGGGAGTGGCTGGCGGACGAGCGGTTCGCCGCCTCCCGGCTGGTAGCGGTAACCCGCGGCGCGGTGGCGGCGACGGCCGGCGACGACGTTCCCGGCCTGGCGGCCGCGCCGATCTGGGGCCTGGTCCGCTCGGCGCAGGCGGAGCACCCGGGCCGGGTCCGGCTCATCGACCTCGACGCGTCGGCCGAGGGGCTCCTGGCGGCGGTCGCGGGTGGCTGGGGGCATCCCGGCCGGGTCGACCTCGATGAGTCGGCCGAGGGGTTGCCGGGTGATGGCGCGCGGGGGGTTGCGGGTAGCTCGGGGCACCCCGGCCGGGTCGGGCTCGACGCGTCGGCCGAGGGGCTCTCGGGCGATGGCGCGCAGGGGGTCGCGGGTGGCTGGGAGCACTCCGGCTCGTCGATAGCGGCGTTGCCGGCCGCGGTCGCGGGTGACCGAGACCACCCTAGCCCGTCGATCGACCCGTCCATGGCGGCCTTACCAGCCGCGGTGCTCAGCGACGAGCCGCAACTGGCCCTGCGCGACGGCACCCTGCTCGCCGCCCGGCTGAACCGGGCCACCACCGAGTCCGCCACCGGGAAGCGGCCGTTCGGGCCGGACGGCACAGTCCTGCTCACCGGCGCCACCGGCAGCCTCGGCCGGGTGCTGGCCCGGCACCTGGTCACCGCGCACGACGTTCGGCGGCTCGTGCTGGCCAGCCGTAACGCAGCCGGTGCCGCTGACCTGCGGGACGAGCTGACCGCGCTGGGTGCGGACGTCCGGCTCGCCGCGTGCGACACGGCGGACCGGGATGCGGTCGCCGCGCTGCTGGCGGGGATCCCCGATCTCGCCGCGGTCGTGCACGCGGCCGGCGTGCTCGACGACGGCGTCATCGACAGCCTCACCCCGGCACGGCTGGACACCGTGCTGCGGCCCAAGGTCGACGCGGCCTGGCACCTCCACGGGCTGACCGCCGACCGGCACCTCTCGGCGTTCGTGCTGTTCTCGTCGGTGTCGGCCACCTTCGGGGCGCCCGGGCAGGGCAACTACGCCGCGGCCAACGCCTTCCTCGACGCTCTCGCCGCCCACCGGGCCGCTCGCGGCCTGCCCGCCCAGGCGCTGGCCTGGGGCCTGTGGGAGACCGGGATGAGCTCCGCGCTGGACTCGGCCGACCGGCAGCGGATGTCGCGTGGCGGCGTCCGGGCGCTGTCGGTCGAGCAGGGGCTGGCGCTGTTCGACGCCGCTACCGCGCTCACCGAACCCGCGCTGGTCCCCGCGAAGCTGGACTTGTCCGGCGGCTCGGCCGCGACCGTCCTCAAGGGACTGGCACGTCCGGCTCGGCGGGCCGTGACGACGGAAAAAGCCGGAAAGGACACTCTGCTCCGGGCATTGGCCGGAAAGTCCGAAGAGGACCAGGAGTCAGTGCTGCTGGACCTGGTCCGGACCGCGGCGGCCACCGTGCTGGGGCACGCCGGTCCGGAGGCGGTGCGCCCGGACGTCGGGTTCCTCGTCGCCGGGTTCGACTCGCTCACCGCGGTCGAGCTGCGCAACACCCTCGGCTCGGCTGCCGGCCTGCGGCTGCCGCCGACGCTGGTCTTCGACTTCCCGACCCCCGAGGACCTCGCCGCCCACCTGCGGGCGGAGCTGAACGTCACCGAGGAGCCGAAAAGGTCCACTGTGGACGCCGGTGAGACGCTCGGTGCGTTGTTCCGCACGGCCTGCGAGCTCGGCAAGATGAAGGAAGGCTTCGAGCTGCTGCAGAACGCGGCGCTGCTCCGCCCCACCTTCGATTCGGCCGCGGGCCTGAACACCCAGCTCGGATCGGTGAAACTGGCCGCAGGCGAGCGGACACCGAAGCTGATCTGCTTCAGCTCGTACGTCGCGCTGGCCGGGGTGCACCAGTACGCCCGGTTCGCCTCGCCGTTCCGCGGCGACCGCGATGTGCACGCCCTGCCGGCGCCGGGGTTCGTCAAGGGCGAGGCGCTGCCCGCCAGCGTCCGCGCGGTCGCCGAGGTGCAGGCCGACGCGGTCCTGCGGGCTGCCGACGGCGAGCCGTTCGTCCTGCTCGGCTCGTCCTCGGGCGGGATGCTCGCGCACGCCGCCGCCGAACTCCTCGACGAGCGGGGCACGCCACCCCTGGCCGTCGTGCTGCTCGACAGCTACCTGCCGCGCGCCGACTCGCCGCTCGACCGGTTCCGCGACGAGCTGTTCGGCGGCATGTTCGACCGCGAAGAGGTGTTCGCCCCGATGGACACCGCGCGGCTGTCGGCGATGAGCTGGTACTTCCGGCTGATGGCCGGCTGGGAACCCGCGAAGCTGCCGGTGCCTCTGCTGCTGGTCCGCTCGTCCGAACCCCCGGTCGCCGGCGAGCCGCTGGCGCCCGAGGAGTGGCAGACGCACTGGGACACCGCCGACACCGTCGCCGACGTGCCGGGCAACCACTTCACCATGGTCGAGGACCACGCCGCCACCACCGCCGAGACTGTGCGCGGCTGGCTCGCAACCACCCTGCAGGACGGAGTTCACGCATGACTGACGACCCGGAGCTGTGGCTCCGCCGCTACCACGAGGCGGACGAGGGCGCCGTCCGGCTGTTCTGCCTGCCGCACGCGGGCGGCTCGGCCAGCTTCTACTTCCCCATGTCCGCCGGGCTCGGCCGGTCGGTCGAGGTGCTGTCCGTCCAGTACCCGGGACGGCAGGACCGGCGGCAGGAGCCCGGGATCGCCAGCCTGCCCGTGCTCGCGGACCGGCTCGCCGAAGTGCTCGCCGAGCGGACGCGGCAGCCGTTCGCGCTGTTCGGCCACAGCATGGGCGCGACGCTGGCGTTCGAGGTCGCCGCCCGGCTGGAACGGACCGGGGTGACCCCGCTGCACCTGTTCGCGTCCGGCCGGCGCGCTCCCTCGCGTCGCCGCGACGAGTCCGTGCACCTGCTCGACGACGACGGCGTCATCGCCGAGGTGCGCCGGCTCGGCGGCACGAACGCGGCCGTGCTGGGCGACGAGGAGATCCTCCGGATGGCCCTGCCCGCGATCCGCAACGACTACCGGGCCGCCGAGACCTACGTCCAGCGGCCGGGGCCGAAGCTCGGCACACCGATCACCGTGCTCACCGGCGACGCCGACCCGAAGACCACGCTCGACGAGGCGCGCGCGTGGGCGGACCACACCGACGGCGAGTTCGAGCTGAAGGTGTTCCGCGGCGGGCACTTCTTCCTCGCCGACCACCAGCCCGAGGTGCTGCGGCTGATCTCCGCGCGGCTGGCGGGCACGTTGTCCGGTCACCACTGAAAGGCGAACCCGTGCGCGTGCTGTTCGTGACGCTGGACGAGAAGTCCCACCTGTACTGCATGGTCCCGACGGCCTGGGCGCTCGTCGCGGCCGGGCACGAGGTGCGGGTCGCGGCGTCGCCGGGGTTCGCCGACGTCGTCACCGGCACCGGGCTGACCGCGGTGCCGGTCGGCGCGGACAACACGATGCACGAGGGCATGAAGCAGAACCGCGACGCCCAGGAAGCCGACATCGCGAACTGGAACGACACCGACCCGGCGTCCCACACCTGGGAGGCGTTGCACCAGCGCTACACGTTCACCGTGTGGGCGGGCTTCGCCATCTACAACGACGAAATGGTCGCCGACCTGGTCGCCCACGCGCGGGACTGGCGGCCGGACCTGGTCGTCTGGGACGCGCTGACCTACGCCGGGGCGATCGCGGCGAAGGCCTGCGGCGCCGCGCACGTCCGGCAGCTGTGCTGGGCCGACGTCTGGTGCGCGATGCGCGTGACGTTCTTGAAGCTGATGGCCGACCAGCCGGTCGAGCAGCGGGAGGATCCGCTGTACGACTGGATCGAGCTGACCGGGCGGCCGTACGGCGTCGACTTCGCCGAGGAGCTGGTCACCGGCCAGGCGACGATCGACCCGCTGCCGGAGCCGCTGGGCGCGCGCTCCGGCGTCCGGCGGCTGCCGGTCCGGCACGTGCCCTACAACGGCCGCGCGGTGGTCTGGGACTGGCTGCGCGAGCCGCCGTCGCGGCCGCGGGTGTGCTTGACGCTGGGTTCGTCCAACACGGACGCGTTCGGCGGCGACTACGTGTCCATTCCGGACATGCTGGCCGCATTGTCTACTTTGGACATCGAAGTGATCGCCGCGTTGGTGCCCGCGCAGCGGAAGGCGCTGGACGAGGTCCCGGCCAACGTCCGGGTCGTCGAGTCGGTCGCGCTGCACACGGTCCTGCCGAGCTGCTCGGCGATCGTGCACCACGGCGGCTTCGGCAGCTACGGCGCGGCGCTGGTGGCCGGCGTGCCCCAGCTGACGGTGACCACGCCGATCGCCGACCACCTGCTGCGCGCCCGGCGCCTGGTCGACGAAGGCGCGGGACTGTTGTTCACGCACAACGGTTTCACGGCCGACGACCTGCGGACGTCGGTGGCGAGACTGGTCGGCGAGCCCGGGTTCCGGGCCAACGCCGTGCGGTTGCGCGACCTCGCCCTCGCCCAGCCGACCCCGCACGAACTGGTGGCCGACCTGGAGAAGCTGGTCGCCGAGCGGTCGTGAGTGAGAAACAGTGTTAGACCACCGTTTCTCACTCACGACGGCGTCAGGCTCGGGCGGCGAGGCGGCGGCGGATCTCCGGCGCGTGCTCGACGGCGAACGCCACCAGCGCCGACACCTCGCGGACCTGCTCGCTGGTGACCGACGGCCCCGTCGGCAGCGTCAGCACCCGGCGCGAGAACGCGTCGGTGGCCGGCAGCGAGACCGGCCGCTCGGTCCGGTAGGGCTCGCACTCGTGCACGCACGGCGAGAAGTACCGCTGCGCCAGCACGTTGTCCGCGCGCAGCAGCTCGAGGATCGTGTCGCGGGACAGGCCGCACTCCCGCTCGTCCACCTTGACGACGTTGTACTGGTAGCTGTTGCGGTTGTCCTCGTCGTAGCGGTGCATCTCCAGGCCGGGGAGCCCGTCCAGCTCGGCGGTGTACTCCTCGTAGTGCGCCTCGTTGGCGGCGATGGTCGCGGGCAGCGCGTCCAGCGAGGTCAGGCCCATGGCCGCCGACGCCTCGCTCATCTTGGCGTTGGTGCCGGCGAACTCGGTGACGTGCTCCTCGCCCCAGCCGAAGTTGTGGGTGTAGCGGGCAAGCTGGGCGAAGTCGTCGTCGTTGGTGACGATCGCGCCGCCTTCGAAGGTGGTGACGACCTTCGCCGCGTGGAAGCTGAACATCTCCGCCTTGCCGAACCCGCCGAGCGGCTGGGACCCGAAGGTGCAGCCGATGCCGTGCGCGGCGTCGAAGAACAGGGTCAGGTCGTGGACTTCGGCGATCTTCTCGAGTTCCTGGATGGCGGCGGGCTGGCCCCAGAGGTGCACCCCGACCAGGCCGGTCGTGCGGTCGGTGATCAGGCTTTCGACCTGCTCGGGGTCGATGCACCCGGTGGCCGGGTCGAGGTCGCAGAAGACCGGCGTCAACCCGAGGTAGCGCATCGCGTGCGCGGTCGCGACGTAGGTCATCGACGGCATGATGACCTCGCCGGTCAGCCCGGCCGCCCGTGCCATCACTTCGAGGGCGATCGTGCCGTTGCAGGTGGCGACGCAGTGCTTCGCGCCGGTGTGGTCGGCGATCCGCGCCTCGAACTCCTTGACCAGCGGGCCGCCGCTGGTCAAGCGGCCGCTGTCCAGGGCCACTTCGAGCCGCTCGTAGAACTTCGCCCGGTCCCCGGTGCTCGGTTTCCCCACCACCAAGGTCTTCTCGAAGGCCATCGGGCCGCCGAACAGGGCCAGGTCGTCAACGCTCGTCTTCATGAAGGTCCTTCCCCAAGGGTCGCGGACTGCCCTTACCCGCGGCGACGTGCATTTCGTTGCTTTTAAACGACTGTTGAGTTCCCCCTCGACGGGTCGTCTGCAGGATAGGGACGGCGGGTACCGGTGCCCGGTTTTGCCGGAGAACTCTGTGGAAGCCCCTAGTCGTGGCGAGGGCGGCACTGTGCCAAGTGGACTCGGGGGAAACCGCCAGACCTCGCGTGGTAGCCACTTCACCGGGAGGGGCCGGTCATCGACGATGCGGTGGTGAGCAGGCACATCGCTGTCTTCAGCTTCCCCGCGTACGCCCACGTCGCGCCGGTGCTCCCGGTCGTCGCCGAGCTGGTGCGCCGCGGCCACCGCGTCACCTTCGCCGTGGTCGACGAGTTCGCCGCGAAGGTGGCGGCGACCGGCGCCGAAGTGCTGCCCTACACCTCGACGTTCCCGTGGGCGACCGGGCTGGGCGACACCGCGTCCGACGGCTACGCGCTGCGGGCCATGCTGGCGTTCATGGGCGAGGGGCTCGCCCCGCTGCCGGCCGCCATGGCCCGGTTCGCCGACGACCCGCCGGACCTCGTCCTGCACGACCTGGCGGCGTCCGAGACGGCGCGGCTGGTCGCGCGGAAGTTCTCGGTGCCGACCGTCGAGTCGTGCCCGGAGTTCGCCTCCAACGCCCATTTCCGGCTGAACGAAGCCCAAGCCGAGTCCGACGCCGCCCAGCCGCCCGACCTCACCGACCCCGAGCTGACCGCGTTCGTCGAGCACGCCCAGCGGCTGCTGGCCGAGCACGGTCTGTCCGATGTGGACACGAGCGGCGGAGAGCCGTCCTACCACCTCGTCTACCTGCCGAAGGCGTTCCAGATCCACGGCGAGACCTTCGACGAGCGCTTCGCGTTCGTCGGGCCGTCCTTCGACCGGACGGTGGCGCCGGGGGAGTGGACGCCGCCAGCGGACGGGCTGCCGGTCGTCCTGATCTCGCTGGGCACCTCGCGCAGCCGCGAGCAGGTCGGCTTCTTCCGCAAGTGCGTGCGCGCCTTCACCGGGCAGCCGTGGCACGTCGTGCTGACGCTCGGCCGGTGGGTCGACCCGGCCGAGCTCGGGCCGCTGCCGGAGAACATCGAGGCGCACCCGTTCGTCGCGCACGCGGCGCTGCTGCCGCACACCCGTGTGTTCGTCACCCACGGCGGGCTCGGCAGCACCATGGAGGCGCTGCACTACGGCGTGCCGATGGTGCTGACGCCGTCCCAGAGCGACCAGGTGGTGACCGCGGCGCGGGTCGCGGACCTCGGGCTCGGGTGCGTGGTGTCGCGGACCGGCGTCACCGAAGCCGAACTGCTCGACGCCGTCACGAAGACCGCGGCCGATCCGGTGGTCGCCCAGCGGGTCCGGTGGATGAGCGAACAGGTCGCGCTGGCCGGCGGGGAGATCCGCGCGGCCGACGCCGTCGAGTCGTGGCTGCGGCCGAAAGTGGAGGCGAAGTGAAGCTGGCGGACGTCTACCTCAGTGGGATCGGCACGTACGTGCCCGAGACCACCGGTGTCGGGTATGCGATCGAGCAGGGGTGGATCACCGCCGAAGACGCGGAGGCGTCCGGCCTGACCGGCGCGGCCTGCGCCGGCGAGACCCCGGCCCCGGACATGGCGCTCTGGGCCGGGCAGCAGGCCGTCGCGCGGGCGGGCGTCGACCCGGAGGCGCTCGACGTCCTGCTCTACGCCGACAACTACCACTCGGGCCCGGACGGCTGGTTCCCGCAGTTCTGGCTGCAGCGGCACCTGGTCGGCGGCGACCTGCTCGCGGCGCAGCTGCGGCAGGGCTGCAACGGCATGTTCGGGGCGCTGGAGCTGGCGGCGACGTACCTGATCGCGCGCGGCGGCGGGACGGCGATGACGGTCGCTTCGGACAATTCGACGTCCCCGCTGGTCAACCGCTGGCGCTGCCTGCGTCCGGACTTCATCATCGGCGACGGCGCGACGGCGGTCGTCCTGAACACGACGTCGGGCTTCGCGCGGCTGAAGTCGGCCAGTTCGATCACGGTGCCGGAGCTGGAGGGCATGCACCGCGGCGACGAGCCGATGTTCCCGCCGGGCGCGACGATCGGCCGGTTCATGGACTTCGCCGAGCGCATCGACTTCTTCGGCTTCGAGCACCGCGACACGATGCTGCACAGTGGGCTCAACCTGCTGAAAACGCGGTCCGAGCTGATCGACCGCGTGCTGGCCGAGGCCGGCATCGGGCTCGACGGGGTCAGCCGCATCGCCTACAACCACGGCTCGCGCACGTACGTCGAGGACGGCCTGCTGGCGATGCTGGGGATCCCCCTCGAGAAGTCGAACTGGGACTTCGGGCGGGGGCTGGGGCACCTCGGGGCGAGTGACCAGGTGGCGTCGCTGGCGAACATGCTGGGTACCGGGCAGCTGGCGCCCGGGGACCACGTGCTGATGGTCGGGATCGCGCCGGGGGTCAGTGTGGCGGGTGCCGTGGTGGAGATCCTCGACGTGCCGGAGTGGGCCGAGCCGGTGGTTCCCCGGTCGAGCTGAGCCTGCTGGTCGTCACTGCGGGTACTACCGCTGTTGCCGCAGAGTAGCCTCCACCCGAGTTGGTGGAAACTCACCAACAGTCAGTGACGGCACCGGCGTAGACCCCCGAAAACGCGGATCGGGTGGTCCGAGGTCTCCCTCGGGCCACCCGATCCGGTCGCCTCGTCAGTCTGCCGGCTCAGCCGCCGGAGCCGCCGCCGTACGCGCCACCCAAAAGGCGGCTGCGGCGCTTGCGGTTCTTTTCGTCGTCAGCCTTGGCGTTGTCCGCCTTGGTGTCCGCCGGCTTCTTCTTGGAATCGTCTTCCTTTTTTCCGAAAATTCCCACCAGTTCATCCCTTTCCGGCATTTTGGAAATCGAACCGTGCCCCCGCAGGATAGCGCAGGGTATCTTCGCCCGCACACCGCTGAAAGCGGCTCAGCGGATGTACTGCGGGGTCACCTTCGGCGGCCACTGGCCGATGCAGAGGATGCCCTGCGAGTACGCCTTGGAGACCAGCGCCGAGCGGTTCGGCGACTTGAACTGCCGCAGCATCGCGCCGACGTGGTACTCGATGCCCTGCCTGCTCAGGTAGAGCTTCGACGCCAGCTGCACGGTCGAGATCCCGGCGGCGACGCCTTCGAGGACCTTCGCGTCGAGCTCGCTGAGCAGCTTGGTCTTCTCGATGCCCGGCCGCGGGGTCTCCGTGGCGCGGTCCGGTTTGATCAGCACGACGATCGTGGTGACCTGGCCGGACCGGCTGCGCACCGCGATGCCCGTCAGACCGCCGGAGAGCACCGGCTGCGCGGGCCGCACGCCGACCAGGCGGGCGCTGAAGCGGTCCCGGCGGCCTTCGTTCAGGCGCGCCAGCTGCTGCAGCGTGAACTGCTTGGCGCTCGGGTGCACGAAGTCCACAAAGCTCTGTCCGAAAACGTCGGACGCGGTGCGTCCCAGCTGCCGGAGGAAATCGCCGTTGGCTTCGATGACCCGGAGATCGGGACCCAGATTCGCGATGCAGACGTCGGACATGTCGAAGGACGGGACGTTCTGGTTCTGTCTTTCGGTGGCGGCGGGGAGGCCGTGCGGTGCGGCGACCGGCCGGTCGACCACGGAATCGAGACGCGTGTTCATCGAGTTCGAACCCCCAGATTCGGTTCTACGTTCGAGGCATTGCCCACGGACAAAAGACGTCGGCGACCCTCGAGCTCCCCTCAAGAGGGTCCACGGCGGCGGTCCGGACGGTTCTTCACACCACCCCAGCGGAAACCTCGAGTTCCTTCCCCAGAACGATCCTCGAGTCCACCCGGACACCGGCCGCTTCGGTCCGTTTCGTTGGAAACAAACCAAACGACGTCTCGTACGCTAGCCAACGGGGTATGGCCCGTCAATGCCGGTGCGGCAGTTCGGCGCTAACACTGTGGTCCGCCCCGCCGCAGGTACGGCACCCCCGGGGCGGCCTTCGGTGGGTGCGGTCGCGCCGGGTCAGCGCGGGGTGGTCGTGACCGGCAGCCGCTGCACGCCGAACACGCCGCCGGCGTGGAACGGGACCTCCGCACCCGGGGCCACCCGCAGGTGCTCGAACCGCTCGAACAGCAGCTCCAGCGCGACGCGCCCCTCCAGCCGCGCCAGCGGCGCGCCCAGGCAGAAGTGGATGCCGTGCCCGAACGCGGCGTGCGAGTTCGGCTTGCGGTGCGGGTCGAACCGCCCCGGGTCGGTGAACTCGCGCTCGTCGTAGTTCGCCGACACCACCCAGGCCCAGACGATCGAGTCGGCGGGGATGACCGTGCCCGCGACCTCGACGTCGGCCGTGGTCACCCGGACCACCCGGGGGAACGGCGGCCGCAGCCGCAGCACCTCCTCCAGCAGCGGCTCCACCAGCGCCGGGTCGGCCCGGACGCGCTCGTAGCCGCCGGGCGCGTCCTCCAGGCAGAGCAGGACGTTGCCGAGCAGCATGGTGGTCGTGACGTGCCCGGCGAGCAGCAGGAGCGCGGTGAAGTTGCCGACCTCCTCGTCGGTCAGCCGCTCGCCGTCGATCGAGGACTCCACCAGCCGGGTCAGCAGGTCGTCGCGGGGCCGCGCGCGCCGGTCGGCGATCTGCGCGTTGAGGTACGCCTCCATCTCTTCGATGGCGACGGCGAGCTTCTCCCCGGTGCTCGGGTCGTCGACCTGCAGCGCCATCAGCGCCTCGGCCCAGCCCCGGAACAGCTCGCGGTCCGTGGCGGGCACGCCGAGCAGCTCGGCGATGACGATCACCGGCAGCGGGTAGGCCAGCACGTCGACCAGGTCGAACGCCGTCGCGTCCGGTTCGACCGCGGCCAGCAGCTCCCGGGTGACCTCGGTGATCCGCGGTTCGAGGTCGGCGACGACCTTCGGCGTGAACGCCTGGCTGACCAGGCGGCGCAGCTTGCGGTGCTCGGGCGGGTCGATGACCAGCAGGGTGCCCGGCGGCGCCTGGTCGCCGGGCGAGGTCAGGCGCGTGGTGTCCGAGGAGAACAGCTGCGCGTCGGTGCTGACGCGGCGGACGTCGGCGGAGCGGAACACGTGCCAGGCCCCCGAGCCGTCCTGCCACACGGGCGTGTCGGCGCGCATCTTTTCCAGCCAGGTCAGCAGGGCGCCGCCGCCGTCGGGGGCGATCTCCGGGGCGGCGGTCGGCTCGGTGGTGTCCACTTCGGATTCACTCCCAGGGTCGGGCGGTCAGTCGGGCCTCGACGCGGTCCGCGGCCGCCGCGGCACCCCCGGCGTCGATGATGTGCTCGCGCATCCGGGCCACGCGCTCGTGCGCGGCGGCGTCTTCGGCGAGGCCGGTGATGGCCGCCCGCAGCGTCTCCGCGTCGACTTCGGCCGGGTCGACCCGGGCGCCGAGGCCGAGCTCGGTGACGCGGTCGGCGACGATCTCCTGCTCCAGCGTGCGCGGCACGACCACCGGCGGGACGCCCAGCGCGAGGGACTCCATGGTGCTGCCCATCCCGGCGTGCGAGACGAACCCGCTCGCCCGGCGCAGGACGGCGGGCTGCGGCACCCACGGGTGCAGCTCGAAGTTCGGCGGCACCGGGCCCAGGTCGGCCGGCGAGACGAGGCGGCCGATCGTCATGACGACGTGCCACGGCGTCCCGGCGAACGCCTCGAGGCACGAGGCGAAGAACTCGCGCTGGCGGTGGTAGCCGAAGCTGCCCATGGCAATCAGCAGCACCGGCCGGTTGTCCGGCGGGGTCCAGCCGCCGGCGCGGTCGCCGAGGCACGGTCCGACGAAGGCGAACCCGTCGTCGAAGGTGTCGCCGCCGGGCTGGAACTCCCGGGGCAGGAACACGAGCTTGGTGTCTTCGTCGCCTTGCGCGAACTCGGCCGCGGACGTGCCCGGCAGGTGCTCGGCGAGCGCGTCTTCGACCACCGCGGCGGCCTTGGCGAGCGCGGGGTGCGCCGGGTCGGGCGCGGGGACCTTGCCCGCCATGGCCGCGTACGGCGAGAACCGTTCGTTCGCGACGAACGTCGAGCACAGCAGGACGGCCGGGATCTCCCACTTGCGCGCCAGCAGCCGCCCGGTCGGGTAGCCGAAGGCGTCGTACAGGAAGACGTCCGGCCGGTCGCCTTCGAAGGCGCCGAGCGCGGTCCGCAGCGGCGCGAAGCCTTCCAGCGCCTGGGCGAGGCCCGCCTCCGCGACGACGTCGCCGGTGATCTCCTCCGGGATCGCCACCGTGTCCCAGGACTTCGGCACGTGGGACTCGTACGGCAGCGCGGTGGCACCGGTGGCGCGCACGGCGTCGGCGTACTGCTCGGCGACGACGTAGCTCACCCGGTGGCCGCGCCGCACGAGCTCGGCCGCGACCGGCAGCGTCGGGTTGACGTGCCCGTGAGCCGGATAGTTGAGGAAGGCGAAGTGGCTTCCCGACGGGGGAGTCATGCTTCGAAAGCTAGTCCCGCGCGGCGGCCGGTCAACCATGTCTAGGCGAACCCCTCGGGTCGCGCTTCCGTGCGGGGAAAGGGGTTTCCCGGTGTGCTAACTGTAGCGGTGTCCGATCCGGCGCAGCGGAAGGAAACGGCCGTGACCCTGTTCGTCGAGGCCGAGGGGATCACCAAGACCTTCGGCAAGGTCCGCGCGCTGGACGACGTCAGCCTGCAGGTGCCGCGCGGCACCGTGTGCGGCCTCCTGGGCCACAACGGCGCCGGCAAGACCACGCTGGTCAACGTGCTCACCACGCTGGTGACGCCGACGTCCGGCCGGGCCAGCGTCGCGGGGCTCGACGTCCAGCGCGACGCCGTGGCCCTGCGCAGCCGCATCGGGCTCACCGGCCAGTTCGCGTCGGTGGACGAGCAGCTTTCCGGCTTCCGCAACCTGATCCTCATCGCCCGCCTGCTCGGCGCCTCCACGAAGGCGGCCAAGGAACGGGCGGACGAGCTGCTGACCGCGTTCGGCCTGCGCGAAGCGGCCGGCCGCCCGGCGAAGACGTACTCCGGTGGCATGCGGCGGCGGCTCGACCTGGCCGCCAGCCTGGTCGGCCACCCCGACGTCATCTTCCTCGACGAGCCGACCACCGGTCTCGACCCGGCGGCCCGGATCGCGATGTGGGAGATCGTGGAACAGCTCGTGCGCGACGGCTCGACCGTGCTGCTGACGACCCAGATGCTCGACGAGGCCGACCGGCTCGCCGACAAGATCGTCGTGCTGGCGCAGGGAAAGGTGATCGCCGCCGGGACCGCGGCCTCGCTCAAGGCGCAGGTCGGCAAGCGCACGGTTACCCTCACCCTGGCCGACCTGCCCGACGCCGAACGCGCCGCGGACGCGGTGCGGAGCGCCGGACTGGACCCGCGGGTGTCCGGAGTGGACGAACTGGCCGGGCTCGCGCTGACCGTCCCGGTGGAGAAGTCCACCGACCTGGTGCGCGTGGTCCGGGCCCTCGACGACGTCGCGGTCGAGCCGGTCGAGCTGGCTTTGGTGGACCCGCGGCTCGACGACGTGTACCTCGCCCTGTCCGGCGGGCCGCGGGATCCCCGCACCGAAACCGAGAGGCTCTGACCCGATGAGCGCACCGACACTGTCCACTCCGGACTCGGAGTCCACCGTGGCCGGACCCTCGCCGTGGCGCGGCACCTCCGTGCCGATGCAGATCGTCATCCTGACCGGCCGTTCGCTGCGCGCGGTCGTGGCGTCCCGGGCGCTGGTGCTGCTGGGCCTGCTGCAGCCGCTCATCGTGCTGATCCTGTTCAGCCAGGTGTTCGCGAGCCTGGCCGGCACCAGCTCGTTCCCGGCCGGGGTGTCCTACATCGACTACCTGATGCCCGCGGTGCTGGTGATGGGGTCGCTGTCGGTGGCGCTGCAGTCGGGCGTCGGCCTGCTCGACGACATGCGCAACGGCGTCGTGGCCCGCTTCCGCACCCTGCCGATCGCGTCGGCGTCGGTGCTGGTGGCGCGCAGCCTCGCCGACGTCGTGCGGCACGCGCTGCAGCTGGCGATCATGCTGGTGCTGGCGGCGACGCTGTTCGGGTTCTCGCCGGGCGGCGGCTTCACCGGCGTGCTGCTGGCGTGGCTGATGTGCATCGCGGTGGGCTGGTCGCTGAGCTGGATGTTCATGGCCATCGGCGTGTGGATCACCAACGTCGAGGTGATGCAGGGCGTGACGTCGATGGTGATGTTCCCGCTGATGTTCGCGTCTTCGGCGTACGTGCCGCTCTCGTCGTTGCCGGCGTGGCTGCGCGCGGTGGCGACGGTCAACCCGCTGACGTATTCGGTCGACGCGTCCCGCAACCTGGCGCTGGGCAACCCCGTCGGAGTGGGCGGCCTGGCGGCCCTCGGCGCGGCGGGCCTGATCGGCCTGACGGGCGCGATCGTCGCCACGCGGGGCTTCCGCCGCTCCGCCTGACCCGAATCTGCCGCGGCTGGTCGTGAGCGACGTAATCGGCTCGAGGGACTTGTATTAGTTCACCCGTTCGGCCGAGCGATACTTCTTCGCCAAAGTCGGTTCGTCGCCGGAATCACGCGCGTGCGATGATGGCGGGTCGTTAGTCCGCACTGAGGTGATCGTGACCGACATCCCATACCACTTCCCGCCTGACCTGGTCGGCGTCCTCGTCGACACGATCCCATTGCTTCGCAGATCGAAGGCGGACACAGTCGGGTTCTTCCGGGCATGCGGAGTCGGCGAACGCCACTTGACGGACTTGCAGCACCGCGTCGACTCGAACCGCAGTTCCATCAGCAAGTACGAGATTGCCCGCATGGTGATCGCCCGGATCAACGAAGAAGGCGACTCAGGTTTGAGGTCTCGCCGCGAAATCATCCGGCGAGTAGTCGAGTGGGAGGATTTCTCTACATCGTGGCCAGAGGATGCGCTCAAAGCTCAGGGGTTGGTTGCCAAGGTTCGCACGCTTGTGGGCACGAAGGACTCCTTTGTCCGGATGCAGCAGGAGCGCGACTCGGAGCGGCACGAGCGTCTTCGGCCGCAGCGTGAGGCGGCTGCAGCTGCGGCAGAAAAGCGGAAGCTCCGCGAGAATCTACTCAGTGAGCTGGGGAGATTGTTCGGCATGGCAGACCCCCGCCAGCGCGGGTTGAAGCTTGAGGCGCTGCTGAACGAGGTCTTCAAGCTCGACGGTCTCAATGTGCGAGACAGCTTTACGCTGGCGAACGAGGACGGGCGCGTCGGTGAACAAGTCGACGGGCTGATCGAGCTGAGCAACCAGCCCTATCTCGTCGAGGTCAAGTGGAGGAAAAACCGACTGGGTGTTGACGGTGTGTCGCAGCATCTCGTCCGGGTCTATGGGCGCGCCGGGGTGCACGGCCTGATCGTCTCCGCATCGGGGTTCGCGGACACGGCTGTGAGTCAATGTCGTAAAGCGCTCACCCAGAAGACGTTTGTCCTAGCGGAGTTGCGTGAGATCGTCTACTTGTTGGAACAAGGAGGCGACTTTGCAGAGTGGCTGCGGGCAAAGACGCGAGCGGCGGTCGTGGATGGCGAGCCGCTGTTCCTCCCGAACTTCGACAGCGCCTGACAGTCCGTAGCTCGCACAACGACGTGATTCATGTCCGAGGCGCCTGGGAACTGACAAGTGTGCCCGGATTCGTCGTCGTGGCGGCGGCCGTGACAGACTGCTTACGGGAGCAGGGTTTCCAGGGCGTCGGCGGCCGCGGGGGCGCCGCCCGCCTGCTCGATCTCCTTGGCCATCAGCGCGAGCCGGGCGGTCAGCGCGCCGTCGGCCGCCAGGGCTTCGACCGCCGCGTGGATCGCCGCGCCCGTCGCCGACGCTACCGGGATGTGCGTGCCCAGGCCCAGCTCCGCGACGCGGTGGGCGTTGGCCAGCGTCTCGCCGCTGTGGGAGACCGCGACGACCGGGACCTCGTAGCGCAGCGCCTCCAGGACACTGCCCATGCCGGCCTGGCAGACCAGCGCGGACGCGTACCGCAGCACCGACGGGTGCGGCATCCACTCGTGCGCCTCGACGTTCGGCGGCAGCTCGCCGAGCGCGGCCAGGTCGGCGCCGCGGCCCAGCGTCAGCACCACGTGCCACGGCTTGCCGCGGAACGCCTCGATGCAGCCGGTGAAGAAGCCGAGGTCCTTGCTCATCGACGTGCCCAGCGAGATCAGCACCACCGGCCGGCCGTCGCCGGGTGGGGTCCAATGGCCCTGCAGCGCGCGGCAGTCCGCGGTCGGGCCGACGAACCGGTACCGCTCGCCGAACGTCTCGCTCCCGTAGTGGAACGCCTGGGGGATGTAGACCAGGCGGAGCTCGTCGCCGGCGGGCGAGAGGCTGTCCGTCGCCAGCCGCGGGTCCAGGCCGTACCGCGTGAGCAGCGCCGAGACGCCGGCGCCGAACTCCTCGCCGAACCGCGCCAGGCGCGGGTCCCGGTGGTCGAAGTCCGTGGCGGCCGGGTGGTCGTCGGGCGGCTGGGGTGCGCCGGGGATCTCGTCGGCGTCGTTCTCGATGAAGACGGGACAGCTTTCGGCCAGCGGGACGTCCCACGCCCGGCCCAGCACCCGGGCGGCGTTCCCGCTGATGGTGTCGTGCACGATCAGGTCGGGCCGGTCGCCGGAGAGCCGCTCCAGCGCCGCTTCGAGCGGCGCGAAGCCTTCGCGCATGAGGTCGATGATCATCGTGACCGCGTCCTCGGCGCTGTCCACTTTGGTCACCGACGCGGGGAAGTCGGAGTGGTAGACCACGGTCTCGGCGGAGCTGTCGCGCAGCAGGTGCGCGAACGGCTCGGCGACGAAGAACGTGACCCGGTGGCCCCGCTCGGCGAGCGCTTCGACCGGGCCCAGCATCGGGTTGATGTGCCCGACGCCGGGAAAGCTGAAGAACGCGAGGTGCCGACCCTGGGTCATGGTCGCCAGTATCGCGGGAAACCCCTGCTCAGCACCGGTTCGCCGGCGAAGTCTAGGGGAATCGCTACCCTCACCTTCCGTGCTCAAACCTCACTTCCGAGTGACTACGAAGGTTGCGGCTCCGGGCGGCGTGATCGACTTTCGTTGTGCGGAATGAGCACTCTCGGCCGCAGAAACCGGCAGGTCGGAGCGGGTCTACTCGAGGTATGACCCTTACCAGCGAGACCATCGGCACCCGCACGGCGTTCGCGCGGACCCCGGTTCTCCTGATCGCGGGAGTCGCCGGCGTCCTGCTCTTCGTCGCCAGCCGCAACTACGGGTTCTCGTTCGACGAGGCCTACTTCGTGGTGGCCGGCCGCGACCACCCCGCGTGGGGCTACTTCGACCAGCCGCCGCTGCTGCCGTTCCTCGCGGCCGGGCTGGACCACCTGTTCCCCGGCTCGCTGACGGCGTTGCGGCTGCCCGCGACGCTGGCCGCGGCCGGCGGGATCGTGCTGACCGCGCTGACCGCGCGCGAGCTGGGCGGCCGCCGGGTCGCGCAGACGCTCGCCGCGGCCGCGTACGCGATGTCCGGCGCGACGCTCATCTGCCACTACCTCGCGACCTACTCGATCGACCCGTTCTTCTGGTCGCTCATCCTGTGGCTCGTCGTGCGCTGGACCCGGGTGCGCGACGACCGGCTGCTGCTCGCGGCCGGGCTCGTCACGGCCGTCTCGCTGCAGACGAAGTTCCTGGTCCCGGCGCTGTGGGTGGCGCTGGCCGCCGCGTCGCTGGTCTTCGGGCCGCGGGACCTCGTCCGCCGGCCGCTGCTGTGGCTCGGCGCGCTGATCGCGACGCTCACCACCGTGCCGACGCTGCTCTGGCAGGCCGCGCACGGCTGGCCGTACACGCGGATGTCCGAGGTCGTCTCGGCCGAGTTCCCCGGGACCGGCGCGTTCCTGCTCGAACTGCTGTCGGGCCCGGGCCTGGTGATCGGCGTGCCGCTCGCGTTGTTCGGTTTCGCGCGCCTGCTCATCACGCGGGAGCACCGCTTCCTCGGCGTCGCGTTCCTGCTGCTCGTCGTGGCCTACTTGCTCACGTCCGGCCGGTCCTACTACGTCTACAGCCTGTACGCGCCGCTGTTCGCCGCCGGTGCCGTCGGCCTGCAGGACGTCAAGTGGCCCACGGCGGCGAAGGCCGTCGGCTGGCTGCTCGTCGCCGCGTCGGTCGTCCAGGCCCTCGTCGCGCTGCCGATCTACCCGAAGTCGTGGGCCGAGCGGATCCCGGACCTGCCGCTGGTGCCGTTGACCGCCAAGGTCTTCGTGCAGTCCGACGGCCAGCTCGACCAGCTTTCCGACGCCGTCGTGCAGGTCTACCGGTCGTTGCCGCCCGAGCAGCGGGCCCGGACGGCGATCCTGACCGACAGCTACGCGTTCGCGGCCGACCTCGAGCTTTTCGGCGCGGAGCGGGGACTTCCGGCCGTCTACAGTGCCCACCGCGGGTACTACTACTTCGGGCACCCCGGCGAGAACGTCGACAGCGTCCTGTTCGTCGGCGACGCGAGCCCGGCGGTGGCCGGGGCGTTCGCCCGCCACCAGGACGTCGTGCCGCAGCTGATGACCGTCTTCAGTGGACGGACCACCGCGTGGGACGCTCTGTGGCCGCGGCTGCGCACGCAGTGAGTCAGCCCTTGAGCGGTTCCCACCAGCCGCGGTTGTTCTTGTACCAGTCGACGGTGTCGCGCAGGCCGGTGTCGATGTCGACGCGCGGGGTGTAGCCGAGCTCGGTGGTGATCTTGGTGATGTCCACCGAGTAGCGGCGGTCGTGGCCCTTGCGGTCCGCCACGGGCCGGATCGCGGTGTGGTCCCGGCCGGTGATGGCGAGGAGCCGCTCGGTGAGCTCCCGGTTGGTCAGCTCGGTGCCGCCGCCGATGTTGTAGACCTCGCCGGCCCGGCCCTTTTCGGCTACCAGGTGGATGCCGCGGCAGTGGTCGTCGACGTGCAGCCAGTCGCGGACGTTGAGGCCGTCGCCGTAGAGCGGGACCTGCAGGCCGTCGACGAGGTTGGTGACGAACAGCGGGATGACCTTCTCGGGGTACTGGTAGGGCCCGTAGTTGTTGGAGCAGCGGGTGATCGAGGCATTGAGCCCGTGCGTGGTGTGGAAGGCGCGGACCAGCAGGTCGGAGGACGCCTTGGACGCCGAGTACGGCGAGTTGGGGGCGATCGGGTGCGTCTCGGGCCAGGAGCCTTCGTCGATGGAGCCGTAGACCTCGTCGGTGGAGACGTGCACGAACTTGCCGACCTCGTGCTCTAGCGCGGCCTGCAGCAGCGTCTGGGTGCCGAGGACGTTGGTGCGCACGAACTCCGCCGACCCGGCGATCGAACGGTCCACATGGGACTCGGCGGCGAAGTGCACGACCAGGTCGGTGCCGGCCAGCTCGCGCTCGACGACGTCGGCGTCGCAGATGTCGCCGACGACGACCCGCAACCGCTCGTCATGGGCGACCGGCGCGAGGTTCGCCCGGTTGCCCGCGTAGGTGAACTTGTCGAGCACGACCAGCTCGTCGGGTTCGAACCCGGGGTACCGGCCGGAAAGCACGTTGCGGACGTAGGCCGAGCCGATGAACCCGGCACCGCCGGTGACCACCATGCGCATGGGAAGGATCCTCCGGGGGTCAGACCGCGGTGAGCGGCCGCGCGCGGCGCGCGAAGTCCATGACGTACTCGCCGTAGCCCGAGCTGCCGATCCGCTCGCCCAGCGCGTAGCACCGGTCGGCGTCGATGAAGCCCATGCGCAGCGCGATCTCTTCGAGGCAGGCGATCTGGACGCCCTGGCGGGCTTCCATCGTCTGCACGTACTGCCCGGCGTCCAGCAGCGACTTGTGGGTGCCGGTGTCCAGCCAGGCGAAGCCGCGGCCGAGGTCGACGCAGGCGGCGCGGCCCCGGTCGAGGTAGACGTTGTTGACGTCGGTGATCTCCAGCTCGCCGCGCGCGGACGGCTTGAGGCCCTTGGCGATCTCGACGACGTCGTTGTCGTAGAAGTAGAGGCCGGTGAGCGCCCGGTTCGACTTGGGGTGGGCGGGTTTTTCCTCGATCGAGACGAGGTTGCCGTCGGCGTCGCACTCGCCGATGCCGTGCCGGTGCGGGTCGGAGACCTCGTAACCGAAGAGGACGCAGCCCTTGAGGTCCTGGGTGGCGGCGCGCAGGACGTCGGAGAAGCCCTGGCCGTGGAAGATGTTGTCGCCGAGGATGAGGGCGGAGGTGTCGTCGCCGACGTGCTCCTCGCCGATGATGAAGGCCTCGGCGAGCCCGTTCGGGTGGGGCTGTTCGGCGTAGTCGAGCCGCAGGCCGAGCTCCGAGCCGTCGCCGAGCAGGCGCTTGAACGCGGGCAGGTCGTGCGGGGTCGAGATGAGCAGGATCTCGGTGATGCCGGCCAGCATCAGCACCGACAGGGGGTAGTAGATCATCGGCTTGTTGTAGACCGGGACGAGCTGCTTGGAGACGCCCAGCGTGACCGGGTGCAGCCGGGAGCCACTGCCGCCGGCCAGGATGATGCCTTTCATGGGGGCCCCGCGTTCTGGTCGGGAGTTCGTGACGGGCCGACAGTAAGCGGGGGAGCAGTAGGGGAATCTCCAGTCCTGACGCGGGTGGCTCGCCGGTGCCGGCGGGCGGTGCGGGGGCAGCGCGAGCGTCAGCGGTGCGCGGGCTTCTGCCGAGTCTCCGTCGTGGGCACGTACGCCGGCAGATCCGCGGCGATCCGGAACCCGCCGTCCGGCGTCGAACCGGCCTGCAGCGTCCCGCCCACCAGCTCCACCCGATGGCGCAGGCTCGACAACCCCAGCCCCGACCCGCTCCCCGCCAGCACCTCGTCCGGCTGCCGGCGCGGCCGGGTGTTGATGACTCGGATCCCGACCCCGTCCGGCCGGTACCGCAGTTTCACCCGGACCTCCGCGCCCGCCGCGTGTTTGCGCGCGTTCGTCAGCGCCTCCTGGACGACCCGGTGGACCGTGCGCGCGATCGTCGGGGACAGCCGGGACCGCTCGCCCTCGACGTCCAGCTCCACCGGGATCCCCGCCGACACCGACTCCGCGACCAGGGTGGCGGGATCCGGCGCCGGCTGCTCCGGCGCTCCCGTGCGGGGGCTCGGGCCCGTCAGCCGCTCGGACACGTCCGCCGACGTCGTGTTCAGCACGCCGACCAGGTCGCGCAGCTCGTCCAGCGCCATCGCGCCGCGGGCGCGGATCTCCTCGGCCGCCTTGCGGACGTCGGGTTCCTTCGAACTGATGCCGAGCGCCCCCGCGTGCAGGACCATCAGGCTGAGCCCGTGGGTGAGCACGTCGTGCATCTCGGCGGCGAGCCGGCGGCGTTCCTCGAACCGGGCCTGCTCGGCCAGCAGGTGCGTCTCGCGTTCGGCCCGCTCGGCGCGGTCGCGCAGTTCCTGCAACAGTTGCCGGCGCGCGTCCAGGTACAGCACGACCGCCGCGGGGCCGATCGTGCTGAGCAGGCCGACCGGGGTGAGCGTCCAGCTGGGGGCCCACGGCGCGCTGCCGACGAGCGCCAGCGCGCCGATGAACGCGAACGCCACCCGCGGGGGCTCCAGGCGGACCAGGAAGATCACGATCACCGATGTGACGCGGGGCAGGATCAGCGGGCTGGCCGGGTCCTCCGGGGAGAGCAGGCCCGGGGCGAGCGCGTCGGCCACCACCGTCGCGACCGTCACGGCCAGCGCGATGCCCGCGACCGTCTTGGGGAACCGCCGCAGCCCGAGCACCGAGACGTCGACGAGCAGCTGCAGGACCAGGTCCGCGCGCGGGCCCGCCCAGCCGGTGGTCGGGTGGCTGTTGAGGCAGATCGCCACGTCGAGCGCGCCGAAGATCACCGCCAGGCTGAGCAGGGTCGCCAGTTCGTGCTTGGGCCCCGCCCGCGTGCCGAGGCGCGCACGCGGCGTGGTTCCGGGACCGGGAGTGGTGACGTCCGACACGGGCTCCACGGTAGCTTCCGGACCCCGGTCCCGGCGGTGGTCCGCGGGTTCCCGGGCCGGACTAGCGACGAAAGTTGCCCGCCGGTGGACGGACCGACAACTTTCGTTGGTTCCCCTTCACCCCGACGGCCCACGAGCGCTGAAGGCCACCTCAAGTCTTGGTTAAATGTCCAGTTTCGGGGTCTGACTAATGCTACAAGTATGTCACCCGTACGGGTGGTGGCCTTCGCTGACAGCGAGGGTTGCCCCTGGTACGGTCACTCCATAGTGGAGGAAGTGGGCACATCGGGCACCGACGGTGGTTTCCCTCCCGGCGGCGGTGTCAATACTGTTCGGACGGTCAGATCCTTCGGCGGCTCTGGGGGCTGCGGGAAAAGGCTCGGTTTTGCCGGGTTTGCAGGAAAGGTCGATGGCGGCATGTCGGATCCCACTCCGAATCCGGTCTTCGCCCGGGATCCGGGCGCCCTGTCCCGGTGCGCGGCACTGGCGTGGACGGAGTCCGCGCAGGCCGTGCTGGTGGACGGGACGCCCGGCGGTGGCGTCCGGGCCCTGCTCGCGGGCCTGGAAACCGCGAAACCGGGCCAGTCTGCGAATATTTTTCGCTTTCACGCCGACGCGGCGGGTGAGCCGGTCGAGTTCCACGCGCTCGCCGAACTCTTCACGAAGTCCGGCGATCCCGGCGGCGCCATTCGGCGCACCCTGGAACTGCCTGCGGAAGACGGTTCCGGATTGCACCGGAAATTCCGCACATTGCGGTCGCTTTTGCTGGCCGGCGCATTGCGGAAAAAGAATTCGGTCATCTTCGTCGAAGACGCGCAGTGGTGCGATGAATCGTCGCTGCGATTCCTGGACTTCCTGCTCCGGTGCGGCCGCGGAGAGCGGTTTCTCATCGTCCTGTCCCGCCGTCCCGGCGAGCCCGGTCCCGGGGTGTGGGCGCTCGGGCAGCTCGGGGCGCAGGACCGGTGCCACCGCTGGGAAGTCACCGCGCCGAGCCCGGTCGACGCGCTCGCCGGCCTCCCCGCGCAGGCGCGAACCGTGGCCACCGCCGTCGCGGTCCTCGACGAACCGGACGTGACCAGGGTCGCCGCTTTGTGCGGGCTGCCCGCGCGGCCGGTGCGGCTCGCGCTCGACGCAATTCGCCGCGCCAATCTCTTCACCGGCAGCGTGCTCGACCGGTCCGTCCGATCGCGCCTGCTCGCCGAAACGGCCGCCGACGAACTCGCCCGTATGCATTTGCATGCGGCGCGGCTGCTCAACGACGACGCGCGCCCGGCCGCCGAAGTCGCCCCGCACCTCGGGGCGCTGCCGCGGCTCGACGAGCGCTGGATGGTCGACCTCGCGCTGGAAGCCGCGGCCACCGCGGAAAACCGGGGCGACCCGGCGACCGCTGTCGCCCACCTGTCCCGCGCGGCCGCCGCCGAGCCGGCCCGGCTCGACGTCCGGCTGGCGCTCGCCGCCGCCCGGCTCGGCCTCGACCCGGACGCGGCGATGGCGGAGCTGCGCACGGCCGCCGGCCACGCCCGCGACCCGCGTGACCACTGCGCCATCGCCGTGCTCTACGCGCTCGCGGCCACCGCGCCGGCCCCCGGCCACCGGGCCCCGGTCGGTGGCCTCGTCGACCGGCTTGCCCGGCGGTTCGGCACCGCCGCGCCCGCGGTGCCCGTGGCGGCCCTCGCCGCCGCGGCCACGACCCGGGAGGCCGCGCGCGGCCTCCTCCGGGACCGGGCCGCGACCGCCCCCCGCGCGGCCGCGGCCCGTCACCCCGGCGCCCGGGACCTCGCCGACCGCGCCGCCGCGCTCGCGCTGACCGGCCGCGGCACCGAGGTCGCCGCGGCCTGCGCCCGCGCCGTCGTCCGGCTGCCCGCGGCCGCCGCGTCGAGCGACGACCTGCTCGCCGCCGCGCGGACCCTGCGGCTGGTCGACGACGCGCCGAACGCGGTGCGGGCCCTCGACCGCGCGGTCGCCGAAGCCGCGGTGCGCGGCGACGGAGCCGCGCTCGGCCGGTCGCTGGCCGCCCGCTCCCGCGTGCTGCGGGAGAGCGGTGACCGCGAGGGCGCGCTCTCCGACGTCCGCGTCGCCGTGCTGGCGAGCGCCGGCCACCGCCCGGACCTGATGGTGCGGACGACGCTGGCGACCGCCCTGCGCGACGACGGCGAACTCGCCGCCGCCGAACGGCTGCTGGACGCCGTGCGCCCGGAAGAACTGGACGCCGCGCCCGCGGACCGGCACCTCTGGCTGCTCGGCCGGGCCCGGGGCCGCGCGCTGCGCGGCGACGTCGACGGCGCGCTGGACCTGCTGCTCGAATCCGGCCGGCGGCAGGACGAGGCCGGCATCGGCAACCCCGTCTTCGCGCCCTGGTGGTTCACCGCCACCCTGCTGCTCGCCGGCGCGGACCGGCATCGCGAAGCCGACGGCTACGCCGAACGCGGGGCGGAGCTCGCCGCGACCTGGCCGACCGGGACGGCCCGGGGCCTGGCGCTGGTCGGCCGCGGTGTCCTCGCGTCGGGGACGCGGGCGGTGGAACTGCTGGCCGAGGCGGCCCGGGTGCTGGCGACCTCGCCGTGCCGGGTCGAGTACGCGCGGTCGGAGTTCCTGCTGGGCAAGGCGATGACGCTCGCCGGCGACCGCAAGACCGCGCGCCGGCACCTGCGCCAGGCCGCGCTGCTGGCCGCCGGCTCGGGGTGGCGCTCGATCGGCGCGCTGGCGCGGGACCTGCTCGAGGAGTCCGGCGGCCGGCTGCGGCAGCCGCGCGCGGACGTCCTGACGCTGCGCGAACGCGAGGTGGCCGACCTGGTCGCCCGCGGCGCGAGCAACCGCGACGTCGCGAGCGCCCTGTTCGTCTCGCCGCGGACCGTCGAGCTGCACCTGACCAACGTCTACCGGAAGCTGGCCGTGGACAGCCGCGCCGAGCTGGCCGCGGCGCTGCGGGCGAGCGCCGGACCGGCGGCCCCGGAGGCCGCGAAGAGGACGCATGGGCTCGCCGGGTAGGGACGACGAGGTCGCGGTGGCCGGGGTGCCGTACCAGCGCGGCGTCCGGTGGCCGCGGCTGGCCGAGCGGGACGAAGAAGCCGCGTTGCTGACCGGGCTGGTCGGCGACCTGCGCGACGGACGGTCGGCGGTCGTGACGGTCACCGGCGCGCCGGGTTCCGGCCGCAGCGCGCTGCTGGCGTCCGTCGTGGCGACGGCCCGGGACGCCGGGTTGCCCGTGGCCCACGTGCCGTGCTGCCCGTCGGACCGGACCGAGCCGTTCACCGTGCTGCACGAGGTTTTCGCCGGGCTCGGCGTCGCGCTCCCGGCGCTCGCGGACGCACCCGATGAGCGCGAGCTGTGCCGGGACCTCTACGCCGGGCTCGGCGGGCAGCCGCTCGTGCTCGTCGTCGACGACCTGCACTGGGCCGACGCCCCGACCCGGGCCTGGCTGCGCGTGCTTTCCGGCTACCGCGCCGATGTTCCGGTGCTGCTGGTGGTCAGCGAGACCAGCGGGCTGGACACCTGGGAGCCGGCGACGGACGCCCACGACGTCCGGCTGCGGCCACTCGGCGACGCCGCGGTGGCCGCCCTGGTCCGCGTGCGGCTCGCCGGCGCCGACGAGGGGGTCGTCGAGCACGCCGTGCGCGGCAGCGGCGGAAACCCGGCGGTGCTGAGCGAGGCGCTCGCCCGGCTGCACATGGACCCCGCCGGAGCCCCGGAACCGGGCGGGCTGTTCACGCGGGTCGCCACCGAGCGCCTGCTGCGGCTGGTCGACGGCCTGCCCGCCGGGCTCCTCGCGGTGCTGCGCGCGGTTTCGGTGTGCCAGGAGGGTTTCGGGCCCGCGTTGCTGGCCGAGCTCGCCGGCTGCCCGCCGGACCGGCTCGCCGCGGACCTCGCCCGGCTGCGCGCGCTCGGCCTGGTCACCGCGGCCGGCGGGCTCGCCGGACCGGACGTCGGCCAGCGGGCGCTCGGCGGGATGACCGAGGAGAGCCGCGACGCGTTCTTCGCCCGCGCGGCGAAACTGGGCTACGAACACGGCGTCGCGAACGCGGCCGTCGCGGCGATCCTGCGGCGGACCCGCGTGATCGGCGAGCCGTGGGTGGTCGAGGTGCTGCGCGCGGCCGCCCGGCTGGGCCAGGGCGGCGGCCGCGACGGGCAGGCGACGGCGTCGCTGCGGCGGGCGCTGCGGGAACCGCTCGACCCGGCGCGGCGCGCGGCCGTGCTGATCGACCTCGGCGCCGGGGAGCTGCTGCTGGACCAGGAGGCGGGCGACCGCCACCTCGCCCAGGTCCTGTCCGAAGTGGACGGTCCCGGGCTCGGCCGGTACCGCTTGCTGGCCGCCGACCTGCTCAACGCGCGCGGCGGCCTGAGCGCGCGCACGCTCATCGCCGCGTTCCGCCGCCCGGACGTCTCGGCGGCCGAGCGCGACGCCCTCCTCGCCCTGTACTGGCTGGCCGACGGCGAACCCCAGGACCGGTCCGCGGTCGGCGGCTACGGCATGCCGCCGCTGCCCGAGCGGCCCGCCGAGCCGGCGCAGGCGGCCGTGGCCGCGGTGCTGCTCGCCCGGTGCGGCCGGCGTCCCGCCCGGGTGCGCGGGCTCGCGCGCGCCGCGCTGGCGCAGCCGATCGCCGACGCCGGCTCGCTCACCGCGCGCGCCGCGGCGGTCCGCGCGCTGACCCTGACCGGGGACCTCGACGAAGCCGCCACCCACGGCGGAGAAGTGCTCGTGCGCGCACGCCGCCAGGGCGCCCGGACGCTGATCGCGCGGGCCCTCGTCGACCGGGCCGAACAGCACCTCGCCGCCGGGCTCCTCGACGACGCCGAGGCCGACCTGGCCGACGCGCACGAGCTGGTGCCGCCCCGGCACTGGCACTCGGTGCTGCGCGCCCGAGTCGTCGCGACCGAGGCGCGGGTGCACCTCGAAGCCGGCCGCGCCGACCTCGCCCGGCGGACGCTCGACCGCGACCACGTCGAGCCGGGCCCCGGGCTCGGCAGCGCGTTCCTGTTGTACGCCAAGGGAACGACGCTGCTCGGCGAGGGCCGGCCCGACCAGGCGCTCCCCCCGTTGCGCGAGTGCGGCCGCCGGCTTTCCGCGCGGGGCTGGGAAAACCCCGAGCTGCTGCCCTGGCGCTCCGCCGTGGCGCGGTGCCTGGTGGCGACCGGCGACCGGGCGGCGGCTCGGCTGCTGCTCGGCGAAGAGCTCGCCGCCGCGAACGCGTGGGGCACCCGGGCCGCCGTCGGCGGGGCGCACCTGGCGATCGCGCTCGCCCTCGGTCCTGACGAGGAGGGCACCGCCGGGCACCTGGCCCGGGCGGCCGCGCTGCTGGACGGCACCGGCAGCCACCTGCGGCACGCGACGGCGCTGGTGGAGCTGGCCGCGCTCGCCGGCGACGCCGGTGGCGACCTCGCGCGGGCGGGCGAGTTGGCCGCGGTCGCGGACGGCGCCGGTGGCCACCTCGCGCGGGCGAGCGAGCTGGCGGCGCGGTACCGCTGGCCGGCCGTGCTGGCCCGGCTGCGCGAGCTGACCGGGGTGCCGGACCGGCGCCCCGTGCTTTCCGAAGCCCAGCGCCGGGTCGCGGACCTGGCCGCCGCGGGCACGTCCAACGCCGAGATCGCGGACCGGCTCGAGGTGACCCGGCGGACGGTCGAGCTCCACCTGACCAACGTCTACCGCAAGCTGGGGATCGCGGGCCGGCGCCAGCTCGCCGAAGCGCTGGCCGCCGCGGGGCGCCCGGGCGGCGAGGAGGGGTAGGCGTGACGCTGCCGGAGCGCGAGACCGAGCTGCGCCTGCTGTGCGGCGCGATCACCGCGGCCGGGGCGGGGGAGGGCTCGGTCACGGTGCTCACCGGGCCGCTCGGTGTCGGGAAGACCGCGCTGCTCAAGGAAGTCCTGCGGGTCGCCGAAGCGCGGCCCGGCGCGATGCGGGTGCTGACCGCGTCGGCGAGCCGGACCGAGCAGGACTTCGACTTCGGGGTGGCCTGCCAGGTGCTCGAGCCGGTGGTCGCCGGCGCGGCCGAGCGCGACGCCGAGCGCTGGTTCGCCGGCCCCGCTTCGGCGGCGCGGTGGCTGTTCCCCGGCGCCCCGGGCTGGCCGGGGTGGGACCCGGTCGGCCACAACGACGTCCTGACCACGCACGGCCTGGTCGGCCTGCTCGCCGAGATCGCCGCCGACCGGCCGCTCACCGTGCTCGTCGACGACCTGCACGTCGGCGACCGGCAGTCGCTCACGTGGCTGCGGCAGTGCGCGCGGCGGATCCGCGACCTGCCCTGCGCGCTCGTCGTCGCGGTCCGCGAAGGCGACCCGGGTGCCGACCGGCCCGCGATCCGCGAGCTGTGGGAGCTGGCGAAGACGCGGATCCGGCCGCCGAACCTGTCCGAGGCCGGCGTCGGGGCGGCGTTGCGCGCGATGTCCGACGGCCGGGCCGGCGACGCGCGGTTCGTCGCCGCCTGCCACGCGGCGAGCGCCGGAAACCCGTTGTTCCTCACCGAAGCCGTGCGCGGTGACCACCGCACCGGGCCGTCGCTGCTGCAGGAACGACTCGCCGCCCAGCTTGCCGTGCTGCCTCCCGCCGTGGGCGAGTGCGCCAAGGCGATCGCGGTGCTCGGCGAGCACGCCGAGCCGTGGCTGGTCGAACGCCTCACCGGCGGCGACTCGGTGGCCGTCGCGGAGGCCGTGCGGGCGTTGGGGCGCCTGGGAATCCTCGGCCCGGCGTCCCGGCCGCGGTTCGCCGCGCCCGTGCTGCGGGCCGCGGTCGAGGCGTCGACGACCGCGCCGGAGGACCTGCGGCTGCGGGTGCGCGCGGCGACGGTGTTCCACGAGGCCGGGTTCGCCGCGGAGACGGTCGCGGCCCAGCTGCTCGAAGTGCCCGCGCCGTCGCCGTCGCCGTGGATGCCGGAGGAGCTGCGCACGGCGGCCGACGCGGCGACCCGGCGCGGGCGGCCCCGGACGGCGGCGCGTTACCTGCGCCGCGCGCTGCTCGACCTGCCGCCCGACGGCCCCGAGCGCGGCTGGCGGCTGGTGGACCTGGCGCTCACCGAAGCCGCTTTCGACGTCCCCGCCGCGATCCGGCACCTCACGCAGGCGATCGGGCTGCTGCCCACGCCGCGGGAGCGGGCCGAGGCGGTCACCCTGCTGCCGCTGTCGGCGTTCCTCCGGCCGGAAGCCGCCGTCCTCGTCGGGCGCGTCCGGCCGGAGGACGCCGGCGCGCAGGCCGGGCTCCGGCTGGAGGCGCGGAGCCGGCTCACCCGCTGCGAAGACCCGGTGCTGCTGGCCGGCGCCGTCGACCGCCTGCGCGAACTGGGCCCGGAGCCGCCGATCGGCACGCTCGCCGAGCGCGAACTGCTGGCCGTGCTGCTCCACGCGGCCACGCTGAGCGCCGGGATGCCCGCGCGGACCGTGGCGGAGCTGACCGAGCGGCTGCTGCGCTGCGCCCCCGCGTCGTCGACGGAGTTCGCGGGCACCGCGCCGCTGCTGATCATCTGCGCGTTCGCCGCGGGCTCGACCGGGCAGCCGTCGTCCTGGCTCGAGAGCGCGGTCGGGGAGACGGTCGAAGGCCGCCCGGCGTCGCTGATCGCGGCGCGCGCGGCCGAGCTGGCCCAGAGCGGGCAGCTGACCCGCGCGCGGTCGACGGCTTGGGAAGCGTACGAGCTGATCGGCGGCGACCTGGCCGAAGCGGCCGAATCCCTGGTGATGGCGCTGGTTTCGGTCGCGATCATCGCCCGGGACGAGCGGCTCGCGGCCACCCTGGTCGAGCACTTCGACGAGGCCACCCTGGCGCGGCACGGCCTGCACGTGCGGGCCGCGCTGCTGATGCTGCGCGGCGCGGTGGCGGCGGTCGAGGACCCCCGCGGCGCGCTGGCGCGGTTCCTCGACTGCGGCGCGGCCCTGCACCGCGCCGGCTGGCGGAACCCGGCGGTGTTCCCGTGGCGGACGTGGAGTGCCTGGCTCCAGCGCCGGCTCGGCGACCGCGTGTCGGCCGGCGAGCTGATCGAGGACGAGGTCCGCTGGGCACGCGGCTGGGGCGCGCCGGTCGCGCTCGGCCGCGCGTTGCGGATCAAGGCGTCCCTGACTTCGGGCGCCGAAGCGGATCGCGTGCTCGCGGAGTCGATCGAGATCTCGCGGGCGTCGGGCGACCGGCTGGAGCTGGCGCGCGCCCTGTTGGCGGAGGGGGCGTTGCTGGGCGACGCCGCGGCGGCGGGCGACCGGTTCCGCGAGGCGTACCGGCTCGCGGAAGGCTGCGGCGCGCCGTGGCTCACCGGACGGCGGGTGGAGGAGCCGGCCGGGCCGTCGGCCGCGCTCAGCGAGGCGGAGGGCCGGGTGGTCGCGTTCGCCTTGGACGGGCTGACGAACGGCGAGATCGCGGCCGAGATCAACGTGAGCCGGCGGGCCGTCGAGAAGCACCTGACGAACTGCTACCGGAAACTGGGGATCTCGGGCCGCGCGGAGCTCGCCGAAGTGTTCGGCGCCTGGGGGTTCGGGGCCCGCAGCAGCGCGTGAGTCAGCCCGCGAGGCCGGCTTCGTGGGCCAGCAGCCCCGCCTGGGTCCGGTTGGCGCAGCCCAGCTTCGTCAGCATCCGCGAGACGTAGCTCTTCACCGTCGCCTCGGACAGGTGCAGCTTGGCCGCGATGGCCGCGTTCGACATGCCTTCGCCGAGGCAGACGAGCATGTCCAGCTCGCGGTCGGTGAGGTCGGCCGTGCGCTCCCGGGCTTCCTGCGAACGCTCGTGCTCGCCGGCCGACGCGGAGACCATCCGGCGTGCGGCTTCCTTGGACAGCACCGTGTGCCCGTCGGCCGCGACGCGCACCAGCCCGATCAGGTCTTCCGGGGGCGTCGACTTGAGCAGGAAGCCCGAAGCGCCGGCCCGCAGGGCCTTGAGGACGTAGCTGTCGGTGTCGAACGTCGTGAGCGCGACGAGGGCGGGCGGGTCGGGGAGCTTGACGATCCGCTCGATCGCGGTCAGCCCGTCCACCCCGGGCATCCGCAGGTCCATCAGCATGACGTCGGGCCGGAATCGCCCGGCGGCCTCGACGGCTTCGGCGCCGTCCTGCGCCTGGCCGACGATGTCGATGTCCCCGGCGGAGGTCAGGACCGTACGCAGGTGCGCGAGCACCATCGGCTCGTCGTCGACGATCACCAGGCGGATCACGCTGTCGTCTTTCCCTTGGGTGCGCACACCCCGCAGTATCGCATTGACCGGGCCCGCGCCGCCTCCAGACGTGGAACCCGCCGGGGCGGGTTCCACGTCCGCGCGTCAGCCCTCGGCGACCAGGTCCAGCAGGCGGCCGCTGAGGTCGAGGTGCTCGTCCACACTGCTCGTCAGGTAGGTCAGGTCGACGAACGTGTGGTCCGGCTCGAGGATCCCGGCGATCTTCGTCACCGCCTCGGCGATCTGCTCCGCTTCCGTGCCGGGCGCGGCGTTCACGCGCAGCGCCACGCCGAGCGCCTGCGGGTCGCGCCCGGCCTTCTCGGCGTCGGCCCGGAGCTTGGCCAGGGTGGAGGTGAGCACGTCCGCGGGGAACTGCTCGGGCACCGACCAGACCGGCAGCCAGCCGTCGGCCCGCTCGGCGACCCGGCGCAGCGACTTTTCGCCGAAGCCGGCCAGGTGCACCGGCGGCTTGCGCACCGGCTTGAGCGCGACGTGGGACTCGGCGATGGCGTAGCCGACGCCCTCGTGCGTCACGGTGTCCTTGGTCCACCAGGTTTCGAGCAGGTCGAGCAGGTCGTCCAGCCGCTTGCCGCGCTCGCTCATCGGGATGCCGACGGCCGCGTACTCGTCGGGCGACCAGCCGATGCCGAGGCCGGGCAGCAGCCGTCCGTTGGAGGCGACGTCGAGGCTGGTGAGCAGCCGGGCGAAGTTCGCCGGCTGGTACTGCGTGGCGTTGATGGTGCTTGAGCCGAGGATCGCGGTCTCGGTCACGGCGGCGGCGACGGCCAGCGCGGTGAACGGGTCCTGGGCGGTGTGGAACTCCTCGGGCATGGTGTCGTAGCCCGGGTAGGGCACGACGGGCGCGACCGGCGAGAGCAGCCGGTCACCGACCCAGAGACCGGCCGCCCCGGCCTGTTCGGCTTCGCGGGCGTACCGCGCGATCCCACCCGGTGTGGCGGCCGCCTTGCCGAAGACCGGAAGGCTGAAACCCAAACGCATGAATTCTCCCCTGGAGAGCGAACGGATCTTTGGATCCTCTCCCCAGTAGTACTCGCGTTTAGTTGCTCGTTCAAGCACCTACCATTCGATCTTCGCGAACAAGAACGGTTCGTCCTCCGGCGCGTCCTTGCGAGCCCGCAACGCTTTCGCGGCGGGTGCCCCGGCGGGCACGCGCAGCGGCGGCTCCGGTCGCTCGATCGTCTCGGCCACCGTGACAGCGACCTCTTCGGGTGTCACGACTTCGCCGCGCAAGGCGGCGAGCTGCGCGTACAGCGGGAGGTACGGATCTTCGTCGCCGAAGAAGACCTTGGCGCGTTCGGCGCCACCCGAGGAAACCGCGCCCGGCTGGACGATGCTCACCTTGACGCCGAAGTGGCGCGTTTCGACGGCGAGTGTCTCGGCGATCGCTTCCAGGGCCCATTTGCTGGCCGCGTACGGGCCGATGATCGGCAGCACGAGCCGTCCCTGGACGCTCGAAACGAAGACGAGGTGACCCGAGCCGCGGACGCGCATCGCGGGGAGGACGGCCTGGGCGACCCGCAGCGCGCCCAGCGTGTTGAGCCGGAAGAGCCGGTCGACCTCGTCGAGCGGAACGGTTTCCAGTGGCGCGCGCACGGTTTCGCCGGCGTTGCTGATCAGGACGTCGACTTCGCCGGCGTCCCGGATCGCCTGGCTGACGGAGTCGGAGTCGGTGACGTCGAGGCGCAGGCGCTGGTCGACGGGCAGGTCGGCGAGTACCCGCGGATCGCGCGCGGTGGCGATCACGCGGTGCCCGCGGCGGGCCAGTTCGAGCGCGATGGCGCGGCCGATGCCCTTGCCGGCGCCGGTGATGAGGACGGATGCCATGGTTTTCTCCTCAGGAAACGAAGTACGGGCCGTTGCCGGCGAAGGATTCCTTGTTCGCGAGCACGAACTGCTCGACCGACAGCGGGGTCTGGCCGCCGACCTGCTCGACGACGTCGTTGGTGTCCGCGAAAACGCCGTTCCGGTAGTCGATCGCGACGTTGCCGAGGTGCTGGATCAGGTGCGCCGGCAGCCCGCGCGCGGTCATCGACGCCGTGAACTCTTCGACGGTGATCGGCTCGTAGCGCACCGGGATGCCCAGCGTGCGGGCCATGGTTTCGGCGATCTCGTGGTGGTTCAGCTCGACCGGGCCGTGGAGGGTGTACGCGGCGCCGGCGTGGGGCTCGGGGTCGGCGAGTACCGCGGCGATCACGCGTCCTTGGTCGACCGCGGCGATCGGTGCGTGCCGGCCGTCGCCGAAGGGGAGGCGCAGCAAGCCTTCGCCGTCGCGCAGCTCCCACCACGTGGTGAGCCATTCGGCGAAGAACGTGGGGCGCAGGTGGGTGGCGAGCAGGCCGGTCCGGTCCAGCACGCGTTCGGCGAGCCAGTGCTGCCGGGCCGCGTTGCTGCGGGCCTCGCGGCGGGCGGAGATCTGGGACATGCCGACGATCGAGCGGACGCCGGTTTCCGTTGCGGCTTGGGCGAAGTTGACGGTCGCGTCGAGCAGGCCTTCGCGGATCGGGTAGCAGAAGTAGGCGCCGGTGACGCCGTCGAGCGCCGCGGTGACGGCGTTGAGGTCGAGGAGGTCGCCGTGCACGACTTCGGCACCGGCCGCGGCGAGCGCCCGCGACCGCTCGTCGTCGCGGCGGACCATGGCCCGGACGCGGTGGCCGCGGGCGAGCAGGTGGTCGATGGTCGCGCTGCCGGTCTTGCCGGCCGCGGCGGTCACGAGGAAGCGGGACATGGGACCTCCTGGGAAGTTCATTCACCGAACTACCGCACCGTAGCACGGTCGAGTTCAATGAACGAACTGCCGGTGTAAGCTGGCCCCATGGCCCTCCCCAGCACCTACGCGGACCGCAACTGCTCCCTCGCGCGCTCGCTGGAGGTCGTCGGGGAGCGGTGGACGCTGCTGATCGTCCGGGACGCCTTCTTCGGCGTCCGGCGGTTCGGGGACTTCGCCGCCCAGCTCGGGATTCCGCGTGCCGTCCTGACCAGCCGGCTGAAAGCCCTCGTGCGGGAGGGCGTCCTGGTCCGCGAAAACGCCGAATACCGGCTCACCGACAAGGGCGTCGCGCTCTGGCCGGTCGTGCGCGCGCTGATGGGCTGGGGCGACGCCTTCTACTCGCCGGACGGCGAAAAGCGCACGACCCGCCACGACGCGGACGGCGGCCGCCTCGACGCGGACGGCCGTTGCGAAGAGTGCGGCCTGGCTGTCCCGGTGCCGGAGATCCGCATCGAGCCCGGCCCGGGGTACCGGCCGCCCGCCGACCCCGACCCGGTGTCGGCCGCCATGAGCGCTTCGCGGCGACTGCTCGAACCGGTCGTGTGACCCACGTCATGCCCTGTCACAGCGACCGGGCACCCGGTGTCTTGAGGCCGACAAAGGAGACCTCATGACCATCGCACTCTGGATCGCCGCCGCGCTGCTCGCCGTTGTCGCCCTCACCGGGGGTGTCAGCAAGGCGTTCGTGCCCAAGGAAAAGCTCGCCGCCCACCCGGGCGGCGCGTGGACCGGGGAGAGCAGTGCCGGCTTCGTCAAGACGCTCGGCGTCCTCGAACTGCTGGCCGCGGCCGGCCTGATCCTGCCCGCCGCCCTCGGGATCGCTCCCGTCCTGGTCCCGGTGACCGCCGCCTGCTGGGTCCTGCTCATGATCGGGGCCATGATCACGCACCTGCGCCACGGCGAGGCGAAGTTCGTCGCCCTGAACCTGACCTACCTCGCCCTCGCGGTCTTCATCGCCTGGGGACGCCTGTGACCGCCACCGAAACCTTCGTCGCCCACCGCAACCTGCTCTTCACCGTCGCCTACGAGATGCTCGGCTCGGCGGCCGACGCGGAGGACGTCCTGCAGGAGACCTGGCTGCGCTGGGCCGACGTCGACCTCGGGGAGGTCCGTGACGAGCGGGCCTACCTGGTCCGCATCACCACCCGGCTGGCGCTCAACCGGCTGCGCACGATGAAGCGCCGCAAGGAGGCCTACGTCGGCCCCTGGCTGCCCGAGCCGCTGCTCACCGCGCCGGACGTCGCCGAGGACGTCGAACTCGCCGAGAACGTCTCGATGGCGCTCATGCTCGTCCTGGAGACGCTGGCGCCGACCGAACGCGCGGTCTTCGTGCTGCGGGAGGTCTTCGAGTTCGGCTACGACGAGATCGCCGCCGCCGTCGGCAAGACCCCGGCCGCGGTCCGCCAGATCGCGCACCGGGCGCGCAAGCACGTCGACGCCCGCCGCCCGCGTGAGACGGTGTCGGCCCGCGAAACCCGCGCGGTGCTGGAGTCGTTCCAGCGCGCGCTGGCCACCCGCGACTTCCAGGGCCTGCTGGACGTGCTCGCCCCCGACGTCGTCCTGCTCAGCGACGGCGGCGGCCTCAAGCAGGCGGCGCTGCGGCCGGTCGCCGGCGCGGACAAGGTGGTCCGCTTCATGTCCGGCGGTATCAGCCGCACCGACGCGGTGCTCACCAGCGGTTTGACGGTGGTCAACGGCAACCCGGGACTGGTGCTGCACCTGGACGGCGAGCTCGACGGCGTCATGGCGGTCCGGCTCGACGACGGCCGCATCACCGGGCTCTACTACGTGCGCAACCCCGAAAAGCTCACGCGCGTCGAGTCGGAGACCCCGCTGACCCTGCGGTGACGCTCAGACGTGCGTCGAGCTGACGACGTAAGCGGTGATGTGCTCCGCCAGCGCGCGGACCGCGGGGTGGTCCAGGTGCTTCTCCGCCTCGAGCTTGAGCGGCCGCAGGCGGTCCTTGGTCCGAACGGACTTGAGCATCTCGGCCGCGTCGACGGCTTCGGTGCCGATCCGCGCCCCGCGTTCGAGGTCGCCGTCCAGCAGGTGGGCGTGCGCCAGCATCGCCAGGCAGAACGCCCGGCTGCGGGCCATGTCCGGGCCGTACCGGGCGACCACGTCGGTCAGCGCCGCGATCGCCGTGCGGGCGTGGCGCGGCCGGCCGCGCTGGGCGAGCTCGGTGCGCACCGTCCCGGTCATCGCCGCGACGTCGGTCTCGGTGAAGAACCGCGCCCAGTCCGGTGGGTCCGCGGGCCCGGCCGCCTCGAACTCCTCGGCGGCCCGGCCGAGCAGGGCGAGCGCGAGCTGTTCGTCGCCCTTCCCCGCGTACGCCCACGCCTGGTTGGCGCTGAGGATGGCTCCCCGCCAGCGCGGACCCGCAGCGCCGCGCGGCCAGCCGGCCGTGCTGGAACTGGGCCAGCGCCTCGTCCGGGGCGCCGTGGTGCAGGTGGATGCGCCCGCGCCGGTAGCGGATGTTGGCCGCGAGCTCGTCGTTGCCGCCGTGCTCGGCCAGCGCGAGCGCCAGGTCGAGGTGGTGGTGCGCGGCGCCGGCGTGCCCGCTGTCGAAGCTCGCCCACGCGGCCAGGTTGTGCAGGTCGGCGACCGCGGAGAGCAGCCGCGTCCGCACTTCGCCGGGGGCCGCGTCCAAGAGCTCGTGCCCGCGGTGGATCCGGACGAGCACGGCGTCGCGGCACATCCCGCCGCCCGCCGCGTAGTCGACCGCGCGCAACGCCCTCGTCTGCGTCTCCAGCTGCTCGACCTCGGGCGGCCCGGGGCGGTCGGGCCGGGCCCGGCGGACGGTGAACTCGGCATCGGTCATGGCGACGTCTCCTGGCAGCACCAGTCGTGGCCGTAAACCATACTCGCCGCACCCGGGACCGGCGACCCCGGCGGCGCCGGAGGGTAGTGCCGCGGGCGCGGCACGTGACGGCGGGACAGGTATGGGTTCAGGTACTTGTACGGGTGCGGGGACGCGGGCCCGGGCGCAAGCTGAACCGGCCCCCGATGACCCGCAGGAGGTCGGAAAACCCATGGTGCACGGCCGGTCGCGTCCCCTCCTCCGGGTCGTTTCCCCCGCGAGCGTCCCGGAGCCGCGGCCGGCCCCTTCCGGCTCGCGCGACCGCTACGCCGACCTCGACGACCGGCGGCTGGCCGCCATCCTGGCCGCCGAGGACACCGCGGAGGAGCACGGCCTCAGCCCGCACACGCGCAGCACCTGCTACGTCCACCGGTGCTGGGCGCACCAGTGCGTCGGCGACCCGCTGCACATCCTCGTCGTCACCGGGCACCGGTGGTGCCGCCGCTGCGAGTGCCCGGTCGACGTCGCCGTCGACGAGACCCCGCCCGGCGCGGTGCACCTGTTCTGCCCGCGCTGCGGCCAGGCGGGCTCGGCGGCCAACCGCGAAGTCCGCCAGGCCTGCCGCACGAGCCTCGCCGCGATGCACGGCGGCGACACGCCGACGCTCTACCGCATCCCCGACGCCTGACACCCGCGAGGTTGCTTCCTCCGAGGGGCTCGCATTGACCGGCCCGCGCGGACGTCCTTACGGTGCTCGGGTGGGCAAGGCCGGCACGACGTGGGGGAAGGGCAACCTGCCCGCCGACACCACGAGCTTCGTAGGGCGCAAATCGGACGTTTCCGAGGTCAAGCAGCTGCTGACGCGGGCGCGGCTGGTCACGCTGACCGGGGTCGGGGGCGTCGGCAAGACGCGGCTGGCCGTGCAGACGGCCGCCGGCCTCTCCCGCGCGTTCCCCGACGGCGTCTGGCTGGTCGAGCTCGCCGGGCTGCAGGACCCGGCGCTGGTCGCGCACACCGTGCTGGAGGCGCTGGCCGTCCACGACGAAACCGGCCGGACGCCGGCGGCCGTGCTCGCCGAGCACCTGCGCGACCGGCGGCTGCTGGTCATCCTGGACAACTGCGAGCACGTCCTCGACGCGTGCGCGACGCTGGCGCACGACCTGCTGCGGGCCGCGCCGGGCCTGCGGCTGCTCGCGACCAGCCGCGAGCGGCTCGCGCTCGCCGCCGAGCACCTCTGGCCGGTGTCCCCGCTGCCGCTGCCCGAGCCCGGCCGTCCGCTGCCCGGCGGCGCCTGGCTGCGCTACCCGGCGCTGACGCTGTTCGCCGAACGCGCGGCCGCCGTCGACCCCGGGTTCGCCGTCACCGCGGAGAACCAGGAACGCGTGGCGCAGGTGTGCCGGCTGCTGGCGGGCATCCCGCTGGCGATCGAGCTGGCGGCCGTCCGGCTGCGGGTGCTGACGCTGGCGGAGCTGGAGTCCGGGTTGGACGACTGCTTCCGGCTGCCCGGGACGGTGAAGCGCGGCGGCGAGCCCCGGCACCAGACGCTGCTGGCGGCCGTCGACTGGAGCTTCGCGCTGTGCAGCCCGGCCGAGCAGCGGCTGTGGGCCCGGACGTCGGTGTTCGCCGGCGGGTTCGACCTGCGGGCGGCCGAGCGCGTCTGCGCGGGCGAGGACGTCGGCGCCGGTCTCGCCGGGCTGGTGGAGAAGTCGGTGCTGATCCGGGAGGCCGGGCGGTTCCGGCTGCTGGAGCCGTTGCGGCAGTTCGGCCGGGCCAAGCTGACCGAGTCCGGGGAAGCGGCGGAGGCCCTGCGGTCGATGCGGGACCACTACCTCCACCTGGTGGAGTGCGGCGAACGGGCGTGGTTCGGGCCGGAGCAGGCGGAGATCTTCCGCCGGACGCGGGTCGAGCACGCGAACCTGCGGGCGGCCCTGGACTACAGCCTGACGGTGCCGGGCGAGCTCGAAACCGGCCTCCGGCTGGCCTCGACGCTCTGGTACTACTGGGCGGGCTGCGGCGTGTTCGGCGAAGGCCGCCACTGGCTCGACCGCGCGCTCGCGCTGTCGCCCGAACCGGGTGCGTCGCGGGCGAAAGCGTTGTGGGTCAACGGGTACGTGGCGACGCTGCAGGGCGACAACGCGGGCGCGATCGCGATGCTGGAGGAGTGCCGCGCCTACGCCCGCCGGGCCGGCGACGAGGTGGCCCTGGCGTACGCGACGCACCGGCTCGGCTGCAACCTGCTGGTGGGCGACGACGTCGGCGACGCGAAGGCGCTGTTCGAGGAGGCGCAGGCGCGGTACCGGCGGCTCGGCGAGCTGAACAGCAACGTGATGCTGGCCGGCATCGAGCTGGCGGTGGCGTCGATCTTCCTGGGCGACCTGGACCGCGCGGGCGAGCTGTGCGAAGAGGCGTGCGCGACGGGCGCCGCCCACGGCGAGCAGTGGGCCCAGGCGTACGCGATCTTCGTCCAGGCGCTGGTGGCCCTGGGCCGAGGCGACTTCGCGCGCGCGGCCGAGCGCGGCCGGCATTGCCTGCGCGTCAAGCGGAAGTTCCACGACCTGCTGGGGATCGTGCTGGCGATCGAGCTCCTGGCGTGGAACGAGGCGGCCCGCGGCCACTGGGAGCCGGCGGCGACGATGCTGGGATCGGCGCAGCCGATCTGGCAGGCGGTCGGCTTCCCGATGTTCGGGTCGAGGTACTTCGGAGCCCCGCACGGCGAGTGCGAGAGTTCGGCCCGCCGGGCATTGGGCGAGGGCCGGTTCGCGGCGGCGGTCCGCCGCGGCCGCGAGTTCGGGCTGGAGGAAGCGATCGCGTACGCGTTGGGTGACGTGACGCCGTCGCCCGAGCCCGGCCCGTCCCGGGTGACACCGTTGACGGACCGCGAGCGCGAAGTGGCGGTTCTGATCGCGGACGGCCGGTCGAACCAGGAGATCGCGGACAAGCTGGTGATCTCCCGGCGGACCGCGGAGGGCCACGTGAACCGGATCCTGCGCAAACTGGGGTTCGATTCCCGAAGCCAGGTCGCGGCGTGGGCGGCGCAGGTCTCCCGGCTTTAGCCGAGGTCGCCTGAAGGCTGAAAAGCCCCGGCATCCGTAACGCGGAGCCGATTCGCGGCGACCCTGGCTGCGCATCGAAGAACGCGATGTTCGGCACTCGACGGCTCGTCCCCGGCCTCGCCGAACCCGGGAATCCTGGCGCGCCAGGGGAAGGGCTCACAATGATGCGAAAAACCCACGCGGTTCCGCGCGGCCTGCTGGTGGTGTTCTCCGTCGTCCTGCTCACCGTTCTCGGCCTCGCGCCGAGCGCGTCGGCGTCGGTCCTGTGGCCCGACGAGCAGGCGATGATCACCACGAGCACCTACCGATCCACCTACGTCTACGACGTCGGCGTCGGGAACGCCATCTCCGCCGAGCAGTTCGCGCAGCCGGCGGTCACCGCGTTCTACGGCGCCCAGGGCGGCTTCGACCGCAACTTCATGTACTGGGCACCGATCGTGGCGATCGACCGGCCCGACCAGTTCTGGACGAGGTGTGTCGGGAACGCCGGTGGCCTCTGCCAGAACGTCCAGCCCGGGAGCCAGAACATCTCCGCCGAGATCGGCGCCGGTCAGATCCACGTCAAGTACTGGAACGGCGCGTTCATCGGGGTGGCCTGCGGAAACTGGAACCACGGCGGCACCGGACCGGTTCCGGTGATCAGCGGCACGAAGTACGAGGACGTCAACGGCGACGGTGTCCGGCAGGCGGGCGAACCGGGGCTCGCCGGCTGGACGATCGACCTGTCCTTCAACGGAGCGGTCGTGGAAACGGCCACCACGGACGCCGGCGGCGGCTACTCGTTCGCCTTGGACGCCGACCAGTTCCCGGTCGGCGCGGGCACGTACACCGTGGCGGAACGCCCGCAGGCGGGGTGGGTCCAGTCGCACGCGCCGGCGCCCGTCACCGTGGGCTACGGCGCCGGTCCGGCGAACTTCGGCGGGAACGACTTCGGGAACTACCGGCCGGCGACGATCGGCGGCCGGAAGTTCGACGACCACGGTGCCGACGGCGGCGGAGCCGGCGATCCCGGGCTGGCGAACTGGACGTTCGACCTGGACAACGGCGCGACGGCGGTGACCGGGAGCACGGGCGACTTCGCCTTCCCGGGCCTGCGGCCGGGAACCTACACGGTGCGGGAACGGCAGCAGCCGGGGTGGCGGCGCACGACGCCGGCCTCCGGGGCCACGACCGTGACGGTCACCAGCGGCCAGGTCACCGGGGGCGTCGACTTCGGCAACGTCTGCCTCGGCGCGATCGCGGTGACCGCACCGGCCGGCGTGACGACCCGAGTCGACGAGGCCGGCGTCCCCGGCGTCCTCGCGAACGATCCGCCGGCACCGCGCACCGCGTCGGGTACCGCGACCGTTTCCGGGCTCCTGCCCGGGACCTACCGGGTGACCTTGACCTTGCCCGACGGCGTCTTCACGACCGACCCGGACCTCACGTCGCTCGACGGGAAGTTCGCGATCGTCAAGACGATCACGGTCGCCGAGTGCGGCACGAGCCCGGTCGCGCCGGCTTTCGTGACGTCGCAGCCGGGCAAGATCACCGGTGGCGTCCGGATCCTGGTGCCGGGCGGAACCGCCACCGCCGGGTTCGAGTTCATGCAGCGGGGCGACGGCCCGCGCGGCACGCTCGAGTACAACGACCACGGCAACGGGATCGACATCCACACCTCGGACATCACCGGCATCTCGGCTTCGGGCACGGACGCCTACGTGTTCGGGCACGCCGTCGTCGGCGGGGTGACGTACGGCTTCCGGCTCCACCTCGTCGACGCGGGTGAACCCGGCACCGGCGACCGGTTCGAACTCCTGCTGTCGAACGGGTACTCCGCCGGGCTGGGCCAGACGCTGAACGGCGGGAACGTCCAGATCCACTGACGGCCGCGGCGCAAGGGTCGTGAGTGGTGATCGGGGCTAGAACCCCGGTTGTCACTCACGACCGGTCGCGCTCTAGCCGAGCCGGTTGTCCCAATCGGCGAACGACGCCACCAGGTCCTCCGGTGCCCCGATGTCCTTCAACCGCCGCAATTGGTCCTCGATGTAGTAGCGGTACAACGGAACCAGCCCCGCCGCCAACTCCGGCCGCAGCTCTTCCGCGTCCAGCGGATGCCCCTCCCGGACCCGCAACGCCAACCGCACCAAAGATGCGGCCGGGGCGTCCGGCTGGGACAGGTACCACTCGATCGCCTCGTCGTTGTTCGCCGCTCGGCCCGACTCCAGCGTTCCCGAGTACAGGAACCGGACCGGGAACAGCACCGCCTTCGTGAACCACACCGTGTCCACCAGCAGCCGGCGCGGCGCGCGGAACTCCGCCGTCACCTCGGGCGTCGCCAGCACCGCGATCGCGAAGGAAGCGCTCTCCAGCAACAGCTCCGCCGGCGACGGGCGGGCGATCTCGGCCAGGACGTCCGAGCCCAGCAGGACCACGCCGTGGTCGGCCAGCTGCAGGCGGTCCAGCGCCGGGAACCGCCCGTCGTCGCGGCCTTCGCGCAACGCCGGCAGGGACGCCCAGAACACCGAAAGCTTGCGGTGCAACGGGCTCCGCTCCTGCAACGCCGTCGTCGTGTCCGCGATCGAAGCGCCGTCCGCGTCGGTCAGCACCAGTGCCAGGTCGATGTCGCTGGCCGCCGGGGAGTAGCCGCCGTAGGACAGGCTGCCCAGCAGGTACGCGCCGATCAGGCGCTCTCCCAACGCTTCCTGGTACGCGCGGGCCGCTTCGGCGGCGATTTCGCGGGCGGTCGCGGCCGGGTCGGTGCTCGTCATGCCGCCACCGTATCGCGGCGGGCGCACTCGGCGATGCGGTCCGAGACGACGCCGATCACCTGCCACGCCCGGTCGAGCACCGTGACGACGTCGTCCACCGTCCAGTCGCTGCGCCGGCGCAGCAGCTCGTAGCCCATCTCGAGGTGCTCGACGTCGGCTTCGTCGTGCAGGTCGAAGTATTCGTCCTCGGGGAACGCCCGCGTGCCCGCCTGGCTGAACACCAGGCTGCCCGCTTCGAGGGCCAGGTGCGCCAGCACCGCGCGCTGCACGCCGGGCAGGATCCCGAACTGGTCGACGAACCACGACGCGCCCGCCTCGATCACCGGGTCCCAGACCAGCTGCCGGTCTTCCGCGCGGCTGCGGGCGAGGATCTTGTCGTGCCCGATCTCCTCTTCCTGGTGCTCCAGGGCCAGGGCGCGCAGCTCCGGGTCGCTCTCGAACGTGACGCGGGCGCTGATCATCCGCTGGAAGGCGTTCGACCACGGCTGCAGGTAGGTGAGCACGGCCTTCTTGGTGTCGTCGGTCGTGTCCGCGTCGGTCAGCAGCCGGATCAGGGCCGACCCCTCGTACTCCCGCTGCCGCTGCTCGTTGTGCCGGGCCACGCGCTCGACGTCCTGCTGGGTCACGATCGGCTCCTTACCGTGGTGCTTCGGGAGATCATCTTTCCTGCCACGCTAAGCAAGATCAACAGGCGCGAGCGACCGGTCGTACACGGGGAACCGGAAGTACGTGGTGACGTCGCCGCGGCGGCCCGCTGTGCGGTAGCTCACCAGCTCGAGGATCCGCGTCTCCGTCAGCGGTCCCGGGGCCAGCGCGGCGGTGAGGAGGCGGAACCGGCCGGGGTCGACGCCTTCGCGGTGCAGCAGCGCGGCCGTCCGTTCGACGGCTTCTTCGTCACTGGCAGCGAGATCCGGCAGGCGCAGGTAGGTCGTGGACTCGGCCGCGCGGTCCAGTCCGGACCGGAACGCCAGGCAGCTCAACGCCGCCTCACCAGCGTCTTCCCGGTCGCCGGCCAGGAGTTGGTAAGCGGCGCGCGCGTCTTCGGCGTCGTGGCGCAGCGCGACCGAAGCGACGCGGTTCACGTCGGCGAGCCCGGCGCCGTGGTTGCGGTAGTAGACCTTGACCCGCGCCTCGGCTTCGTCGGCCAGGTCCACCGCGAAGAACTCGATTTCCCGGCTGCCGTCGACGGTTTCGACCCGGCGGCGGGCGTCGTCCCACGCGCGGGCCATGCCGAGCCGGTCCATCGCCTCGGCGACCGCGAGCTCGCGGTGAGCGTGCGGCCACGGGTAGAGGCCGAAGTAGGTCTTGTGGACGATCCGCGACGGCGGGCGCCAGGCGATCGAGTGCCACAGGGGCGCGGGCGACGGGCGGCCCCCGCGCACGGTGAACGTCTCGTGCACCCGGTGCAGCCTGCGGAAACCGCTCTCCGCGGGCGGCGCGACGGCGTGCCCGAGCCCGTCGAACAGCACCCGCAGCTCGGGGTGCGCTCCGGACCAGTTCACCGACATCTCGGCGGGGAACCCGTCGTCCGCCACATAGGACGGCTGGGCGGGCACGGCGCCGATCCGTTCGTGCGCCCACGGCGGCAGCAGCGCGCGCAGCATCCGCGTGGTCCGGACGGACTGCTCCACCGGAACCCCGAGCGCATCACACGCGGTAGACCAAAGCCCGCACAGGAAGTCACCGAAGAGACGACCCTGTGGCGGGTAGTTTTCCCTTATATATCCGGGAAACTCCGGCTCACGACTCGTCACGACCGGATGCTATCAGTTTGATGCTTGCTCAACTAAAAAGCTGCACCCGGGTGGTCCAACCAATTGCGCCATGTGGGTTTGCCGGTGTCCGACGTGGACACGCTCGGACACATCGGACACCGGCGCCGTCCGAGCCGGACACGGACCGGACAAACCGCAGGTCTCAGACCGGCGCGGGCACCACCGTCATGGCGTGCTTGACCAACCGGATCAGCGCGAGCTTGCTCGAGTCCCTGTCACGCGCGTCACACATGACGATCGGCACCCGGTCGGGGACGACGAGGGCCTCGCGGATCTCGTCCGCGGTGTAGCGCGGCGAGTTGTCGAAGCAGTTCACCGCGACGACGAACGGGATCTTCCGGCGCTCGAAGAAGTCGATCGCGGCGAAGCTGGTCTCCAGGCGCCGGGTGTCGACGAGCACGATCGTCCCGATCGCGCCGCGCGCGAGGTCGTCCCACATGAACCAGAACCGCGCCTGTCCTGGCGTCCCGAACAGGTACAGCACGTGCCGCGGCGAGATCGTGATCCGGCCGAAGTCGAGCGCGACCGTCGTCGTGGTCTTGCGCTCCACGCCGGACAGGTCGTCCACCCCGGCGCTCGCCTCGGTGAGCACCTCTTCGGTGGTCAGCGGCGGGATCTCGCTGACCGACCCGACCATGGTGGTCTTCCCGGCGCCGAACCCGCCGGCGATGATGATCTTGACCGGCGTGGGGACCAGTTCGTCAGTACTTGATGAGGCCATCGAGAACCGCCTGGAGTGTTTCGAGGTCCGGCGACTGCGCCGGGTGGTGGGCAGGGGAGCGCGTGATGACGAGGCCGCGTTCGATGAGGTCGCCGACGAGCACGCGCACGACCCCCAGCGGGATCTTCACGTAGACGGCGATCTCGGCCACGGACACCGGGTGCCGGCACAGCTGCACGATCGCCTGGTGCTCCGGGCCCAGCCCGGCCGGCTCCTGTTCCGAGCGCAGGGTCATCACCTGCGTGGACAGGTCCAGCCGCGCGTTGTCCGCGGGCGTCCGGCCGCTGGTGATCGTGTACGGCCGGACGAGCGGCCCGGCGGCCTCGTCGTACCAGCTCTCGTCCCCGCTCATGTGGCCTCCCGCAGGATCTGCGCCGCCTCGCGCGGCGCCGACACCATGTAGTCGCCGACCCGCTTGACCAGGCGGCTCATCTCGTACGCGATCATCTCGACGTCGACGTCGTCCGCCGCCAGCACGGCGAGGCACGCGCCCTGCCCGGCCGCCGAGACGAACAGGTAGCCGCGTTCCATCTCGATCATGTTCTGCAGCACCGGGCCGCGGTTGAACTGCTTGCTCACCCCCTTGGCCAGGCTCTGCAGGCTGGAGGCGATGGCCGACAGCTGGTCGGAGTCGTCCTTGCCCATGCCGGCCGACTTGCCGATCAGCAGCCCGTCGGCGGACAGCACGATGGCGTTCTGCGCGCCGACCACGCGGTTGACCACGTCGTCGAGCAGCCAGTTGAGATCGGGTTTGGGGTTCCCGTACTCGTTCATGCGTCAGAGACCTTGACTTTCCTCTGTGGACATTCGATGTGCTGTCGCGGACTTACGCGTCGTCGGACCCGACCACCCGGCCCCGGCGAGTGCCCTTGTGGAACGCGGCGAGGGTCCGCGCGGTCCCCTCACCGGGCGCGACGACGTCCTCGTCGCCTTCGTCGGGTTCGTGTTCGAGCTGGGCGACGAGGTTCTGCTGGGGTTCGCGCCGGGGCAGCCGGGGCCGGTCGTCGGCGGTCGGGGGCGGCGTCGCGGGCGCCTCGGCGGCCGGCGGTTCCGCGACCGGCGGCGCCGCGGCGGGCACCTCGGGCAGCGCGTCGGGCTGGGTGAGCGCGCGGGCCGGGTACGGCCTCGGCTTGGTGTCCCGCTTCATCGGGATCTGACCGCTGAACGAGCTGGGCGTGTCCATGGAACCGGGTGAGCTTTCTGCTGCCTGCGGCGCGGGTGCGCCCACCGGGGCCAGGACCGCGGTGGTCTCCGCCGGGGAGGAGCCGGGCTCTTCGGGGACGTTCCCCTGCTGTCCGGCCAGGTGCTGGGTCGGGATGAGCACGGTGGCGCGCAGGCCGCCGTAGCGGGACGGGTCGAACGTGACGGTCATGCCGAGCTTCGCCGCCAGCCGCGCGACCACGAAGAGGCCGAGGCTGGAGTCGGCCCGCAGCGCCATCGCGTCGAACTCGGGCGCCTCGGCCATCATCGAGTTGGCCCACTCGCGGACGCCGTCCTTCATGCCTAGCCCCTGGTCCGACACGTCGACGACGACCCCGCGCGCGACCTTGCGGCTGGTCACCTCGACCGGCGACCCGGGCGGCGAGAACGACGTCGCGTTGTCGACCAGCTCGGCGACGAGGTGGATGGTGTCGGCCACCGCGGCGCCGACGATCGCGACGTCGGGTACCTGCTCGACCTGGACCCGCGCGTACTGCTCGGTTTCCGAGACGGCCGCGCGCAGGACCTCCATCAGCGCCACCGGCTTGCGCCAGCGGCGGCCCGGCTGCTTGCCGCCGAGGATGATCAGGTTCTCGGTGGTGCGGCGGGCGCGGGCGGCGAGGTGGTCGAGCTGGAACAGCGAGGCCAGCTGCGTCGAGTTGTCCTCGCGGGCTTCCATCTCGTCGAGGATCTGCAGCTGCTGGTGGACCAGGACCTGGTTGCGGTGGGCGATGCCGAGGAACACGTTGTGCACACCGCTGCGGGCCTTGGCCTCGCTCGCCGCGGCGTTGACCGCGGTCAGCTGGGCGGTGTTGAACGCCTCGGCCACCTGCCCGATCTCGTCGCGGCCGTGGTCGAGCTGCGGGAGCTCTTCGGAGAGGTCGACCGGTTCGCCGTTCTTCAGCCGCTCCACGATGTTCGGCAGCCGGTTGCGGGCGAGGTCGAGGGAGTCGTTGCGCAGCCGCGCGAGGCGCGTCATCAGCGCGCGGTCGACGAGCGAGCGGGACACCCGCACCGCGACGATGATCGCCGCCAGCGACGCGAGCAGCGCCAGGATGCTGCCGATGATGACGTTGCGCAGCTGGGCGTCCCCGGAGTCGATCGCGGCCGCGGAGACCTTGTCCGCCTGGGTGATCGCGAGGTCGTTGAGGCCCTGGGCGACCTGGGTGGTCGCGTTCAGCCAGTCCGTTTCGGACACCGGCACGGTGTTCTGCTCGCTCGGCGACCACGGGCCGTGCTTGACGATCGCCTGCTCGGCGGTGGCCAGCTGCTGCCAGGCGGTGCTCTTGGTCAGGGCCCGGTACTTGTCGCGGACGCTCGGGTCGAGGAACGGCTCGATCTGCGTCAGCTGCGTCCGGTAGGTCCCCGACAGCTGCGCGAACTGGGCGAAGTCGTCGGGGGCGAAGGTGCCGGCCGAGAAGGCCGTCGAGACGAGCGACGTCTCGCGCGACATGGCGTCACCGGCGCGGAACACCGAGGTCGCGGTGATGCCGCCGGTCGCGGCCTCGGCGTCGGGCACGACGCGGGCCTGGGTGTCGAAGAGGTTGGACGCGGTGTCCATCACGCCGTTGTAGTAGCCGTTGACCTGCGCGCGGTCGATGCTGCGGAAGGAGATCTGCGAGCGCAGCACGGGCAGCTGGTCGAACTGGGACTTCAGCGCGTTGACCTTGGCCGCGATCTCGTCCGGCGCGTTGGAGATCGTCGCGGCGAACGCGTCCTTCAGGGCGCCGAGCTTTTCGTCGGTGGCCTTCTGCTGCTGCTGGAGCCGGCCCGGGCCGAGCGCGGGGTCGTCCAGGTACTGCAGCGCGGACTGGCGTTCCTTCTGGAACTCGGCGAGCGCGGAGGCGGCGGGGATGGACACCTCGCGCACCGACGCCGCGACCAGCCGGACGTAAACGCCGTTGAAGAGGAAGTAGGAGGAGACCGCGATCCACAGCACCAGCAGGGTCACGCTGGGAATGAGAACGGTCCTGGTCAGCCTTTTGCGGATCGACTTGTCGTACGGCTTGTCCGACTCGTCCTGGGCGTCTTTGTTCAGCACGGCGGTTCACGAACTCCTGAGTGACGGTCGGCGAAAACTCCGGACCCGGACGAGGAAGCGGACACGACGATGGGACACAGCGGCCGCCGTCACCCGTCTTCGCCTCACCCTCCGTGTTGCCGCGGAATCGATCAGGGTCCGTTTTTTACCACGAACCAGGAGGAGGCGGTGCCGCTGACCCGGCGTCCGGACGGTTGTCCGCCGGACGGCGAACGGTGTTTACCGACCGCGTCCGGTTGATTACCCCCATTTCCTCTGGTAACGGCCCCGAGCTGCATTTCGGCGTCTTGCACGCTGGGCCGAACGGGTGAAAGTGAATTCGTCCGGTTCGCCGCGCCGAAGCGTTCGCGGCGTGGGAATGAAGGGCAACGCGGTTGCCCGCGAGTCCGGTTCGGACCGTGGTCGCGGGCGACGGTGAGTCATGGTGCGCGGGGAAGATGATCTTCGTCACGAGCGGTGTGCCGCGGGCCGGAAAAGGCTTGGAAGCCGTGCCGGCCGGCCGCGTAGCGTACCGCGCATGTGCCGGTACGCCGAGACCGTCTACAAGGTCCACTACGTGTGCGTGCCGTGCCGCCGGAGTGGCAAGCACGCCTGGGATGGTGGAGAGCACCGGTGTCCCGAGTGCCGGGCGCCGATGGTCTTCGCCGGCCACGACTTCGCCGCGCCCCCGCGTCGCGACGGTTCGGGCTGGGCCGCGGTCGCCGCGGTACTGGCGGCCGGGTTGGCGTACGACGGCTTCGAGCCGTGCGGTTGTGGTCGCGAGCCGGAGTTCCGGCCCCGCAAGTCGGCGGAGGTGCGGGCGCGGCGTCGAGTTGCCGAGCGCACGGGGGTGTCGGACGCGGAAGCCCTCGCGGTCCGGGATCCGCACGACCTCCTCGGCTGAGCCCGTCCCGAGCTGACGGCCGAAACCCGGTTCACTCCTCGCCGCATCTCGGCAATGGCCGCCGTGGTTCGCGGACTCCGGCTGGGTCGCCGCCGCTGATCCACACCGTCACGACGCCTGCCACCGGCGCAGCGAGCGCCGCAGATTTTACATCGGACGAGCTATTGTCAAGCACACTCGACATCACCTACAGTTCTGTAAACCCAGCCAACGGAGGAGGGTGTCATGACCGGAACCGTGCCCGCGGGGTCCACTGAGCTTTGGCGCGATCGCAAGCGCTACCTCTGGCTGATCGGCCTGGTCGTCCCCTCGCTGGCGTTCCTCGCGATCGGCCTGCACGCAGCCACCGGGTGGGGCGCCTGGTTCTGGATCGGGCCGTTCGTGATCCTCGTGGTCGTGCCGCTGATCGACCTCGGCGCCGGGCTGGACCGCAGCAACCCGCCGGACGACGTCCTCGAACGGCTGGAGAACGACCGCTACTACCGCTGGATCACCTTCGCGTTCCTGCCGATCCAGTACGTCGGTTTCGTCGCCGCGTTCTGGCTGATCGCCCGCGGGAACCTCACCGTCGCCGACAAGGTCGGGCTCGCGATCTCCATCGGCTGCATCGGCGGGATCGGCATCAACACCGCGCACGAGCTCGGCCACAAGAAGGAGAGCCACGAGCGCTGGCTGTCGAAGATCGCGCTGGCGCAAAGCTTCTACGGCCACTTCTACATCGAGCACAACCGCGGTCACCACGTCCGCGTCGCGACGCCGGAGGACCCGGCGAGCAGCCGCGTCGGCGAAAGCTTCTACCGCTTCTGGCCGCGCACGGTCTTCGGCTCGCTGAAGTCCGCGTGGCGCCTGGAGCGCAAGCGCTACGCCCGCCGGGACAAGCACCCGTTCCGGCTCGGCAACGACGTCCTCAACGCCTGGCTGATGTCCGCGGTCCTCTGGGCCGCGATGGTCGCGTGGCTCGGCGCCGGCGTCCTGCCCTACCTGGTGATCCAGGCCGTGATCGGGTTCTCGCTGCTGGAGGTCGTCAACTACATGGAGCACTACGGCATGCTGCGGCAGCGCGTCGGCACGGAGGGGAAGCGACGCTACGAGCGCGTGGATCCCAGCCACAGCTGGAACTCCAACAACATCGCCACCAACGTCCTGCTCTACCACCTGCAGCGGCACAGCGACCACCACGCCAACCCGACCCGCCGCTACCAGACGCTGCGCGACTTCGCCGAGTCGCCGGTGCTGCCCACCGGGTACGCCGGGATGATCGTGCTCGCGCTGGTCCCGCCGGTGTGGCGCCGGGTGATGGACCCGCGCGTGCTCGCCCACTTCGACGGTGACATCTCCCGCGCGAACATCCAGCCGTCGAAGCGCGAAAAGATCCTTGCGCGGTACGGAACCCGCGTCACGGCCACCGTCCCGGAGCACGCCGACACCCACGGCGACGCCACCGAAGGCGGCATGTGCCCGGGCTGCGGCTACGTCTACGACGAGAAGCTCGGCGACCCGCGCGAGGGCTTCCCGGCCGGCACGCCGTGGTCGGCGATCCCGGACTCCTGGTGCTGCCCCGACTGCGGCGTCCGCGAGAAGGTCGACTTCGTCGCGCCGGGCCGGGTGGGTGCGTGATGCGGATCGACGCGGACCGCGCGAAGTGCGACGGCCTCGGCATGTGCGAGGCCATGGCGCCGGACTTCTTCGAGGTGGGCGAGGACGGCACGGTCGTCGTGCTCGACGAGCAGCCCGGCGAAGAGCACCGCCAGGACGTCGCCGCGGCGGTGGACGCCTGCCCGGTCCTCGCGCTGAAGCTGACATGAGCCTCGTCGTCGTGGGTGCCTCGCTGGCCGGGCTGCGCGCGGTGGAGTCCGCGCGCCGCACCGGGTACCGCGGCCGGATCGTCCTCGTCGGCGCGGAGGAGCACCTGCCCTACGACCGGCCGCCGCTGTCGAAGGCGTTCCTCGACGCGGATGGCCCGCGCCGCGTCGAACCGTTCCACGCGGAAACGGTGCTGCGGGACGAACTCGGCGTCGACCTGATGCTGGGCGCGTCCGCGGAAAGCCTGGACACCGACGCGCGCGAGGTGACGGTCGCCGGCACAGCGGTGTCCTACGACGCCCTGGTCATCGCCACCGGCGCGACCGCGCGAACCCTCCCCGGCGCGCGCACGCTGCGGACGGCCGAGGACGCCGTCGCGGTGCGCGCCGCGCTGGACGCCGGTGCGCGCACGGTCGTGATCGGCGCCGGGTTCATCGGCTCGGAAGTGGCGTCCGCGGCACGCAAGCGCGGCCTGCCGGTGACGATCGTCGAAGCGTCGGCCGTCCCGCTCGCCCGCGCGGTGGGGGAGACGGCCGGGGCGGAGCTGGCCGCGCTGCACCGCGAAGCCGGCACCGAGCTGCGGCTCGCCACCGAAGTCACCGGGGTCGCGGCCGGCGGCGTGCACCTGGCGGGCGGCGTGCACCTGGCGGGCGGCGAAGTCCTGCCCGCGGACCTCGTCGTCGCCGGCATCGGCGCGGTGCCGGCCACCGGCTGGCTCGAAGGCAGCGGGCTGACGCTGCACGAGCGCGACCGCGGTGTCGTGTGCGACGCGACGTTGGCGGCCGGCCCGCCGGGCGTCTACGCGGCGGGTGACGTCGCGCACGTGCCGAACCCGCTCTTCGACGGCCTCGGCATGCGGCTGGAGCATTGGACGAACGCGGCCGAGCAGGGTGCGGCCGCCGCGCGGCACGCGCTCGAGCCCGCGGCGGCCCGCCCGCTCGAAGCGGTGCCGTACTTCTGGTCGGACTGGTACGGCCGGCGCATCCAGTTCGTCGGCACCCCGCACGCCGACGAGGTGGTGTCCGCGGGCGGGGTGACGCTCTACCGCCGCGGCGACCGGATCGCCGGCGCGCTCACCGTCGACCGGCCACGCGAGATCATGAAGTACCGCCGCCGCGTCGCCGCCCGGGCGCCCTGGGCTGAGGCCCTGGCCTTCGCGGGCGCCGCCTAGAATGGCGATCATGAGTGCGGCACTTCCGGCGGCGCCCGAAGGTGGTCAGCACCGGCAGCCGATCATCACGGCGGCGATCGAGCTGACCGCGCGGTCGGGCTGGCAGGCGGTCACGATGGCCCGGCTGGCCGAGGTCGTCGGCGTCAGCCGCCAGACGGTCTACAACGAGATCGGCTCCAAGGCGGCGCTGGCCGAAGCGATGGTCACCCACGAGCTCGGCCGGTTCCTCTCGGTCGTCGCCGCGGCGTTCGACCGCCACGAGGACGACCTGGTCGAGGCGATCTACGACGCCGTCCGCGCGGTCCTCGAACTGGCCGACGACAACACGCTGCTGCGCGCGATCGCCTCCGCCACCCACGGCACGGCGTCGGAGCTGCTGCCGCTGCTGACGACGGAGGCGGGAACGCTGCTGACGCAGGCGAAGGGGATGCTGACCGCCCGGGTGGCGGCCTACGACCCGCCGTTCACCGGCGAGCAGCTCGCCGTGGTCATCGACCTCGTCGTCCGCACGGTCCTCAGCCATGTGATGCAGCCGTCGGACACGCCGGCCCGCACCGCGGACGCGCTGGCGTGGCTCGCGGCCCGCGTCCTCGGCGTGGACGCGACCCCGCCGCTGCGGCACCGCTGACTCACCGGAGGCCGTGCCGGTCCAGCCAGGCCGAGATCTCGGCCGCGATCTCCTTCGGCCGGTCCTCCTGGGCGTGGTGCCCGGCTTCCCCGCACGCGACGACGTCGAGCGCCGCGATGTTCTCCCGGCACCACCGCGCCACCTTCTCGCCGATGAGCAGCGTCGGGGAGCCTTCGAACGTCATGAGCAGCTTCGGCGTCCCGGTGCTGGTGGCCAGCCACTCGTCGTAGGCCTCGACGCGCGCGACGACCTCGGCGGGCTCGCCGCCGAGCGGCAGCTGCCGCGCCCACGCGAGCACCGGGCGGCGGCTTTCCGGCGTCGGGAACGGCGCGAGGTACGGCTCGAGGTCCGCCACCGGCGTGCGCACGCCGCCGGTGAACGCCTGCCGCACGAACAGGTTCTCCTCCAGCACCATCCGCTCGCCGACGCCGGGCGTGCGGATCTTGCGCGTGCGGTCCGCGGCCTGCGGGGTCACGTCGTCCCAGGCCAGAGGCTTGACGATCGTCTCGAAGAACGCCACCCCGCGGACGCGGCCCGGGTGCCGGGTGGCGAAGTCGAAGGCCAGCGCGCCACCCCAGTCGTGCCCGACGAGGACGACGTCGTCCAGGCCGAGCGCGTCGAACCAGGCGTCGAGGTGATGGGCGTGGTCGGCGAAGGAGTACGCGATGTCCGGCTTGGGGGAGCGGCCCATCCCGATCAGGTCGGGGGCCAGCAGCCGCCCGGCGCCGACGTGCGGCAGGACGTTGCGCCAGCCGTGCGACGAGCCGGGGTTGCCGTGCAGGAAGACGATCGGGGTGCCGGTGCCGGTTTCTTCGTGGTGCAGCGTCATTTCTCGTCCTTCAGCGGAGTGTCGAGCAGGAGCGTGAGTTCGCGGCTCAGGGCCGCGGTGCGGTCGCTTTTGCGGCCGCCGAGGGGTTCGAGCAGGCGGTCGAGCAGTTCGGCGACGGTCGCGATCGCCGGCTCGACGACCTCGCGGCCGCGTGCGGTCAGGCGCAACCGGATGGTGCGGGTGTCCGCGGGGTCGCGGGTGCGCTCGATCAGGCCGTCGGCGTCGAGGGAGCGCGCGAGCTTGGAGGTGTAGAGCGCTTCCAGCCCGGCCTCGTCAGCGAGTTCCCGCTGGCTGGGGAGGTTTCCGGCGCGTTCCAGCCCGAAGAGCGATGCCAGGAAGACGTACTGCGCGTGCGTGAGGCCTGCCGGCGCCAACGCGCGGTCGACCGCCACGCGCCATTTCGTGGAGAGCCGCCAGATGAGGTGCCCGGGAGTGCTCATGCCAGATACTGTACATGGCTATTAAGTACATGGCTACTATCTGGCGAGCTCGCGGATCCGTTCCATGGCCGCGCGGACTTCGGTGAACCCCGTGGTGAGCGGGCTCAGCCCGATACGGATGCCGTCGGGACGGCGGAAGTCGATGAGCACGCCGTTCTCGATGAGCACGCGGGACAGCCGTTCGGCGTCGGGGTGGCGCAGGGTGACGTGCCCGCCGCGGCGCGCGTCCTCCCGCGGCGAGGCCACCGTGAACCCGAGCGGGACGAGCCATGCGTCGGCGAGGGCGAGCACCCACCGCCCGAGCGCGACCGCCTTCGCGCGCACCCGCTCGATCCCCGCTTCGGCCAGCAGCGCGACGCCTTCCTGGACGCCCACCATGCCGAGCACCGGCGGCGTCCCCGAAAGCGCGCGGCGGATGCCGGGCGCGGGCACGTACCGCTCGGCCATCCCGAACGTGTCGGCCGCGCCCATCCAGCCGGTGATCGGCTGCCCGAACGCCTCGTGGTGACGCGCGTTGACGTAGAGGAACGCGGGCGCGCCGGGGCCGGCGTTGAGGAACTTGTACGTGCAGCCCACGGCGAAGTCGGCGCCGTCGGCGTCCAGCGCGACCGGGATCGAGCCGACGCTGTGGCAGAGGTCCCAGACCGTCAGCCCGCCGCGCTGGTGCACCACCCGCGTGATCCCGGCGAGGTCGGCGATCGCGGCCGAGCGGTAGTCCACATGGGACAGCACGACCGCCGCCGTGCGCGGGCCGGTGACCGTGGCGACGTCCTCGGCGCTCTCGATCCACCGGACGGTCAGGCCCAGTTCGGCGGCGACGCTGTCGACGAGGAACCGGTCGGTGGGGAAGTTCGCGGTGTCGGTGACGAGCTCGTCGCGGCCCGGCCGCAGCGCGACGGCCGCCCGGAGCACCTTGTACAGGCACACCGACGTCGAGTCGGCGACGATCGTCTGCCCCGGCGCGGCGCCGAGGGCGACGCGGCCCAGCTCGTCCCCGATCCGCTCGGGCAGCTCGAGCCAGCGCTCTTCCCACGACCGGATCAGCCGGGCGCCCCACTGCTCGGCGACGACGTCCCGCAGGCGTTCGGCGGTGGCGAGCAGTGGCCGGCCGAGCGAGTTCCCGTCGAGGTAGGCGACGACGCCGGGGTCGGTGATCGGGACGAAGCGGTCCCGGAACGCGGCCAGCTCGTCCGCGGCGTCGAGGCGCGCGGCCTCTTCGAGCGTGGTCAGCGGTTCTGCTCCTTGACGCGCACGGTTTCCTTGCGCACCTCGGCCTGGGTGGCGCGTTCGCGGACCAGCCAGTCGGGGTTCTCGGCCTTGAGCGCCTCGATCTGCTCGGTGGTGAGCGCCTCGGTGATGCCGCCCCGGGTGAGGCCGCCGATGGAGACGCCCAGCTTCGCCGCGACGACCGGCCGCGGGTGCGGGCCGGTGCGGCGCAGTTCGCGCAGCCACTCCGGCGGGTCGGCCTGCAGCGCGTTCAGCTCGTCGCGCGAGACGACGCCCTCCTGGAACTCCGGGGGCGTGGCTTCGAGGTACACACCCAGCTTCTTCGCCGCGGTCGCGGGCTTCATCGTCTGGGCGGTCTTGTGCGACGTCATGCCGTCCAGGGTAGCCAGCGCCCCGCCCGGTAGCCTGACCCGGTGACCTCGTTCCGTCTCGCGTACGTCCCGGGCGCGACGCCCGCCAAGTGGGTGCGGACCTGGGGCGAGCGGCAGCCGGACGTGCCGCTGGAGCTCGTCCCGGTCGCCGCCGCGGACGCGACGGAGCTGATCCGCTCGCGCGGGGCGGACGCGGCGCTGCTGCGGTCCCCGATCGACCGCGACGGCCTCCACGCGATCCCGCTCTACACCGAGACGACCGTCGTGGTCGTCCCGAAGGACCACCTGATCGCCGCGGCCGACGAAGTGTCCACAACGGACTTGGCGGACGACGTCGTGCTGCACCCGCTGGACGACACGATCGAGTGGCCGGCACTCCCGGGCCGGCCGGCGATCGAGCGGCCGGAAACGACGGCGGACGCCATCGAGCTGGTGGCGGCGGGCGTCGGTGTGCTGGTCGTCCCGCAGTCCCTGGCCCGCCTGCACCACCGCCGCGACCTGACGTACCGGACGGTCGCGGACGCGCCGCAGTCGAGCGTGGCGCTGTCCTGGCCGGAGGACGAGACGTCGGAGCTGATGGAGACGTTCATTGGCATCGTCCGCGGCCGCACGGTCAACAGCACGCGCGGCCGCCAGCAGCAGCCGGCGGCGCCGGCGGAGAAGAAGCGCCCGGAGCGCAAGCCGCCGGCGCCGAAGAAGCCGGCTGCCCGCCGGGCCGGCGGCGGCGCCCCGAAGCGGGGCAAGCCGCGCCGGAAGTCCTGACTCAGTTCGTCGCGTAGACGCAGTTGCCGTCGGCGCGGTCCGGCAGGTCGGGGTCGTCGAACCAGTGGCCGTTCTCGCCGAGGTAGCGGAACTGGAGCACGGTGCCCGGCGCGACGTCCACCGAAGCCGAGCGGCGGCCGTTGGAGCGCGGGGTCAGGTGGTGGCGGCCGGGCGTCCAGTCGTTGAACGACCCCACGACGCTCACCCGTCCGGGTGGCGCCCCGGCCGGGAGGCTGAACGTGACGCGCTGGGTGCCGGCCCGGCTCTTGCTGGTCTTGATCACGGCGGTGACGGCCTTTCGGGGAGGGCGGACGAGGGGCGTGCTCGGCACTGAGCGCCGACATGATGGCACAGTGGTAACGGTTCGGTCACCCGCAGTGCCCGAAGGTGGTACCCAGCCGCTCAACGGTTCGCCACCGACCGGGTGGTCCTGCGGTGATCCATGATCATCTTGCTGCCGGGCGCGCTTTCCGGTGCGAGACTGACTGCCGTGACCGTCGCCGCTGATAGTCAAGTCAAGGACCCGTGTGCCTGGCTCAGCGCCGTCACCCTCGACCTCGCCGGCGCGCTTCCGGCCGACACCCGAGGGGTGCTCTTGACGGTGTGGGACGGGTTGGTCGCCGCTCGGCTCGCCGGGCTGCACGCCGCCGTGGCCTCGCCCCGATGGCGGGCGCGGCAGCTCCACGCCGAAGCGGTCGAGTTCGATCTCGCGCTCCAGCTGGCCCGCAACTGCACCGTCGGCACCGGCCTGGCCATCCCGGCCCGGCTGCCGGGCGCCGCGGTCGCCTGGTCGGTCGCCCGGGCCGACGCCGCCGTCGCCGCGATCGTTTCCTTCTGCGCCACGGCCGAAACGATGCTCCGCCGGGCCGGCGAGCTGACGCCGGTGTGGGAGGACAGCCTGCTCGGGCCGGTCGCGCTGACCCGCTGGCTGGCCGACTGCTGGACGGGCCGCCACACGGGCTGCCCCCTGCGGCTGCCGGTGCCACCGCCGTCGTGGTGGCGGTGAAGGCCGTCCGTCAGGGGAAGGCTGGGCCGGCCGAACCCGGCGCCGGGCGAAAGGAGGCGGGGGTGGCCGGATCAGCTGTCCCGCCCACGAGACTCGCGGAGAGAACCCGCGCGGCGGTGCGCGAGGTGCTGCTGGCGGAGCTGAGATCGGCGAGCATCCGGGTGCTCGCCGCGGGGTGTTCACGGGAGAGACTGTTCGAGGTGCTGGACGCCCGGTTGAGTTCGCTGGCCGACGAAGTGGGCGGCCGACCGGCCCACCGGCGCTCGGCGGCTGAGGCTGCCTGCGAGCAGCCGGATTCCGCCGCCGCGGACGGCGGGCGGTTCGCGAGCCCGCGCTCGGCGGGCGAACCCGGTTGCGCCGCGCCGGACTCGGCCGGCGACTGGCTCGCGCCCGTGCGCTGGGTGGCCGAGGACCGGCCCGTCCACCCGTCCTCAGCGGCCGAGGATCGCGAGCACCGTCGCGACGACCCCCTCCAGCCGGGCCTCGTCGGCGAGGGCGGTGGCTAGCCAGTCGTCGAGCGTGGATCCGTTGTGCGGCAACCGGTCGAGCGCACCGCCGCCGGCTCCGAACACCGTCCGGACGACCGCGCGCACCGCTGTCGGCGGGTCCGCTCCGGCGTCCAGCCGGCGCTCGATCGCGCGCAGTGCCTGCTCGGCCAGTCCCGCCAGCCGGTCGTCGTCCGCCTCCTCCTCGCCCACCAGCTGCAACGGGGCCGGCTCGGCCGCGCCGTCCGCCGGCATCGGCGCCACCGGGGCCCGCTTGTGCCCGAGCGGCCGCTCGACGTGCTCGGCGTACCACTTCGGCCGCCTGCCCATCGCCGCCAGCACCTGCCGCACTTCGAGGTCCAGGGTGTCGCGGCCCGGCGGCGGCGCACCCGTGACCTCGGCCCGGCGTGCGGCCCAGCCGTCCAGCGGCCACAGCTCCGCGCCCGCCGTCGCCGGCACCCCGGCCCACACCAGGATCTGCACGGCGAGGTCGCACAGCCACGGGTCCCGCCCGAGCGCGTCGCCCAGCCAGCCCGGCAGCCGGGGCCGTTGCAGGGCCCCGATTTCGCCGCGGCGCCGCCGGTGCGCGTCGACCGTCGCCGGGCTCAGCCGGGTCGCCAGCCAGCCGTCGAAGTTCTCGATCGGGTCCGTCGCGCGCCGCAGTGCGTGCTCGACGACGGCTTCGACGTCGTCGTGGAACCGGTCGAGGCAGTCCGGCCGCAGCCAGTGCAGCCCGCGGGCGCAGTCCGGGTGCCGCCGCTGCCGTTCCAGTGGTTTGGTGATCCGTGTGAAGACCAGTGGCCAGGCCACCGTGTAGACCGCCCCGCGCAACCGGGCGAGGTCGCCGGGCGGGGCGGCCGACGCGGAGCCGGCGAGCCTGCCGTCGCGGGCCAGCCGGCGGACGCCGTCGACGTCCGCCGGTCCCGCGCACGGAAAAGTGGTGTCGAGCAACCCGTCCTCCCCGATGCCGTCGACCGGGACATGGTCGGTCAGCCGGGGAACGGGCAAAGGCCGCCCGCGGGCCGAATCACCGCGGAACTGGCCACGCGCTGGCCACTCCGGCGAATCACCTGATCGGCGCAGACGCTGCCGCCGATCGCGCGGAAGTCCGCGTGCCACAATCGAAACCCCATGGCACACGAGGACGGGTTGCTCCGCGAGCTGACGACGTTGCGCCGCGGCTGGGGGCTGGAGGCCGATCGGCTGCGCGACCGGCTCGGGCCGATCGTCGCCGGGTGGTGCGAAATCCACCGCACCGCGAACGACCGCGAAGCGCGGCGGGTGCTGCGCGACGCGATTTCCGCGGCGATCGCGGAGTTCCCGGCCGACGACCGGCTCGCGGTCAACGTCGCGCTCGGCATCGCGCCCGGCTCGCAGCACGCCCTGCTCAGCGACCGGGTCGGGGTCCTCGCCGACCAGCTGCGCGTGTCCGAACGCACGGCGCGGCGCCGCATCGACCGGTCGTTCGCGAGGCTGGCCGCCGAGATCGAGGCCGCCGCGAAGCCCGGCGACGACGTGCCGGACCCCGACCAGGGCTGGTTCGTCAAGCGGCTGCGCGCCATCGTCCGGTTGGACACGCCCGAACCGGAGCTGATCGAGGAACGGCTGATCGTCGCGACCCGCGACGGGCTGAGCCGGATCGCCGCCCAGTTCACCGTGCCCCGCCTGGAAGACGGCCACGACGGCGAGCGCCACGTGGCCGCCGACGCCCAGCACGGCGTCCGGATCACCGACGCGAAACGGGTGGGGCAGCGGCACTTCCGCTGGCTGCTCGACCTCCCGCGGCCGCTGTCGCGCGGCGACACCCACACGTATGCGCTGGTGGTCCGGATCGAGGACGGCCTGCCGATCCGGCCGTCGTACACGTTCGTGCCGCTGGTGGCGTGCGAGTCGTTCACCGTGCGCGTCCGCTTCGACCCGCGACGGCTGCCGTGGCGGGTGTGGCGGGTGGACCGGGTGCCGCCGTCGGTGCTCGCCGACCCACCCCAGCCGGGCACGCCGCTGCCGCTGGACGGTGCGTGCGAGGTCGCGCAGGAGTTCACCGCCCCGCAGCTGGGCTACGCCTACGGCCTCCGGTGGCTCACCTAAAGTATTCCTTGACTTGAATATTCTGCTGCGTGAATACTCGCCTGCATGGACGGGATCGCGGCAGCACTGGGCGACGCGGCGCGGTGGCGCCTCGTCGAGCTCCTGGCCGAGCGGCCTCGCTCGGTCGGGGAGCTTGCGGAGCTGACCGGCCTGCGGCAGCCGCAGACCACGAAGCACCTGCAGACCCTGGCCCGCGCGGGGCTGGTCACCGTGTTCCCGTTGGGGCAGCGCCGGGTCTACGCGCTCGAAGCCGAGCCGCTGACGGCGTTCGCGGGCCGGCTGGGGGAACTGGCGAAGGAGACCGAAGCGCACCGAGGCGAGCGAGACGCGGTCGCGCGGTATCGCGAAGCGGTCGAAACGGAGACGGCGGCCGCGGACCGGGAGCGATGGGCGGATGGCCGCGCGTTCGGCTTCGAGCGCGCGCTGCCCGCCCGGCGGGAGGTCGTCTGGAAGTACTGGACGGACCCGGCGTTGCTGGCGTCGTGGTGGGTCCCGCCGTCGATGACGGTGACCACGTGTCTCCTGGAGCCGCGTCCGGGAGGCCGGGCGGCGCTGACGTACCGCGACGCGGACGGCGAGTACCGAGCCGAAGGCTGGGTCCGGGTGGCGGACGAGCCGGGCAGGCTGGCGTTCGACCTGGCGGTGACGGGCCCGGCGTCGTTCACGGGCCATTACGACCTGGAGCTGACACCGCTACCGGGCGGCACCCGCTTGCGGCTGGGCTTGCGCATCACGGCAACAACGGTGGAGGCGGCCCCGGCGATAGCGGGGATCGAAACGGGCTGGGCCCAGGTGCTGGACCGCCTGACCGAGGTATTGGCGCAGCGAAAGGGCTGATCGGATGACCAGAATAGTAACGGCAAACCTGAGCATAACGCTGGACGGCCGTTACCACGGCCCAGAAGGCCCAGCCGACATGGGACCAATCATCCGCTACGCAACAACAGAGGTAGCACGCCGCCACCTGACAAGAATCTGGGAGGAAGCGACAACGGCGGTATTAGGACGCCGAAACGCAGAGGGCCTCCTGGGCTTCTGGCCATCGGTGGCATCCGACGAAAAGGCGGACCCCCGCGACCGAGCGTACGCAAACTGGCTGGTAGAAGCGGAGAAGGTGGTCTTCTCAAGAACGCTGAAAGAGGCCCCCTGGAAAGACACCCACCTGGTAATGATCTGCCCGGAGATGACAGGAGGCGGCCCACGCGTATTCGACGACGGCCTACCACCCTCAGGCTGGACCCTGACCCACCAGCAAGCGGGCGAGAAAGAAGAGCTGGCCCTGGTCTACGACCGAGCAGGCCGACGTCCTATGTAGACACCGGCAGGAGCCACCACGTCAACCCGGCCACACGGACGGGGGTCCGGGGGCGTGCCCCCGGGCGGGGTGTGGGGGTCGCACCCCCACAGGGAGGAAGCGAACCGAGCGAGTCGAGCGAAGCGAGAGGAGCAAAGGGTAGGGCGGGCGGGGCTCGAACCCGCGGCCAAGGGATTATGAGTCCCCTGCTCTAACCAACTGAGCTACCGCCCCCTGGCCCCGGCGCGTTGGTGGCTCGGGGATGTGCGTTTGCACAGAAGACCCAGTTCGCTTCAAGTTATCACAGCGGCCATCCGGGGAGATCCGGTAGGCCAAACAGGTTGAAGTGGCCACCGGGTGGCGCAGGCTCGTCTAGGTTGCAAGGGCGTCACCGCTGAACGGAACGGCGGGAGGGTGAGCGATGGTCACGGCACCGCGAGCCGGTCCGCACGAACCCCGCGCTCTCAGGTTGGCGCTGCTGGACGCACTCATCGCCGGGGCGGGTCTGGGGTACCTGGCGCACCTGTACCGGGAGGCGCTCGTGGCGAACCTCGCGGCCATCGGCCTGGGGCTGTTGCTCGCCTTGGCGGCGGGGTACGTGATCCGGGTGGCGGTGCGCGCTTTGCGCCGCGCGAACCGGCGTATGGAGGGGATTTTCGCGGAGGAACTGCGAAAGCCGTCGCCGCGGCCGCGGTGAGGCGGCGGATTCCGCTCAGGTGCCGCCGCCGGTCGGCGTGGGAGTCGGGTCCTGCGTGGTGGCCGGCGGAGGCGTTGTGGTCGGCGTGGTCGGCGGAGTTGTCGGCGTGGTCGGTGGCGCGGACGTTGTGGTCGGCGGGGGTGCCGTCGGCGAGCCGTAAGCCGCGTAGGTGAACCAGATCTGGCCGAACGTCTTCGGCGTGGTCTGGTTGAACATCGCCCGCACCTGGAACGTGTTCGCGGTGTAGGACCCCAGGACGGTGTTGAGCGTGAACGCGTTGTTCGGGCTCGGCGTGTTCGGCGACACCAGGATCGCCTCCGGCACCTTGCCGAGCGAGTGCGTCACGGTGCAGACGCCGTTGCCGTCGGTGAGGCAGCTGGCCTGAGCCGCTTGGACGATCGGTGCCGGCGACGGCCCGACTGCCGACGAAGCGCCGGCGAAGGCCACCGCGCCCGCCGTCACCACCGCTGCTCCGGCCAGCGCGGCCACCACGGTTCGTGCCATGACGATCCCCTCCCGTCGAAACGACGCCCCCAGGGTCGTCCGGCCCCGGCCCGCTGTTACACGCCGACCACTACTGTCCACAAGGGACTCGGTACCAGGCGTTCAGGATCGGCCCGGAGCAGCTCAGCTCCACGGCTTCCAACCGAACCGCCTCCCCACCCGCACGGTCGAACAGCCGCACCCCGTCGCCGAGCAGCACCGGCGCCACGTGCACCAGCACCTCGTCGAGCAACCCGGCCTCCCAGCACCGCCGGGCCGTCGCCGCGCCCAGTACCGCGACGTACCCGTCACCGGCCGCCTCGGCGGCCGACGACACGGCCTTCTCCAGCTCGGGGACCACCGTGAACCCCGGCGACGGCTCAGCCGACCGGGAGACCACGAAGATCGGCCCGCGCCACCGGCCGCCGTAGACCTCGCCCTCCGCCGTGGTCGCCGGGGCGTACGTGTTGTGCCCCATCACGATCGCCCCGATGCCGGCGAGCACGCGCTCGACTACCGGGTTCGGGCCCGCGTGCAGGCCGGACAGCCACGTCATGTCGTCGCCGGGGGCCGCGACGAAGCCGTCGAGGGACATCGTGATGTGGTAGAGGACCTTGGCCATGGTGGTGCCTTCCGTGTAGGGGGTCACCACGTACTGACGAAGGCCTCCGGAAAACTCATCGGTCGCGAAGTCAGGCCGGCACGAGTTCCGGCGCGGAGGCGTACCGCCGCGCCAGCGAGGCGCACACGATCAGCTGGATCTGGTGGAACAGCATCAGCGGCAGCACGATCAGCCCGACCTGCGCGTGCCCGAACAGCACCGTCGCCATCGGCAGCCCGCTCGCCAGGCTCTTCTTGGACCCGCAGAACACGATCGTGATCCGGTCCGCGCGCGCGAACCCCAGCAGGCGGGCGCCCCAGCTCGTCGCCGCCAGCACCGCCGCGAGCAGCACGCCGCAGAGGGCGAGCAGGACCAGCAGCGGGACGACGTCGAGCCGGTGCCAGATGCCTTCGGTCATGCCCGCGCTGAACGCCGTGTACACCACCAGCAGGATCGAACCGCGGTCGAACAGCTTGAGCGGCGCGGAGTTGCGCGTGATCCAGCCGCCGATCCAGCGCCGCGCCAGCTGGCCCGCGACGAACGGCGCCAGCAGCTGCAGCACGATCCCGAGGACGGCCGAACCGTCGACGCCGGCGCCGTCGCCGGACAGCAGCAGCGCCACCAGCAGCGGGGTCAGCACGATCCCGGCCAGGTTGGACAGCGACGCACTGCAGATCGCCGCCGCGACGTTGCCGCGGGCGATCGAGGTGAACGCGATCGACGACTGGACCGTCGAGGGCAGCACGGCCAGGAACAGCACGCCGGCCGCGAGCTCGGCGGGCAGCACCGACGGCGGCAGCAGCGTGAGCGCGAGGCCGAGCAGCGGGAACAGGACGAACGTGGCCGCCAGGACGACCGCGTGCAGCCGCCAGTGCCGCAGCCCGTCGAGGGCCTCCTGCGTCGACAGCCGGGCGCCGTACAGGAAGAACAGCAGCCCGACGGCGATGGTGGTGGCGGTGCCGAAGCCGTCCGCCACGACGCCGGAGGCGGGCAGCAGCGTGGCGATCCCGACGGTGGCGAGAATCGCGAGGACGAACGGGTCGAGGCGTAACCGGGACATGGATCTCCTTCCACACCCATTCTCGGCGGCCGGACGTTCATTGTGAACCCCGATGACCGGACTGACTGTCATCGCGGATCGCGATAAAGTGACCGCGTGCTCGACCCGCGCCTGTGCCGTTCGTTCCTCGCCGTCGCCGAGACGCGCAGCTTCACCGCGGCCGCGCGGCGCCTGGGCGTCGGCCAGCCGACCGTCAGCCAGCACGTCCGGCGCCTCGAGCGCGACTCCGGCGGCCTGCTCTTCGCGCGCGACACGCACACCGTCGAGCTCACCGCGCGCGGGCAGGCGATGCTGGGGTTCGCGCAGACCATCGTGGACACCGAAGAACGTGCGGAGCGGCACTTCCGCGGCGCCGAACTGCGCGGCCGCGTGCGCTTCGGCGTCTCGGAGGACTTCGCGCTCGGCGAGCTGCCGGAGATCCTGAACCGGCTGCGCCGCAGCCACCCGCTGGTGGACGTCGAGCTGACCGTCGAGCTGTCGGACGTCCTCGCGCAGCGGCTGCGCGCCGGCCAGCTGGACCTGGTGCTGGGCAAGCGCCGCCCGGGCGCGCACCACGGGCGGCTGCTCTGGCGGGAGCCGCTGGTCTGGATCGGCTCGGCGGCGACGGTGCTGGAGCCCGGCCAGCCGGTGCCGCTGGTGCAGTACCCGATGCCGTCGATCACGCGGCAGCTCGCCGTCGAGTGCCTGGAACGCGCGGGGCTCGAGTGGCGCGCCGCGTGCCAGACGTCGAGCCTCACCGGCCTGCGCGCCGCGGCGGCCGCCGGGCTCGGCGTCACCCTGCACGCGCGCAGCCTGGTGCCCGCCGACCTGGTCGAGCTCGACGGCCTGCCCGAACCCGGCGACATCGAGTTCATGCTGCTGGCCCGCGAGTCGAAAGAGGGCCCGGCGGCGGCGCTGGAGGAGTTCGTCCTCGACTACGTGCGGCGCTAGTCCTCTTCGCCCGTCAAGAGTCTTCGCAACCGCGCCAGCGCGCGGTGCTGGGCGACGCGGACCGCGCCCGGCGTCGAGCCCACCGCGTCCGCCGTCTCCTCCGCCGACAGCCCGACAACCACCCGCAGCACGACGATTTCGCGCTGCTTGGCCGGCAGGACGTCCAGCAGCCGCGCGAGCCGCTCGTTGAGCTCGAACCGCAGGGCGTGCTGCTCGGGACCGTCCGCGTCGGACACGCCGTCGGGGATCTCCGGGACCGGGTCGGAGCGGTTGCGGGCCGCGGCGCGGTGGGCGTCGGCGACCTTGTGCTGGGCGATGCCGTAGACGAACGCGAGGAACGGGCGGCCCTGGTCCCGGTAGGACGGCAACGCGGTGAGCACGGCGACGCACACCTCCTGGGCGACGTCGTCGGCCGAGGCGAACGACCGCTCGTGCCGGCCGACGCGGGCGCGGCAGTAGCGCACGACCAGCGGCCGGATGGTGGCGAGCAGGCGGGCGGTCGCGGCGTCGTCGCCGGCGATCGCGTCGGCGACCGGCTCGTCGTGGCGCCGCCAGTGGGAGGGGAACGCCTCGGGTGGCTGCGTCGCGGCGATCTCGCGGACGAGGGCGCGGCTGCGCACCCGGAGCAGGGTGCCCTCCACGTCGAGGCCGACCCGCAGCGAGTCGTGCAGCGCGGCGTTGGACTCCCGCAGCAGCTCGGTGATCGCCCGATCCCCGTACTCGGTTGCCGGCATGGTGCTCACCCTTCCCTGTCCCGCTGGTCGCCGGGCGGTGCGGCCCGGTGGCGCCTGAGGCGTTCCCGCACGTGGCGGAGGTTCGAACGGACGGTCGCGGGGGCGATGCTCAGCGCTTTCGCGATCTGCGTCGGCGTGAAGCCGTCGAGTGACCACGCGAGCACCATCCGCTGCTGGCCGGGCAGGGAGGCGAGCAGGTCGACGAACCCCGCGTGCTGGTCGACCAGGACGGCCAGCTTCTCGTCGTCCTGCGGGTCGGGCGTCCAGTCCGCGCGCGCTTCGCCGGCCGCGTCGAGCAGCCGGCCGGCGACGCGGCGCACCCAGGCCCGCGGGTCTTCGGGGACCGGCCACGCCTCCAGCGCGTGGAGCATCGCCTCGACGGCGGCGTCACGGGCGGTTTCGACCTCGAACCCGGCCTTGCACAGGAACGCCACGAGCGGGGGGAAGTCGGCGCGGAAGAACGCGTCGAAATCGTCGCCAGCGCACACGGACCCCTCACCACCCCTCGCCTCCACAGAACAAGTGCGGCGAGGTGACTCCTACGTGTAACGATTCGATCAAGACTGCTCGGTAGGAGTAATGGTCTGCTCCGGATCGGTGACGACCCGTGACGAATGGGTGCGGGCATCTCGGGTACCCGAACCCGATGACCCAGCGAGACACGGTCCGGCGCCTGCTGGAAGAGGCAGGCCCGACGTACGCCGCCGAGGCGGGCATCAAGCTCGCCGACCAGCCGGCGCCGCTCTACCGGCTGCTGGTGCTGTCGGTGCTGCTCTCGACCCGGATCAAGGCGGGCATCGCGGTCGACGCGGCCCGCGAGCTGCGGGCCGCGGGGATGGGCTCGGCGCGGGCCATGGCCCGCTCGACGTGGCAGCAGCGGGTGGACGCCCTCGGCCGGGCGCACTACAAGCGCTACGACGAACAGACCGCCACGGCGCTCGGCGAGGGCGCGCAGTACCTGTTGGACGAGTACCGCGGCGACCTGAGACGGGTGCGCGAGGCCGCGAACGGCGAATTCCGGACACTGGCCCGGCTCCTCGGGAAGGTGCCGCGGCTCGGACCGGTGGGCGCGGACATCTTCGGCCGGGAGGTGCAGCTCGTGTGGCCTGAGTTTCGACCGCGGCTGGACGGGAAAGCCTTGCAGGGGGCCGAAAAGCTCGGCCTGCCGACACAGCCCGGGCGGCTCGCGAAACTGGTCGCTCCCGACGAGCTGGCGCACTTCGCGGCGGCTCTCGTGCGGGTCGCGCTGGAGCGCGGTCTCGCCGATCGAGTGACGTGATCGACATCGAGATCCCGGGAAGAAGGGCGTACTCTCATGTGTTGCAGTCTTGGTTGCCCGGAGGGTGAGCCGGGGACCGAAGCCAAAACCCCCTTGACCCACGCGGATGCGCACGCGCGCCCGCGAGCTTCAAGTCGGTTGACGCGCCCTGACAATGGGAAACAGCAGTAGTAGAGGGAGGTGAACGAAGGAAATGGAAGCCACGATGACGGGCTGGGCGGAGCTCGCGGCCTGCAAGGACGAGGACCCGGAACTGTTCTTCCCGATCTCCGCGGTGGGCCCCGGCGCCCGGCAGACAGCGCAGGCCAAGGCCGTGTGCGCCCGCTGCCCGGTGCGCGCCGAGTGCCTCGGCTACGCGCTCGACAACGGCCTGGACCACGGTGTTTTCGGCGGGACCACCGCCGAGGACCGACGCCGGCTGGCGCGTACCGCGCCGCAGCGGCACCGAGCTGCTTGACCCAGCCGCCCGGTGACCTCTTCCCGGCGGCCTCGAAGGCGAACACCGAATCGGAAGAATTACTTTCCGGATCAGTGCGTGCCCGGGCGGGTGATTCCCTGAATCGCCCGCCCGGGCTTTTTCACGCCCACCCGCGGTCATCGTGCTCATTCACGCAGGATTTCCGGCAGGTCCCACACCGCCGCCGGGACGGACTCGAAGGCGGCCAGCTCCGTGATCAGCCCGTGCTCGATCGTGAGCAGCGAGACACCGAACCAGCGGTACTCGGTGTCGCCGGGGCGCCGCAGCCAGGTCGCCACCGCGGGCTGGCGGTTGGCGCGCGTCGGGCGCATCCGGAAGCGGCCGACGCAGTGCGGCGACGCGGGGTCCATCGACAGCGAGAGCGCGCGCACGATCGCCGCGGCGCTGCCGAACCAGAGTTCGTACGGCGGCATGACGGCGCGGGCGTCTTCGTGCAGCAGCCGCGCGACGGCTTGCGGGTCGCCCTGCTCGTAGGCGGCGATGAACCGTTTGAGCAGCGCGGTTTCCTCGGCCGTCGGATCGCCGGCCGTCCACTCGGAACGGTGCGCGGGCAGTCGTTCACGCAGGGTCGCCCGCGCCCGCTGCAGGGCGCTGTTCGCCGACGCGACGCTCGTCTCCAGCAGCTCCGCGGTTTCCTTCGCCGACCACCCGAGGACGTCGCGCAGGACGAGCGCGGCCCGCTGCCGGGGCGGCAGGTACTGCACGGCGGCGAGGTAGGCGAGCTCGATGGTCTCCCGCTCGACGGCGACGGCGTCCGGCCCGGCCGCGTCGAGCAGCCGGTCGGGGAAGGGTTCGAGCCACGGCAGATCGGCGGCGGCGATCGGGCCGTCGGGTTCGCCGGCGGGACCGAGCTGGTCGGGCAGCACCCGCCGCGGGCGCCGCGCGAGGACGTCGAGGCAGGCGTTGGTGGCGATCCGGTAGAGCCAGGTGCGCACGCTGGCCCGGCCTTCGAAGCGGTCGCGGGCCTTCCAGGCGCGCAGGAAAGTTTCCTGGGCGAGGTCTTCGGCGTCGGCGAGCGAGCCGAGCATCCGGTAGCAGTGCACGTGGATCTCCCGCCGGTGCCGTTCGACGAGAGTCTCGAAATCCAGTGCGCGCCCCACCCGGGCACGCTAGCGCACCCGGGGCTGGGAGACTGCCTCCGTGAGCGGAACGGTGCTGGTACTCGGCGGACGCAGTGAAATCGGCCTGGCCGTGGCGGAACGCCTGGCCGGCGACCACGACAAGGTCGTGCTGGCCGCCCGCCCCGGCGCGGACCTCACCGCCGCCGTCGCGGCCCTCGGGAAAGCCACCACCGTCGCGACCGCCGACTTCGACGCCGACGACCTCGCCGCCCACGGCCCCTTCCTCGAGAAGGTCGCCGCCGAACACGGCCCGCTCGACGTCGTCGTGCTCGCCTTCGGCATCCTCGGCGACCAGGCCCGCGCCGAAGAGGACGCCGCCCACGCCGCCGCCATCGTGCACACCGACTACGTCGCCCAGGTCGGCGTCCTCACCCACGCCGCGAACCTGCTGCGCGCCCAGGGCCACGGCAGCCTCGTCGTGTTCTCCTCGGTCGCCGGGATCCGCGTCCGCCGCGCCAACTACGTCTACGGCTCCGCGAAGGCCGGCCTCGACGGCTTCGCGAGCGGCCTCGCCGACGCCCTCCACAGTGACAACCGGGGCTTCGCCCCGGGCCGGGGGCTCCGCCACCCAGACCCCCGAAAACGCGGTGGCTCGGGCGTCCACCTGCTGCTCGTCCGGCCGGGCTTCGTCATCGGGCGGATGACCGAGGGCATGAGCCCGGCGCCGTTCTCGAGCACGCCGGACCAGGTCGCCGACGCGACCGTCGCCGCGCTGCGGAAGGGGCGCGGGGTCGTCTGGGTGCCCGGGGTGCTCCGTCCGGTCTTCTTCGCGATGCGCCTGCTGCCGCGCGCGGTCTGGCGCCGGATGCCGCGCTGACGCACACTGTGGCCGCGGCCACAGCACTCGCGCGTACGCGTTCCGGCACAGTCCGTCGCGAAACCGGCGGAAAGGCTCGGCCGATCGGCTAGCGTCACAGTTTTTCGACAACTTTCTCAGCTGATTCCCAGCTAACGCGGCGATCCTCGAAGGAGGGGATCCACCAGAGGGAAGCAAGGGGAAGTGTCGTGCTGCTGTCGTCCCGGGGGCGTCGCATCGGCGGGCGGGTCGCGCTCGGCGTCGTGTCGGCGCTCGTGCTCGGCGCCACCGGGTACGCCTGGTCGCAGCTGAGCAAACTGGACCACGGCCTCGTCACCGCCGACGTCATCTCACCGTCCGGCCAGGTCCAGGACGAGGACGCCCTGCCCGGCGAACCGCTCAAGGTCGCCCAGAACATCCTGCTCGTCGGGATCGACGCGCGTACCGACGCGTACGGCAACCCCTTGCCACAGAACGTGCTCGACGCACTGCACGCCGGCGGCGGCGAAGACGGCGGCGACACCACCGACACGATGATCGTCGTGCACATCCCGGCGGGCGGCGCCGCGGCCACCGCGATCTCGGTCCCGCGTGACTCCTATGTGGACATCGCGGGCGGGTACGGCAAGCACAAGATCAACTCCGCTTACAGCCGTGGCAAGAACGCCGCGATGTCCGGTTTGCGCTCCCAGGGCCTTTCCGGCGCGCAGCTGGAGGTGGCGGCGAACGAGGCGGGCGCGAAGACCGCGATCCAGACGATCGAGAAGTTCACCGGCCTGACGATCAACCACTACGCGGCCATCAACCTCGCCGGCTTCGACGCGCTCTCACAGGCCGTCGGCGGCGTCGAGGTCTGCCTCAAGGCGCCGGTGCACGACACCTACTCGGGCGCGGACTTCCCGGCCGGCCCGCAAACGCTTTCCGGCCCGCAGGCGCTCGCGTTCGTGCGCCAGCGCCACGGCCTGGCCAACGGTGACCTCGACCGCATCGCCCGGCAGCAGGCGTTCCTGTCCGGAATGGCCAAGAAGGTGCTGAGCGCGGGCACGTTCACCGACGTGTCGAAGCTGAACGCGCTGGTCACCGCCGTGCAGGGCTCGGTCGTCCTCGACAAGGGCTGGGACGTGCTCAGCTTCGCCCAGCAGCTTCGGGGGATGAGCTCGGGCGCGATCGCGTTCGCCACCATCCCGGTGCAGAGCCTCTCGCTGGCGACGCCGTCGGACGGCGACGCGGTGAAGGTCGACCCGGCGCAGGTCCAGCAGTTCATCCGGACGGCGATCAGCACCCCCGCGGTCCGGGCCTCGGGTGACGACACCGCCGGCGGCGTCAAGCCGGTGGCCGCGACCACTACGAAGACACCGTCACCGGACACCAAGCAGCCGGCGACCAGTACGGCCGCCGGCTGCGTGAACTGAGTGATCAGACGAATGCGGACTGCCCGGTGATCGCCTTGCCGACGATCAGGGTGTTCATCTCGCGCGTGCCCTCGAAGGAGTAGATCGCCTCGGCGTCGGCGAAGAACCGCGCGACGTCGTAGCCGAGCACGATCCCGTTGCCACCGAAGATCTCCCGGCTCCAGGCGACGACCTCGCGCATCCGCGAGGTGACGAACGCCTTGGCCAGCGACGAGTGCTCGTCCTTGAAGATCCCCGCGTCCTGCAGCCGGGCGAGCTGCACGAGCATGCCCCACGACGCGGTGATGTTGCCGAGGCTCTTCACGAGCAGGTCCTGCACCAGCTGGAACCGCGCGATCGGCCGGCCGAACTGCTTGCGCTCCTGGGAGTAGGCCAGCGCGGCCTCGTAGGCACCGATCATCACGCCCAGCGCCTGCCACGCGACGCCGCCGCGGGTGGCGCGCAGGATCTCCGCGACGTCGCGGAAGCCGTTGATGCCCTGCAGCCGGTTCGCCTCCGGGACGCGGACGCCGGTCAGGGTGATCTCGGCGTTCTCGACGATCCGGAACGCGGTCTTGCCCTGGATCTTCTCCGGCACGAAGCCCGGCGTGCCCTTCTCGACGACGAACCCCTTGACGTGGTTGTCGTCGACGTCCCGGGCCCACACCACGACGTAGTCGGCGAAGGTCGCATTGCCGATCCACTTCTTGGCCCCGTCGAGAATCCAGGTGTCACCTTCTCGCTTGGCGGTGGTGCGCATGCCACCGGCCACATCGGACCCGCCGAGCGGCTCGGTCATCGCGAACGCGCCGATCTTGTCCATCGCGGCCATCTCGGGAAGCCAGCGGTCCCGCTGCTCCTGGCTGCCTCCACTGTAGATCGAGTACATCGCGAGTCCGTTGTGGACACCGAAGAACGTCGCCACGGACGCGTCGGTGCGGCTCATCTCCATCGCCATCATGCCGGTGAGCAGGTGGCTGACCGCGGGCTTGTGCTCGCCGTAGCCGTCGTACGGCAGGCCGGCGAGACCGCTCTCGCGGAACATCCCGATGAGCTCCTTCGGGAAGGTGCCCGCTTCCCAGTTGTCGTTCACCAGCGGCTTGACGTCGTTGGTCATGAACTCGCGCGCCTTGACGAGCAGCTTGCGCTCGTCGTCGGGGAGCAGCGCCTCGAAGTCGTAGAAGTCGGCGGTCAGCTTGTCCTTGAGCGGTTCCATGTCAGTTCTCCTCCACTGCGTGCAAAACGGCGAGCTGCTTGCGGTCGCGCGTCTCGGCGAGTTCCGAGTACGTGGAGGAGCCGTAAGCCTGTTCGACGGCTTCGATGAGCCGTTCCTGCTCTTCGGGGCTCTGGCTGGGGTTGCCCAGACCGGCCCACATCTTCTTCATGGACTTGCCGATGTGCTCGGCCATGTGCCGGTAGCCGCCGGGGCCGCCACCGAGGTGCGAGCCGAGGAACGGCCCGACGGTCGCCCAGCGGATCCCGAGCGAGTTCGTGATCACCGCGTCCAGTTCGGCCGGGGTCACCACGCCCTGCTCGACGAGGTAGATGGCCTCGCGGCTCAGCGCGTTCTGCAGCCGGTTGCCGACGAACCCGGGGATCTCCTTGCGCTCCACGACCGGCGTCCGGCCGAGGGAGGTGTAGAACTCGACGGCCCGCTCGACCGACTCGTCGCTCGTGCGCACGCCGGGGACGACCTCGACCAGCGGAATGAGGTGCGGCGGGTTGAACGGGTGTCCGATGAGGACCCGCGTTCCGTCGATCTCTTCGGTGAACGCCGTGGACGGAATGGCGCTCGACGAGCTGAGCAGCAGCGCGTGCTCCGGAGCCTCCTCGACGAGCTGCTTGAAGAGGTCCTTTTTGAACTCGACGTTCTCGGGACCGTTCTCCTGCACCACATCCGCGTCTCGCACGGCTTCGGTGACGTCGGCGGCGATGCTCACCCGGCTCGCCAGGTCCTCGGCGGTGGTGCCGAGGTGCGGGGCGAACTGGGCCAGCGCGCCGGCGACGGCCTCAGTGAGATCCGGGCGGGGGTCGGTGACCCGGACGGTCAGGCCGTGGTGGGCGAACAGCGCCGTCCAGGACAGGCCGATGGTGCCGGCACCGATGACTGCGGCGTTCTTCATGACCGCGCTCCTTCCAGGTAGTCGAAGACCGGCTTGACCGGGGCGAGCGTCAGGTCGGTGAGGATGTGGCTGGCCGAGACGACCTCAAGCACCGGCAGGTCGGCCAGCGGCGCGAGGACGTGCTGGAACAGCTGCAGCCGCGCGGGGCCGGTGTAGGCCTCCTTGACCACGACGTCGGTGATCTCGGTGCGGACCAGCTCCTGGACGCGCGGGGCGCCGTCGTAGCCCGGGATCGTCTTGAGCATGAACGTCGGGACCGTGATCTGGCGCTCGGCCTCGCGGACGTCCAGCTCGTGGTGCTTGTAGCCCATGGTCGCGGTGGCCACCCGCAGCGTCCCGTAGTCCAAAGTGCCCACGAGGACACCGTTGTCGACGTAGAGGTCCGGGCTGCCGACGGTCTTCGGGTACGCGCTCACTTCGCGCCCGGACGCGGTCGCCGGGAAGTTGTCGAGGTACATCGCGTGCAGGTACTCGCCGCGCTCCCCGTCGAAGCTGACCTCGATCGCCTGGCCGGACTCGGTGTACGGGCCGTAGCCGGAGACGTCGCCCATCTTCATGACTTCGAAGCGCACCAACGGTTCTTCGACTCGCAGCGGCTCCGGCACGACGGCGCGCAGGGCGTCGGCGTCGGTGCGGTAGACGATGTTCAGGTACTCGCGGTTGGTGAACCTCGGGACGACCGGCGCGAACGCCGGGGCGGTCAGGGGAGTGGTCACGTGCTGCCGGACTTCTTCGATCTTCATTCGCCTGTCCACTTCGGAGCGCGGCGCTCGGCGAAGGCGGTCATGCCCTCGCGGACGTCGTTCGACTGCATCAGTTTCTTGATTTCTTCGCGCTGCACGGCTTTCGGATCGGCAGCACGCACGATCTTCTTGACGGCGGCGAGCGCGAGCGGCGCGTTCTCCGCCAGCTTCTCGGCCAGCTGCAGCGCGACCGCGGCGGCGTCGCCGCTCGGCGTGACGCGGTTGACCAGGCCCAGGTCCCCGGCGCGGCGGCCGCTGACGGGCTCGCCGGTCAGCAGGAACTCCATCGCCAGGTGGTGCGGGATCCGCTTCGGCAGCCGGATCACGCCGCCGCCCGCGGCGATCAGGCCCCGCTTGACCTCGGGGAGACCGAACTTCGCGTCTTCGGCGGCGACGATCAGGTCGCAGCCCAGCGCCAGTTCGAACCCGCCGCCCATGGCGAACCCCTCGACGGCGGCGATCAAGGGCTTGGTCAGCTCGGCTTCGGTCAGGCCGCCGAACCCGCGTCCCGGGATCTCCGGGGACTCGCCCTTGAGCGCGGCCTTGAGGTCCATGCCGGCGCTGAAGGTGTTCTCGGCGCCGGTCAGGACGCCCGCGCGGAGCGTGGGTCGGCTTCCAGCTCGTCCAGGGCCGCGGCCAGCCCGGCCGCGACGGCGGCGTTGACCGCGTTGCGGGCCTGGGGCCGGTCGATCGTGATCAGCAGGGTGCCGCCGATCCGTTCGGTGCGTACTTCGGTCATGGTCTTGCTTCTCTCAGTTCAGTTCCGCGAGGACTTCGGCGGTGTCCTGGCCGGCCAGCGGGGCCAGGCGGCGGATCGAGCCGGGCGTCGCGGAGAACTTCACCGGGATGCCGACCGTGCGGATGGTGCCCTCGCTCGGGTGCTCGACGGTGTCGAGCAGGTGGCCGTCGCGGACGTACGGGTTCTCGTGCGCCCGGTCCAGTTCGAGCACCGGCGCCATCGGGATGCTGTGCTTCGCGCAGACCTCGGCCCACTCGTCGGTGGTCAGCGCCGGCGCGCACGCGGCGATCTGCTCGGTCAGCCACTCGTTGTCGGCGCGGTCGATGGCCTCGCCGTTGACGCGCGGGTCCTCGGCGAGGTCCGGGCGCTCGGCGGCGGCGAAGAAGTCGCGGAAGTTCTTCGGGTTGTAGGGGATGACGCAGGCGAGGCCGTCCTTGGTGCGGACCGCGGCGTGCCCCTTCGTCATCGACAGCGCGAACCCGGTGGGTCCCTCGGCGGGCTCGTAGGTGTGGCCCGCGAGGTGCTCGACCAGGTTGAACGCGAGCAGCGTGTCGGTCATCGGGATCTCGATCTGCTGGCCCTGGCCGGTCTTGTCGCGGTGGACCAGCGCGGCGAGCACGCTGTAGGCGATGGTCAGCGACGACACCTTGTCGCCGATGATCGTCGGCAGGTAGACCGGCTCGCCCAGCGCCCGGTTGGCGACGTCGACCAGGCCGGAGGACGCCTGCACGGTCTCGTCGTAGGCCGCGTTGCCGGCCTGGGGGGAGTCGCCGCGGAAGCCCTGCGCGTGGGCGTAGACCAGGCGCGGGTTGCGCTGGGCGACGTCGGCGTAGTTCAGGCCGAGCCGGCTCAGCGCGCCGGGGCGCATGTTGGTGATCAGCACGTCGGCGGTGTCGATCAGCTTGAGGGCCTGCTCGCGCTCGGTCTCGTCCTTGAGGTTGAGGGCCACGCTGCGCTTGTTGCGGTTGACGTTCAGGTTCAGCGCGGTCATGCCCGGCGTGGTGCGGTACTGGCCGACGCGGACGGTGTCCGCGGGCGACTCGATCTTGATCACGTCGGCGCCCAGGTCGCCGAGGATCTGGGCCGCGTACGGGCCCATCACCACGGTCGAGAGGTCGATCACGCGCACGCCGTCCAGGGGGCCGGTGCTGTTCATCGCTTCCGTCCTTTCGCGCCTTGCTGTTTCGCTCTACTTACGAACGTAGGCGCGGTCGGCGCGAAAGGGAATGATCATGATACGAACAATGGTGTGACCGCGGCGGTCATACCATTTCTAGGTGGCCAGCGGCTCGGCGAAGACCTCTTTCGCGGCGTCGACGAGCTCACGCAGGTCGCCCTCGGCGCGGTCGCGGCGCCAGAGCAGGCCGGTGTCCAGCTGGGGGCGGAAATCCGTGAAGGGCAGGACGATGACGTTTTCGAGCCGGTAGCCGTGCATCGGGCTCTTCTCGTCGAGCATCGAAATGGAAAAGGCTTCGCCGCTGGAAATGATTTCCGACGTCCCGCCGTAGCCGGTGTTGGTCAATCTGATGCGTTTCTTGACGCCCAGTTCGGCCAATTGGTGGTCGAGCTGGTCGAAATAGGCTGGGGTGATTTCCCCAGGTGAGGCCACGTACGGGAATTCGGCCAGCTCGGCGAGGCTCACCGAGTCCCGCCCGGCGAAGAGATCGGCCGGGACGACCGCGCCGAGCCGTTCCGACATCACCGGCACCTGTTCGAGCGCGGGGTCGTTGACCGGCAGCCGGGCCAGGGTGAGGGCGAGCTTGCCCTCGTGCACGCCCTGGACAAGATCGGCGGTCGTGCCGGGCCAGCGCTTCAGCTCGTAGGTGTCGTGCACGCGCCCGGCGAGCGTGTTGACGAGCTCCCGCAGCTCGGGGTGCACCCCGGCGGGCATGCCGAGGAAGACGGTGCTGCGCCGCGGACGGGTCGCCTCCCGGAGCTTCCAGGGAATGGCCCGGACCTGCTCGAGGACGTCCCGGGCGAGCGGCAGCAGCGCGGTCCCGGCGGCGGTGAGGGTGACGTGGTGGGTGCTGCGGTCGAACAGCTGCTGGCCGAGCTCGTGTTCGAGGTCCTTGATCCGCTGCGAGAGGGGAGAGGCGGCCATGTGCAGCTTCCGCGCGGCGGCGGAGAAGTTCAGTTCCTCGGCGACCGCGACGAAGTAGCGCAGGTGCAGCATCTCCATGCCCCGACCCTACGGCCCGCCCGTGCTCGACACGCCGCGGCGGACCAGGTCCAGGAGCCGGTCGGCGCGGTCCGAGGCGCCGGAGAGCGCGATGCCGGTGGCGAGCAGGAGGAGGTCGAGGGCGTCGGTGTCGGCGGCGACGGCCCCGGCCTCCTTGGCGCGGTCCACCAGGGCCGCGGCCGTCTCGTTCACCGTCGCGTGCCACTGGGCGAACAGCGTCTCGTGGTCGCCGGCCGGGGTGGTCAGCGACAGCGCGAGGTCACGCTTGTCCCGGACGTGCTCGACGAACGCCGCCAGCCACGCGAACAGCTCCGCGCCCGGGTCGGCCGCGTCGAGCCGCGCGTTGCCCGTCAGCGAAGCGACGTCGCTCGCGTACACGGCGATGACCAGCTCACGACGGCTGGGGAAGTGCCGGTACATCGTCGCGTTGCCGATGCCCGCGCGCCGGGCGACGCGGTCGAGCGGGGCGTCCGGGCCGTCCTCGGCGAACACCTCCTTCGCCGCGGCCAGCAGCAGCGCGTGGTTGTCGCGCGCGTCGGATCGGCGGGCTCGTGCGGGCATCGCGCTCCTTGCCAAACGGGGACTTCCCCGGTTAGCGTAGCCGCACACTATCCGGGGAACTCCCCACTTAAGGAGCGAGCATGGACGCCGCCGAAGTTCACCGCCGGCTGGTCGCGCTGACGCCGTTCACGGCCGAGAGCGTCGAGGAAGGCCTGCGCTACATCGATCCGGAGGTCGTCGACCACCGCGGCGGCGCCGGGGGCGACCACCACGGCATCGACGCCTGGCGGGCGAAGTGGGAGGCCATGCTGGACGGCGGGATCTTCGCCGGCTTCCGCGACATCGGCGTGCGGGTCGAGCAGAACGTCGCCGCCGGCGAGTTCTCGGTGAACCGCTACACGAGCACCGGAACGGAGATCTCGACCGGCCGCGGCTACGCCGTGACCAGCATGGACATGATCCGCGTCCGCGACGGCCGGGTGGTCGAGCACTGGGCCCTGATGGACGTCACCGACCGCGCGGCCCAGCTGGCGCCAGGGGGAACGTCATCGTGAACGCCGCCCCGCCCTCCGGCGCCGGGCCCGCGGCCAGCGTCCCGCCCATCCGCGTCACCAGCCCGTGCACCAGGGCCAGCCCGATCCCCGACCCCACCGGCCGCCGGTCCCGGTAGCGCGCGTTCAGCACCCCGCGCTCGAACGCCACCGGGTAGTCCTCCGGCGCCAGCCCCGGCCCGCCGTCGCGGACCGACAGCTGCGCCGAGGACCCGTCGGTGGAAAGCGCGAACACCATGGGCGCGCCCGATGGCGTCACCCGCAGGGCGTTCTCCGCCAGCCCGTCGACCACCTGGCGCAGCCGCCGGGCGTCCGCCGTCACCAGGACCGGAGACGGGGGCGCCGAGACCCGCAGCTCCACGTCCTCCCGCGCGCACCGCAGCTGCCACACCTCCGCGCAGTCGCGGACCAGCGCACCCAGGTCCACCGAGGCCAGATCCAGCCGGAACTCGTCCGCGCCCAGCCGCGCCAGCTCCAGCAGGTCCGTCACCAGCCGTTCCAGCCGCGCGGCCTCGCGCTGGATCGTCTGACCCGCGCGCACGGCGTCGTCCCCCGAGGCGACGCCGTCCGCGATCGCCTCGGCGAAGCCCGTCACCGCCGTCAACGGCGTCCGCAGCTCGTGGGACACCGACAGCAGGAAGTCCCGCTGCCGCGTCTCGCTGACCGCCAGCGCGTCGGCCAGCGAGTTCAGCGAGCCCGCCACCTCCGCCACCTCGCGCGGTCCCTGGACCGGCACCCGGACGTCCCGCCGGCCCGCCCGCAGCGACCCCGCCGCCGCGGCCGCCCGGCGCAGCGGACGGCCCAGCAGCCGGCCCGAGACGAAGCCCGCCAGCGCCGCCACCAGGAGCCCGATCCCCAGCGCCAGCGCGATGCTGCGCACCAGCGCCCGTTGCGTCGCTTCGGCGTTGCGCGCCGGCAGGACCAGCGCGAACGCCGCCCCGCGCGTGCTGACCACCCGCGTCTCGACGAGGTACTGCGTGCCGCCGGCGGTGACGCGTCCCGAGTGGTTCGCCGCGAGGCCGAGCTTGCCCGCGGCCTGCACCGCCACCGCGTCCCCGAGCGCCTGCCCGCCCGCGCGCCGGACCACCACCGAGATGCCCTGCCCGCGGAGGACATCGGCCACCTTGCCCACGCCCAGCCGGTTGCCGATGCCGGTTTCGTCGAGCTGCGTCGCGACCACGTCGGCCTGCGCCGACAGCGACGACTGCAGCACGTTGTCCGCCGTGGTCCGGATCAGCCGGGCCGCGACCAGCCCGGCGACGATCACCGCGACGCCCGCCACCGCCAGGCACACGAGCGTGATCCGCCCGGCCAGCGTCCCCCTCATGCCGGGTCCGCCGCGTAGCCGATGCCGCGGACCGTCCTGATCGGACTGGCCGCGCCGAGTTTCGCCCGCAGCTGCGCCACGTGGACGTCGACCGTGCGCGTGCCCGCCGCCGCGGCGTACCCCCAGACGGCGCTCAGCAGCTGGTCGCGTGAAAGCACCTGCCCCGGGTGCCGGAGCAGGTGCGTGAGGAGGTCGAACTCGGTCGACGTCAGGAAAACCTCGGTGTCGCCGGCCCAAGCGCGGCGGCTCGTGACGTCGACGCGCGTGCCGCCCACGGCGAACGTCTCCGCGGCCGGTGTCGCCCCGGACGCGCGCCGCAGCACCGTCCGGACCCGCGCCGCCAGCTCGCGCGGGCTGAACGGCTTCGTCAGGTAGTCGTCCGCGCCGATCTCCAAGCCCAGCAAGCGGTCCAGCTCGTCGTCGCGGGCGGTGACGAACAGCACCGGCGTCCAGTCCCCGGCCGCGCGCAGCGCCTTGCAGATCTCGATACCGTCCATTCCGGACAGTCCGATGTCGAGCACGACCGCCACCGGCTTGAGCCGCCGGACGGCGTCCAGCGCACGGCCGCCGTCGGCCTCGACGTGCACGCCGAAGCCGTCGCGCTTGAGGTACATCGCCGCCAGCTCGGCGATCGCGGCCTCGTCCTCGACCACGAGGACGAGGCCGCGTCCCGGTGACCCCATGCCTGCTCCCGTCGCCGCCGTCACCAACGGGGAGACGCTAGCCGGTCAGGGTGAGCCATCGCTGTTCATGTCGGATTCGATGCCGTTGAGCGTCGACTCGACCCCGCTCAGCTCGGACGACGCCGGGGAGGTGCCGGAGTCCGGCGAACCGACCAGGTTGTCGCGGCAGGCCGAGCAGCCGAGCGCGATGAGCGCGGCGGCCCCGACCGCCGCCGCGACCCTCGCGCCCCTCACTTGGCCGGCTTGCAGTGCGCGGACGCGAAGGCGTCGAGCTTCTGCTTGGCCGTGGTCAGCTCGCCGATCCGGCCCTGCCGCTTGGTGGCGCGGTCGTCGAGCTTCTTGGCGCGGTCCTCGTGCCCCGCGGCGCGCTGGTCCTGCGCGCGCGCCTTGAGGTTGGCGACCGAGCCGGCCACCTCCGGGCCGCCGTTGATCCGCTTCTCCAGGTTGTCGGCCTTCTTCTGCAGCTTCGGCACCCAGTCCGAGCAGACCTGCTGCGACTCCTCGGGGCTCAGCGTGATCGGCGCGACCGGCGCCGGCGACGTGGTCTGGGCCGAGGCCAGCGGCGCCGCCACCAGCAGGCAGGCCGCGCTCCCGCAGCCCGCCAGCGCCAGCCGCGTCCAGGTGGTTCCTCGCATCGTGTCTCCCTCGTGTCCGTTGCTTACGAGGAGAACTCTCGCGGGGCGGTGTTCGGGGGGCGTCCGTCCCGTGTTCGGGGTTTGTAAGGCCGAGGGCTTCGGATCGGGGTGCGGGGGGTCTGGGTCTCGTTATCACGTGCTCCGCTCGTACATCGCCAGGAACTGCGCCATCGCTGCGTTCACGGCGTCGCGGTCGCCGGTCGTCACGAGGTCGAGCAGCAGGCCGCGCGTCACGGCTAGGCCGAGCCGGGCGTGGGCGGGCCTGTCGGCTTCGGGGACGCCTCGCTCGGCCAGCAGCGCCTCGAGCGGGGCGAGCCAGTCGTCGATGACGCCGTCGAGGAACTCGGCGGTGCCCGGCGTGCCGCCGAGCGCCTGGCCGTAGAGCTGGAAGAAGAGCTTCTCGTTGGCGCGCAGGTCGTCGTCGGTGAGCCGGCGCCAGAAGTCCGCCGGGTCCAGGTCGGCGAGCGCCGCCCGCTGCCGGGCCTCGACCTCCCGCGCCACCGCCGTGAGCAGGCCTTCCTTCGACCCGAAGTGGTAGATCAGCATGCGGTGGCTGGTGCCGAGGTCCGCGGCCAGCGCCCGCAGGCTCTTGCTCGCGCCGCCGTGGTGGGCGATGCGGTCGATCGCCGCGTCGAGGAGCTTCGCGCGCGGGCTTGCGTCGATCATGTACCAAATGGTACACGTACCAAATGGTACAGAAAATCTCGGTCCGCTCGGTGACGGCCGCGGACGCCGACACCGTGTACGCGCTGCTGCGGGACGGCGCGAGCTGGCCCCGCTGGTCGCCGCTGGGGTCGTTCGAACTGGTCCGCGAGGGCAAGGACGAGCCGGAGGGGCTCGGCGCGATCCGGCTGTTCCGGACCGGCGGCATCCGTTCGTACGAGGAGATCGTCGCGCTCGAGCCCGGCCGCCGGTTCGGCTACGCGCTCGACCACGGCCTGCCGCTGCGGGACTACGTCGCCTACGTCGACCTCGCGCCGGTGGACGGCGGCACGGAGATCCACTGGCACTCGTCGTTCACGGCGAAGGTCCCCGGCACCGGCTGGTTCTACCGCCGGTTCCTCACCCGCTTCATCGGGCGGGTCGTGGCGGGGCTGGTCGAGGCCGCGCCGGTGGCCCCATAAAGTAGGCGCATGTCAGCGCCACGACGGGGATCGACCGGCCGCACCCAGGAGGAACGCAGCGCGGCGATGCGCGTCCGGCTGCTCGACGCGACGATCGACTGCCTCGTCGAGTACGGCTACGCGGGCACGACGACGACCCGGGTGGCCGACCGCGCCGGCGTCACGCGCGGCGCGCAGGTGCACCACTTCCCGACGAAGGCCGACCTGGTGACCTCGGCGGTCCGGCACCTCGCGCAGAAGCGCACCGAGGTCGCGATGGCCGAGCTCGACCGGCTCCGCGCGTCCAGCGACCCGGTCGGCGACGCGTTGCAGCTGATGTGGGAGATGCACCAGGGGCCGGTGTTCTCGGCGACGGTCGAGCTGTGGGTCGCGTCCCGCACCGACCCCGAGCTGCGCGGGCAGATGGCGGCGGTCGAGCCGATCGCGACGTCCAGCCTGGTCGAGTTCGGCCGGGCGCTGCTGCCGGACCACGCGGAGCACCACGAGTTCCTGCACGCGGTGTACACGGCGATGGACGTCGTGCGCGGCATCCTGATCGCGAGCTGGGCGACGCGGGACCAAGACGAGCTGGAGGCCCGCTGGGAGCGCGGCCGCCGCCACCTGCGGCTGCTGTTCACGACGCTGATGGCCACTGTCTGAACGGCGTGTTACTCTCCCGGGGAAAGTGAGGTGTGCCGTGGGGCCGGACCCGTACGACCGCAACTGCCCGACCCGCCAGCTGCTCGACCGCATCGGCGACCAGTGGACGGTGCTCATCGTCGGCGCGCTGAAGGACGGCCCGCTGCGGTTCACCGAGATCGGCCACCGGGTGGACGGGATCTCCCAGAAGGTCCTGACGCAGACGCTGCGGAGCCTGGTCCGCGACGGAATCCTGACCCGCACGGCGTACGCGGTGATCCCGCCGAAGGTGGAGTACGAGCTGACGGCCCTGGGCCGCAACTTGTCGGAGCCGCTGGACGTGCTGGACCGCTGGGCCCGCACGCACATGACGGCGGTGCAGGAAGCCCGCGACGCCTACGACGCGGAGCACACCCCCGCCTCGGCGTGAGTTCGGCGGCCGCCGAAGCGTCCCGCTCCTAGATTCGGGGCCATGGACGAATTCCGCGCCCTCCACATCCCCGGTTCCCCGCTCCTGCTGCCGAACGCGTGGGAGTTCGGCATCGGCGCTTTCCTCGCCGCCCAAGGGTTCCGGGCCCTCGGCACCACCAGCCTCGGCGTCTCCGCGGCCACCGGCGAACCCGACGGCGCCCCCTCGACGCGGGACGCCACCGTCGCCCTCACCCGGCGCCTCACCCGGCTGGACGTCCTCGTCAGCGTCGACATCGCCGACGGCTTCAGCGCCGACCCCGCCGCCGTCGCCGATCTCGCCGCGGAACTCGGCGACGCCGGTGCCGTCGGCGTCAACCTCGAAGACGGCCGCGCCGACGGCGGACTCGCCCCGATCGACCACCAGACCGCCCTGATCAAAGCCGTCAAAGACCGCGTGCCGAACCTGTTCCTCAACGCCCGCACCGACACCCACTGGGCCGGCGACCACTCGATGGCGGAAGCCGAAAACCGGGCCAAGGCCTACGCGGACGCCGGCGCCGACGGCCTCTTCGTCCCCGGCCTCGCCGCACCCGCGGACGTCGAACGGATCGCCGGGATCGGCCTCCCGCTCAACCTCTTGTTCCTCCCCGGCAAAGTCACCCTCGCCGGGCTGGCGGAGCTGGGCGTCGCGCGCGTCAGCCTCGGCTCGCTCCCGTACCGCATGGCCCTCCAGGCGGCGGCCGAGACGGCGGCCGCGATCCGCGACGACCGGGACCTGCCGCTGAGCCCGCCGAGCTACGCCGACGTCGTCGCGCTCCTGCCCTAAACGGGTTGCCCCGGTCTGCCAGCCTGAAGACCATGACCGACTTCGCCGTTCCGCCCGGATACCTGAACACGCCCAGCGTCGGCGTCCCGCCGGCCCCGGTGGCGGCGGCGGTCGCCGAGTCCGTCGAACGGTGGCGCGCCGGCGCCACGCGGCCGGGGGAGTTCGACCCGTACGTCGACCGGTCGCGGGCCGGGTTCGCCCGGCTGCTCGGCGTCGAACCCGGGCGGGTCGCGATCGGCGCGTCGGCCTCGCAGCTGGTCGCCAATGTCGCCGCCGCGCTGCCTTCCGGCACCCGCGTGCTCGCCGCCGAAGGGGACTTCACCAGCGTGACGTTCCCCTTCGCGGCCAACCCCGGCGTCACGGTGACCGAGGTGCCCCTCGAGGCACTGCCGGAGCGGGTCGAGGGCCACGACGTCGTCGCGGTGAGCGTCGTCCAGTCCGCCGACGGCCGGCTCGCCGACCTGCCCGCGCTGCGGGCCGCGGCCGAGGCCGCCGGGGCGGCGGTGCTGCTCGACGCCACCCAGGCCGTGGGCTGGCTGCCGCTGGACGTCGCCTGGGCGGACTGGGTGGTCGCGGCCGGGTACAAGTGGCTGCTGTCCCCGCGCGGCTGCGCGTGGCTCTACGTGCGGCCGGACGCGCACGAGCGCACCCGGGCGGTCGCGGCGAACTGGTACGCGGGGGAGGACCCGTGGGCCACGGTCTACGGCCTCCCGCTGCGCCTGGCCGGCGACGCCCGCGCGTTCGACCTCTCGCCGGTCTGGCTCGCCCAGGTCGGCGCGGCCGCCGCGCTCGAGTACCTCGGCGGGCTCGACCTCACGCAGGTCGCGGCGCACAACACCGGCCTCGCCGACCTGCTGCTCGAGAAGCTCGGACTGCCGCCGCGCGGCAGCGCGATCGTGTCGCTCGACGCCGACCCGGAGCGGGTCGCGGCGGCGGGGATCGCCTCGAGCGTCCGGGGCGGCCGGGTGCGCGTCGGCTTCCACCTCTACAACACCGCTGACGACGTCGAACGCGTCTTACGCGCATTCGAGTGAACGCCGCGGAGACGGTGAACTACCGTATGGCCTCGTGGTTGGTGCGCATTTCACCCCAGGCCCGTCCGACACGGCTCCGCTGGGCGCGGTGCCCCCGCAGCCGCGGCCGCCCGCCCCGGGCCCGCCGCCGAGGGACACCAAGGCCCTGGCGCTGCGCGGCGCCGGGCTGGTCGCGATCGCGGTCGTCGCCGGGCTGCTGTGGTACCTGATCCGGCACGACTCGACGCCGGACGAGCCCGTGGCGCAGCCGCCGGCCCAGAACACCGGGCAGTACCAGTTCACCCAGGTCGCCGGGCCGGCGAAGTCCACGGACTGCGCTGCGAAGTCCTACGGCAAGACGCACGACTTCTTCGTGGACAACGCCTGCCAGTCGCTGGTGCGCGCGCTGTACACGACCGAGACGGGCGGGGCGAAGGCGCTGGTGTCGGTGGTGCTGGTCGGGATGCCGGACTCGACGAAGGCGAAGGCGCTCAAGACGCTCACCGAGCAGGACGGCACCGGCAACGTCACGGACCTGGTGAAGGACAAGACGTTCGCCGGCACCGGCACCCCGAGCGTGAGCGGCACGGACGCGGCGTACGCGTCGAAGGTGGACGGCACGAACACGACGATCGTGCTGGCCGACTTCTACGGCAAGCACTCGGACAAGACGCTGCTCGACAGGATCGCGAAAGACGCGCTGCGGCTGTCCGCCGACCTCCCCGGCTGACCCGGTCGCGCGCGGGTGTGCCGCGCACGACCGGGAGGGCTCAGCTCGCCTGGCCGGGCATGGCGATCGCCGTCGGCTTCTCGCCCGCCTCCGAACGCCACGGCGTCCCGCGCCGCGAAGCCGCCACCAGCGCGTGCAGCGCCGTCGTGCGCAGGCCCGCGTCGTCGGTGTGGTTGATGACCGCAAGCCACGCGTTCGCGCAGTCGGCCTCGGCCGTCGCGACCACCAGTGACGCCGACTTCGCGTCCGTCACCGGCTTCTTCGGCACGTACGCCGCTTCCGGCGCCACCGGCGTCGCCCCGGAGGCCGACAGCATCGTCTGCAGCAGATCGCGGCGCACCGCGTGCTCGGCGGCGCCGGCCTTCTCGGCGTCGCCGAAGTCGCCCGGCAGGAACGCGCTGACCAGGCCGTACACCCAGACAGCGGCGTGTTCGGCGGCGAGCGCGGTCTGCAGCGGGTCCACCGCCTCCGCCGGGACGGCACCGGCCGCCGGTGCGGGCGCCGGCGCGTCCTCGCCTGGGCCCAGCGCGGGGGCGGTGCGCTGGAGCGCCGCGCAGCCCGCCGCCACCGCCGCGACCAGGCCGGCCCGGTAGCGCGGCAGGCCGCCGACGAGGTCCTCGGCCTGCTTGCGCGCGGCCGCCAGCCGCTCCTTCAGGTCACTCAGCGCGGCCGGCGCCGGCGGCGTCGCGGACGTCGACGGCTTCGGCCGGTTCAGCCGGTCCACTTCGGACTTCAGCGCGGCCGCGTGGGCCGCGCGCGCGTCGGCGAGCTGGCCGGCGGCGTCGGCGTTCCCGCCCTTGGCCAGCGCCCGCGCGGCGGCGGCGTCCGCCTCGGCGGCGGCCAGCAGGGGCTGCAGGGGGTCGGGGCTCTCGTCGTAGCCGGGCCCGCACGCGGCCAGGGGGACGGCCAGCGCGGCCAGCGCCCCCGCGCGGAGGGCGGCACGACGGGTCAGGTCGGTCGGTCTTCCGGTCACGTCGGCCCATCCTGCCAGGCCCCGGGGCGGCCCCGCCGCTCGCGCGGGGTGAGCGGGGGACCGGATAAGCTGGTCCACCACCGACCCGCGCAACCGAGGAGAGCCCCACGTGCCAGGAGAACTCGCCAGCCGGCTTCAGCCGATAGTGGCCGAAGCCGTCACCGCCGCGGGTTTCGACCTCGACTCGTTCGAGGTGCAGCAGGCCGGCCGGCGGCAGCTGGTCAAGGTCGTCGTCGACGCCGACGACGGTGTCGGGCTGGACGAAGTCGCCGAGGTCAGCCGCAAGGTCTCGGCGGCGCTCGACGAGAACGAGCACGTGCTCGCGAGCGCCTACACGCTCGAGGTCACCTCGCCGGGCCTCGACCGCCCGCTCACCCAGCCGCGGCACTGGCGGCGCGCGCGGTTCCGCCTGGTGAAGATCACCCCGGCCGAGGGCACGGCCTTCATCGGCCGGGTCGGTCACGCGGGCGAAGACTCCGCCCGCGTCCTCGAAGGCGGCAAGCTCCGCGACGTCCGCTACGCCGACGTGGCGAAGGCGGTCGTGGAGATCGAGTTCAAGCAGCCGCCCGCCGAGGACCTGAAACTGCTCGAAGACGACGCGTCCGGCATGATCGCCGCCGAGACGGAGAAGGGGTCGAAGTGAACGTCGACATCGCCGCGCTGCGGGCGATCGAACGGGACAAGGACATCCCCTTCGAAACGGTGATCGAAGCCATCGAGACGGCTTTGCTCACCGCGTACAAGCACACCGAGGGCCACCAGCCGCACGCCCGCATCGACATCGACCGCAAGACGGGCCTGGTGCGCGTGCTCGCGCACACGCTGACCCACGACGGCCAGGTCGACGAGGAGTGGGACGACACCCCCGAGGGCTTCGGCCGGATCGCCGCCACCACCGCGCGCCAGGTCATCCTGCAGCGGCTGCGCGACGCCGAGCACGAGAAGACCTTCGGCGAGTTCTCCACCAAGGAGGGCGAGATCGTCGCCGGGGTGATCCAGCGCGACGCCCGCGCCAACGCCCGCGGCATGGTCGTGGTCCAGGTGGGGGACACCGAGGGCGTCCTGCCGTCCGCCGAGCAGGTGGCGGGGGAGTCCTACGAGCACGGCAGCCGGATCAAGGCGTACGTGGTCACCGTCTCGCGCGGCAACCGCGGCCCGCAGATCACGCTCTCGCGCTCGCACCCGAACCTGGTGCGCAAGCTCTTCGCGCTCGAGGTGCCCGAGATCGCCGACGGGACCGTCGAGATCGCCGCCGTCGCGCGCGAGCCCGGGCACCGCACGAAGATCGCGGTCAAGTCCACCGTGCCGGGCGTCAACGCCAAGGGCGCGTGCATCGGCCCGGTCGGCGCGCGCGTGCGGAACGTGATGAGCGAGCTGGCCGGCGAGAAGATCGACATCATCGACTACTCCGAGGATCCGGCCCGGTTCGTGGGGAATGCCCTGTCGCCGGCGAAGGTTGTTTCGGTACGAGTCGTGGACGAGCGGGCGAAGACCGCCCGCGTCGTGGTGCCGGACTTCCAGCTGTCGCTGGCGATCGGCAAGGAGGGCCAGAACGCCCGCCTCGCCGCCCGCCTGACCGGCTGGCGGATCGACATCCGCAGCGACGCCGCGCCCGCGGACGACGAGGGTGATCAAGACCACGCCAGTCCGTCGCGGCCCGCCGCGACAACCGGTTCGGCTGAGTGAAGGTCGAAGCGCTAGACTCAGGAGTGGTTCAACGCCCGCGGCGGGTAGCCGAGCACCAGCCCCACCGGAATTCCCCGGTGCGGACTTGTGTCGGCTGCAAGCGGCGGGCATTGATCGGTGAGCTGCTGCGCGTGGTCGCGGTGGCCGGGCGGGTGGTCGTCGACGAACGTCGGCGGCTGCCGGGCCGGGGGGCTTGGCTGCACCCCGACCCGGACTGCCTGGCCAAGGCCGAACGGCGGCGAGCCTTCCCGAGAGCCTTGCGGGCTCCCGGGGCGCTCGACGCCCGCGAGGTCCGCGAGCACGTCGGGCGCACCACCCCGCACCACGAACCCGGGACGTCCCCGGGGTCGCGAGGAATCAAGGAAGCAGGTCGACCCGTCATGAGTCAGCCGTGAAGCTGAAGCCATGAGCGTCAGACAATAAGGACGAGGTCAGCGGATCCCCGCCTGGCCTCCCCTAGATGAGGAGAGTTGTGCCAGGCAAGGCCCGCGTACACGAGCTCGCGAAAGAGCTCGGCATCACCAGCAAGGACGTTCTCGCGAAGTTGAAGGAACAGGGCGAGTTCGTCAAGTCCGCGTCGTCCACGGTCGAGGCGCCCGTCGCCCGCCGTCTCCGCGACGCGTATGCGCCGAAGGGCGCGAAGAAGCCCACCCCCGGTCCGTCGGCGCGCCCCGGCCCGCCGGCCGCGAAGCCCGGCGCGCCCGCCGCCCCGAAGCCCCCCGCACCTGCCCAGCAGGCGCCGGCGGCCCAGGCGGCTCCCGCACCGGCCGCTCCGGCTCAGGCCGCACCCCAGCAGCAGGCGCCCGCGGCGTCGAAGCCGGCCACCCCGGGGCAGCGCCCCGGCCCCCGGCCCGGCCCGCGCCAGCAGCCCGCCGCTCCGGCACCCCAGGAGCAGGTCCCGGCCGCCAAAGCCGAGGCTCCGGCGGCGCCCAAGCAGGACACCCCGGCCGCGCCCGCGCAGGGCACCGGCTCGGTCGTCCCGCCGAAGCCGCAGGGCCCCAAGCCCGGCGGTCCCAAGCCCGGTCCGCGCACCCCGCGGGTCGGCAACAACCCGTTCGGCGTCGGTTCCGGCGCCCCGCCGCGCCCGCAGGCCCCGCGCCCCGGTGGCGGTCAGGGCGGCGACAACCGCCCGCCGCGTCCCGGTGGCGGTCAAGGCGGCGGTGACCGTCCGGCCCCGCGGCCCGGCGGCGGCGCCGGTGGCAACCGGCCGAGCCCGGGCAACATGCCCCCGCGGCCGAACCCCGGCATGATGCCGGGCCGCACGCAGCGTCCCGCCGGTCCCGGTGGCGGCGCCCGCGGTGGTCCCGGCGGCGGTGCCCGTGGCGGTCCCGGTGGCGGCGCTCGTGGCGGCCCCGGTGGCGGTGGCGGCGGTTTCCGCGGCGGTCCCGGTGGCGGTGGCGGCGGCGGTGGCTTCCGCGGCGGCCCCGGTGGCGGCGGCGGTGGCGGCGGTTTCCGTCCCGGTGGCGGCACAGGTGCCCCGGCCGGTGGCGGCGGTTTCCGCGGCGGCGGCGGTGGCCGTGGCGGCCCCGGTGGCCGTGGCGGCACGGCGGGTGCCTTCGGGCGTCCCGGTGGTCCCTCGCGCAAGGGCCGCAAGTCGAAGCGGCAGAAGCGCCAGGAGTACATGGACAACATGCAGGCGCCCAGCGTCGGCGGCGTCCGCCTGCCCAAGGGGCAGGGCGAGACGATCCGGCTGCCGCGGGGTGCTTCGCTGACCGACTTCGCCGAGAAGATCGACGCCAACCCGGCTTCGCTGGTGCAGGTGCTCTTCCACCTCGGCGAGATGGTCACCGCGACGCAGTCCGTGTCGGACGACATCCTCGAGCTGCTCGGCGGCGAAATGAACTACACGGTTCAGGTCGTCAGCCCCGAGGAAGAAGACCGCGAGCTGCTGGAGACCTTCGACATCACCTACGGCGACGACGCGGGTGGCGAAGAGGATCTGCAGGTCCGGCCGCCGGTCGTGACCATCATGGGTCACGTCGACCACGGTAAGACCCGCCTGCTCGACACGATCCGGAAGACGAAGGTCCGCGAGAGCGAGGCCGGCGGCATCACGCAGCACATCGGTGCGTACCAGATCGAGACCGAGCTCGAGGGCAACCCGCGGCTGATCACCTTCATCGACACCCCGGGTCACGAGGCGTTCACCGCCATGCGTGCCCGTGGTGCGAACTCGACCGACATCGCGGTGATCGTGGTGGCGGCCGACGACGGTGTGATGCCGCAGACGGTCGAGGCGATCAACCACGCGCAGGCCGCCAAGGCCCCGATCGTGGTCGCGATCAACAAGATCGACAAGGAAGGCGCGAACCCGGACAAGATCCGGCAGCAGCTGACCGAGTACGGCCTGGTCGCCGAGGAGTACGGCGGCGACACGATGTTCGTCGAGATCTCCGCGCGGCAGAACATCAACATCGACGGCCTGCTCGAGGCGATCCTGCTGACCGCCGACGCCGCTCTGGACCTCCGGGCCAACCCGGACATGGAGGCCCAGGGTGTCGCGATCGAGGCGCACCTCGACCGCGGCCGCGGCCCGGTGGCCACCGTCCTGGTCCAGCGCGGCACGCTGCGCGTCGGTGACTCGGTCGTGGCGGGTGACGCCTACGGCCGCGTCCGCCGGATGGTCGACGAGCACAACGTCGACGTCACCGAGGCGCTGCCGTCGCGTCCCGTCCAGGTCATCGGGTTCACCTCGGTGCCGGGTGCGGGCGACACCTTCCTGGTGGTCGACGAGGACCGCGTCGCCCGGCAGATCGCCGAGCGCCGCGCCGCTCGTACGCGCAACGCGCTCAACGCGTCGCGCCGCAAGCGGGTCAGCCTCGAGGACCTCGACTCCGCCTTGAAGGAGACGAACAGCCTCAACCTGATCATCAAGGGTGACAACTCGGGTACGGTCGAGGCCCTCGAAGCCTCGCTGCTCCAGCTGGACGTCGGCGACGAGGTCGAGCTGAACGTGGTCCACCGCGGTGTCGGTGGCGTGACCGAGTCGGACATCGACCTGGCGACCGCGTCCGACGCGATCGTCCTCGGGTTCAACGTCCGCGCCCAGGGCAAGGCGACCGAGCGGGCCACCCGCGAGGGCGTCGACGTCCGGTACTACACGGTCATCTACCAGGCGATCGACGAGATCGAGCAGGCCCTCAAGGGCATGCTCAAGCCGGAGTACGAAGAGGTCGAGCTGGGCCGCGCGGAGGTCCGCGAGGTCTTCAAGTCCTCCAAGATCGGCACGATCGCGGGTTGCCTGGTCATGTCCGGCGAGATCCGGCGCAACGCCCGGGCCCGTCTGCTCCGCGACGGCACCGTCGTGGCGGAGAACCTGCCGGTCAGCTCGCTGCGGCGGTTCAAGGACGACGTGGTCGAGGTCCGCGAGGGCTACGAGTGCGGTCTGACGCTCGGTTCGTACGGCGACATCAAGGTCGGCGACCTGATCGAGACGTACGAGCAGCGCGAGAAGCCCCGCGCGTAAGGACGATCGACACCGGGTGTGCGTTTCCGCGCACACCCGGTGTCTCCCTACTACACCACCAAAACTGCCTATGTTCGTCGGAGCTCTCGAGCTCGACATCCTGCTCGGCGACGTCCATTCGCTGAAGCAGAAGCGATCCGTGGTCCGTCCGGTGCTGGCCGAGGTGCGCAAGCGCTTCGCCGTGTCGGTGGCCGAAGCCGGGCACACCGACCTGCACCGCCGGACCCTCATCGGGGTGGCTGTGGTCGCCGAAGGTGGCGAGCACGTCCGGGACGTGCTCGACTCGTGTGAGCGGTACGTGGCGAGCCGGCCGGAGTTCGAACTGCTCTCCGCCCGCCGCCGGCTGCTCGGTCCAGACGATTGAACCCTTTCTAGGAGAACGACATGGCTGATCCGGCTCGGGCTCGCAAGCTCGCGAAGCGGATCTCGCAGATCGTGGCGTCCGCGATCGAGCACGAGGTCAAGGACCCCCGGCTGGACTACGTGACCATCACGGACACGAAGGTCACCGGCGACCTGCACGACGCCACGGTGTACTACACGGTGCTGGGCGAGAAGCTGGACTCCGTCCCGGACTTCGCCGGTGCGGCGGCCGCCCTCGAATCGGCGCGCGGCGTGCTGCGCACGAAGGTCGGCCAGGGCACCGGAGTCCGCTACACGCCGACGCTGACGTTCGTCGCGGACACCATCCCCGAGGAGTCGAAGCGGATCGAGGACCTCCTCGCGAAGGCCCGCGAGGCCGACGCGGAGGTCGCGCGCCGCGCGACCGGCGCCCAGCACGCGGGCGACGTCGACCCGTACAAGGCACCGCGCGAAGACACCGAAGACGACGAGCTCGCGGAGGAGGAGAGCCGGGGCTGACCCGTGCTCTCCCGCCGCGGCCTGCTCGCCGGCAGTGCGTTGACGCTGCTGGCGGGCTGCTCGTCGCCCGAGCCGGCGCCAAGTCCGTCCCCGACCCGTCCTTCTGCGACGCGTGACCCGGTGACGGTGCAGCGCATGCGCTCCGCCGCCCGCGGCACGGACGTCGACCTGGTCCTGATCACACCCGAAGGCGTCCCGTCCTCGGGTCTGCCGGTGTGCCTGGCGTTGCACGGCCGAGGCGCCCGCGCGCGGACGTTCCTCGACTTGGGCGTCCCGGAGGCGTTGACGCAGGTCGTGCGCGCGGGCACCCCACCCTTCGCGGTGGCCGCCCTCGACGGCGACCACTACTGGGTCGACGTGGGTGGGAAAGACGACCCGCAGCGCATGCTGACCGACGAAGTCCCGGCCTGGCTGACGGCCCACGATCTCCGTCCGGCATCGGCGGTGTTCGGCATTTCCATGGGCGGCTTCGGAGCATTGCGCTTCGCCCGCACGCACCCGGACGTGAAGGCGGTCGCGACGGCGAGCGCGGCCCTGTTCGCCAGTTGGCCGGACGCGCGGTCCCGCGGGGTGTTCGCGGACGAAGCCAACTGGCGAGCGGAAGAACCGTTGCTGCACACGGGAGAATTGCGCCCGGCCGCGCTAGGCCTGTGGTGCGGCGAGTCGGACCCGTTCCTGGGCGCGAATCGCCGGCTGGCAAAGGCGGTTTCGCCCGCGGTGGCAAGGTTTTCCCCGGGCGGCCACAAGGAGGAGTACTGGCGCGGGATCCTGCCGGACGTCCTGAAGTTCGTGGGACAGCGGCTAAGCTGACGCGCGCGCGAAGAGAATCGCTTGCGGCGTCCGGGCTTCCGGATCCAGGAGCCATTCCGCTTCCACGGTGAACCCGGCTTTCCGCACCCGCCGGGCCAGCCACCACGGCTGCCGGAGGTGGATGTGGACCCGCATCGGGTGCCCGCCGTAGCCCTGGGTCTTCAGCCGGGTTCCCGCGCCGACGTGGTAGCCGATCATCAGCAGGCCGTCCGGCCGCAGGACCCGGCGGAAGTGCTCCAGCGTCACCGGCACCGAATCGTCCGGGATGTGGATCAGCGACCAGGACGCCAGCACGCCCGCCACGGACGCGGCGGGCAGCGCGAGGTCTGTCATCGATCCCACCTCGAACCGCAGTTCGGGGTGCGACCGGCGAGCCAGGTCGATCATCCCCGGCGACAGGTCGATGCCGGACGCGTCGACCCCCAGCGAAGCCAGGTACGCCGTGAAGTGCCCCGGGCCGCAGCCGACGTCCACCACCGGCCCGTCGGCCTGCGTGGCGAACAGCGTCAGCGCCGCCTTGAGGTACGGCTGCTTCTCGAGCGAGTCCGACACCCACTCGGCGTAGCTCGCCGCCACTGTGTCGTACGACGTGCGGGTGTCCGCGAGCCAGGTCATCGCGCGCGCAGCCCGTCGAGGACCATGCCGAGCGCGCGGCGCCAGTCCGGGGTCGCCGTCGCCGCGGCGAACACGATCGCCAGGTCTTCCGCGCGGAAGTCCGTCCGCAACGCGCCGGCGTCCTGGGCGCGCGAGATGATCCGGTTCATCCGGGACCCGTTGGCCTGCTTGGCTTTCTCCAGTCCCGACGCGGGGTCGAACGCCCGCGAGCACACTTCGGTGAAGCCGCGGTCGGACACCTGCATCAGCACCGACCGTTCGAGGAAGAGCACGAAACCGTCCCAGGGGTCGTCGCACGCGAGGGCTTCTTCGGTGACGGCCCGCGCTTCTTCCAGCGTCGGCAGGAACGCGGCCTCGACCAGGTCGGCCCGGGTCGGGAACCGGTTGTAGAGCGTGCCGATCGCGACTTCGGCGCGGCGCGCGATCTCGTCGAGCGGGGCGTCGACCCCCTTGGCGCCGAACACCTCCCGCGCGGCCGCCACCAGCGCCTCCCGGTTGCGCCGGGCGTCCGCGCGCAGGGGGCGTTGCTCGACGGTCACGCTCCGCAGTATAGCCGCGCAGGTTGCCTCCTGATCGGAACCTCACAGTGCCCACGGCCCGCGCCCGCCGGGAGCACAATGGGGGACAGCGGGGGCAATCCCCCGCATCGAGGCGGCCACCGAGGGAGGTCGGCACCGTGCACTCCGATCTCTCCCCGGCCGGGCGCACCGGAGTCCTCCTGGTCGGCACCCGCGGGCAGCGGGGCCCCGGGGAGGTGCTGATCAGGATCAGGGGCGGCCTGGAAACCTTCCTTGCCTGGTCCGACACGGAGCTGCCGAAGGGCACGACCGTCCTGGTCGTGGAAACCCGGGGCCGGCGCACGGTCGACGTCGTGGCGTGGGACGCCTCGGAACCCACTCTCTAGTGTGCGAAGAAGGACAGCCATGTTCGGGTATCGCGTTCCCGCGCCCAACGAGGCGATGCTGATCTCCGGGGGCAAGCACAGTCAGGGCGCCTCGCCGTTCCGGGTCGTCACCGGCCACGGCGCGTTCGTCATGCCGATTTTCCGGAAAGTCCGGTTCCTCACGCTTTCCATGAACGAAGCCGAAGTGACCGAAGTGTGCGTCACGAAACAGGCCATCGCCCTGACCGTGCGGGCGGTGATCGCGTTCAAGGTCGGCAACGACACCGAGAGCATCGTCAACGCCGGCCAGCGCTTCCTGTCCGACCAGGACCAGATGTCCGTGCTGACCGGCCGCATCTTCGCCGGCCACCTGCGCTCGATCATCGGGTCGATGACGGTCGAGGAGATCATCACCGAGCGGCAGAAGCTCGCCACCGAGGTGCTGGACGGCTCGGCGGTGGAGATGGCGAAGATCGGGCTCACCGTCGACGCGCTGCAGATCCAGTCCATCGACGACATGAAGCTCGGCTACATCGCCGCGATGGCCGCGCCGCACAACGCCGCCATCCAGCGGGACGCGCAAATCGCCCAGGCGGTGGCGAACCAGGCGGCGGCCGAAGCCGAGCAGAAGTCCCAGCGGACGCAGGCGGAGTACGCTCGGCAGACGTCGATCGTGCAGGCGCAGTACCGCGCCGAGGTCGAGGCGGCCCAGGCCGAGGCGGCGCAGGCCGGCCCGCTCGCGCAGGCGAAGGCCCAGCAGGAGGTCATCGACGCGCGCACCGAGCTCGCGCAGCGCGAGGCCGAGCTGCGCCAGCAGCAGCTGGTCGCCGAGGTGATCAAGCCGGCCGACGCGGAGGCCGAGCGGATCCGCATCCTGGCGCTGGCGGACGCGGAGAAGATGCGCGTGCAGGCCGAGGCGGCCGCGTCGAACAACCGGGTCGCGCTCGACCGGATGCTCATCGACCAGCTGCCGCAGATCGTCAAGGAGGCCGGGCGCGGGCTGTCCGGCGCGAACGTCAACATCCTCAACGGCGCCGACGGCCTCGGCGAGATGGCCGCCGGGCTCGTCGGCCAGGGACTGTCCATCTTGGACTCGGTGAAGCGCGGCCTGAGCACGCCGCCGGCGGCTCCCACCGGCGCGCCCGAGGACAACGGGCAGGCGCCGGTGAAGGGTGAGCTCACGCAGTAGCGCTTTGTCGACTCAGGAGGCGGGTTTCACCGCGACGACCAGGTCACGCAGGATGGCCTGGTCGACCCGGTGGGCGAACTCGTCCCACGGCCCGCCTTCGCGGACGTCGAGCCCGGCCTTGCGCAGCACCGCGACGAGCTCCTCGCGGGGCAGCACGGTGGTGTTCCACGAGATGCCGAGTGCCCCGCCGGGCCGCAGCACGCGCGTCCACACCGGGACGGCCGCCGCGAGCAGGTCGCGCGGGCTGCGCTGCAGCCCCGCCTCGCGGTGGCTGCCGTGCTGGACGCCGTACGGCGCGTCGGTGACGATCACGTCGCACGAGTTGGCCCGCAGCACCTCGTCGGTGGTCAGCGTGTCGGCCTGGAAGTAGGTGAGCTTGCGGGTGTCGCCCGCTTTGTACGCTTCCTTGTCCAGCGCGTACTCGATGTCGAGGCGGCGCCCGAGCCGGACCTTGTTGCGCCGCAGCTGACCCGAGTCGGCGGTGTGCTTGACGCGCTTGTTCCGCAGCCACGTCTTGATGAACGCCTCGTAGGCCTCGAAGTCCTTGGCGTCGACGTCCAGGCCGGTGGCGTGCAGGCCGTACATCATCGCCTGGTTCAGCGTGGTGCCGCGGCCGCACAGCGGGTCGAGCAGGTACTTCGGCCGGTCGGAGAACGGGTCCGCGGTAGCCAGCAGCGTCACGTTCAGCAGCAGCTTCGTGAACGACTCGTTCGTCTTGCCCGGGTACTTCTGGATGGTCAGCAGGTCCGAGTCGGCCTTCGCCAGCGGCGTCACCGTGACCGGGCGCAGGACGCCGTCACCCAGCTCGAACAGCGCGTACAGCGACGAGAGGTTCGACAGCAGCGCGAGGTCGCGCCCGCCGAGCGGCACCGAACTGGTGAAGCGCACGTACCCGACGCCGCCGAGCTCGACCTCCTCGATCCCGGACAGCTCGGCCGGCAGCGCCGCGCCGAACACCGCCAGCTCGGCGCGCAGCAGCGCGGGGGAGGAGGCGGCGTAGACCCGGTTGGCTGACGGGTGGACCAGGATCACGTACTCAGGCATCCCGCAGAGCGTAGCGTGACGCACCGTGACCCCTACTTTGGCGCAGGACATCCGGGACGCGGCGGCGCTGCTCGCGTCGGCGACCGACGTGACGGTGCTCGGCCACGTCCGCCCGGACGCGGACGCCCTCGGCAGCGCGCTCGCCCTCGGCCGGGCACTGCACCAGCGCGGCGCCCGCGTCCGCGTGTCGTTCGGCGAGCCCGACGAGGCCCCGGAGACGCTGCGGTGGCTGGACGAGGACGGCCTGCTCACCCACCCGGACGACCTGCCGGACAGCGAAGCGCTGCTGGTCTGCGTCGACACGCCGGTGCCGAAGCGGCTGGGCCGGCTCGCCGGGCGCGTCGAGCTCGCCGGCTCGGTGCTGGTGATCGACCACCACGCGACCAACACGTTCTACGGCGGCTGCAACGTCGTCGACGAGACGGCCGAGGCCAGCGCGATCCTCGTGTTCCGGATCCTGGACGCGATGGGCGTCGAGCTCGACGAGCCGATCGCGCGCGGGATCTACGCCGGGATCGTCACCGACACGAGCGGGTTCCGCCGAGCGAGCCCGGAGACGCACCGGATGGCCGCGCGGCTGCTGGAGGCGGGCGTCGACCCGGAGAAGGTGGTGCGGCGGATCGTCGACGAGCGGCCGTTCAGCTGGCTGCCGATGCTGTCGTCGGTGCTGAGCGAGGCTGCGCTGGAGCCGGAAGCCGCGCAGGGCCGGGGTTTCGTGCACGCGGTGGTGGGGGTCGACGAGGCGAGGACGGTCCGGGGCGAAGAGGTCGAGTCGGTGATCGACGTGGTCCGCTCGGTGCGCGAGGCGGCTGTCGCGGCGGTGCTCAAGCAGGACGTGACGAACCCGGCGCAGTGGCAGATTTCGTTGCGCTCGATCGGGATCGACGTATCGGCGGTAGCGGCGGAGTTCGGCGGCGGCGGCCACCGGCAGGCCGCGGGCTGCACGATCGCGGGCACCGCCCCGGAGGTCCTCGCCGGGTTGCGGGAGGCGCTGGAGCGGGCGCCGCTGCTGTAGGCGCTCGCCTCGGCGGCTTTGCCTGCGGTCCCTTTTTGTGGTGCCCGCCCCGCTTGGCCTGGCTTCGCCCCGCCTTGCCCCGCCTCGCTCCGCTTGGCCGGGCCCACCCTGCCTAGCCCGCCCCGCTTGGCCCGCCCCCCGCTTGCCCCGCCCCGCCCTGCTTGGCCTGGCCCGCTCCGCTTGGCGGGGCGCGGCCCGCCTGAGCCGCCCCGCCCCGCTTGGCCTGGCCCCGTCCGCCCGCCCCCGCCTGGACCCCGCCCGCCCCCGAGCCCGGCCGCCCTGTCTGCCGTGCCCCGCTCCGCCCGGCCTGCCCAGCCCAGCCCGTCAGCTCGCGGCTCACCCCGCCGCTGTCGGATGGCGGGCCGGGAAAGTTCCCGCGTTCCCGCCGGTCAGAACTGTCGGTGGGGGCGGTTAGAGTCCGGTTCGTGGTGAACGTGGAGGAGACGGAGCGGATCCCGGCGAAGCGCGTGCTCGGCCTGGCCGTGCCCGCGCTGGGGGTGCTGGCCGCCGAGCCGTTGTACGTGCTGGTCGACACCGCGGTGGTCGGCCACCTGGGCGCGCTGCCGCTGGCCGGGCTCGCGCTCGGCGGCGTCGTGCTCGCCCAGGTGTCGAGCCAGCTGACGTTCCTGTCGTACGGCACGACGTCCCGCACGGCCCGGCTGCACGGCGCGGGCCGCCGGGCCGACGCGGTCCGCGAAGGCGTCCAGGCGACGTGGCTGGCGGTACTGGTCGGGCTCTTCGTGCTGGTGGCCGGGCAACTGCTCGCGTGGCCGATCGCGCGGGCGCTGTCGGGTAGCGACGAGGTCGCCGGCGCGGCCGTGTCGTGGGTCCGGATCGCGCTGTTCGGAGCGCCGCTGATCCTGGTCACGATGGCGGGCAACGGCTGGATGCGCGGGGTGCAGGACGCCGCGAAGCCGTTGCGGTACGTGCTGGCGGGCAACGGGATTTCGGCGGTGCTGTGCCCGGTGCTCGTCTACGGCGCGGACCTCGGCCTGGAGGGCTCGGCGATCGCGAACGTCGTGGCGCAGGTGATCTCGGCGTCGCTGTTCATCGTGGCGCTGGTGCGCGAGAAGGTGGGGCTGCGCCCGGACTTCAAGGTGATGCGCGCCCAGCTGGGCCTGGGCCGCGACCTGGTGTTGCGCAGCTTGGCGTTCCAGGCGTGCTTCATTTCGGCGGCGGCGGTGGCGGCCCGCACGTCGACGGAAGCGGTGGGCGCGCACCAGGTGGTGCTGCAGTTGTGGACGTTCTTGGCCCTGGTGCTGGACTCGGTGGCGATCGCGGCCCAGTCCCTGGTGGGGGCGGCCCTGGGGGCGAACTCGGCGAGGCAGGCGCGCGGGGTGGCGACGCAGATCACCGGGTACGGGCTCCTGCTGGGGTGTTTCCTGTGCGTGCTGTTCGCGGCGTTGTCGTGGGTGCTGCCGCACGCGTTCACGTCCGACCCGGGGGTGCTGGCCGAGATCCCGCACGCGTGGTGGTTCTTCGTGGCGCTGCAGCCGATCGCGGGGGTGGTGTTCGCGCTGGACGGAGTGCTGCTGGGGGCAGGGGACGCGGCATTCTTGCGCAACGCGACATTGGGCAGCGCGGCGCTCGGCTTCCTGCCGCTGATCTGGGCCTCGTTGGGCTTCGGCTGGGGGTTGACGGGGATTTGGACCGGGCTGTCGCTGTTCATGGTGCTCAGGCTGGTGTTCGTGCTGGTCCGCTGGAGGTCGGGCAACTGGGCGGTGACGGGCGCGATCCGCCCGGCGTGACAGCAGGGCCCGCGGCCGGGGCGGTTGCCGGCGTGACCCGGTCGACCTGACCGCTCGCAGCGCCAGCCGGTTCAGCGGCCGGCGCGATCCGGCTGCCCGAACCCCTCGCCGCGGCCTGCCCGGCAGCTGATCGAGCAGCCGCGCGCCTACCTGCGCCGAAAACCCACCCCTCAAGCCCGCGCCCGGCGGGCGTGGCGTATCCGACGGTCCACCATCCGCCTCAAGAACGGCGCCGCCAACGGACCCAAAGCCGCCAGCAAAGCCACCGACCGGTCCGGATAAACGGCGTACCGCTCCCGCTCCACCGCCCGCACGATCGCCGAAGCCACCGCCTCCGCCGCCATCGGACGGATCGTCCCGCTGATCGCGGCCGTCTCGAGAGGCTTCCAGCGGTTCTCTTCCGCCAACTGCGGCGTGTCCACGTCCGGCGGATACACACAAGCCACATGCACCCCGGCCGGGTTCAGCTCGTCCCGCAGCGCCTCCATCAACCCCCGCACCGCGAACTTCGCTGGCGCGTAAGCCGTATACCCGTAGATCCCCAGCACCGCCGCCGCCGAGGAGATCGCCACGATCGACCCCGTCCGCCGCCGGACCATCGATGGCGCCACCTCGCGGACCGCGTGCAACGTCCCGAAGTAGTCCACCTCCACCATCCGCCGGAACACCTCGTCGTCCAGCGAAAGGAACTCGCCCGGACGCGCCTGCCCCGCGCACGTCACCAGCACGTCGCACGGCCCCGCCGCCTCCACCAACGATGAGAACGCCGCTGCCACTTCCCCCTGCGAAGAGACATCGGCCACCGCCGTCCGCACCGCGTACCCGCGTGACTTCAGCGACACCGAAGCCTTCCGCAGCCGGGATTCGTCCCGCGCCACCAGCGACACCGACGCGCCGCGCGCGCCCAGGGCGGCCGCCGTCGCCAAGCCGATCCCGCTGGACCCGCCGGTGATCACCGCGTGCGCCCCGTGGAGCCCGGTCACCGCACCACCCCCCGAACATGAAGGAGATTCACATAGAACCATGTGGTGAACGCCACCGGGATAACAGCTATGTTTCGTCGTTGCTTAGGCGCTACAAGTAGTAGGGACGGCAGCGCAGGCGTCCGCTACGAAACGCCGAATCCCTGGAGGAACTTGTGCCGCCCGCCACCGGCCGCGCCACCGCCCGGTCCTGGCTCATCTGGCTCGCCGCCGTCACCGTCTACCTCCTCGCGGTCTTCCACCGCACCTCCTTCGGCGTCGCCGGGCTGCAGGCGGCCGAGCGCTTCGGCGTCGGCGCGGCCGCGCTCGGGACGTTCACCGTCCTGCAGGTCGGCGTCTACGCCGCGATGCAGATCCCGACCGGCGTCCTGGTCGACCGCTACGGCCCCCGCCGCGTCCTCATGGCCGCTGTCCTGATCCTCGGCGCCGGTCAGCTGCTCCTCGGCGTCGCCCACTCCTACGGCCTCGGCCTGCTCGCCCGCGGCGTCCTCGGCCTCGGCGACGCCCTCACCTTCGTCAGCGTCCTGCGCCTGGTCGCCGCCCACTTCCCGGGCCGCCAGTACGCGCTGCTGACGTCGTTCACCGCGGCCGTCGGCTACATCGGCAACCTCGCCGCCACCGTCCCGCTCTCGCTGGTGCTCGACAGCGCCGGCTGGACCCCGACCTTCCTTGCCGTCGGCGCCATCACCGTCCTCTACACCCTGGTCGTGGCGCTCCGGGTCCGCGACGTCCCGGCCGGCACCCCGGAACCCGTCCGCGAAGAGGTCCGCCCGCGCCAGCTCGCCCACCAGGTCGCCGAGGCCTGGCGGACGCCGGGGACGCGCCTGGGCTTCTGGGTCCACTTCAGCACGATGTTCGCCCCCAACGCCCTGACGCTGCTCTGGGGCGTCCCGTGGCTGGTGCAGGGCCAGGGGCAGTCGAAGGCCACGGCCAGCGCGCTGCTCACCGTGTTCGTCTTCGGCTCGATGGCCGGCGGCCCGCTGCTCGGCGGCGTGATCGGCCGGCACCCGTCGCTGCGGATGCCGCTGGTCGGCGGCTACATCGGCGGGGCCGCGCTGGTCTGGGCGGTGCTGCTGAGCTGGCCGGGTGCGGTGCCTGTGCCGGTGCTGGTGCCCGCGTTCGCGTTCCTCGCCCTCGGCGGCCCGGCGTCGATGATCGGCTTCGCGCTCGCCCGCGACTACAACCCGCTCAGCCGCGTCGGCACCGCGACCGGCGTGGTCAACGTCGGCGGTTTCGTGGCGACGACCGTCGCCGCCCTGCTCGTCGGCGTGCTGCTGCAGTGGACCGGCGGCAGCTTCCGCGTCTCGCTGCTGGCCATCGTCGCGATCCTCGCGCTGGGCACGGTCCGGATGCTCGTGTGGTGGCGCCGCACCCGCGCCCACCTCTTCCTCGCCGAAGCCCGCGGCGAGGAGCTGCCGGTCCGGATCACCCGCCGCCGCTGGGACGCCGCCCTGCCGGAGACACCGATCGTGGCCGCGTGACCGACGCCTGCAGCAGCTGCGGCGCGACCGCGAACCCGCGCCGCTCGTAGGCGGGCACGGCCTGCCCGGAGGAGTGCACCGTGACGCGCTCCAGCCCCAGCTCCCCGGCCAGCCGCAGGACGGCTTCGATCAGCATCCCGCCGAGCCCGCCGCGACGGGCTTCCGGCACGACGTACACGCTCTGCACGTCTCCGCACGCCCTCGTGAACGCCGTCGGCGTCGGCACGCGCGGGGTGACCGCCAGGAACGCCATCCCGAGCACCCGCCCGCCGCGCACCACGACGAGGCAGTGGTGGGTGGCCGCGTTCTCCCGCGCCCACGCGGCGAACTCGCGCACGAACCGCGCGCGGCCGTCGCCGGGCAGGCCGTCCTGCTCGGCCACCCAGCGCCACCGGAGCCCGGCGACGGCGGCCAGTTCGGCGGGCCGGGCGGCCCGGACTTCGATCTCCGTCACGCTCCCATCCTGGCGGGTCGCGGCGGCCTGATCGACCCACGATCGGCGGCCGCTAGGGTTTCCCGCGTGTCGAGCCCCAAACCGCCCCGCCGTCCCGCCCCGCCGCCCGGTCTCCTGATCGTCGACAAGCCCGCCGGCATGACGTCGCACGACGTCGTCGCCCGCGCCCGCCGGATCATGGGCACCCGCAAGGTCGGGCACGCCGGCACGCTCGACCCGATGGCGACCGGCGTGCTGGTGCTCGGCATCGAGCGCGCGACCAAGCTGCTCGGCCACCTCGCGCTGGACCGCAAGACCTACCTCGCCACCCTCAGCCTCGGCAGCAGCACCACGACCGACGACGCCGAGGGCGAGGTCCTCACGACCGGGGACACCGAAAAGATCACCGACGACGAGATCGCCGAAGGCGTCGCCAAGCTGACCGGCGACATCCAGCAGGTGCCGAGCGCGGTCAGCGCGGTCAAGATCGACGGCAAGCGCGCCTACGCCCGCGTCCGCGCCGGCGAGGACGTCGTGATCCCGGCCCGCCCGGTGACCGTCTACCGCTTCGACGTCCTGGCCATCCGCCACGAGGACGACCGCGTCGAGGTCGACGCCGTCGTCGAGTGCTCGTCCGGTACCTACGTCCGCGCGCTGGCCCGCGACCTCGGCGCGGACCTCGGCGTCGGCGGCCACCTGAAGGCCCTGCGGCGCACCACGGTCGGCCCGTTCACCCTGGCGAAGGCCCGGACCCTCGACCAGCTCGAGGAGCAGCCCGAGCTGAGCCTGGACCTCGACGCCGCGGTCGCCGCGGCCTTCCCCCGCCGCGACCTCGACGCCGCCACGGCGAAGGCGGTCCGGCACGGCCAGCGCATCCCGGCGGCCGGTCTCGAAGGGACCTACGGGCTCTTCGGCCCCGACGGCCGGGTGCTCGCGCTGGCCGCCGACGAAGAAGGCGTGTCCCGCGCAGTGGTGGTGCTGCTGCCCGCCTAGGGTGGCTCTTGAGAGACGGGAGTCTGACGTGCTGCGGTGGCGTGGGCTGGGGGACCTCCCCGGCGGCTGGGGCCGGTGCGTGGTCACCATCGGCGTGTTCGACGGTGTGCACCGCGGGCACCAGGAGCTGGTGAGCCGGACCGTCGCCGCGGCGGCCGAACGCGGGCTGCCGAGCGTGATGCTGACGTTCGACCCGCACCCGTCCGAGGTCCTGCGCCCCGGCAGCCACCCGGCGCAGCTGACCACGTTGCGGCGCAAGGCGGAAATCGTCGAGGGCCTCGGCATCGACGTGTTCTGCGTGCTGCCCTTCACCCTGGAGCTGTCCCGGCTGCAGCCGGAGGAGTTCGTGCACGAGGTGCTCGTCGACCGGCTGCACGCGGCCGCGGTGGTCGTCGGCGACAACTTCACCTTCGGCGCCAAGGCCGCCGGCGACGTCGCGCTGCTGCGCACCCTCGGCCGCCGGTTCGGCTTCGCCGCCTACGGCGCCGAACTGCAGGGCAAGGAACTGTCCGAAGAGGACCAGTCGGCGATCACGTTCTCCAGCACCTACGTCCGGTCGTGCATCGACGCCGGGGACGTCGTCGCCGCGGCCGAGGCGCTCGGCCGCCCGCACCGCCTGGAAGGGATCGTCGTGCGCGGCGACGGCCGCGGCCACGAGCTCGGCTACCCGACGGCGAACCTCTCGACGCCGCGCTTCGCCGCCGTCCCGGCCGACGGCGTCTACAGCGCCTGGTTCACCCGCTCGGCCGACCCGTCGCGCCGGCTGCGCGCCGCGGTCTCGGTCGGCACGAACCCGACGTTCTCCGGCCGCGAGCGGACCGTCGAGGCGTTCGTCCTCGACGTCGACGAGGACTTCTACGGCCAGCACGTGGCGATCGACTTCGTGACGCGGCTGCGCGACCAGGTCCGCTTCGCCGACTCGGCCGGGCTGGTGACGCAGATCGACGACGACGTGATCGAGACGAGAAAGGCACTGGAAGTGCCCTCCGACACCCCTACCGGGGGCGAATAAGGGGAAATCGCGCTCACGCACGTGACAGCGATGGCAAAATGCTCACGGACGGTGTGCGCGAGCGGGGTTAGGGGATTGGGGACTGGTGGAGGACCACAAGATCGTCCAGCGCAACATCGCGTTGCAGCGCGAGTGGTACGGGGAACCGCTCGGCGACCGCGTGCGCCGGCTCGTGGTCGCGTTCGACGTTTCGCAGGCGTTCCTGGCCGAGGTCCTCGGGATCAGCGCCCCGATGCTCAGCCAGGTGATGAGCGGCCGGCGGGCCAAGATCGGCAACCCGGTCGTGCTGGCCAGGATGATCATGCTCGAGCGCAAGATCCTGGTGCCCGAGGTCGCCGCCGGCAACCGCGACGCGATGCTGGCCGCGATGGAGGACGTCCGCGACTCGCGCCCGACGGTCGGCCGCGACAACATCCCGGTGATCAACGAAGACCGCCGCGTCCTCGCCTACCTGCGTGACGTGGCCGAGGACGAGGACCTCGGCGAGGCCGCCAAGCGCCTCGACGACGACTTCCCGGCCATCGCCGACCTGCTGCGCCGGGCCGGCAACGGCTCCTGATGCCGGTCCTGTTCAGCGCGCTGGTCCCGCCGGACGACGTCGTCGAGCAGCTCGCAGAAGCCCTCGGCGAAACCGGCGACGGCCTGCGCTGGGAGCCGCCCGAGCGCTGGCACGTCACCCTCGCCTACTACGGCCCCGACGACGTGGACTCCCGCGCGGCCTGGCTGGCCGACCGGCTGGCCGGGCGGCCGGCCGTCGACGTCCGGCTGGAAAAGGCCGCGACGTTCCCCGGGGTGCTGTGGTTGACTGTCGCCGGATCGGAGCTGACGCCCCTCGCGCACGCCGCGGGGGCCGACGCCGAGGCGAGGCCGTACACGCCGCACCTGACGCTCGCGAGGTTCCCCCGGGAAGAACCGGGGCTCGCCGCGCGTTGGACCGAAAGGCTGGCCCGCTTCACCAGCCGTCGCTGGACGGCGGGCACGGTGGTGCTGATGACCAGCGAGCGCGAACCGGGTGGCCACCGCTACCGGGTGGTACGCGCCTTCGAGCTGGACGGCGCCTGAAGACGCTGTTCAGCGGGCTGGTAACCTCGACGTTCGGGTCCGGCTGCAGTCCGTGGCGGCCGTGACCGTCTTCCCGGCGTGCATCCACGCCCGGGGCCGCACGGCACTGATTATTTCGAGGAGCAACACAAGTGGCGCTGTCCACCGAAGAGAAGAAGTCGATCCTAGCCGAGTACGGCGTGCACGACTCGGACACGGGATCCCCCGAGGCCCAGGTCGCGCTGCTGACCAAGCGGATCGTCGGCCTCACCGAGCACCTCAAGGCTCACAAGCACGACCACCACTCGCGTCGCGGGCTCCTGCTGCTGGTCGGCCGTCGCCGCCGGCTGCTGAACTACGTGATGAAGGTGGACATCGAGCGTTACCGTGCGCTGATCCAGCGCCTCGGCCTGCGCCGATAGCTTCAACCCGAGGGGGAGTGGCCGCCGGCTGCTCCCCCTCGGTGCAGAAAGACAGGAACGGCGCGAGCGCGCACGAGGGTCCGTCCGCCGGTCCTCGGTAGTGGTTCCCGGGAAGAGTCCCGGGGGCTTCGATCGAAGACCGGCCTCATTCCTCGAGCGTCCTCAGGCGAAACGGGTCCCAGGGTGGGAGACTCGCGCCGTACAGAGGAACTAAAGAGGAGAAACACCCTATGACCGACTCCACCGGAGTCACCGTGCACGAGACCGAAGCCGTCATCGACAACGGCAAGTTCGGTTCCCGCACCGTCCGCTTCGAGACGGGCCGCCTGGCCAAGCAGGCCGCCGGCGCCGTCGTCGCGTACCTCGACGAAGAGACCATGCTGCTCTCGGCGACGACCGCGTCGAAGCACCCGAAGGAGCACTTCGACTTCTTCCCGCTGACCGTGGACGTCGAAGAGCGCATGTACGCCGCGGGCCGCATCCCCGGCGCGTTCTTCCGCCGCGAGGGCCGCCCGTCGACCGACGCGATCCTGACCTGCCGCCTGATCGACCGGCCGCTGCGCCCGTCGTTCGCCGACGGTCTCCGCAACGAGATCCAGGTCGTCATCACCGTCCAGAGCCTCAACCCGGACGACCCGTACGACGTGCTGGCCATCAACGCCGCTTCGGCGTCGACCCAGATCGCCGGCCTGCCGTTCTCCGGCCCGGTCGGCGGCGTCCGCGTCGCGCTGATCGAGGGCCAGTGGGTCGCGTTCCCGACCTGGTCGCAGCTGGAGAAGGCGACCTTCAACATGGTCGTCGCGGGCCGCATCGTCGGTGACGACGTCGCGATCATGATGGTCGAGGCCGAGGGCACCGAGAACACGCTCGACCTGATCGCCGACGGCGGCAAGGCGCCGGACGAGGTCGCGGTCGCCGAGGGCCTCGAGGCCTCGAAGCCGTTCATCAAGGTCCTCTGCGAGGCGCAGCAGCGCCTGGCCGACGCCGCCGCGAAGCCGACCGGCGAGTTCCCGGTCTACCCGGCCTACCAGCAGGACGTCTACGAGGCCGTCGCCGCCATCGCGACCGACGACCTGGCCCGCGCGCTGCAGATCGCCGGCAAGCAGGACCGCGACGCCGCGACCGACGAGGTCAAGGCCGCCGTGCTGGAGAAGGTCGGCCTCGGTGAGGGCGAAGCCTTCGAAGGCCGCGACAAGGAGATCGGCGGGGCGTTCAAGGCCCTGACGAAGAAGATCATGCGCCAGCGCGTCCTGACGGAGAAGATCCGCATGGACGGCCGTGGCCTCACCGACATCCGGTCGCTCGCGGCCGAGGTCGCCGTGATCCCGCGGGCGCACGGTTCGGCGCTGTTCGAGCGCGGCGAAACCCAGATCCTGGGCGTCACCACGCTGAACATGCTTCGCCTGGAGCAGCAGATCGACTCGCTGTCCCCGGAGACGCACAAGCGCTACATGCACCACTACAACTTCCCGCCCTTCTCCACCGGTGAGACCGGCCGCGTCGGTTCGCCGAAGCGCCGCGAAATCGGCCACGGCATGCTCGCCGAGCGCGCCCTGGTGCCGGTGCTGCCGAAGCGGGACGAGTTCCCCTACGCGATCCGCCAGGTCTCCGAGGCGCTGGGCTCCAACGGCTCGACCTCGATGGGCTCGGTCTGCGCGTCCACGATGAGCCTGTACAACGCCGGCGTGCCGCTGAAGGCGCCGGTCGCGGGCATCGCGATGGGCCTGGTCTCCGACGAGGTCGACGGCGAGACCCGCTACGTGGCGCTGACCGACATCCTCGGTGCTGAGGACGCCCTGGGCGACATGGACTTCAAGGTCGCCGGCACCAAGGACATCATCACCGCGCTGCAGCTCGACACGAAGCTCGACGGCATCCCGTCGGAGGTGCTCGCGGCCGCGCTGAAGCAGGCGAAGGACGCTCGCACCACCATCCTGGAGGTCATCGCCGAGGCGATCGACAGCCCGGACGAGATGAGCCCGTACTCGCCGCGCGTCACCAGCGTGAAGATCCCGGTCGACAAGATCGGCGAGGTCATCGGCCCGAAGGGCAAGATGATCAACTCGATCACCGAGCAGACCGGTGCCGACATCTCCATCGAGGACGACGGCACGATCTACGTGGGCGCTTCGGACGGCCCGTCGGCGGAGGCGGCGATCGACCTGATCAACGCCATCGCCAACCCGCAGCTGCCCAAGGTCGGCGAGCGCTTCCTCGGCACCGTGGTGAAGACGGCCGCGTTCGGCGCGTTCGTCTCGCTGCTGCCGGGCAAGGACGGCCTGGTGCACATCTCCAAGCTGGGCAACGGCAAGCGGATCGCCAAGGTCGAGGACGTCGTCAACGTGGGCGACAAGCTCCGCGTCGAGATCGCCGACATCGACAACCGCGGCAAGATCAGCCTGATCGTGGTCAAGGAAGACGACGCTGCCGAGGCTCCGGCCGGCGACAAGCCCGCCGACGCCGAGAAGGCCGACGCCAAGTAAGACCCGGCTCGTCCGGTTCGAGACAGTTCCGTCGAAGGCCTCCTCGCCGATTCCGGTGGGGAGGCCTTCGCGGCATCGTGAGTAAGGAACCCATGGCACGGCAGGTTTCCGGGCACGAGCAGCCCGTCGGCACCACCCGTACGCTCGAGTCCACTCCGGACGGTGCGGTCGTCAAGCGCAGCGTCCTCCCCGGCGGCCTGCGCGTGATCACCGAGCACGTCCCGGCGTCCCGCTCGGCCACGGTCGGGCTGTGGGTCGGCATCGGCTCCCGCGACGAGCCGGCCGCCGTCGCCGGCGCCGCGCACTACCTCGAGCACCTGCTGTTCAAGGGCACGAAGCACCGCGACGCCAAGCAGATCGCGGAAGAGGTCGACGCCGTCGGCGGCGAGTTCAACGCCTTCACGGCGAAGGAGCACACCTGCTACTACGCGCAGGTGCTCGACGCCGACCTCCCGCTCGCGGTCGACCTGGTCACCGACGTCGTGTTCGAGGCGCTCTGCACCGACCGCGACATGGACATGGAACGCAGCGTCGTCCTCGAAGAGATCTCGATGCGCGACGACGACCCCGAGGACCTCCTGCACGAGACGTTCGTGTCCGCGATCCTCGGTGACCACCCGCTCGGCCGCCCGGTGCTGGGCACCGAGAAGTCGATCATCGAGATGTCGCCGGCCGCGTTGCGGAACTTCTACAAGCGCCGCTACACGCTGCCGCGGATGGTCCTGTCCGTCGCCGGCAACATCGACCACAACCAGGTGCTCCGGCTGGTCCGCAAAGCCCTGAAGGACCGCCTGAACGGGGCCGCGACGCCGATCGCGCCGCGCGAAGGCCGCGCCCGGATCAAGACCCTGCCGAAGCTCGCCCTGCACACCGACGACACCGAGCAGGCCCACGTCATGCTGGGCCTGCGGTCGCTGTCGCGCCACGACGACCGGCGCTTCGCGCTGTCGGTCCTCAACGCGGCGCTCGGCGGCGGCATGTCGTCGCGGCTGTTCCAGGAGATCCGCGAGCAGCGCGGGCTGGCCTACCAGGTGTACTCGTCGGTCGCGAGCTACGCCGACACCGGCCACATGGCCGTGTACGCGGGCTGCCAGCCGGAGAAGCTCGGCGACGTCGCCGGCGTCATCCGCGAGGTGCTCGACAAGGTCGGCGTCGACGGCCTGACCGACGCCGAGGTGGCCCGCGCCAAGGGCCAGCTGCGCGGCGGGATCGTGCTGGGCCTGGAGGACACGTCGTCGCGGATGTCGCGGATCGGCAAGAACGAGCTCAACTACGGCCGGTACCTGGGCGTCGACGACACGATCGCCCGCATCGACGCCGTCACCACCGAAGACGTGTGTGCGCTCGCTCGCACTTTGTTCGCGCGGCCGGGCGGGGTCTCGGCCGCGGCGGTCGTCGGGCCGTACGCTCACGCCGACGACCTTCCTGACGACCTGCACGAGGTGATCGCTTCATGACCATCAACGTCGGTGTGCTCGGTGCGCGCGGCCGGATGGGCGCGACGGTGGTGAATGCCGTCGAAGGCGCTTCGGACATGAAGCTCGTGGCCGCGCTGGACGCGGGGGACGACTTCGCGGCGCTGGCCGGTGCGCAGGTCGTCGTCGACTTCACCCACCCCGACGCGGTGATGGGCAACCTGGAGTACCTGATCGCGCACGGCATCCACGCCGTGGTCGGCACGACGGGCTTCAGCGAGGACAGGCTTAAGGCGCTGCGCGGGCTGCTGGAGCCGTCCCCCGACCTGGGCGTCTTGATCGCGCCGAACTTCGCCCTTGGCGCGGTTCTGGCGATGCGGTTCGCGGCCCAGGCGGCGAAGTTCTACGCGTCGGCGGAGATCATCGAGCTGCACCACAACCGCAAGGCCGACGCGCCCTCCGGCACCGCCGCGCACACCGCCCGGATGATCGCCGCGGCGCGCGCGGAGGCGGGCGTGACGCCGGGTCCGGACGCGACGACGTCTGAACTGGACGGCGCCCGCGGAGCGACGGTCGAGGAGGTCCGCGTGCACTCGGTCCGCCTGCCGGGCCTGGTCGCGCACGAGGAGATCCTGTTCGGCGGCGAGGGGGAGACCCTGACTATCCGCCACGACTCCCTCGACCGGACGTCGTTCATGCCGGGCGTGCTGCTCGGCGTGCGCGAAGTGGTGAAGCGCCCCGGCCTGACGGTCGGCCTGGAGAACGTCCTCGACCTGTGAAGGCTCGCAACGTCGCGCTGCTGCTGACGGCGGCGCTGGTCGTCTACCTGTTCCTGCTCGCGGACCGGGCGTTCGCCCTGTTCAAGACGGGCACGGGCGTCGGCATCGCGCTGGGCGTGGGCGTGTTCCTGCTGCCTCTGCTCGGCGTGTGGATCATCGTGATGACCTGGCGCAACGGGGTGCAGATCCAGCGTCTCTCACGTCGGCTGGACGCCGAGGGCGCGCTCCCGGACGTCTCGGACCTCCCGCGCCGGCCTTCGGGCCGCGTGGACCGCGACGCGGCCGACGCGTGGTTCGCGGAGCGCCGCGCGGAGGTCGAGGCGGACCAGGAGAACTGGCGGACCTGGTACAAGCTGGCGTACGCGTACGACATCGCGGGCGACCGCCGGCGCGCTCGCGAGACGATGAAGAAGGCCGTCGAGCTGGAGGCCGCCGACCGCTGAATTCGCGGTGTGGCATTTCGCTGACAGTTGTCGTTCATTCGGGAAAAGGGCGGCATTCGTACTATCGCCCGCATGAAACCGACTTCATCGTCACCGGGGTTGCGGGCGTTGTCCGCGTCGCTGCGCGAAGTGCGCGAAGCGCGGAAGTTCGGCTTGCGCGAGCTGGCGCGGGCGCTGGAGATCGACCCGCGGTTGTTGTCCCAGTGGGAGCTGGGGATGCGGGTGCCGCCGGTGGAGGAAGTGGCCCGCATCCTCGGCTACTTGCGCGTCGACCGGGCGACGACGCAGCGGATCCTCTACGTGGCAACGCATGCCAAGGAACCCAACTGGCTGGACTCCAACCCGGTGGATCTGCCCGCGGCCCTCACGGCGGTGATCCAGTGCGAGCGCACGGCGAGCCTGATCACCAACTGGTCCCCGCTGATCATTCCGGGCTTGCTGCAGACCCCCGACTACGCCCGCGCGCTGCTCACCGCATCCGGTATCAGAGTGGATGAAGCCGATGCGCGGCTGGTAGCGCGCTTGGACCGGCAGCGAATTCTCTCCGCACGCAGGCCGGTTCGTTTCAACGCCATCATTTCCGAGCTGGCGATCCGCGAAGTGGTCGGGGATGAGAACCTCATGTCCGACCAGATCGATCACTTACTCGTCTTGGCCGCTGCACCGCACATTTCGGTGCGCATCGTGCCTGCCGACGTGGGGTATCACCCGGGCAAGATCGGCATGTTCGCCCTCTACGAGTTCCCTGCTGATCCCGCGATCGTGTACATGGAGCACTACCACGCCAGCGCCTTCGTCAACGAGTTGGACGCTATCGCCAGCTATCGGAAGCTGGTAAAGCTCTTGCTGGACAAGGCATTGACCGAAGAAGCCTCCCAAGCTCTGCTTCGGGAGGCAGCGCGTTAGGGGGCAGCGTGTACACGTGGCGCACGTCGAGTTACACCGCAACGGAAGAGTGCGTCGAGGTGCTCCTCGCCGAAACCGTGGGGGTGCGGGACACGAAAGCCCGTCACCTTGGCCAGCTCACGGTCTCCCGCGCCGCGTGGTCCGCCCTGATCTCAGTGGTGCAGCCACCCCGCGAAAACCGCAGGTGAAGCGGCGATCAAACTGAAGCGGATCCACCGTCCGGCCAGCCCGGTCGTCAGGAAGGTCGCGAGCCGCATGCGGACCATCCCGGCCAGCACGCTCGTCGCCATGAACGGCGGCAGGCCCACCAGGGAGCTGACCCCGTAGGTGCCCGCCATCCAGTGCGGGTGCCGGTGGCAGCGCTCGCGCAGCGCCTCGATCCAGCCGCGCATGCGCTTGGTGCGCAGCTGCCAGCGGACGCGTCGCTCGGTCATCGGCCGCTCGCGGTGCAGGCGGTCGTGCAGCGGCTTGGGCAGCTTGATCGTCCCGCGGGCGGCCAGGAAGTACAGCGTCTTCCCGGCGATCTGCCCGACGGCCACCGCCGCCCCGAGCCACAGCCAGTGCAGCCCCGGCTGGCTCGCGCACAGCCCGATCAGGAACACCTCGGCGTTGATCAGCGGCACGATGGCCGAACCGAACGCGACGCCCAGCGTCAGCAGGATCCAGCTCATCGTGTCACCTCCGCGCGTTCGCTCGTGTGTTCCAAGTTATCAGTTCGAAATCTCCGCGCACTGGGGTTAACCCCCCTCTTCGGCGGGTGGTCCGCACCAGAAGATCACCTGCGTGACGTCTTCCGGCCACCTGCCGCTGGAACCCTGACCGGGTGGCCGCCGAGCAATCCCGAACGCCCGCCGACCGATTCGGCGCCCTGTGCCAGGCGATCGTGCGCGTCCTCCCGCTGGGTCTGTCGCGGATCGTGGCGCCGACGTTTCTGGGCTTCTGCGTCATCAACGGTCTGACGTTCGGTGTGGACCTGGGGTTGCTGACGATCTTCCACGGCGTCGCCGGCTGGCCGGTGTGGCTTTCGATCACGCTGGCGTACGTCTGCGCGTTCGGGCTGAGCTTCGTGCTGAACCGGACGTTCAACTTCCATTCCCACGCGGCCGTCGGAATGCAGCTCGTGCTTTACATCGGTGCGATTGCTGTCAATTACGCGGCGTTTTTGCTGGGTGTGGGCGCGGGCTTGACGGCGCTGGGCGTCGAATACCACGTGTCACGGCTGCTCGCGGGCGCGTGCGAGGGCGTGTTCATGTACGCCGTGATGCGGTGGGTGATCTTCCGGGACGCCGGCTCAGGTGAGGGCGAGGTCGAGGGTGCCGGTGAGCCGGACCTCGCGGACCATGCGGTCGCCGGTGTCGAGGGTGCGGACCGTGCCGTCGGGGTTCCAGCCGGCGCGGCGGTAGAAGCCGAGGGAGGCGTGGTCGCCCTGGGCGACCCAGGCGATGCCGCGGGTGGCGCCGTCGGCCCGGAGGCCCGCGGCGGCCGTCGCGAGTAGCCGTCCGGCGTGGCCGCGCCGGCCCCACCGCGGCTCGACGAGCAGGGTGGCGACCAGGCCGGTGGTCTCCGCGTCCTCGGGCAGGCTGCCGTCGGCGGCGGCGACCTCGCCGTCGGGCGCGCGGCCGGCGACGCAGAAGCCGACGGTGAACTCGCCCTCGGTGGCGACGTAGACCTGGCTGCCGGGGTACTCGATGGTTTCGGCCCAGGTGCCGGCGAGGTCGGCGGCGTCCAGCTCGGCCAGGGCGCTCTTGCCGAGCAGGTCCTCGTAGGCGGCGTGCCAGGTGTCGCGCTGGATGCGGGCGATCTCCGCGGCGTCGGACAGGTCGGCGGGGCGGACGGCGGCGTCGCTCATGCGCTGAAGATATCGGGGCGCGCGTTTTTGTCGGTGGTGGGTGGCACCATGACGGCACCATGCAAACGATCAGCGTCTCGATGGCCCGGAAGACCTTCCTGGCCGCACAGGGCTTCGCCGACCCCCGTCCGTCCGGCCCGGTGTCCCGGCGGCACCTGAAACGGGTGCTGTCGCGGGTCCAGCTGCTGCAGCTGGACTCGGTGAACGTCGCGGTCCGGGCGCACTACATGCCGGTGTTCTCCCGCCTGGGCGCGTACGAGCCCGCGGTACTGGACAGCGCGGCGTGGTCCCACTCGGCGCGTCAGCCGCGGCTGCTGGTGGAGACCTGGGCGCACGAGGCGAGCCTGCTCCCGATCGAGGACTGGCCGCTGATCCGCTCGGGCGCGAAGCGCGACGGCTGGTGGAAGCACTACGGGCCGCTGATCGAGAAGTCCCCGGGCCTGGTCGACGAGATCCTGTCGGTCGTGAAGGAGCTGGGCCCGATCGGCGCGGGCGGCATCGAGCGCGAAGTGGAGGCGGACGCGCAGCGCCGCGGCCCGGGCTCGTGGTGGGAGCGCTCGGAGGTCAAGCGCGTCTGCGAGTACCTGTTCGGCATCGGCCAGCTGACGACGGGCACGCGCCGGTCGTTCGAGCGGCTCTACGACCTGACCGAGCGGGTGGTCCCGGCCGAGATCCTGTCCCGCACGGTGTCGGCGGAGGACGGCGCGCGGGGCTTGATCGAGCGTTCGGCCCGCGCGCTGGGCGTCGCCACCGAGACGGACCTGCGCGACTACTACCGCCTGGGCCCCGCCCCGGCCCGGCAGGCGATGGCGGAGCTGGTGGAGTCGGGAATCCTGGAGCCGGTCTCGGTCCGCGGCTGGAAAGCGGCGGCCTACCGCCACGTCGAGGCCCGCATGCCCCGCGCGATCACGGGCCGGGCGCTGCTGTGCCCGTTCGACCCGCTGATCTGGGAGCGAGCCCGCACGGAGCGGCTGTTCGGGTTCCACTACCGCATCGAGATCTACGTCCCGGAGCCGAAGAGGGTGTACGGGTACTACGTGTTCCCGTTCCTCCTGGACGGCTCGCTGGTGGCCCGGGTGGACCTGAAGTCCGACCGGGCGGCGGGAGTGCTGCGGGTCCAGGGAGCGTTCGCGGAGGAAGGTGTCGACGTGGCCCGGGTGCTCCCGGAGCTGGCGGCGGAGCTGAAGCACATGGCGGAGTGGCTGGGCTTGTCCGGCGTAGCAGTCGGTTCCCGCGGCGACTTGGCTCCGGCGTTGAAGAAGCTGCTGCGCTGAAGCCGGATGCGCCCGACGCGCCCTAGGCTGTCGTGAGTGGAGCCACTGACGGCGATCTCGGTGATCGCGGCGAAGTACGGGGTGTCGCAGCTGGTCGGTGCCCTCTCCGGGAACGACGACCTCGGGAGCCTGGCCTCGGAACTGCTGGGTGCGGTGACGGCCAGCGAAGACCGGTTGAGCGGGCAGCTGGCCCGGCTCGGCGGTCAGCTCGACGAGATGCTGGACCAGCGCTACACGACCGCGTTGTCCGCCGGGCAGCGCACCCTGCGCGATGTCGCGGCGGCGCCGGACCCACCGGCACGGCAGGCGGAATGGACGCGGGCACGCGACCTCTTTCGAGACGCCGCCGCCGCGGCGCGATCGCCGCTGCAGGAAGCGGTGGCCGAGCGGTACGTCGCCTTGTGCTTCGTCGCTCTCGGGTGGCCGGAGGCGGCACGCACGGCGATGGGCGAAGTGAGCCGGGCCGCGTTCGAAGCTTTGATGGGCGCGTTGCCGCTCGTCGGTCCCGAGGCGTACGAACGCGCTCGGGAGCAGTCCGGGCTCCCGGGCCGAGGGCGCCGCTCGGTGCGGCGCGAGCGAGAGCTCGACGAAAAGGGCCGCGAGATCATCGCGGCGGCGGCCGACGTGGTGCGCTTGACCCTCAGCCTGCTCGATAACACGCGGTGCTCGCCGACCCACCTCGTCCCGGATCGCGCGTCGAACTGTCCTGGCCGGATGGCTACGGCACCGAGCAGCGGCTGACCCGTTCCGCGCAGGTCCGGGTCACCCCCGGGGGTTCCGGCCGGTTCAAGCTGTCACCCGAAGACCCGTACTCGCGCGGAGGGACCCTGGAACAGTTCGGCCCCCTGTCGGTGCGCTGGACGTTCGAGGGCCGCTCCGCCGGCTCGCGCACGGCGATGCCGATGGCGACGGACTCCGACGAGGTGCGCGCGCTCGTGAAGCGCGTAGCCCCTGCGCTCGCGGGCGAGCTGAGCGGCGACCAGCTGCGGCACCTGTGGCTGGAGCTGTCGTCGACGGCGGAATCGGACGACGACTTCGCGGTGACGGTGCGGACCGAACCGGATTTGCGGATGCCGCTGCACTTCTTCCTGGCCAGTCGCGTGGACGTGTCCTACCTGCCGACCGTCTACTGGGGCTGGCCCACCGACCACGTCCTCGAGCCGGGGGAGCCGGAAATCGGTCTCCGCACGGGCGGTTACGAGGACAAGTACGGAGGGCTGTCGGGCGCGCTCTTCGTGAACTCCGTCCTGGCTTTCCACAGCAACGACCGGAAACCCGCCACGGAGCCACGTTGGGAAGAGATCCGCTCGGAGAACCAGGGCCGGTGAGCCGGCGCGGAACCGATCCAGGCGACGCCGACGGGCCGGCCCCCGGCGCCCGGGAGTCCACCGGATGCCTTCGCCGCGGAACGCGAAGAAACGGGCCGTTCCCGGAGATCCCCGCCAGGAACGGCCCGCCACCCCCTTGACCGGACGGCCGCGGGAAGCCCCGCCCGGTCGTGCGGTTCGCTCCCGGCCCCCGCCGGGAACGCCCCGCTTCCCTCAGCCGGCCGCGCGCGTCACGACCGCGTTGCCGGAGCCCGTGCGGGCCCGCACCTTCAGCTGCACCCCGCCCTCGGGAGCGCTGTCCGCCACGTCCAGCTCGCTGGACACCCGGCCACCGCTCGACGTCAGCTCGACCTCGGCAGCGGTCCCGCCGCGGATGCCCACCCGGACCTCGCCCGATCCCGTGATCAGGTCCAGCGACCCCGAAGCCGCGTCGGCCACCGAAAGGTCGCCGCTGCCCGTGCGGGCCATGATCTCGCCCGACACCGCGCCCAGCCACACGTCGCCCGTGCCCGTCGCCAGCGTCGCCGACCCCGCGATCGACGACGCCTCGACGTGGCCGCTGCCGCTGCGCAGCTGCAACCCGCCCAGCGTCGGGCCGAGCTTGATCGCGCCGCTGCCGGTGCGGACCGTCGCCGAGCCGTCGGCGCGGTCGAGCTTGACCTCGCCGGAGCCCGTCAGCAGGTCGACGCGCCCGGCCGAACCGGTCACCGTCACGTCCGCCGCGCCCGCCCGGACGTCCACGTGGGACCCCGCCGGAGCGCGGACGACCACCGACAGCGCGACGTTCCGCAGCTGCCACGCCTTCGGCGCCTGGACGACCAGGCGGTTGCCCAGCTTCTCGATCCGGCTCTGCCGCACCGCCTCGGCCGGGTTGGTCCCCGACGGGTCGACGCCCAGCTGGTCGCCGAACCGCTCGCCGACCCAGGACAGCAGGCTGTTGACCCCCGCCACCCACGGCTGCTGCTCGCCCTGGTCGTGCCGCAGCTCGACGCGGGCGCCGGAGTCGCCCTCCAGGACGACCTCCACGCGGCCGATCGTCACGCCGACGTCCAGGTCCAGCGGGCCCTCGGTCTCGAACTCGTCGATCCGCACCAGCTCGTCGTTCGGCTCCGCGGCCGGCGTCGTCTCTTCGTCACTCATCTTCGATCCCCTCTAGCCTTCGACCCAGCCGTGCAGGTGCGACCCGGGCCGGTCGCCCTTGCCGTGGTGCTTGGGGCCCGCGCCGAGCGAGCCGTGCCCCAGCGCCCCCTGCACCGCCTGGGAGACGAACGTGTTCAGCGAGACGCCCTGCGCCGCCGCCGCGCGCTCGGCCTGGCCCTTGATCTGCTCGACCAGGCGCAGGGTGATGCGCGAGATGTCCCCGCCGTCGATCGGCGGTGGCGGCGGTGTGGTGTCACGTGGTGTCGCGCGTGACGTCGGCTCCTCGGCGGAGCCGGTGACGACCACGCGGACGTCCCGGCCGTCCAGTCGCACGTCGACCACCTGGCCGGGCAATGCGGCCGTGACCTCGGCAGCGAGGTCGGCGAGGGCGTTCATGAGCGTCAGGCGGACGGCGGGTTCGAGCGCGGAGGACAGCAGCGCGGCCGCCCGCCGGGTGTGCTCGTCCCCGGCGGCAGCCGTGTTCGCGAGGTCCTCGCGAAGGTTGGCGATGTACGGCGTCAGGTCCATGACACCACTATGACGTCACTCGTGGTGTCAGTCAAGCGAGCGGTTAGGCTCACGGGAGAGCCGGTGGAAGGAGTGTGGACGTGGCCGTGTCACCACGGGTGCAGCTGATCGCGAAGACGGAGTTCTTGCCGCCGGAAGACGTGCCCTGGTCGACCGACGCCGAAGGCGGCGAGGCGCTCGCCGAGTTCGCCGGCCGCGCCTGCTACCAGGCGTGGGACAAGCCGAACCCGGCCACCGCCACCAACGCCGGCTACCTCGAGCACGTCATCGACGTCGGGCACCTCGCGGTGCTCGAGCACGGTTCGGTGACCTTCTACATCACCGGGATCTCGCGCTCGCTGACCCACGAGCTGATCCGGCACCGCCACTTCTCCTACTCGCAGCTTTCGCGCCGGTACGCGCCGGAGCCCGACGCCGCCTTCGTCGAGCCGGAGGTCATCGCGAACGACCCGGTGCTGCACGAGAAGTTCCTCGCCGCGACCCGGGCGAGCGCCGACGCCTACAGCGAGCTCCTCGCCGGCCTCGAGGAGAAGTTCGCCGACGTCCCCAGCGCGACCCTGCGCCGCAAGCAGGCCCGCCAGGCCGCCCGCGCGGTGCTGCCGAACGCGACCGAAACCCGCATCGTCGTCACCGGGAACTACCGGGCCTGGCGCCACTTCGTCGCGATGCGCGCCACCGAGCACGCCGACGTCGAGATCCGGCAGCTGGCCGTGGAGTGCTTGCGCCACCTGCAAAAGGCCGCGGCGAACGTGTTCGCCGACTTCACCATCTCGACGTTGCCGGACGGCACGGAGATCGCGACGAGCCCGAAGGTGTTCGAAGGCTGATGAAACGACTGGCGATCGACGTCCGGCCCGGCGAGTACGCCGTCGTCCGGCTGCCCGCGGACGCCCCGGTGCCGGCCGGGCTCCTCGCGCCCGGCGAACCCGCGTTCGTCTCGGTGACGCGGACGCCCGAGGAGCTGTCCATCATCTGCCCGGCCGGGCGGGAACCGGCCGGCGGCACGGCGGAGGACGGCTGGCGGCTGCTCTCGGTCCGCGGCCCGCTGGAGTTCACGCTCACCGGCATCATCGCCGCGCTGGCCTCGGAGCTCGCCGCGGCCGGGGTCGCGCTGTTCTCGATGTCCACGTTCGACACCGACCACATCCTGGTCCGCGGCACCGACCTCGACCACGCCGTCAAGGCGCTGCGCGAGTCCGGCCACGAAGTCGCGCACCCTTGACGCTTTTCCGCGGGCGATCCGCGGGTACCCCCGGCACGAGGGTGGGCGCCGTCACCCTTGAAATCGAAAGTTCGGCGTGCCTAAACTTCGATTTGGGATCCCCGACACCCGGTTGAGAGGCAGGCGCCATGGCGGTCACCGAGGCTGTCCGGCCGAGACTCGCCTCGCGCCTGCGCGCCGGGTCGGCCCTGCTCGGCCCGGCGTTCGTCGCCGCGATCGCCTACGTCGACCCGGGGAACGTCGCCTCCAACATCAGCGCCGGCGCCCGCTACGGCTACCTGCTGGTCTGGGTGATCGTCGCGGCGAACCTGATGGCCGTGCTCGTGCAGTACCTGTCCGCGAAGCTCGGGCTGGTCAGCGGGATGTCGCTGCCGGAGGCCCTGCGCGCCCGGCTGTCCCGGCCCGCGCGGCTGGCCTACTGGCTGCAGGCGGAGGTCGTCGCCATCGCCACCGACCTCGCCGAGGTCGTCGGCGGCGCGATCGCGCTCTACCTCCTGTTCGACCTGCCCCTGGTCGCCGGCGGCCTGATCACCGGCGCGGTCTCGCTGACGCTGCTCGCGGTCCAGGACCGCGGCGGCCAGCGGACGTTCGAACGGGTCGTCACCGGCCTGCTGGCGGTGATCGCGATCGGCTTCCTGGCCAGCCTGTTCGTCGAGCCGCCGTCCGCGGCGGGCACGCTCGGCGGCCTGGTGCCGAAGTTCGACGGCGCGGGCAGCATCCTCATCGCCGCGGCGATGCTGGGCGCGACCGTCATGCCGCACGCCGTCTACCTGCACTCCGGCCTGGTCCGCGACCGCCACGGCCGCCCGGAGGGGGCGCAGAAGCGCCGGCTCCTGCGCGCCACCCGCGCCGACGTCGGCTTGGCGATGCTGCTCGCGGGCGCGGTCAACCTCGGCATGCTGCTGCTCGCCGCGACGAACTTGCAGGGCCGGGCCGGCGTCGACAGCATCGAAGGCGCGCACGGCGCGGTCTCGCTGGCGCTCGGCCCTGGCATCGCGCTGATGTTCGCCATCGGCCTGCTGGCCTCGGGGCTCGCGTCGACGTCGGTGGGCGCGTACGCGGGCGCGATGATCATGCAAGGCTTGCTGCACAAGCGGATCCCGCTGGTCACGCGCCGGCTCGTCACGCTCGCCCCGGCGATCGTGGTCCTCGCCCTCGGCACCGACCCGAGCGCGGCCCTGGTCGTCTCGCAGGTGGTGCTGTCGTTCGGGATCCCGTTCGCGCTGGTGCCGCTGATCCGGCTGACCGCGGACCGGCGGCTGATGGGCGCGGACGTCAACCGCCGGCTCACGACGGTCGCGGCATCGGTGGTCGCGGGCGTTATCATCACGTTGAACCTGGTCCTGATCTACCTGACCTTCGCTGGCTGAGCCGATGATCCGGAGCTACGGTTTGAACGTCGAATGCGGAGAACGCGAGAACCACGCCCGGGATCTCGCGCAACACTTCGACGGGTTGCCTTCGCGCATCTTCTCCGACGGCGCCGGCTGGTGGTGCGGGGTGGCGCCCGAAGCGGTGGCCGCCGATCCGGTCGCCAGGACCGCGGCCGGGCGGCAGCTCTACTGGCTGCTGCGGACCGCCCCGCCGGTCTACCGCTACGCCCTCGCCGGCGTCGAGACCGGCGAGTTCCGCACGTACGCCGAACTGATGGCCGAGAAGGACCTGACCATCTTCCCGGGGCTCGTCGTCAGCGAAGACATCTGGGCCGCCACCGGCGGACGCGCCGACTTCAGCGACTTCGCGCCGGGCTACCGCTGGATCCCGTACCGCGGCGAAACGCGCCGCTGAGTCACGATTCGGCGGAACCCCGAACGCTCCGCAGCGGTCCGACTAGCATCTGCGCGACCGCCGCCAAAAGGAGCACCGTGACCGACGAACAGACCCGGCCGTATCCACCCCAGGCGCCCGTCACGCCTGGTCAGCGGGTGGTCGCGGGCCGCTACGCGCTCCTCGGCGAACTCGGCCGCGGCGGCATGGGCGTCGTGTGGCGGGCGCAGGACCAGGTCATCGGCCGCCAGGTCGCCGTCAAGGAGCTGCGGCTGCCCGACGCCGAGTCGGCTGCCGTCTTTTCCGAGCGCGCGCTGCGCGAGGTGCGCACCGGCGGTCGGCTCAACGACCCCGCCGTCGTCACGGTCTACGACGTCGTCACCGACGGCGGGACCACGTTCATCGTCATGGAGCTCGTCGAAGCGCCGTCGCTGGCCGACCTCGTGCGGCAGCGCGGCCCGATGCCCGCCGCGCAGGCCGCGTTGATGGGGGAGCGGGTGCTGGCCGCGCTGCAGGCCGCGCACGCCGCCGGGATCGTGCACCGCGACGTCAAGCCGGCGAACATCCTGGTCGCGCCGGACGGCCGCGTGAAGCTCACCGACTTCGGCATCGCCCACGCCGTCGACGACCCGCGCCTGACCACCAGCGGCATGATCGTCGGCTCGCCCGCGTTCATGGCGCCCGAGCGCGTCGAAGGCCGCGAAGCGCTGCCCGCGTCCGACCTGTGGTCCCTGGGCGCGACGCTGTTCTTCGCCGTCGAAGGCACGATCCCGTTCGAGCGCTCGACCACGGCCGCGACGCTGCACGCGATCATGACCGAGATCCCGTACCTGACCCGCGGCCATGGCCCGCTCGCCGCGGCCATCCTCGGCCTGCTCGTCGCCAACCCCGACGCGCGGCTCACCGCGGCGCAGGCCCAGAACCTGCTGACCACGGCGCAGGGCATGCGCCCGACCCCGCCGGGCGGCACCGCCATGCTGGGCCAACCCCCGACGCAGGTCGCGGCCCAGCCGCCGAAGAAGAACCGTCGTGCGCTGTGGCTGTCGGCCGCCGCGGTGCTGGTCGTCGCCGCCCTGGTCGGCGGCTTCTTCGCCGGCAAGGCGTACGAGACGCCCGCCGCCGACAAGCAGAAGCAGCCGACCATGACCTTCGGCGTCAACGGCCAGCTGCGCGTGGACGTCACCGACTACTACCGCTGTTACAACGGGCCCGTCCAGGACGGCGCGGTCATCAGCAAGGAGGACAACCACACCGAGTGCGGCAACAGCCACACGCTCGAGGTCTACGAGATCGGCGGCCTGCTGTCGGTCGAGAACTGGAACGCCGACGACGCCAAGATCGCGCTCTACCCCGGGCTGCCGGCGGTGACGGCGAGCGCCGAAGCGGCGTGCGCGACCGCGTTCCGGTCGTCGATCGTCCCCGACGCCAAGCGGCCCGACCTGACCTTCCGCGCGATCGTCCCCACCCAGGCCGAGTGGGAGCGCACGCCGACCGGCGAGAGCGGCGACGACGGGCCCACCCGCGACTTCTACTGCCTGCTGACCCGGGCCGACGGCGGCCCCATCACCGCGCCGATCGTGACCAAGGTCAAGTAGAAGTTCCGCGACGAGCGGCCGGGTCCCGGAAATCCTCCGCACTTCGCCGGGCGTGACCAGGTCGGCGCGGTTTTGTCGGTGCGACGGGGTACCGTCTCAGCATGTCCAACCCACCTACCGCAGCGCCGGGAAGACCCTTCGGGCGCGTGCTCACCGCGATGGTCACCCCCTTCGACACCGAAGGCGCGCTGGACCTGAAGCGGGCGCAGGAGCTGGCCGAGCACCTCGTGGAGCTGGGGAACGACGGCCTCGTGGTCAACGGCACCACCGGTGAGAGCCCGACCACGACCGACGCGGAGAAGCAGGAGCTGATCCGCGCCGTGGTCGAGGCCGTCGGCGACCGCGCGACCGTCGTGGCCGGCGCGGGCACCAACAACACGGCGCACAGCATCGAGCAGGCGAAGCAGGCCGAAGCGGCCGGCGCGCACGGCCTGCTGGTCGTCACCCCGTACTACTCGCGGCCGAGCCAGGCCGGCCTGCACGCGCACTTCACGACGGTCGCGGACAGCACCGGCCTGCCGGTGATGCTCTACGACATCCCGCCGCGCTCGGTCGTCCCGATCGAGGTCGACACGCTGCTGCGGCTGGCCGAGCACCCGCGGATCGTCGCGGTCAAGGACGCCAAGGGCGACCTGATCGCCGGCTCCGAGGTCATCGCCAACACCCACCTCGCCTACTACTCGGGTGACGACGGCCTGAACCTGCCGTGGATCTCCGTCGGCGGCACCGGCGTGGTGAGTGTGATCGGTCACGTCGTCGCGGGCCGGATCCGCGCCATGATCGACGCCTACGAGAACGGCGACACCTCCACCGCGCGCACCAACCACCGCGGCATGCTGCCGGTGCTGCGCGCGATGTCGCGGGTCGGCGGGGTCGCGTTCAGCAAGACGGCGCTGCGGCTGCGCGGCTTCGACGTCGGCGACCCGCGGCTCCCGATCGTCGCCCCGACCGCCGAGCAGGCCACCCTGATCGCCGCCGATCTCGGCCAGGGCGGCGTGCCGCTGGGCGACACGGCGGCCCAGGACTGGCATGGTGAGCGGGTGGCACAAGCAGACTCGAGGGCCGCCTACGTGGCGCCGACCTCGCACACCAGCGTTGGGACCCTGCCTCGGTGAGCTCACTTCCCCCCGGTCCAGGCCCCACCAACGCCCCGCCCGCACTCCCCGAGGGAGCCCTGCGCGTCGTCGCGCTGGGCGGCATCGGCGAGGTCGGGCGCAACATGACCGTCTTCGAATTCGGCGGCCGGCTGCTCATCGTCGACTGCGGGGTGCTCTTCCCCGAGGACGACCAGCCCGGCGTCGACCTGATCCTGCCCGACTTCCGCGCGATCGAGGACCGCCTCGACGACATCGACGGACTGGTGCTCACCCACGGGCACGAGGACCACATCGGTGCCGTCCCGTTCCTCCTGCGCCTGCGGCCGGACCTGCCGATCTACGGCTCGAAGTTCACGAACGCCCTGCTCGCGGCGAAGGCCAAGGAGCACCGGCAGCGGCCGAACCTCATCCAGGTCCGCGAGGGCGAGCGCCGCGACGTCGGCGCGTTCAACCTCGAGTTCTTCGCGGTGAACCACTCGATCCCGGACGCGCTGGCCGTGGCCATCCGCACCCCGGCGGGCGTGGTCCTGCACACCGGCGACATCAAGCTCGACCAGCTCCCGCTGGACGGGCGCCTGACCGACCTGGCCGGGTTCTCCCGGCTCGGTGACGAGGGCGTCGACCTGTTCTGCGTCGACTCGACCAACGCCGAGGTCCCCGGGTTCGTCATGCCCGAGCGGGACATCGGCCCGGTCCTCGACGACGTCATCCGCCGCGTGGACCAGCGCGTGATCGTGGCCTGCTTCGCCAGCCACGTCCACCGCGTCCAGCAGGTCCTCGACGCCGCGCAGCGGCACGGCCGCCGGATCGCGTTCGTCGGCCGGTCGATGGTCCGGAACATGGGGATCGCGGCCGAGCTGGGCCTGCTCAACGTGCCGGACGGGCTGCTGGTCGACCTCGACCAGGCGAGCACCCTGCCGGAGAGCAAGGTCCTGTTCGTCTCGACGGGTTCGCAGGGCGAGCCGCTCTCGGCGCTGTCGCGGATGGCGCGCGGCGAGCACCGGCAGATCTCGATCCGCGCGGGCGACACCGTCGTGCTGGCCAGCTCGATGATCCCGGGCAACGAGACCGCGGTGTTCGGCGTGGTCAACGGCCTGACCCGGCTCGGCGCGAACGTCGTCCACCAGGGCAACGCCAAGGTGCACGTGTCCGGCCACGCGTCGGCGGGGGAGCTGCTCTACCTGTACAACGCGGTGCGCCCGAGCAACGTGATGCCGGTCCACGGCGAGTGGAAGCACCTGCGCGCGAACGGCGAGCTGGCGATCCGCACCGGCGTCGCGGCCGAGAACGTGGTCATCGCCGAAGACGGCGTGGTCGTCGACCTGGTCGACGGCAAGGCGTCCCGCACCGGCCGCGTCGAGGTCGGGCACGTCTACGTCGACGGCCTGTCGGTCGGCGACGTCGGCGAGTCGACCCTGTCCGACCGGCTGGTGCTCGGCGAGGGCGGGTTCATCTCGATCAGCGTCGCGGTGGACTCCAGCACGGGCCGCGCGGTCAGCAGCCCGACGGTGTCCGGCCGCGGTTTCTCCGACGACCCGAAGGCGCTCGACGCCGTCGTGCCGCTGGTGGAGATGGAGCTGGCGCGCACGGAGTCCGAGGGCATCACCGACACGCACCGGATCGCCCAGGCGGTCCGCCGGGTGGTCGGCCGCTGGGTGGCCGACACCTACCGCCGCCGCCCGATGATCGTCCCGACGGTCATCCCGGTCTGACGCCGGTGAAGGGGCACCTTCACGGCTCTTGAGGCCGTGAAGGTGCCCCTCATGGCTTTTCAGCGTGTCACCGTGGCCAGGCCCAAGGCGAAGGCGACGGTGGCGATCTGACGCAGGAGTGCCCTGCGCGCCTGCCGTTGTTCGGTTCGTGTCGGCTTCATGCGTACCCCCAAGCGGTAGACATCCAGTGTTCCGCGTGCGCGGGCCCCGGACATCCCGCTCCGGGACGGCATCGCCTCCCTCCCCGGTATGAGGCGTTGTTAGGCCGTCCGGACCACGAACCGGTGCTTTGCCCGGCGCTAACCTTGGTCCCAGCCCGCCTCGGGAAGAGAGGCCGCGATGGGACGTCACTCCGACGGAAAGCGACGCCGGCTGCTGGTGCCCGCCGTCGCCACCGGGCTCGTGGTCGTCCTCGGCGTCGCGGCCTGGGTGACCGTTTCGTCGGTGCGGTCCCGGCCCACGTGCCTGCAGCCACCGAAGGTCCTGGTCACCGCGTCCGCCGACGTCGCTCCGGCGCTTTCGCTCGTCGCCCGTGGTCTCGACCTTTCGTGCGGCTCCGTCGAGGTCCAGACCAGGGAGCCGGCGTCGGCCGCCGAGCGGCTCGCCCTGTCCGACGGCAGCCCGCGGCCGCAGGTGTGGGTGCCGGACTCGACCCTCGCGCTGCGGCGCGCCCGCCAGCTCGGCGCCGGCGACGTCCCCGAGAGCGGGGCGTCGGTGGCGAGCTCCCCGGTGGTGCTGGCCGTGGCGGAGGACGTCGTCAAGGGCGTCGGCTGGCCGCAGCGCGACCCGGCCTGGGCCGACGTGCTGGGCGCGCCGGGCACCGTCCCGGGGATGTCCGACCCGGCCCGCGACGCGGTCGGCGCGCTGGCGCTGCTCGGGCTGAAGGAGAGCGTCCGGGCGGCGGCCGAGCCCGCGGGCGCGTACGTCGCATTGCTGCGGCGGTTCTCGGCCAACACGCTCGGCGCGGAGACGGACCTGATCGCGCGGCTGCCGGGATCGGGCGGCAGCGGCGGCACGGCGTCGGTGACGGCGTTCCCCGCGTCGGAGAACTCGGTGCTGCGCCACAACATCGAGGACCGGACGTCGCCGCTCGTCGCCGTCTACGCGACGGCGGTGCCCACTTTGGACTACCCGTTCGCCGAGCTGGGCGGGATCACGCCGCAGCAGCGTCCGATCGTCGACGCGCTGCGCGAGGCGGTGCTCGGCGACCCGGGCGCGGACGCGATCGCGAAGACGGGCCTGCGCGCGGCGGGCGGCCAGGCCCTGCGCGACCACGCCGACGACCGGCGCGTGGCGTCCCCGGGCATCCGCGCGGCGGGCATCCCGGCGCCGGGAGCCGTCGACGAGCTGCTCAACCAGTGGGCCGGGATCAACCTGAGCGCGCGGGTGCAGGTGCTCGTCGACGTGTCGGGGTCGATGAACGCCCAGGTGCCGGGGACGGGGCTGAACCGCATGCAGGTGTCGATGCAGGCGACGGAGAAGGCGATGCACCTGTTCAAGCCGACGACCCAGCTGCGGATGCTGGCGTTTTCGACGCGCCTGGACGGCGACAAGGACTACCGCGAGCTGCTCCCGATGGCCTCGGTGGCCCAGCACCTGTCGAGCGGAGCGCTGGACCGGCTGGCCCAGGTGAAGGCGACCCCGGACGGCGGAACGGGGCTGTACGACAGCGTGCTGGACACGTACCGGACGGCCAGGCGCGAGTGGGAGCCGGGCCGGTTGAACCTGGTGATCGTCCTGACGGACGGCCGCAACGAGGACCCGCACGGCATTTCCCGCGCGGACTTGCTGACGGAGCTGGCCAAGCTGCAGGACCCCCGCCGCCCGATCCCGCTGATCGCGGTCGGCATCGGCCCCGACGCGGACAAACCGGAACTCGACCAGCTGACCGCGGCGACGGGCGGTCAGGCGTTCATCGCCCCGGACCCGGCGAAGATCACGGACGTGTTTTTCGGAGCGCTGAGCCGGATCGCCGGCGGTTAGCTGAACCAGGCCCCGAACATCGAACCGTGGGAGCGGCCGCCCAACCGCTCGTCCAGGTCGATGGCCTGGGCTTCGGTGAGCACGCACATGTAGTCGACGACGGCCTTTGCCTCCCTCGCCTCCGAGGACCGCGGGTATCCCGACATGAAGTCCGCGTCGTGGCCCAAGCCCCGGTAAATCGAGCGAAGCTGGATCGGCAACCGGGGGCTCTTCGGTGACCCCGCCAGGCAATCGCGGAGCCGGTCGTAGAGGCATTGGACGATGTGCTTCTGGCCCTTCTGCATCACGGCCAACGACGGCCTGTCGATGACGTAGAACCAGGTGAGCTCCTTCAGCGCCTCGACCAGGTACTGGCAGCGCGGATCCACGCTCACGTACGGAGGCTCGGCCTTCAAGGAAACCGCGCCGACGCACTCGGTGAGGTTCGCTGTGGTGATCGCGTTCATCGCGGAGCGGTTTTGCCGCGTGTCCCAGCACGACGACGTGATGCCCCCGGAGAACCGGGCGATGATCTTCTTCAATTCCTTGTCGAAGTCGTCCGGGTCGAAATCGGCCATCCCGCTGAGCCGCCGGTGGGCGTGCTTGGCGATCCGGGCGCGGTCCCGGCTCAGGTCGTGCAGGGGGATCAGCCCGGCTCGGAAGTAGTCCTCGATGTCGTGGGTCGCGTAAGTGATGTCGTCGGCCCAGTCCATGAGGACGGCGTTGGCCGACCTGAGCCCGGCCGGTGCGCCCTTCCTCGCCCACCGGAAGTCTTTCAGTTCGCTCGTGTACGTTCCCCACTTCCTCCCGAACCCGCGGTCTGTCCACGGCGGGGTGGCGAAAGGATCGTCGGCGGACTTCGGTCTCGGGCGGGGGTACTTGAGCATCGCGTCGAGGGTTGCCCGGGTGAGGTCCAAGCCCGGGTGTTCGGTTCTCCGCCGGGCGAGTTTCGTGACGATCCGGAACGACTGGGCATTTCCTTCGAAGCCTTCCACTCCGTCCACGCGGCGCAGGCACGCGTCCAGGACCGGTTCGGCGATGTGCCCGAACGGCGGATGCCCGATGTCGTGGACGAGTCCGGCCGTCTCCACGACATCGGCTTTGATCCCCGCGATCTTCCGGAGCTCCCGGCCTTCCGCGGATTCGCCGTGTTTCAGCTGCTGGACCAGCCGGCGGCCGAGCTGGGCCACCTTGAGGCTGTGCGTGAGGCGGTTGTGCAGGACTCGCTGCTCGTTGACCGCGGCTACCTGGGCCACGCCGGACAGCCGGCGGAACGCCGACGAGTACAGCACCCGGTCGCGGTCTCGCTGGTAGGGAGAACGGAACGGGTCGTTTTCGATGTGGACGTGTCTTCGCGCTCGTCTTGACGGTTTCGTCATGGCCGGCCCCTCGTCGATTTGCAGTTGCCGTCTACGAACGTCCTGGCCGGCGACCTGTTACTGGATGGAGCCGGGTTGAACCCCGAAGTTGCTGTCTCGTGTCGAATTCGAAAGGGGGTTGCGACACCCGGGTCAATTGTCCGCGGTCTCCGCCGGTGCACGCCCCGCGCGCCGGCGGATGAGGGTGTAGACGGCCAGGATCACCGCCAGGCTGATCAGGCTCAGGTACAGCTGGGCCCGCGCGTCGGCGTCCACGAACAACATCGACGCCACCACGACCAATGTCAGGACCAGCGTCAGCCAGCTCAGCCACGGATACCCCCACATCCGCAGCTTCAACGTCTCCGGCGCCGAAGCTTCCAACCGACGTCGCATCCGCAACTGCGACCCGCAAATGATCGCGTACACGAACAACGCCACCGCGCCCGCCGAATTGATGATGAAGTAGAAGATCTTGTCCGGGGACACGTAGCTCATCACCACCGCCACGTACCCGACCGAAGTGGACGCCAGGATCGCCTTCCACGGCACTCCGCGCGCGTTCGTGTCGGCGATCCACGATGGCGCCCAGCCGTGGCGGCGCAGGGCGAACAACATGCGGGATGCCGTGTACAGCCCCGAATTCAGCACCGACAGCGCTGCCGTCAGGACCACCGCGCTGACCACTGTGGACGCTGCCGGGACGCCGAAGCGGCCGAACGCCGCCGCGAACGGGCTCGTCTCGGTCGGGATCTCGCGCCACGGGGTGATCATCACCAGCAGGGCCACCGAACCCACGTAGAACACGATCACGCGCCAGACGATCGTCGACGTCGCCTTGCGGACCGCCGTCTCCGGCTGGTCGGACTCCGCCGCCGCGATCGTGACGATTTCCGCGCCGAAATAGGAAAAGATGACGATCACCACGCCGTGGACGACCGAAAAACCGCCGTTCGGCACGAAGCCGTCGAGGCCGATGTTGCCCACCGAAAAGTGCGCGCCCGGCCAGAGTCCCAGCACGAACAGCAAGCCCAGCACCAGGAACACCACGATCGTCGCGACCTTGATCGACGCCAGCCAGAACTCCGTCTCGCCGAACGACCGCGCCGACGCCAGGTTCGTCGCCGTCAGCAGCAGCATCAGCGCCAGCGAGAACACCCACTGCGGCACGCCCGGAATCCAGCCCTGCAGGATCTTCGCGCCGGCCACTGCCTCGAACGCGACCACGCCGACCCAGAAGTACCAGTACAGCCAGCCGATCGTGAAGCCCGCCCAGCCGCCGAGGGAGTCCCGCGCGTACTCCATGAACGAGCCGAGCGCCGGCGCGGCCGTCGCCATCTCGCCGAGCATCCGCATGACGAGCACGACCAGCAGCCCGCCCAGCGCGTAGGACAGCACGGCCGCCGGGCCGACGGTGTGGATCACCGCGCCGCTGCCGATGAACAGGCTCGCGCCGATGATGCCGCCGAGGGCGATCATCCGGACGTGTCGCTGCCGGAGTTCGGGCCGCAGCCCCGACGTCGTCATGGTGGAGGATTGTCGCATTCCGACGCCAGTTCGTGAAGAACTCAGCTCGTGAGGATCTCGGACTTCCGCTGCACCAGGTACGCGCCGGCCAGCAGGATCGCCGAGCCGAGCAGCTGCACCCAGGTGAGCTCCTCGCCGAGCAGCGCCCACGCCGTCACGGTGACGATCACCGGCTCGACCAGCCCGAGCACGCTCGCGACCGACGCCGGCAGGTGCCGCAGCGACGAAATCCCGAAGACGTACGCGAACACGGTCGCCACCAGCACGAGCAGGACGAGCAGCAGCCACACCGGCGGGCGCCACGCGCCGAACGCGACGTCCGTGCCGAGCAGCTCGACCGGCCACGTCCACGGCGGCGCGACGACGCTCACGAGCACCGCGCCGATCACCATGCCCCAGGTGACCAGGCCCAGCGGGTCGATGTCGGCCACCGCGCGCTCGCCGAGCAGGAAGTACCCGGCCGAGCACAGCGCCGCGCCGAAGCCGGCGAGCAGCCCGACGCCGTTCAGCGTGACGCCCTGCCAGACCTGCGCGACCAGCGACAGCCCGAGCATGGCCAGCGCGATGCCGCCCCACACCGACCGCGGCAGCCGGTGCCGCCGCACGAACCGCACCCACAGCGCGATGAGCACCGGCGACACGAACTCCAGCAGGATCGCGATGCCGACCGGGATCCGGCCCGCGGCGACGAAGTAGAGCAGCTGCACCCCGGCCACGCCGAGCAGGCCGTAGCCGGCCAGGACCGGGAGCTCGGTCCGGCGGACCCGCAGCTTCCGCGGCGCGACCAGCGCCACCCCGGCGAGCAGCACGAGCCCGGCGACGCCGATCCGCATCGCCGCCACCTGCTCCGGGCTGAACCCGGCGGACATCGCGGACTTGCCCAGCGTGCCCGACGTGCTGAAGAACAGCGCAGCGAGCAGGACGAGGGTCGTCCCGCGGCCGCGGTGGGCCACCCGGGGTGGCGCGAGGACGGGCAGCTCGGTGGTCACCACCGCGACTGTAGGGCCCGCCGCGTCACTGCCAAAGCGCTTTTTCCGGTTACTCGGACTGCTTCAGCCCGGTGGCGACGTGCGTCGTGATCGTCGCGAGCCGGCGCCCTTGGACGCGCAGCGCGCCGAGCGCGAGGTCGTCCGGCGCCGCCGACTTGCGGGAGACGAACGAGCCGCCGTACGGGTTGCCGGACTCCATCAGGTGCGGGTCGGTGTAGCCGAGCGGGACGACGATCGCGCCCCAGTGGTAGAAGACGTTGTTGATCGCCAGCAGCGTCGACTCGAGGCCGCCGTGCCGGGTGGACGCCGTCGTGAACGACGTCGCGACCTTGTCGGCCAGCTTTCCCTGCGCCCACAGCCCACCCGTGCTGTCCAAAAAGGACTTCAGCTGGGCCGCCGGGCCGCCGAACCGGGTCGGGCTGCCGAAGGCGAGCCCGTCCGCCCACACGAGGTCGTCGAGCGTGGCGAGCTCGTGGTGCGGCCCCGAGTCGAGCCACGCCTGCCAGCGCGGGTTCTTCGCGATCGCCTCGGCCGGCACCGTCTCCGGTACGGTCCGGACCCGCACGTCGGCCCCGGTTTCCCGGGCGCCGGCGGCGAGGGACTCCGCGAGGGCGGCGGTGTTGCCGGTCGAGCTGTAGTAGACGACGAGTATCCGAGTGCTCACGCTCACCGACTCTAGGGGAGCCGCGCGCGGGTCTCAGGATCCGGACGTCGGCTTCCAGGGGCTGACCGTGTCGGTCGGGCGCGTCGGGTCGTGGAACTTCGGCCGGTCCAGCTCGCCCGCGCGCAGCGGGACGAGGCCGTCGGTGATCGCCTGCATGATCTTCGCGTGCGCGCGCACGCCGGCGCCGGGCCGCTCCGGCTCGACGTCGGACAGGTCGACCGGGTCGCCGAAGTGCACCCGGAACTTCGGCCGGCGCAGGGGAGCGCTGAGCCCGGACCGGGCGAGCGGGACGAGGTCGGCGGGGCCGTTGACGGTCTCGGTGCCCCAGTAGACGGCCTCGTGCGCGCCCCACTGGCTGATCGGGATCACCGGCACGCCCGACGCGAGGGCCAGCCGGGCCGCGCCGGTCTTGCCCCGCTCCGGCCACAGGCCCGGGTCGTGGCTGATCCGCCCCTCGGGGTAGACGATGATCGGCTCGCGCGTGGTCTTCAGCGCCTCGACGGCCTCCGCGAACTGCCCGACGGCGGTCGCGGCGACCTTCCGGTCGACCCGCAGGTGGCCGCTGACCCGCAGCGCCGGGCCGATGACCGGGGCGTCCAGGATGCCGCCGGCCAGCATGAACCGCGGGTTGATGCCGATCCGCTTGCACGCCGCCATCAGCACGAACGCGTCGAAGACGCCGATGTGGTTCGCCGTCATCAGCAGCGGCTTGCCGCGCAGCTGCGCCGGGATCCGGCCGGACACGGTGAGCCGCCCGACGAGGTTCACCAGCCCGCGGTCGATGTTCAGCATGGTCCGCCAGATGGCGGGGGCCCGGCGGGAGGTGTTGTCGGAGTGCAGCGCGACCATGGGGCAGAGCATGGCAGACGCCGGATTCACCCGGATGCGCACTGGCCGAATCGGTTCACGCGGCGGCGGGCGCCGACCTGGTTCACCCGGATGGCCGCTCAAGCCCCGGTGTGAGGCAGAAGTTCACCCTGGGCCGAGAGTGGCGCATGGGACGAACGCCGACGGCCGGTTACCGTTGACGGCATGGCTGGGTCGGCGACGAGGAAGCGAAGCACGAGTAGCGGCGCGAAGGGGGCAGCGGCGCGTAAGCCGCGTACACCCGCGAAGTCCCGCCCAGCCGCCCGCAAGCCGGCTCCCCGCTCGCGCCGCAAGACGCCGGGGATCTTCGGCAAGGGCGTCCGCGGCACCTGGAACCTGCTGGCCAAGGGCATCGGCACGCTGGCCAGGACGGTCGGCCGCACGCGCGAGCTCGAACCCGAACACCGCCGCGACGGCGTCGCCCTGGGCCTGATCGCCCTGGCCATCGTCGCGGCCGTCGGGGTCTGGTGGCGGGCCGCCGGGCCGATCGGGGCCGGGGTCGAGATCGCGACCCGGACCGTGCTCGGTGCCGGGGCCGTGACGCTGCCGCTGGTCCTCGTGGTCGTCGCCGTCGCGCTCATGCGGTCCGAACCGCACCCGGAGACCCGGCCGCGGATGGTCATCGGCACGATCATGGTCGTCCTGTCCGTGCTCGGGATGCTGCACATCTTCACCGCGCTCCCCGCCACGAACGACGGCCGCATGTACGCCGGCGGCATCATCGGCGCCTTCTCCGGCGGCCTGCTCACCATGGGCGTCACGACCTGGGTCGCCGTCCCCCTCCTGATCCTCGCGCTGGTCTTCGGCGTGCTCGTCTTCACCGGCACCCCCGTCCGCGAGATCCCGCACCGCCTGCGCAACTGGGGTCTCGACGAGGACGAGCTCGCCGAGGCCGAGCAGCAGAAGTCCGGCTTCGCGACCGACGAGGAGACCGTCACCGAGGCGGACCCGAAGTCCGCGCGCCTGCGCAAGCCGTCGCGCCGCCGCCAGGCCGCCGACGCCAACCCCGAGCAGCTCGACATCGACGCCGCCCTGGCCGAGGTGCCGACGCCGATCAAACCGCCCAAGGCCGTGCCCAAGCCGGCCGAGGTGCCCGAGAAGAAGCCGAAGAAGGCGCCGGAACCGCCGCTCGCGGTCACCCGCACCGTCGAGGGCGACTACCAGCTGCCGCCGCCCGACCTGCTGAAGCTCGGCGACGCGCCGAAGTCCCGCAGCAAGGCCAACGACGCCATGATCGAGGCGATCACCGGCGTGCTGGAGCAGTTCAACGTCGACGCGCAGGTCACCGGCTTCACCCGCGGCCCGACGGTCACGCGCTACGAGGTCGAGCTCGGCCCGGGCGTGAAGGTCGAGAAGATCACCGCGCTGACCAAGAACATCGCCTACGCCGTCGCGACCGACAACGTCCGGCTGCTGGCGCCGATCCCGGGCAAGTCCGCGGTCGGCATCGAGGTGCCGAACTCCGACCGCGAGATGGTCCGCCTGGGTGACGTCCTGCGCGCGCCGTCCACGGTCAAGGACAACCACCCGATGGTGATCGGCCTCGGCAAGGACATCGAGGGCCACTTCGTCACCGCGAACCTGACGAAGATGCCCCACCTGCTGGTCGCGGGCTCGACCGGTTCCGGTAAGTCGAGCTTCGTCAACTCGATGCTGGTGTCGCTGCTCGCGCGCTCGACGCCGGACGAGTGCCGGATGATCCTGATCGACCCGAAGATGGTCGAGCTGACGCCGTACGAGGGCATCCCGCACCTGATCACGCCCATCATCACCCAGCCGAAGAAGGCCGCCGCCGCGCTGGCCTGGCTGGTGGAGGAGATGGAGCAGCGCTACCAGGACATGCAGGTCAACAAGGTCCGGCACATCGACGACTACAACAAGAAGGTCAAGTCCGGCGAGATCACCGCGCCGCCCGGGTCCGAGCGCGAGTACCGGCCGTACCCGTACATCATGGCGATCGTCGACGAGCTCGCCGACCTGATGATGACCGCCCCGCGCGACGTCGAGGACGCGATCGTCCGGATCACCCAGAAGGCGCGTGCCGCGGGCATCCACCTGGTCCTGGCCACGCAGCGGCCGTCGGTCGACGTCGTGACCGGCCTGATCAAGACGAACGTGCCCTCGCGGCTGGCCTTCGCGACGTCGTCGCTGACCGACTCGCGGGTCATCCTCGACCAGCCGGGCGCGGAGAAGCTGATCGGCATGGGTGACGCGCTCTACCTGCCGATGGGCGCCGGGAAACCGGTCCGCATCCAGGGCGCGTTCGTCGGCGACGAAGAGATCGCCGCGGTCGTCAACTACGCCAAGGAGCAGGCGCAGCCGGACTACCAGGACGGCGTCACCGCGCAGAAGGCCGGCGAGAAGAAGGAGATCGACCCGGACATCGGCGACGACCTCGACGTCCTGCTGCAGGCGGCCGAGCTGATCGTGACGTCCCAGTTCGGCTCGACGTCGATGCTGCAGCGCAAGCTGCGGGTCGGGTTCGCCAAGGCGGGGCGCCTCATGGACCTGCTGGAAAGCCGCGGGATCGTCGGGCCGTCGGAGGGCTCGAAGGCCCGTGACGTGCTGATCAAGCCGGAGGAGCTGGACTCGGTCCTGTACCTGATCCGCGGTGGCGACCCGTCGCCGTCCGACGCGGACGACGAGTAGTGCAACCCGCCGCCGGGTCCGTTCCGTCCTGAGCGCATGGACCCGCAGCGCATCGCCGCCGGACTGTTCGCCATCGCCGTCGTCGCGGTGGGCGCCGGGAGCTCGGTCGCGGCCGGGCAGCCGGTGCCGGCCCGGCCGCCGGCGCCGTCGACCGTCAGCACCGCGCCCCGCGGTGACGTCACCCTGCGCGTCGGCCAGGAGGCCGCGGTCCAGGGGAAGGACCTGACGGTCCGCTACACGCGGATGGTCTCGGACTCCCGCTGCCGCCCGAACATGACGTGCTTCTGGCAGGGCGAGGCGACGCTGGCGTTCGTGCTGCGCGAACCGGGCCGCGGCGAGAGCACGACGGCCGAGCTGCACAGCGGCCCCCGGACCGGCCCGCAGGCGACCTCGTTCGCCGCCAGCCGCGTCGAGCTGGTGTCGGTGAGCGAGGACGGCCTGGAGGCGACCGTCCGGGTCAGCTGAGCGGCGTGCCCCAGTGGTCGAGGAAGGCCACTTCGGACAGCGGTGTGCGCGGCGCCGGCTTGAAGTCCGGCACCGTCGTGTACGCCACCGGCAGCAGCCCGACCTGCGTGTGGCCGTCCGGGATGCCGAGGATCTCCGCGGCTTCGGCCTCCCGCGCCAGGTGGTACGTCGTGAGCGTCGAACCCAGCCCGCGCGAGCGCAGCGCCAGCTGGAAACTCCACACCGCCGGGAAGATGCCGCCGTAGAAGGCCGCGTCGACCGCGTTGTCCCCGGCCGGGCGGCCTGCCACGACGGGGATCACGAACACCGGGACGCGCTCGATCACGTCGATCAAGTGCCGCCCGGAGGCCAGCGCCCGCGAAGGCGCGGCACTCGCCCGTTCCGCCAGGTAGGCCTCGCCGACTTCGCGGAAGATCGCGCCGAGCCGGTTCTTCACGTCCTGGTCGCGCACCACGAGCCAGCGCCAGGCCTGGACGTTGCCGGGCGTCGGCGCCTGCAGCGCCAGGTTCAGGCACTCCTCGACGACCTCGGGTTCGACCGGCCGGTCGAGGTCGAGCTTCCGGCGGACCGCGCGGGTCGTGCTGAGCAGGTGGTCGATGTCCATGCACCCATCCTGACGGGCCCGGGCCGGTCGCGCGGCCCGGGCCGCCGGGCTCAGCCGCCGAACTTGCGGACGGCCTCGTAGTACGTCCACGCCGCGCCCTTGCAGGCGATGTTGGACCCGCAGACGCTCTTGAGGTCGGAGTACAGGTTGTCGTCGATCTTCAACCGGTTCGCCTCGGTGAAGCGGCCCTGCTTCTTGTAGTTGCGGTACCCGAAGTCGTGGCGGTGGCAGCCCGGGAGGAACTTCCAGCCGAACGGGTTGTCCGGCGCCCACGAGCAGCCGTCGGAGGACCAGTCGAGCTGGCCGTTGTAGGGCGCCTGGCCCCGGATCGTCTCGAAGCCCGAGAGCGAGGTGTGGAACAGGTACTGGTCGGTCACGGTCGGGATGTCGACCGCCGCCGCCGTGCCGGCACCCAGCAGGGCGCTCCCGCCGACAGTCGCGGCCACCGCGATGGTGGCCCCCAGGTTCCGCAGAGTCGTGCGCATCTTGTGCGTTCCTTGCTGATCAGGTGGGGAATTGACCTGATCATCGTGGGACACCGAGGTGGCGCGCGTCACCGCCCGGAAGGATGTTAGGGGGAAACCTTCAGAATCCGGGCGGTGAACAGGGGTCTTCAGAGCTCGAGCAGCATCCGGGAGTTGCCGAGGGTGTTCGGCTTGACGTAGGGGAGGTCGAGGAACTCGGCGACACCGGTGTCGTGCGAGCGCCGCATCTCCTCGTACACCTCGTGCGACACCGGCGTGCCCTGGATCTCGACGAACCCGTGGCCCTGGAAGAAGCTCGTCTCGAACGTCAGCACGAACAGCCGCCTGAGACCCAGCTCACGGGCCTCGTCGATCAGCCGGGCGACCAGCACCCGGCCGACGCCCTGGCCGCGGACGGCCTTGTCGACCACCACGGTCCGCAGCTCGGCGATGTCCTCCCAGAGCACGTGCAGCGCGGCCGCGCCGACGACCTCGCCGTCCACCTCGGCGACCCAGAACTCCTGGACCGCTTCGTACAGCGTGACCAGGTCCTTCTCCAGGAGGACGCGCCCGGCGTCGGAGTCGACCAGGCCCTTGATCTTGCGGACGTCGGCGATCCGCGCGCGGCGGACGGCGGGGGAGGCGGACGGCACGATCGTCAACATTGCCACATCGCCGCGCCGGGGCGGCGACACGACCGGGCTACGCCGTCGTCGGCCCGCCCGGGACCGGCGGCTACCCTGAACGTCGTGCCTTCTCCTGCCACTGACTCCGCCGCCACCCGACGCGTCTCCCTGCTGACCCTGGGCTGCGCCCGCAACGAGGTCGACTCGGAGGAGCTGGCGGGCCGGCTGGCGGCCGGCGGCTGGGAGCTGGCGGCCGATCCGGAGGACTCCGACGTCGTGGTGGTCAACACCTGCGGCTTCGTCGAGTCGGCCAAGAAGGACTCCGTCGACACGCTGCTGGCGGCCTCGGACACCGGCAAGAAGGTCGTCGCGGTCGGCTGCATGGCCGAGCGCTACGGCAACGAGCTCGCCGACAGCCTCCCCGAGGCCGACGCGGTGCTGGGCTTCGACCACTACGCCGACCTCTCCGACCGGCTCGACGACGTCGTCGCGGGCCGCAAGGTCGCCTCGCACACCCCCGGCGACCGGCGCAAGCTGCTGCCGATCAGCCCGGTCCAGCGGCCCGCCGCCGCGGAGAACGTCGAGGTCCCGGGCCACGCGCAGCACGGCTGGGGCCCGCGGGTGCTGCGCACGCGGCTCGACGACTCGCCGGTGGCCGCGCTGAAGATCGCGTCCGGCTGCGACCGGCGCTGCTCGTTCTGCGCGATCCCGTCGTTCCGCGGCTCGTTCGTCTCGCGGCAGCCGGACGAGGTCGTCGCCGAGGCGATGTGGCTGGCCGAAAACGGCGTCAAGGAGCTGTTCCTGGTCAGCGAGAACTCGACGTCCTACGGCAAGGACTTCGGCCGCGACGGCGCCACCGCGCTGGAGCGGCTGCTGCCGCGGCTGGCGGAGATCGAGGGCATCGAGCGCGTCCGCGTCTCCTACCTGCAGCCGGCCGAGACGCGCCCGCAGCTGGTCAAGGCCATCGCGACCACGCCGGGGGTCGCCGAGTACTTCGACCTGTCCTTCCAGCACTCCAGCGAGCAGGTGCTGCGCCGGATGCGCCGGTTCGGCTCGACCGACTCGTTCCTGGCGCTGTGCGCGCAGATCCGCGAGTACGCGCCCGAGGCGGGCATCCGCACCAACGTCATCGTCGGGTTCCCCGGCGAGACCGAGCACGACCTCTCCGAGCTGGAACGCTTCCTGACCGGCGCGCGCCTCGACGCGGTCGGCGTCTTCGGCTACTCGGACGAGGACGGCACCGAGGCCGAGGGCTTCGACGGCAAGCTGGACGCCGACGAGGTGGCGAAGCGGGTCACGCGGATCTCCGCGCTGGTCGAGGAGCTGACCGCGCAGCGCGCCGAGGACCGGATCGGCACGTTCGTCGACGTCCTCGTCGAGCTGGACGACGACGGCGAGCTCACCGGCCGCGCCGCGCACCAGGCGCCCGAGGTCGACGGCGAGTGCGTCATCCTCGACGCGCCGGAGAAGACCGAGGTCGGTGACTTCCTCCGCTGCGAGGTCGTCGACTCGGCGGGCGTGGACCTGATCGTCCGCGCGGTACCGGACGCCGACCGGTGAGTGCGCTCCCCAGCGACGCCGCCGACGAGGGCACGGCCCACGACGGCCCCGCCCAGGTCCCGGTGGCGACCCCCGTCCCCACGCTCAACGTCGCCAACCTGCTGACGCTCTCCCGGCTGGTCCTGGTCCCGCTGTTCGTCGTCGCGCTGTTCACCGGCGACGGCCAGGACACCACCTGGCGCGCGATCGCCACCGGCCTGTTCGCCGTCGCCTCCTTCACCGACCAGCTCGACGGCTGGGTGGCCCGCAAGTACGGCCTGATCACCGACTTCGGCAAGATCGCCGACCCGATCGCGGACAAGGCGCTGACCGGCGCCGCTCTGGTGGGGTTGAGCGTCCTCGGCGAGCTGGGCTGGTGGGTCACGATCGTCATCGCCGTCCGCGAGATCGGCGTCACGCTGCTGCGGTTCTGGGTGATCCGCCACGGCGTGATCCCGGCCAGCCGCGGCGGCAAGGCCAAGACGATGGCCCAGATCGCCGCGATCGTGGCGTACCTGCTGCCGCTGCCCGCGGGCGCGGACCCGGTCCGCTGGGCGCTGATGGGCCTGGCCCTGGTGCTGACCGTGGTGACCGGCGTCGACTACCTGGTCCGGGCCCTGCGGCTGCGCGCGGCCGGCCGCCGCGTCACCGGGAGCTGAGCGTGGACGAAAAGGCCCTGGTCGCGGCCCTGACCGCGCGGGGCGAGACCGTCGCTGCGGCCGAGTCGCTGACCGCCGGCCTGGTCTGCGCGACCCTCGCGACGGTGCCCGGCGCGAGCGCGGTCCTGCGCGGCGGCCTGGTCGTCTACGCCACCGAGCTGAAGACCGCGCTGGCCGGGGTCGACGCGGGCCTGCTGGCCGAGCACGGCGCCGTGCACCCGGAGGTCGCGGCGCAGCTGGCCGAGGGCGCGCGCGACCGCTGCGGGGCGACCTGGGGGCTCGGGCTGACCGGCGTGGCCGGACCGTCGCCGCAGGACGGCGTGGCTCCGGGCACGGTGTACGTCGGGCTCGCCGGGATGGGAACACGCACAGTCCGTACGCTGGGCCTGTCCGGCGGCCGCGACTTGATCAGGACCGAATCGGTCCGGGCGGCGTTTGCCCTGCTCGGGGAACATCTGGCGTGAAACACGCGTTCGCCCTTGGCGTACGGACACACCAACTCCTGCGCCCGGGGCGCCGCTCTGGGTAACGTAGGGGGTACTTGTTCGGAAGGGAGGCGCGTGATGACCGTGCTGTTGCGTGAGGCGATCGGTGATCGGCTCCGTCATGCCCGCACCAACCAGCGTCGTACGCTGCGCGACATCTCCCGCGCCGCCAGGGTCAGCCTCGGCTACCTCTCGGAGGTGGAGCGGGGCCAGAAGGAGGCGTCGAGCGAGCTGCTCGCGTCCATCTGCCAGGCCCTGGACCTTCCGCTCGGCGAGCTGCTGCACAACGTGGCGGCGGACGTTTCGGCCCTCGACAACGTCGAGGTCGCACCGGTCGACGAGCGGATCGTGGAAGGCGCGCCCCGGGAGAAGAGGGGCGCCGAGGCCGCGGCGGCCGGCATCGAAGGCGGTCGCCTGATGTCCGAGCTGATCGGGAACGACCTCGCCGACCTGCGGGTTTCCCCGGCGCCGAGGATGAACACGACGTTGCGGACGACGATCGGGCAGCCCAAGCTGGCTTCCACGATCGCCGCTTAGGAGCGAAGAGCGCAAGACGACGGCCCCGGGCAACCTGCCCGGGGCCGTTCGCGTTACTTGAGCGTCGCGTCCGCGCTTGTACGCCTCGCCCCTCGCGGGTGACGGTGCGTGAAGCGTGGTCACGGCGTGGTTCGATCGCCGGAAGGCGGGCCGCCGACTCCGGGGTGATCAGGGGCGAACCCTGAAATCCCCCGGGGTCGCCTGGAACGGACGTGGCCGACCTGACACGATGGAACCCAACGCCGGGGTCGGTGCGTTGCATGTGCAGGGGAGTGACGCCCCACCCCGAGGACCTAGGCCCGTGGGACGCAAGAAGGCAGGCGGAGGAGATGGCCAACCCGTTCGTGAAGTTCTGGAAGTACATGATGGCGGCGTTCTCGTCGAAGATCGACGAGCACGCCGACCCGAAGGTACAGATCCAGCAGGCCATCGAGGAGGCGCAGCGCAACCACCAGGCGCTGACGCAGCAGGCCGCCTCCGTGATCGGCAACCAGCGGCAGCTGGAGATGAAGCTCAACCGGCAGCTCGGCGACGTCGAGAAGCTGCAGGCCTCGACCCGGCAGGCGCTCGTCCTCGCGGACGAGGCCCGTTCCAAGGGTGACGAGCAGAAGGCGACCGAGTTCGAGAACGCCGCGGAGAGCTTCGCGACGCAGCTCGTCACGGCCGAGCAGAACATCGAGGACCTGAAGACGCTGCACGACCAGTCGCTGCAGGCCGCGGCCCAGGCCAAGAAGGCCGTGGAGCGCAACTCGCAGATGCTGCAGCAGAAGCTGGCCGAGCGCACGAAGCTGCTCTCGCAGCTGGAGCAGGCGAAGATGCAGGAGCAGGTCTCCGCTTCGCTGAACCAGATGAGCCAGCTGGCCGCGCCGGGCAACACGCCGTCGCTGGAAGAGGTCCGCGACAAGATCGAGAAGCGCTACACCACGGCGCTGGGCTCGGCGGAACTGGCGCAGAACTCGGTCCAGGGGCGCATGATGGAGGTCCAGGCCTCCACCACGCAGCTGGCCGGCCAGTCGCGGCTGCAGCAGATCCGGGCCTCGATGCACGGTGACTCGGTCGCCCAGGTGACCGACGGCGGCAAGGCGGCCCAGCAGCCGGCCAGCAGCTCGGCCGACATCCAGCGCGAGATCCAGGCGCGCGTGCAGGCCGAGCAGGGCAAGAACCCGGCCTGACGCCGGCCGGCAGTCGAAGGGGGCGAGCATGGGGCAGCAGGGCAGACGACGCGACTTCAGCGAGTTCAGCGCGAAGCTGGAGAAGCACATCGAGAAGCTGCCCGACTACGCCGTGCGCGCCCAGGAGAAGCTCCAGAAGGTGCAGAAGTACTTCCCGCCGGCCGACCAGGCCGGCGGGAAGCCCGCACCCCCGCGGGCCCGGCCGAACCCCCTGCAGCGGCCGCCGGTGCGCCGCCCGGACATGACGGCCGGCTGGTCGTCGATGGCGAACCAGGTGCCCGCGTTCGCCGAAGCCCGCGCGAAGTGGGACCGCTGGAACCACCCGGCGGCGAAGCTGGAACGCCGCAAGCGCCGGACGTCCCGCGCGATGACGCTGTGGATCATGCTGACGATCCTGTGCGGCGTCCTCACCGTGGCGGCCGGGATGGGCTGGATGAGCGCCACCGGTGCCGCGATGATGCCGCAGGCGATCATGGCGTTCGCCGGCGCTGTCGTCTTCGGGACGTTCAGCGTCCGAAGCGGACTCAAGCTCCGCGAACTCAAGAACACGCCGCTCCCGTCCGCGCCGGCGGGACCGCCGCCGCTGCCGCCCGCCGGATCCGCCGCCCGCGAGCCGATGGAACGGCTGGCGGAGTGCGAAGCGTCGCTGGGCGAACTGCTGCGGCAGCTCTCCGTACCGTCCTCGGTGGGCACGACGCCGGTGTCCGAAGTGTCCGTCGCGGACGCCCGGCAGACCGCGGCCGAAGCCGCGGCCGCCTTGCGTGGCCTCGCCGGCCGCATCCAGGCGATCGAACGCGGCCGCAACTCCGCGCCGGCCCGCGAGCAGGCGGCCTTGGACGCGGCCGTCGGCAAGCTCCGCGAACAGCTCGACGACGGCCTCGAGGGCTACCGCGGCCTGGTCGCCGCGGCCGGCCACACGGTCGCCGCCTCGAGCGACGGCCTCGTCACGTCCAAACAGGCCCTCACCGACGCCACCGACCGCCTCGCCGGCCTCGCGATGGCGTTGCGCGAGCTTTCCTGAGCCTGAAAGACGGCGATCACGCGAATTCCGCCGTCGTTGCGCCGCCCGGGAACTCAAACTCGGCCGTTCGGGTGCCGCCGGGCGGCCGAACCGGATCTTCGTCACCCGGCGTGCGTGATCGTGCGTTTCACCCCGGCGTCGCGCCCTGTTCACCTCCCGGCTCCGAAACCCGCACGTAATCGGAAACTGGTGGCGACGGAAACGTGAGCCACCTAACGTTTCTGTCATGCAGGTAGAGGTGTCACTAGCCGGGAGGCCCGCCGTGGACTGAGGTTCGCCGGCGCCGACCGTACACAGTGGACTTTCTCGACCGCCGAGGAAAGGACGCCCCGTGAACACGCTCCCGCCGGATCCGGACCCCGTCCCCGCCACCCCGCCGACCGCTTCCCACCGCGTCATCGCGGCTTTCGAGCGCATCACCGAAGCCGACCGCCCCGACCTCTGGTCCACCCTGCGCGCGGTCGAGGACGTCCTCGTCGACGCGAAGGCCGTCGACGAGCGCGTCAAGGCGGGGGAGGACCTGCCGCTGGCGGGCACCGTCTTCGCCGTGCCGGAGCTGATCGACGTCGCCGGGCAGCCGTCCGGCCGTTCGGTCCCCGAAGCCAGCGCCACGATCGTTTCCCGGCTCACCGCGGCCGGGGCCGTCGTGCTCGGCAAGACCGGCGCGGGCACCGTGGCCTCGGCCTGGGACCGCACCAAGGTCGGCGGCCGCGGCGCGGCGGTCGCCGTCGCGCTGGGGATCGTCGACCTCGCCCTGAGCACGGCGGGCGCGGTCCCGGCCGCGTTGAACGCCGTCGTCGCAATCAAGCCGACCCGTGGCCTGCTGCCGATGACCGGCGTCCGCTCCGCCGACGCCGTCTCCGTGTACGCGACCGGCCTGGTCGACGCCCGCCGCGCGCTCGCCCTGATGACGGGCCCGGACGGCGTCTCGCCGACGCGCACCTGGCCCGCCGACGTCCGCCTCGGCGCGGGCGAGCACCCGCGCATCGCGTACCCGAAGAACCTGCCCCTGAGCGCCGCCGCGGCGATGGCGCTCGACGGGGTCGTGAAGCGGCTGACCGCGGCCGGCGCCATCCTGGAGCCGGTCGTCCTCGGTGAGCACGATTTCGAGGACGCGCTCCTGCTGCCCACCGTGCCGGATCACCCGGACCTGGCCGAAGCCCTGGCCGACCCGGCCGCCGTGCAGCACCGCCTGGCCGAGTGCACCGCCTTCGCGAACCTCCTCGACCTGGCGGCGGTCACCGTTCCGGTGCTGCCGGGGGACAGGCGCCCCTTCGGCGTCACGTTCCTGACGCGGGCGTTCGAGGACCAGATCGGTCTGGACCTCGCGACCGTCTGCACCGACGAGCCCATGACGCCCTACCCGGAACCGGGCGAGGACGTCGTCGTGTTCGGCGCGCACCTGCGCGGCCAGCCGCTCAACGACCGGCTCACCGAGCTCGGCGCGCGGTTCACCGGACCGGTCCGGACCACCGAGGGCTACCGGATGGTCCTGCTGGACACCGAACCACCGCAGCCCGGCGTCCTCGAGGGAAGTACCACCCTCGACGGCGAACGCTGGCGCCTGTCCCCGGCCGCGTTCGAGCGGTTCGCCGCCACGCTGAAGGAGCCCTTCGTGCTCGACCGCGTCGTGCTGGACGACGGCACCGCGCCCCTGGCCGTCCGGTGCCTGGCGGCCGAGGGAGCCGCCCTGGACCGCTACGAGTCCTGGCGCGGGTACGTCCGGTTCACCTCGACGGCCGGGCTGCGAGCCCCCGGCTGACCCGGCGCACCAGGCCCGGGCCGTGCAGCGCGAACCCGGTGTACAGCTGCACGAGCGACGCCCCGGCGTCCACCAGCCGGATTGCGTCGTCCGGGCCCATGATCCCGCCGACGCCGATGATCGGCAGGCTCCCGCCGGTGTGGTCGTGCACGAACCGCACGACCTCCGCCGCGCGGGCGGTCAGCGGCCGGCCGGACAGGCCTCCCCCCTGCCCGGCCAGGCTGCTTTCCGACGGCGCGATGCCGTCGCGCGACAGCGTGGTGTTGGTGGCGATGATGCCGGCGACGCCGTGCTCGAGCGCGACTTCCAGGAGTTCGGCGAGGGCGTCGTCGGTCAGGTCCGGCGCGACCTTGACCAGCACCGGCGTCGGGGTGCGGCCGCCGGCGAGCTCCACGGACGTCGCGCGCAGCTCGCCGAGCAGCTCGGCGAGCGCGGCGCGGTCCTGCAGCTGCCGCAGCCCCGGCGTGTTCGGCGAGCTGACGTTGATCGCGAAGTAGTCCGCGTACGGGTGCAGCGCACGCAGGGAGAAGCGGTAGTCCTCGACGGCCTCGCCGAGGGGCGTGACCTTCGACTTGCCGATGCTGATCCCGAGCGGCACGCCGGGTTTCCCGTCGCGCGCGAGCTTGGCGGCGAGCGCTTCGGCGCCGTCGTTGTTGAAGCCCATGCGGTTGATGACGGCGTCACTGGCGGGGAGGCTGAACAGCCGCGGCTTCGGGTTGCCCGGCTGCGCCAGCCGCGTCACGGTGCCGACCTCGACGAACCCGAAGCCGAGCGCGGCCCACGCGGGCAGCGCGCGGCCGTTCTTGTCCATCCCGGCGGCGAGGCCGACGCGGTTGGGGAACCGCAGGCCCAGCACGGTCACGGGGTCGTCGACGCGGAAGGCGCCGCCGAGAGCGGGTGCGACCTTCCCGAGCCGGGCCAGGACGCGGACCGTGCGCTCGTGCACCAGCTCGGGGTCGTGGTAGGACAGCCGGTACAGCGCCGGGCGGACGATCTTGTCGAAGAGCACGCCCCCATGCTGCCAAACCGCCCGCGGACCGCTACCCGAGCGTCACCTCGGCGTGAAGGCCGCCACTCAGTCGCGGTCCTTCCACTCGTCCTCGAGCATCGCGTAGATGAACTCGTCGGTCCACTCGCCCTTGACGATCTCGTTCTCCTTCAGGTGCGCCTCGCGGCGCATCCCGAGGCGTTCCATCAGCGCGGCCGACGCCTCGTTGCGGCCGTCGCAGCGGCCGATGATGCGGTGCAGCCCCAGATCCTCGAAGCCGAGCCGCAGCAGCTCGGTCGTCGCCTCGGCCGCCAGGCCCTTGCCGTGGTGGTCCGGGTGGAAGACGAACCCGATCTCGCCCTGCCGGTGCTCGCTGCTGAGCCACTCCAGGTTCAGGTCGCCGATCAGCTGGCCCGTCGAGGCCAGCTCCACCGCCACGGCGAGGAACTGCCCTTCCTTCGTCAACGTCGAGCTGTGCACCCGTTTCGCGAGCGCCGCGGCCGATTCGGCGCGGCTGCGCGGACCCCAGTACAGGTAGCGGGCGACGTCGGCGCGGGACTGGAAGGAGTTCAGCGCGTCGAGGTCGTCGGGCGTGAACGGGCGCAGGAGCAGCCGATCCGTGGCGATCGGGTAGTCGGGCCTGAGCATGCTTCCAGGCTAGCGACCTTCAGCCGTCCGGGGGACAGAACGGTGCACCTCGATCGGCAAACCCGGCGGTCGGATCGCCGGACGGTCGTTCGGCCGCGATCGGCGGCCTGACCTGCACAAATGAGCGCATGAAGGAACCCCCGGGGAGCCTCTCGGACGCCGTCAAACGTCCGAGCCCGAGCCGGACTGGTGCTCGGGAACCCCGGGGGCACGGTGACTGCCTGGTATTCGCTATCAGGCATCACGTGAAGCAGGCGATGAGCCGAAGGTGGCTCAGTTGTAGCGCTGCTCAAAGTCCTTCACGTGCCATCCGCTAGCGGACAGCCACCTCACGAGTCCTGTTGGAATACAACTTAGGACCACCTCCTTTCTCGTGTACTGCCACGCTAGGCGAAGATCCCGGTGTCCGGCAACGTCATTTCGCGAATCTCACTTCGCAGCCGCGCTTTCCCCCGGCGGCGACACTCGGCACCTGCCCGGTGCGCACGTTCGACGGCGGGCACACTTCGAGCGGATCCGGTGTGCCGCAAGGTGTTCCGGCAGCGCCGAGTCGGCGGTTCCGCCGGCGTGCGGGACGTTCGCGCAGCGCGAACACGAGCGTCTCCTGCCCGGCCTTGACGCCCTTCTCGCCGAGAGCGGGAGCTTGAACATCGTCGCGGGGCCGGTCTACTGCGACGGGTAAGGCCCGCGCTGGTCGTTCGGGCAGAACCACGTCGGCCGCCGCTGGACGTCGTGGCCCTGCGTGCGCACCAGGAGCTTGCCGCCGCAGCGGAAGCAGCCCTGGCGGGTGCGCTCGTAGACCCAGTTCTTGCGGTTGCGGTCGAGGTGGCCGGTCGTGCTCTGGTCGAACCGGCCGGAGCGGGCGTTGGCCAGCAGCAGCTTCCGGGCGAGCGCGACCGTGCGGCCGGCGTCCACTTCGGACACCGGCGTCCACGGCGTGACGCCGAGCAGGAAGGCGATCTCGCACTTGTAGAGGTTCCCGACCCCGGTCATCACGCGCTGGTCGAGCAGTGCGAGGCCCAGTTCCCGCTCGGGTTTGCTGCTCAGGTTGGCGACTGCGCGGTCCGCGTGCGCTTCGGTCCACTGTGGATCGAGCAGGTCCGGGCCGAGGTGGGCGACGAGGTCGGTTTCCTTCGGTGTGGCCACGAGTTTGAGGTCGTGGACGCGGAAGCCGATCACCTGGGTGTCCGCCGCGGTGAAGATCACGCGGGCGTGGTGCCCGGGCCGGCGCCACTTCGCGCCGGCCGGGTAGACGTCCCACATGCCGTCCATCATCAGGTGCGAGTGGAGCGTCAGGTCGCCGGAGAAGCGGGTGAACAGGTGCTTGCCGACCGTGCCGACGCCGAGCACCTCGCGTCCGGCCAGGTCCACTGTGGCCAGCTGCGGCACGCGGAACTCGCCGCGCAGCAACGTCTTTCCCGCCAGTGCCTGGTCGAAGCGCTTTCCGACGAGGTAGACGGTGTCACCTTCGGGCACGGCTCACCCCGCGGATTCGGACACCTCGGCGGGGGCCTCCGGGGTCTCCGGCGCCGGGCCTTCGGGCCAGTCGGGGCCTTCGGGCTCCTCGCCGGCGATGCGGTGGCGGCCCGCGCGGTTGGAGCGCAGGATCTTCGCCAGCACCATGTTGAAGGTCAGCGCGATCTCCTGGGCGCCGGGCGAGTGCCACTCGTGGATCGGGCTGCACGCGCCCTGGGCCTGCTGCACGGCCAGCCGGTCGGTGATCGCCGTCGGCATCACCAGCGACCCGAAGTTCTCGCGCAGCTCGGCGATCCGGAACTGGTGCTCGTAGGACCGCACGCGCAGCTTGTTGACCAGGACGCCGATCGCGCGCAGGTCCGGGTTGAGCTCCTTGCGGATCTTCTCGATCGCTTCGAGGGCCCGGTGCGCGCCGGCGACGGCGTAGATCGTCGGCTCGGTCACGATCAGCGCGCTGTCCGCGCCGACCAGCGCGGACTTCGTCAGCCGGCCCAGCGACGGCGGGCAGTCCAGGATCACCAGCTCGTACGGCGTTTCGCGCAGCGGCTCGCGGTGCAGCTCGTCGAGCGCGCGGGAGAAGTTCGCGAGGCGCTCGGGGTCGGCGTCCGGGTCGTTGAGCATTTCCAGCTCTTCGGCGCCGACGAGGACGTCGACGTCCTCGCTCCAGACGCTCGGCGCGATCGCGCGTTCGAGCATCGCCCGGCTGGGGTCTTCCAGCACGTCGGCGAGGGTCGCGTCGGTGTACGGCGGGTCGAGCGAGGTCGTGGCGTTGCCCTGCGGGTCGAGGTCCACGACCAGCGTCCGGGTGCCCCTACGCAGGGCGGCGGACGCGATACCGAGGGCGACCGTCGTCTTGCCGACGCCTCCCTTGAGGCTGAGTACGGCGACCGTGTGCACGTTCTCCAGCCTACGGGTGTGCGCGAGGGGCGCCGCCGGGCAAGGGGCGTTTCCCACCCGACCGGAAGCAGGCCGACCCTCCAGCGGCACGAGACCATTGCTGCGAAAGTCATCGGCCGTGCCTGTAGTCGGGTGGGTAACCAACGGCACAGTCACTCGAAGGGAGGAGCCCGGGAGGCGGGCGAGGGCGGGCACTACCCTGTGCGGCATGAAGACGGAGACCGTGGCCGCCCGGGGTTCGGGCGCCGTCCGCCGGGTGCTCGAGGCCGAGATCGAGGCCGCTCGCGCCCGGGGCGCCGAGCACCCCCGCGTCGTCGACGTGGGCGGCGGCAGCGGCGGCTGGGCGGTGCCGTTCGCGGCGGCGGGCTGCCGGGTGACCGTCGTCGAGCCGAGCCCGAACGCCCTCGCGACGCTGAAGCGGCGCGCCGAGGAGGTGGGCGTCTCCGAGCTGATCACGGTCGTCGCGGACGACTCCGACGCGCTGGGCCGGTACGTCGAGGCGGACTCGGCCGACTTGGTGCTGGCGCACGGGCTGCTGGAGATCGTCGACGACCCGGCCGCGGTGCTCACCGCGCTGGCCACGGCGGTCGCCCCGGGCGGCGTGGTGTCGGTGCTGGTCGCGAACCGGCACGCGGCGGTCCTGCACCGCGCGCTGGCGGGCCGGGTGGGCGAGGCGCGGCAGCTGCTCGAGAGCGTCGACGGCGTCGTCGCGGGTGACACGGTCCTGCGCCGTTTTTCCGCGGCCGGCCTGCGCGCCGACCTGGAGGCCGCCGGCCTGGAGGTCACGCTGCTGCAGGGCGACCGGGTGATCTCCGACCTGGTGCCCGGCGACGTCCGCGAGGACGAGCTGGCGGAGTTCGAACGGGTGGCGGCGGGGTCGCCGGCGCTGCGGGACATCGCGGGCCGGCTGCACGCCGTCGCGCGGCTCGCCTGACCCTTCCGGCGGGTTTCGGCCGTCTCGGTCGCGGTCGGCCCGAAACTGTCGGTGGTGCCCGGTAGCGTCCTCGGGGTGGGGCGAAATGCTGAGCTGCCGGGCGGGATGGCCCGGTTCCGGGTCCGGGCGGGCGAACCGCCACCGGACGACACCGGGTGCGGGATGCTGCACGTCGACATGGACGCGTTCTTCGTGTCCGTCGAGCTGCGCACCCGGCCCGAGCTGGCGGACAAGCCGGTCGTGGTGTCCGGCGGCGGACCGCGCGCGGTCGTGGCCGCGGCCAACTACCCGGCGCGGAAGTTCGGCGTGCGCTCGGCGATGCCGTTCTCGACGGCGAAGCGGCTCTGCCCGCACCTGATCAACATCCCGCCGACCGGCGGGCTCTACAGCGAGGTCTCCCGCGGCGTGATGGGGATCTTCCGCGAGCTGACGCCGCTGGTCGAGCCGTTGAGCCTGGACGAGGCGTTCCTGGACGTCAGCGGCGCGTTGCGGCGATTGGGCGCGACTCCGGCGTCGCTGGGTGCGCAGATCCGGGCCCGGGTGGCGGCGGAACACGGGATCACGTGCTCGGTGGGGGTGGCGAAGGTCAAGTTCGTCGCGAAGCTGGCGTCGGGGATGGCGAAGCCGGACGGCATGGTGGTGGTGCCGGCGGCGGAGACCCTGGCGTTCCTGCACCCGCTGCCGGTGTCGGCGCTGTGGGGAGTGGGCGCGCGCACGGAGGAGAGCCTGCGCCGGCTGGGGCTGGACACGATCGCGGACGTGGCGGCGTTCCCGCCGGACCGCCTGAAGAAGTCGCTGGGCGCGGCGGTGGGCGAGCACCTGTACCGGCTGGCTCACGGCGTCGACGAGCGCGCGGTGGTGGTGGATTCCCCGGAGAAGTCGATCGGCGCGGAGCACACGTTCGACGTGGACCGGCACGACCGCGGCGCGCTGGGGCTGGAGCTGTTGAGGCTGTCCGAGCGAGTGGGCGCGACGCTGCGGGCGCGGGGGATCCGCGGGCGGACGGTGTCGATCAAGGTGCGGTTCGCGGACTTCCGGACGATCACCCGGGCTCGCACGTTGGTGTCGGCGACGGATGTGGCGAGGGAGATCCACGCGGTGGCGGTGGCGTTGCTCACGGAGCACGCGCCGACGGGGGCCGTGCGGTTGATCGGGGTGCGAGTGGAGGGGCTCGACACGGGGGAGGCGGGGGAGCAGCTGGTGTTCGAGTCCCCGGCGCCCCGCTGGCGGGACGCCGAGGTGGCGGCGGACGTGGCGAGGTCCAAGTTCGGCTCGGCGGCCGTGCGGCCGGCTTCGCTGCTGGGGCCGCGGGAGGGATGAGGGTTTTCCGGTTCGGGCAGGGGTTTTGGGCCGGGCCGGGCCGGGCTGGGAGGGGCCGGGAGGGGTGCCGGGCCGGGAGGAGGCCGGGGTGGGGCCGTGGCCGCGGGTGGGAGCGGGGCCGGGCTGTGGGCGCCTGGCAGGTCGGTGATGACCTGCACCGCTGCTGCCGCCGCCGCTTCGCGGCGGTCAGCTTGGCGGAATCTCTCGGGTTGGCAGGCCGATGGCCCACGCCGCGGTTGTTTTGGCGCTATTGAGCCTGGCCGGGTGGTACCTGCACCGCGGCTGTCGCCGCCGCCTCGCGGCGGCGAGCCCGGCAGAATCTCTCGAGCGAGGAGGCTGGTCGCCCGCCCCGCACTCCACCGCGGCGAGCCCGAACTCCCTCCCCTCTCGCGCCGATCCACTCGCATTGCCCGCAATTCACGGCCGCCGTGCGCGCTGCACCGAGCCCGTGTGAGTTGCCCTCGGCACCCGCGGCAAACCGCCGCTACAGCGCCCTCGCCGCGCCGTTCACAGCGCGTGATTTCCACCTCCGCCAGCCGTCCCCCACATCGCCGTGCGGGGCGTCAATCGGTCACAACCCGCGACGGTGACCGTCCGCAACCCCGATCCGGAAGGATTTAGCCCAATTCGATCCCTTCTGGATGCGGGATCGGGTAGTCGTCCGGGCGCGGGCCTCGTATCCTGGACAGTGCCACCCCGCCTGGGGTTGGCTGTTGGGTCCAGGACGTTGCGCGGCCCGGCGCCCGCGACAGCTGTGCCGGAGGAGGAAAGATGCCACTCTCCGAGCATGAGCAGCGGCTGCTCGATCAAATCGAGCGCGAGCTCTATGCCGAGGACCCCAAGTTCGCATCCACGGTGCGTGGCACCCGGTTGCGTCGCCCCGCTCGCCGACGGCGTATCCAGGGCATCGCCCTGTTCGTAGTGGGCGTGGCCCTGCTGGTGCTGGGCGTGGTGGTGCCGCAGTTCCGGGTGGCCGACATCCCGCTGATCAGCGTGCTCGGGTTCCTCGTGATGTTCTTCGGGGTCATGTTGGCCGTCACATCGATTCGGCACGGCGCCGACGGAGACGGCAAGGGCGGTGGATCGGGATCTCGCGGGGCCAAGCAGTCGGGCCGCCGGAGCTCGTTCACCCAGCGGATGGAAGAGCGCTTCCGCCAGCGCTTCGAGGAACAGTAGCGCCGCAAGACCAAAAGATCCGCGTCCCGGCCGGGACGCGGATCTTCTTGTGTGCTCAAGTCGTCAGCCGCACTCGCGGTGACAGCGGGTGACACCCGGCCGGGTGACGCCCGGGGTCAGTCGCGGCCGCGGAACAGGGACTTCGGGAACAGCCGGCCCTTCCAGGACAGCGGCGCGTTCCGGTGCAGGCTTCGCCGCAGGTGGTCGAACGCCGACGGCAGCGTCGGGTCCGCCTGGCCGTCCTCGCCGTACCAGGACTTCTCGACCACGCCGATCACCGTGCGGAGACCGTCGCGACCCTCGTCGTCCAGGTGGTGCTTCGCCGCCAGCTTCTGACCCGCGACGCGGACCGTGTCGCTCGGCGGGATCGGCAGCCCGCGGTCGGCGCACTCGGCCCGCAGCTCGGACCACGCCGCGTCCGCCGCGCCGGGGCGCTGGGCGACGATCTCCTGCAGCCGGCGGCGCCGTCCGACGTCGCGGGCGGCCGACGGGCCCAGCAGACCCGCCAGCAGCAGCACCACGATCAGGCTGAACCACCACGCCACCAGCCAGGTCAGCACGCCCAGCACCGCCACCCACAACGCCGCCGCGATCAGCGGCAGCCAGTTCTTGAGCAGCGCGCCGAGCCCGGTCGCCGCGGGCTCCCGGTCCGGTCGTCTGCGGCGCCCGCCGACGACCACCAGGACCGTCGTCAGCACCGCGAGCGCGACCAGCGCCCCCACGAGCCACCACACCCACGGCGGCGTGCCCTCGTCGGTGGCCTGCGGGCCCTGCGCCTGCTGGTTCTGCTCGGTGTCGCGCGGCGCGCCGGTCGGCGCCGCGCTCGACTGGACCGTGCTCGGCGCCACCTGCGTGTCGTTGGGCTGGTTGCCGTCCTGGGTCCCGGCCTGCAGGTACGACGGGGTGATGCCGCGGCCGTCGGACAGCGGCGTCGGGTCGAACGTCACCCAGCCCTTGTCGCCGAAGTACGCCTCGACCCACGCGTGGGCGTCCTGCGTGGTGATCGACAGGTAGTCGTTGACCTGCACGCCCGGCGTGAACCCGATGGCCACGCGCGACGGGATGCCCGCGACCCGCAGCATCACCGCCATCGCCGACGCGAACTGCTCGCAGAAGCCGCGCTTGCCGTTGAGGATGAAGTCGGCGAGCGCGTCGGCGTCGTTCGCCGGCGCGGTCTTCGTGTCGTAGACGAACCCGTTCTGCGCCGTGAAGTAGCGCCAGATCGCCGACGCGCGGTCGAAGTCGTTGGCCTGGTTCGCGATCAGCTGCTGGGTCTTCGCGCGGACGCGGTCGTCGACGCGGTCGATCTGCGTGTAGCGCGGCGGCAGGTCGTCGACCCGCGGCGTCACGCGCAGCTCCTGGGCCGTGGGCTCCTTCAGCGACGCGTATTCGGTGTAGGCGGGCGGGGCCTCGCTGCGCGTGGTGAAGACCGTGCCGCTGACCTGGTCGTAGAGGTAGCCGTTGGCGGCGCCGTCGATGACCCGCGGCGCGCCGTACACCGGCAGCCAGTTGTCGCGCCAGCTCGCCGGCTCGACGTCGATCCGGCGCGCGGCGCCGCTGCCGTCGTCGCCCGGAGCGGGCGGCAGCTGCGGCCCGACCGGGACGCCCTGCTGCGAACGGCCTTCGTCGTGCAGGCCCCAGCCCTTGTTGGGGTAGTAGGTGTCCAGCGTCATCGCGCGCAGCAGCCGCCGGTCGGTACCGAGGCCGCGGACCTTGAACAGCTCGCGGTTGGCGCCCTGGTCGAGCATGCCGCGCAGCTCGGTGAACGGCTGGATGCCGAAGCCGCCGGCGCCCGCGCCGGGGCCGTCGCCGCCGTTGCCGAACGGGATCCGCCCGACCGTGCCGACCCAGGTGATCGCGCCGCCGAACAGGCCGAGCACGATCGCCGCGGCCACGACCGCGACCGGCGCCGACAGCACGCCCGGCTTGCCGCTGCGCCCGGGCGCTTCCCGGGTCCGCCAGCGCCGGTGCCGGTGGTTGCCGTCGACCGCCAGCAGGCCGGCGAACGCGGCCCCGCCGAGCAGGAACGTCCACCAAGGCAGCATTTCCTCGGAGAGCGCGGCCGGCACGGCGTAGACGCAGAGCAGGACGAGCCCGGTGGCGGCGGGTGCCGCGGCGGCGACGGTGAGCGTGTCGACCAGGACGGCGACCAGGCCGATCAGGATCGTCACGAGGCACAGGATCGGCTGGCTGCCTTCGACCGGTGGCAGCCCGACGCGGATCTGTTCGGCGGCGGCCGAAAGCGTGTTGCCGATCTCGCCGAACGCTTCCGGACCGGGGATGACCTGCAGGATGCCGTGCGTGGTGAACGCGCCGGTGATGAGGAAGAGCAGGACGACGAGCTGGCCGAGCCCGACGAGCACGGTCGGCACTTGCAGCGAGCGCAGCGCGAGCCCGGTGGCGGCGATCAGCAGCACGGCGACGAAGAGGTAGCCGAACCAGGCGAGCCCCGAGACGACGCTGGTGACCGAGGTGGCGGCGCAGAGGGTCGCGATCCCGGCGGCCGCGGGCGCGAGCAGGCTGCCGCGCCAGGCGGAGAGCGGGTGCTGGGAAGCGGGACGCCGAGGCGGGGTCGCGGAGGAACCGGACGGCCGGGGCGGAGCAGTGGTGCTCATCGCGGACCGCCGATCAGCGTGCCGCGGCGGGCGCCGCTTCTGCACAGCTCGGCCCACACCTGCGGCATCGGCGAGCCCGGCCCGGCGATCACCACGCCCCAGCCGGCCGCTCGCAGCAACGCCGCCGAATCCTCCGTCGCCGCCGCGCGCTGCTCAGGTGCGCTCACCCCTGCCGACCACGTCGGCGTGTCCAGCAGGACCGCGAGGCTCCGGATCCCGCGCGGGCGGTACTGGGCCAGCTCGTGCACCGCTTCGGTGCTGACCGTGCCGAGCACGGCGATCAGCTCCTGGCCCTCGCCCGGGTCGCCGGCCAGCGTGATGTCGCGCTGGTGCGCCGGCTGCAGCGCCGCCAGCGCGTCGAGCACGACGTTGTCGTAGTGGTCGCCGCCCTCGCCCGGGGTGTCGGCGAGCGTCACGCCGTGCTCGCTGACCAGCCGGACGCGGTGCCCGGACCGGCGCAGGTGCACCGCCGCCGACGCCGCGAACGACACCGCCCACTCCAGGCTCGCGGCCGGGCCGCTGCCGTGGTGGGCGGCCGCGCGGTGGTCGAGCAGCACCGTCGTGCCGCCGCGCCACGGCCGTTCCTCGACGCGGACCATGATCTCGTCGCGGCGCGCGGTCGAGCGCCAGTGGACTTTGCGCAGGTCGTCGCCCTGGCGGTACTGGCGGACGATCACGTCGGCCTCGCCCTGCCCGGCGTGCAGCCGGACCGTGCCGTCGTCGCCGACGCCGATGCCCGCGCCGCTCGGCAGGCCCCACAGCGGCACCACCCGGGGCACGACGACCAGCCGCGAGTGCCCGATCAGCTCGCGCTCGAACTCGCACAGCCCGAACGGGTCGGTGATGGTCGCGCGCAGCGGCCCGACCTGCTGGATCCCGCGCAGCACCGGCTGCAGCGGGTAGCGCAGCGCGACCTTCCGGTCGTGCGGGAGGCGTTCGACGACGAACCGCGGCCGCGAGCCCAGCGCGTACGGCACGCCGTCCTCGAGCAGGATCTCGCCGGCCGGCAGCCGCCCGCTGCGCCACAGCTCCAGCTGCACCTCGCCGGCGCCGCCGACCGCGACGCGCTGGGGGTGCAGTGCGCGGGTGGCGCCGATGCGCAGCCGGGTCGCCGAGATGAACACGGCCACCAGCAGCGGCAGCGCCACCACGAAGACGGCGACCCGCAGCAGGTCGCGTTCGTTGAGCACGAACGAGCACACCGCGGCCGCCAGCCCCGCGGCCAGCAGGCAGCGGCCGCGGGTGGTCAGGCCGGACAGGGCACGCAGCACGTCGTCCTTCTCCCCTTCGAGGGCGGTTACTGTGCAGTTGGTGCCAATCCGACCACAGTCACGGCCGGATGGCTTTTGCGGCGATGGACAAGTTCCGCTCCGGGGCCGGCCTACTTTTGGGTCGGATTGGCACCGGGCCGGGAGCCCTGCGGCACCGGCACCCGGTGCAGCACCGCCCGCACGACGTCGGTCGCCGACCGGCGCGCCGCGTGGGCCTCGGTGGTCAGCACCAGGCGGTGCGCGAGCACCGGCACCGCGACCGTGTGCAGGTCGTCCGGTACGACGTAGTCGCGCCCGGACAGCGCCGCCTGCGCCCGCGCCGCGCGGACCAGGTGCAGCGTCGCGCGCGGGGACGCGCCGAGCCGGATCTCCGGGACCTGGCGGGTGGCCGCGACGACGTCGACGGCGTACCGGCGGACCTCCGGCGCCATGTGCACGCCGCGGACCGTCTCGATCAGCCGGTGCACGGTCTCGCCGTCGGACACCGGCTGCAGGTCGTCCATCGGGTTGTGGCCGGCGTGCTCGTCGACCATGGCCAGCTCGGCCTGCTGGTCGGGGTAGCCGATGGAAACCCGCGCGGTGAAGCGGTCGCGCTGGGCCTCGGGGAGGGCGTAGGTGCCTTCCATCTCGATCGGGTTCTGGGTGGCGATCACCATGAACGGCTCTTCGAGGTGGTAGGTCGAGGTGTCGACGGTGACCTGGTGCTCTTCCATGCACTCCAGCAGCGCCGACTGCGTCTTCGGCGAGGCGCGGTTGATCTCGTCGCCCACCACGATGTTCGCGAACACCGGGCCGGGCCGGAACTCGAACCCGCCGCTCTGCCGGTTGTAGATGGAGACGCCGGTGACGTCGCTGGGCAGCAGGTCCGGCGTGAACTGGATGCGGCTGACCGTGCAGTCGATCGACCGGGCCAGCGCCTTGGCCAGCGACGTCTTGCCGACGCCGGGCACGTCCTCGACCAGCAGGTGGCCCTCGGCGAGCAGCGTGACCAGCGCGATCCGGATGACGTCGGGCTTGCCGACCAGGACCCGCTCGACGTTGGCGGCGATCCGCCGCGCGGTTTCGTGCAGTTCGTCCAGCGACACTCTGGCGGGGCGGCCGGGGGCCCGGCCGTTGCCCGTGGACTCCGCCGGGTAAGGCGGCCGTCCGGCTGCCTGCTCGCCCGATCCGGGCGTCGCAGACTGGATTCTCGACGTCACTCGACCTCCTGGTGGCGCATGGCCGCGCGCACCGTGCGCACCGCCGGGCCCGAACGGCCCCCATCGCTGCTGTCCGCGCGCAGCGACCAGCCTTCCACCCAGTGTGTCAAACCCGGGCGAACCTGGGGGCGGAACCCCGGGAAGCCCCGGGGAACACGCCCGGCATGACGATCGATGACACTGCGCAAGCAGGGACGATACCCCGAACGGGTGTGTTGTCACCCGATTCTGGGCGCTCCCGCTGACACCCCGCGCTGTTCTATGCTCCGATACGAGTTCGCCCGGCTACGGAGAGGCGTAACCGCTCATGAGCGAGGTGCGGGGGCAGACGTACGACGTCCGCGGGTTCGCGGTCGCGCCCGAGCTGGCCACGGACGCCTACGCGAAGCTCGGTCAGCTGCAGGACGTCGTCGGCGAGATGGTCCGCGAGGCCAAGGTGCTCGGCCGGACCGTGCCGCTCGGCGGCGGGTACGCGGGGGAGATCGGCAAGTTCATGGCCGAGTACGGCATCGGCGGCCGGGGCTCGGCCGTCCAGCAGCTGACGGCGTTCGGCAAGGAGCTCGAGACGTTGAAGCACCGGATCGGCCAGGCGCTGGCGAAGTACCAGCACGCCGACGAGCAGGCGGCGGACGGAGTGGACTGCACGGGTGGCTGACCGAGTGCGCGAGGAGCCGGGGGTGCGCCGGCAGCGGAAGGTCGGGTGGCTCACGCCTGTCCTTCTCCTCTTGCTCGGCGGCTGCGGGCAGCAGCCGTCCGCCGAACCCGCCACCGCGGGGCACGCGTCGGCTTCCGCCACCGCCGAGCCCCCGCCCGTGGCCTGGACCGGCCTGGCCGCGATGGACCCGTGCGCGCTGCTCACCCCGCAGGACCGCTCGACCGCGGGGATCGGCGTCCTCGGCAAGCCCAAGGACATCGCCGGCGCCCGCGCGTGCGACTGGAGCGTGCCCGGCACCTTCGGCGTCACCGTGACCCTCAGCGACACCGACGGCCTGGCCGACCTCGAGGTCGCGAAGAAGACGGCCACGAAGACCACGGTCGGCGCGCACCCGGCGCTGCAGGTGGCGGACAAGAAGGCCGCCGACGGCACCTGCGCCGTGCTGCTCGGCGTGGGCGACGCGGCCAGCGTCCAGATCGACGTCAGCAACACCGGCTTCTCGGACACCCCGCTCGCCTGCCGCCGCGCGGGCACGGTGGCCGGGCTGGTCGAACCGAAGCTGCCCTGAGAGAGGTGCGCCGTGCCCGAACCCCCCGTTCCGTCCGCGCGGTACGAGTCCTACAGCCACGAGGCCATGGCCGCGGAGGTCGAGCGGGACAACGACCCGGTCGCCGCGGGTGAGGCGGGCGCGCGCTGGGACGGGCTGGCGAAACGGCTGCACGAGTCGACCGCCGACCTCGCCGCGCTGGTCTCGTCGTCGGAGGAGAACTGGCGCGGCCAGGCGGGGGACGCGGCGCGGGCGGCGCTGGGCCGGGCCGCGCAGTGGCTCTCGCACTCGGCCGCCGTCTCGGCGTCGGTGGGCAGCGCCGTCGGCGCGCAGGCGGACGCGGCCGCGCGGGCCCGGGCCGACATGCCGCCGCCGGTGGTCTACGACCCGGCGTCGATGATCCGGGACGCCGCGTCGTCCGGGAACGTGCTGGTCCTGGCCGGGCTGGCCGACGAGATGGCGGCCCGCCGGGCGGAGGCGGAAGCGGCGCGCCAGAAGGCGATCGACGTCATGCGGACGCGCGACGCGGCGTTGCGCGGCCACGTGCCGGCCGCGGACTTCGAGGCGCCCCCGACGCTGGGGCCGGCTTGATCCGCGTTTCCGCGTCGGCGTTCGACATCCTCTGGACGGACCTGGGCCACGACCGCCCGCCGGAGCCGCTGACGGTGCGCAGCGTCGGCGCGACGGAGGAGGAACGTGCCGAGGTGCGGAAGGCGGTGTACGAGAACCTGGCCGGCCGCGGTTTGTACGACGGGTCCCGGCTAGAGCCGGCGTTGGCTGCGCGGCTGGAGGTGCTCGCGGCCGGCGAGGTGTACGTGGCGTGCGAAGCGCTGGCGGACATGACGTCGGACTTGCCGTTCCGCGCGGTGACGGCGGTGCACGGTCGCCGCGGCGTGCTGGCGACCCAGCCGGAGCAGACGATCGCGCTGGATTCGATCGGCGCGGGCGAGCTGTGCACGGCGGTCGTGGACGTGCTGCCGGAGTTGACGGCCGGGCCGGGGTACGGGATCAACCTGTCGGCCTCGGCGTTGGCGGACCCGTCGGCCGCCTCGGGAGCGGCGTCGGCTCAGCTGCAGGAGGTGCTGGCGATCCAGGCTCGGCCGGTTTATGCGGCGGGGCAGTTCAGCGTCAGCCGGCGGGAGGCTTCGGGGCGGGTGTCCCGGGTCGGCGGGCTTACTTGGTTCGATACCGACGTGGGGGCCTACTGCGCGACGAAGACCGCGGGGCGGGGTGGGCAGGAGTGGGTGAACGTGAGCCCGGTAGACAGCGCCCGGCTCGCGTCGCGCATCGCGGCTTTGGTGACCCCCGAGGATTGACCGGTGCCGGAGGCTGCCGACTCGCAGCACCCGGGGGAGCGCTGAGCCTTCGTACCGCGAGCCCCACCCGCATCCCCACCGGGCCCCATCCGCATCCCCACCGGGCCCCACCCGGGGTCCCCACCCAGCCCCACCCCGGGCCCCCACCGGCCCCCACACCGAGCCCCCTGGGTTCTTTCGCGGCCGTTATGCGGACGCATGGGGAACAGCTGAGGTTGCTCCGGCCCCCGGCGCGGGGGATCTTGGCCACCGTCCCCCACACCACCCCCCACCTGCCCCCACCCTGCTGACCTGCGCAAACGGACCACACGACGGAGTGAGCCGCCGGTTTCCCGCGTTGACTGTGGTGAAAAGTGGGGTACGGTGGTGGCCAGTGGGGCGGAAGGGAAGCCCCGGAGCCGCAGACGGAGGTTCGCCACCGGATGCGGTAGGGAGGTGGAGGCCGTGTTCCTCGGCACCCACACCCCGAAGCTGGACGACAAAGGGCGGCTCGCGCTGCCCGCGAAGTTCCGTGACGCCTTGGCGGGTGGGCTGATGCTTACCAAGGGGCAGGACCACTGCCTCTTCGTCTTCCCCCGCGCCGAGTTCGAGCAGATGGCGCGCAAGGTCGCCGAGGCCCCGTTCACCAACGAGGCGGTTCGGGCCTACCAGCGCTACCTGTTCGCGGGCACGGACGAGCAACGGCCGGACGGCCAGGGGCGCATCAGCATCGCGCCCGAGCTCCGCCGCTACGCGGGGCTCAGCAAGGAGTGCGTGGTGATCGGGGCGATCACCAGGCTGGAGATCTGGGACGCCCAAGCGTGGCAGGGCTACCTGGAGGAACACGAAGACAGCTACGCGAAGGCTCGAGAGGAAGTACTGCCGGGCGTCTTCTAGACGCGCGGACGCGGTGCACCGTCGTCGTCGGGGGACGAGGGGTTCGCCGCCCGCGCCACGGGGGAAGCCCACCCGGATGCCGTGAGGCCTCTGTCCGCTCAACAGCCCTGGTGCACCTTCCCCGGTACCAGGTCGGCAGCGGGCGGACAGGGACCTGACGGCATCCGCCATATTTCCCCCGGGCCGCCCAGGCGAGAAAGGGGGGAGGGAACATGACGGCACCCGAGCACGTCCCGGTGCTGCTCGACCGCATCGTCGAGCTGTTCACTCCCGTGTTCGCCGACCGCGACGGCGTCCTCGTGGACGCGACCGTCGGTCTCGGCGGGCATTCCGACGCCCTCCTCGAAGCCTTCCCGCGGCTGCACCTCGTCGCGCTCGACCGCGACCCCGCCGCGCTGGAGAAGTCCGGTGAGCGCCTCGCGCGCCACGGCGACCGCGTCGACTTCGTGCACACCGTCTACGACGGACTCCCGGAAGCCCTCGACGGCCTCGGCATCGCCAAGGCCGACGGCATCCTGTTCGACCTCGGTGTCTCGTCGATGCAGCTGGACCGGGCCGAGCGCGGGTTCGCCTACTCGAAGGACTCCCCGCTGGACATGCGGATGGACCCGACCACCGGGTTCACCGCCGCCGACGTGCTCAACACCTACGCGCCCGGCGAGCTGATCCGGATCCTGCGGGACTACGGCGAAGAACGCTTCGCGCAGCGGATCGTCAAGGCCGTCGTGGCCGCGCGGGAGAAGGAGCCGTTCACCACCAGCGGGCGCCTGGTCGAGCTGCTCTACGACGCCGTCCCGGCCGCCACCCGCCGCACCGGCGGGCACCCGGCCAAGCGGACCTTCCAGGCGCTGCGGATCGAGGTCAACGGCGAGCTGGAGGTGCTGCGCCGTGCCATGCCCGCCGCGCTGGGGGCCTTGCCGGTCGGCGGCCGGATCGTCGTCGAGTCCTACCAGTCCCTGGAAGACCGGCTCGTCAAGCAGGCGCTGGCCGAGCTCGCGAAGTCCCGCACCCCGGAGGGGCTCCCGGTCGAACTGCCGGGACACGGACCGGAGCTGAAGCTCCTGACCCGGGGCGCCGAAAAGGCCGGCGAAGAGGAGATCGAACGGAACCCGCGCGCGGCCTCGGTGAGGCTGCGGGCCGCAGAGAGGATCGGAGAGCCGCGATGACCGCTCCCGCGAAGTCCCGCCGCCCGGCCGCGCCGGCGACGCGGGGCCGCAGCGAGGCCGCCCGCACCTCGACCACCGTCGAGCCGGAGCCGCAGACCACCCAGCCGGGCAAGGCCGCGCCGCGCCGCGCGTCGCGGGGCCGCACGTCCGCGGCCGAGCGCGCCTACGCGCGCCGCGCCCAGCGGGCCGACCTGCTCAAGGAGCGCGAGCCGCGCCCGCGGCCGAAGGCCGAACCGGCGGAGCCGAAGCCCAAGTTCACGCTGCGGCTGCCGAAGTCGCGCGCGTCGTTCGTGCTGATGATGATGGCGCTGCTGGCCGCCGGCGTGGCGACCACGCTGTGGCTGACCACGCAGGCGATCGCCGACTCCTACCGGCTCGAGCAGCTGCGCACCACCAACGCGAACCTGGCCGAGACGAAGGAACAGCTGCAGCGCGACGTCGCGAAGGCGGAGTCGCCCGCGTCGCTGGCCCCCGCGGCCCAGCAGCTGGGCATGGTGCCGGGTGGCGACCCGGCGCGCATCGTCGTCGGCCCGGACGGGAAGACCTCGCTCGTCGGCGAGCCCAAGAAGGCGAAGGCGGACACGCCGGCGGCGCCGGTCGCGCCGCCGGCCGCGCCCGCCGCGGGCACCCAGTCGCAGCAGGGCGCGCCGATCGAGGGTGACCAGCCCGCCGTGCCGGCCGACGCGCAGCCCCCGGCGCAGCCCGGAGCCGGCCAGTGATGGCTGCCGGCCGGGGGCAGGCCCGCGCGCGGACCACGGGCAGTGCGCGGCGGACCTACGCCGCGGGGACGCGCAGCGCGGCCGCGCGGCGGGGCAACGGCGGACACCGCGGCCGGTTCTCCGCCGTGCGCCTGATCCTGGTCGCCGTGCTGCTCGTCGCGGGCGTGAAACTGGTGCAGGTGCAGTGGTTCGACGCCGCGGCGCTCTCGGCCGCGGCCGAGCGGCAGCGCACCCAGACCATCGACATCCCGGCCCAGCGCGGGTCCATTGTGGACCGCAACGGCGCCAAGCTGGCGTTCAGCGTCGAGGTGCGCTCGCTGTCGGTGAACCTCAAGGCGCTCCACAAGAGCATGGACGACTTCGCCGCGAAGAACCCCGGCACGAAGAAGACGTTCGACAACGAGACCGCGGCGGCCGCGAAGTACATCGCGGCCAAGGTGCCGAACCAGCTCACCGAGCAGCAGCTGCTCGACCTGTTCCACAAGCCGGTGTCGTTCACCTACCTGGAACACAACGTCGAGCCGTCGGTCGCCGCGGACATCGTCAAGAACTACCCGTGGATCGCGGTGGAGAAGCGGGCGCTGCGCGAGTACCCGGGCGGCAGCCTGGCGTCCAACATCGTCGGCGCCGCGAACTGGCGCTCCGACGACCCGGACGTGTCCAAGCACAACCTGCACGGCCTGGTCGGGCTGGAGCTGGTGCGCGACAACGACCTGGCGGGCACGCCGGGCCGGATGCTGGTCAACACGAAGAACGGCAGCGACAACGTCGTCATCCCGGGCACCGAGCGCGACCTGCAGGCCGCCGTGCCGGGGTCGGACCTCGAGCTGACCATCGACTCCGACCTGCAGTACGAGGTCCAGCGGCAGCTGTCGGACTACGTCCAGCAGTCGCACGCCAAGGGCGGGCAGGCGGTCGTCCTCGACGCCAAGACCGGCGAGGTCTACGCGCTGGCCAACGACACGACGTTCGACCCGAACGACCAGTCGACCTGGACCAACGAGGACCTCGCCAACCCGGCGGTCACCACGCCGTACGAGCCGGGCTCGGTCAACAAGGTGGTCACCGCGACCGGGGCGATCGACTACGGCATCGCGACCCCCGAGTCGACGGTCCAGGTGCCCGGCGCGCTGCAGGTGGCCGACAAGACCGTGCACGACGCCTGGACGCACGGCACGCAGACGTTCACCACCACCGGGATCTTCGCCAAGTCGTCCAACATCGGCACGCTGCTGCTCGCCCAGAAGATCGGCGAGGAGCGCTACTCGGACCTGCTCAAGAAGTTCGGGCTCGGCCAGCGCACCGGCGTCGGCCTGCCCGGCGAGAGCGCGGGATCGGTGCCGGCGCGCAGCCAGTGGTCGGCGACGACGTTCGGCAACCTGCCGATCGGGCAGGGCCTGTCGATGACCGTGCTGCAGATGGCCGGGATGTACCAGGCGATCGCGAACGACGGCCTGCGCGTCGAACCCCGGATCGTCAAGGCGAAGGTGAACCCGGACGGCACGACCGTGCCGGAGCCCGCGCCGAAGCAGGTCCAGGTGGTCAACCCGCAGACGGCGAAGACGGTGCGCGACATGATGCGCGCGGTCGCGCAGAACGGCAAGGGCCTGCAGAAGGGCACCGCGCCGACGGCGGCGGTCGAGGGCTACCAGATCTCCGGCAAGACGGGCACCGGCCAGCAGGTCGACCCGCGGACGAAGGCCTACAGCGACCACCTCTACAACATCACCTTCGCCGGCATCCTGCCCGCCGACCACCCGCGGTTCGTGGTCGGGATCCGGCTGGACGCGCCGGACACGACGCTGCCGGTCGGGCACTCGGCCGCGCCGCTGTTCCACACGATCGCGTCGTACCTGACGCAGCGGTACCAGATCCCGCTGTCGGACGGCCCGTCGCCGGAGGTCCCGCTGATCGTGCCGTGAGCACGGTGCGTCAAAGCCCCCTCACGCGGGTGAGGGGGCTTTTTCGCGCCCATCGTCCACATCGGTCCGCAGCACACGGAAAAGCGTTGTGCCGCAACGAGGAGCCGCTAGCCGTCTAGCACATGTGCCTCAGCCGCCCGCAATCGCCGTACCGCGTGCGGGTGCCCCGGACGGCCGCCGGTAGCCTCTTGGCCGTGTCCGTGTCCTCGTCCAGTTCCCAGGTGCCGGAAAGCCCGGTGAAAGCGGTCCCCGCACCGCCCCGCCCGGCGCGCATCGACCCGGTCCCGCTGGCGACGCTGCTCGCCAGGGCGGACGCGCGGCTGATCGCTGGCTCGCCCGACGCCGCCGACCTCACCGTCACCGGCACCACCCTGCGGGCCCAGCACGTGCTGCCCGGCGACCTCTTCGCCGCCCTGCCCGGGGCCCGCGCCCACGGCGCCGACTTCAGCGACCAGGCGATCGCGGCCGGGGCCGTCGCGGTGCTCACCGACGCCGAAGGCGCCGAGCGGCCCGCCCTGCGCGACGCCGGCGTCCCGATCCTCGTGCACGCCGACCCGCGCGCCGCCCTCGGCGAGATCGCCGCGTGGATCTACGGCGAGCCCTCGCTGCGGCTGGCCGTCCTCGGCGTCACCGGCACGTCCGGCAAGACCACGACGTCCTACCTGGTCGACGCCGGGCTGCAGGCCGCGGGCCTGACCACCGGCCTGATCGGCACGGTCGAGACCCGGATCGCCGGCGAACGCCTGGTCAGCGGCTTCACCACGCCGGAGGCGCCGGACCTGCAGGCGCTGCTCGCGGTGATGCTCGAGCGCGGCGTCACGCACGTGCCGATGGAGGTCTCCAGCCACGCGCTCGCGCTGGGCCGGGTCAACGGCACCCGGTTCGCGGTCGGCGCGTTCACCAACCTCTCGCAGGACCACCTGGACTTCCACAAGGACATGCAGGAGTACTTCGCCGCGAAGTCGCTGCTGTTCGACGGCCGCTCGACCACCGAGGTCGTCGTGGTCGACAGCGCCTGGGGCCAGGCCCTGCTCACGCCGCAGACGATCACCGTCACCACGGACCCGGGCACCGACGCCGCGTGGAAGGCCACCGACCTGCAGGCCACCCCGCACGGCGAGCAGACCTTCACGCTGCACGGCCCGGGCGGCCTCAGCGCGCCCGCCCGGATCCCGCTGCCCGGCGAGTTCAACGTCGCCAACGCCGTGCTCGCCGCCGCGATCCTCGGCAGCGCGGGCATCGCCCTGGAGCACATCGTCACCGGGCTCGCCGAGGTGCAGGTGCCGGGCCGGATGGAGCGCGTCTACGTCGGCCAGGAGTTCACCGCCGTCGTCGACTACGCCCACAAGCCGGCCGCGGTCGCCCAGGGCCTGGACGCGCTGCGCGCCCGCGCCGAGGGCCGGATCATCACCGTGCTCGGCTGCGGCGGCGACCGCGACACCGCCAAGCGCCCGATGATGGGCGAGGCGGCGGCCCGGCGCAGCGAGGTCCTGATCGTCACCGACGACAACCCGCGCTCCGAGGACCCCGCGGCCATCCGCGCCGCGATGCTCGCCGGCGCCCGCGCCGTCGGACCCGCCGAGGGCGGCGAGGTCCTCGAGATCGGCGACCGCCGCGAGGCCATCGAGCACGCCGTCGCGCTGGCCGAGCCGGGCGACATCGTCTTCCTCGCCGGCAAGGGGCACGAGTCCGGCCAGGAGGCCGGCGGCGTCGTGCACCCGTTCTCCGACCGCGACGAGCTGGCCGCGGCCATCCGCAACAAACTCGAGGTGAGTGTGTGATCGTGCTCAGCCTGGCCGAGATCGCCGACGTCGTCGGCGGCCGGCTGCACCGCGCGGACCCGGGCACCCAGGTGACCGGCAGCGTCGAGTTCGACACCCGGAAGCTCACGCCCGGCGGTCTGTTCGTCGCCCTGCCGGGGGAGAAGGTCGACGGCCACGACTTCGCCGCGCAGGCCGTCGAGGCCGGCGCCGTGGCCGTGCTGGCCGCCCGCGAGGTCGACGCACCCGCGATCGTCGTGCCGCCGCTCGCCGCGGGCGAGGCCCACGAGCGGTCGGTCGCGCTGACCGGCGACAAGGACGGCTCTGGCGCCGCCGTGCTGGCCGCGCTGGCCAAGCTCGCCCGGTTCGTCGTCCAGCGCCTGGCCGAGGGCACTCTGACGGTCGTGGGCGTCACCGGCTCGTCCGGCAAGACGTCGACCAAGGACCTGATCGCGCAGCTGCTGGAGCCGCTGGGCCCGACGGTCGCGCCGCCCGGGTCGTTCAACAACGAGCTGGGCCACCCCTGGACGGCGTTGCGCGCCGACGCGGAGACCCGCCACCTGGTGCTGGAGCTGTCCGCGCGCGGGCCCGGGCACATCGCCCACCTCGCCGAGATCGCCCCGCCGCGGATCGGCGCGGTGCTCAACGTCGGCAGCGCGCACGTCGGCGAGTTCGGCTCGCGCGAAGGCATCGCGAAGACCAAGGGCGAGCTGGTCGAGGCCCTGCCCGAGGACGGCGTCGCGGTGCTCAACCTCGACGACCCGCTGGTCGCGGCCATGGCGAGCCGCACGAAGGCCCGCGTGGTGTTCTTCGGCGAAAGCGCGTCCGCGCAGGTCCGGGCGACCGGCATCACGCTCGACGACCAGGCCCGCGCGTCCTTCCGGCTGGTCACCCCGGCCGGCGAGGCGGACGTGCGGCTGCCGCTGCACGGCGAGCACCACGTGAGCAACGCGCTCGCGGCCGCCGCGATCGCCCTGGAGCTGGGCTCCTCGCCGGCCGAGGTCGCGGAGCGGCTGTCGGCCGTCCAGCGGCGCTCGGCGCGGCGCATGGAGGTCGTCACCCGCGAAGACGGCGTCACGATCCTCAACGACTCCTTCAACGCCAACCCCGAGTCGATGCGCGCCGGCCTGAAGGCCCTCGCGGCGATGACGCGGGAGTCCGGCCGCCGGTCCTGGGCCGTGCTCGGCGTGATGGGCGAGCTCGGCGCGGACGCGGTCACCGCGCACGACGAGATCGGCCGGCTGGTCGTCCGGCTCAACATCGCCAAGCTCGTCGTGATCGGCCCCGAGGCGGCGGCCATGCACCAGGGCGCGCACCAGGAGGGTTCCTGGGGCGAGGAGTCGACCCTGGTACCCGACGTCGAGGCCGCGATCGCCCTGCTGCATGATCAGCTCCGCCCCGGGGACGTGGTGCTGGTCAAGGCCTCCAAGGCCGCCGGCCTCTGGCGGGTCGCCGAAGCTTTGCTCGAACCCCGGGAAACCGACAACTCCGAGAATCGCTCGAACGGTGGTGACGCGTGATCAGCATCCTGATCGCGGCCGCGGCGGGCCTGCTGGTCTCCATCATGCTGACGCCCTACCTGATCCGGGTGTTCTCCCGGCAGGGCTTCGGCCAGGAGATCCGTGAGGAAGGCCCCCAGGGACACAAGTCCAAGCGCGGTACCCCGACCATGGGCGGTGTCGCGATCATCATCGCGATGGTCGTCGGGTACTTCGCCGCGCACTTGATCAACTGGATGTTCAACTCCCGCAGCGGCGCCCCGACGGCCTCCGGGCTGCTCGTGCTGATGCTCGCGGTGGGCCTGGGGGTCGTCGGGTTCCTCGACGACTTCATCAAGATCCGCAAGCAGCGCAACCTGGGGCTGAACAAGACCGCGAAGCTGGTCGGCCAGCTGGTGGTCACGGTCGCGTTCGCGGTGCTGGCGCTGAACTTCGCCGACGCCCGCGGCATCACCCCGGCGTCGCAGAGCCTCTCCTACGTCCGCGACCTCGCGCTGATCACGTTCCCCGCGGTGTTCTTCGTGATCTTCTGCTACATCGTGATCTCCGGCTGGTCGAACGCGGTGAACTTCACCGACGGCCTCGACGGCCTGGCCGGCGGCTCGGCCGCGATGGTGCTGGCGACCTACGTCGTCATCTCGTTCTGGCAGGAGCGGCTCAACTGCGCCAACGGCCCGGCGCCCGCCTGCTACGACGTCCGCGACCCGCTCGACCTGGCGGTGGTCGCCGCCGCGGCCACCGGCGCCTGCGTCGGGTTCCTCTGGTGGAACGCGGCCCCGGCGAAGATCTTCATGGGCGACACGGGCTCGCTGGCCCTCGGCGGCCTGGTCGCCGGGCTTTCGATGACGACCCGCACCGAGCTGCTCGCCATCGTCATCGGCGGCCTGTTCATGGTCGAGATGATCTCGGTGGTCGCGCAGATCGCGGTGTTCCGGACCACCCGGCGAAGGCTCTTCCGGATGGCGCCGTTCCACCACCACTTCGAACTCGCCGGGTGGGCGGAAACCACGGTCATCATCCGGTTCTGGCTGCTCTCGGCGATCTGCTGCATGTTCGGGCTCGGCCTGTTCTACAGCGAGCAGCTGGGCTTCGGAGGCTGATCTTGAAGATCTCCGGTCGTCACGTTCTCGTCGCGGGTGCCGGGGTCACCGGGAAGTCCGTGGTCCCGGTGCTGGTCGAGCTGGGCGCTCGCGTAACCGTCACCGACGGCAACGCCGAGCGCTTGGCCGAGCTGGAGGGCCTGGGCGCCGAGCTGGTGCCGGGCCTGACCGAGCCGCCGTCCGACGTCGTCCTCGTCGTCACCAGCCCCGGCTGGCGGCCGACGTCGCCGCTGCTGGTCGCCGCGGCCGAGGCGGGCGTCGAGGTGATCGGCGACGTCGAGCTGGCCTGGCGGGTCGGGCGGCTGCGCGAGCACCCGCCGTCGTGGCTGGCCGTCACCGGCACGAACGGCAAGACGACCACCGTCGGCATGCTCGAGTCGATCCTCAAGGCAGCCGGCAGCAACGCCGTGGCCTGCGGAAACATCGGCTACGCGGCGCTCGACGCCGTCCGCGCGGGCTACGACGTCCTGGCCGTCGAGCTGTCGAGCTTCCAGCTGCACTGGTCCTCGACCCTCGCGCCGGACGCGGCCGTCGTGCTCAACCTGGCCGAGGACCACATCGACTGGCACGGCTCGATGGACGAGTACGCCGCCGCGAAAGGGCGCGTCTACACGCGCGCCAAGGTCGCGGTGCACAACGCCGACGACGAGTGGTCCACCCGGATCGCCGAAGAACACGCGCCGGAAAGCGCCCGCCGCGTCGGCTTCCGGCTGGACACGCCCCGGGCCGGCGAGCTGGGGCTGGTCGAGGACCTGCTGGTCGACCGCGCTTTCGTCGCCGACCCGGCGACCAGCGCCGAAGAGCTCGCCACGCTGTCGGACGTCCGCCCGGCCGGCCCGCACAACGTCTCCAACGCCCTCGCGGCAGCCTCCCTGGCCCGCGCCCACGGCGTCTCGCCGGAGGCCGTGCTGAAGGGCCTGCGCGAGTACCAGCCGGCCCCGCACCGGGCCGTCGAGGTGGCCGAGATCGGCGGCGTCCGGTACGTCAACGACTCGAAGGCGACCAACCCGCACGCGGCCGCCGGGTCGCTGCGGGCGCACGAGTCGATCGTGTGGATCGCCGGGGGCCAGCTCAAGGGCGCTTCGGTCGACGAACTCGTGAGCAGCATCGCCGGCCGCCTGCGCGGGGTTGTGCTACTCGGCGTCGATTCACCCGTGATCGCCGCCGCGGTCGCGCGACACGCGCCGGATGTCCCGGTGAACAGCCTCCGTCCGGGTGACCATGAACCCATGACTGCGGCGGTGAGTGCGGCCAGCGCGATGGCCCGGCCAGGTGACGTGGTGCTGCTGGCACCCGCCGCGGCGTCGTTGGACATGTTCCGCAACTACGGCGAGCGCGGCGACGCGTTCGCCGCGGCGGTGCACGTCCTCCGCGACGACGCAGCGGGGGAGCCGAGTGACGGTCACTGAGCCCAAGACACCCAAGCCCCGGGAGACGCCGAAGCGGCCGCGCCGCGAGCGCAAGGAAAGCGGGTTCGTCGCTTTCCGGACCGCGCTGACCGCGTGGCTGTCGCGCCCGCTCGCGTCCTTCCACCTCGTGCTCGCCCTCACCGGCGTGCTCACCGTCATCGGCATCGTCATGGTGCTCTCGGCGTCCTCGGTGGCGTCCTACAACCCGAAGACCGGCAGCGGGGTGTACTCGCTGTTCGTCAAGCACCTGGTGTTCGTCGCGATCGGTTCGGTCGTGTTCTGGCTGGGCCTGCGGGTCAAGCTGGAGCGGATCCGCGCGATGTCGGCCACCGCGACGGTCATCTGCCTCGGCCTGCTGGTGCTCGTGCTGACGCCGCTCGGCTCGACGGTCAACGGCTCGCAGGGCTGGTTCAAACTCGGCGACTTCACCTTCCAGCCGGTCGAGGCCGCCAAGGTCGCGCTGGCCTTCTGGGGCGCGCACATCCTGGTGATCAAGTACAACGTGATCCACCAGTGGCGGCACCTCCTCGTGCCGGTGGTGCCGATCGCGCTGCTGATGTTCGCCCTGGTCATGCTGCAGCCCGACCTCGGTGGCACGGTCACCCTGGCCGTGGTCCTGCTGGCGCTGCTGTGGTTCGCCGGCGCTCCGAAACGGCTGTTCGGCGTGATCCTCGCGGGCGGCCTGGCCGGCGTGCTCGTGCTCGCCCTCATCGCCCCCTACCGGCTCGCGCGGGTCATGTCGTTCCTCTCGCCGGACGCCGACACCAGCGCCGAAGGCTTCCAGGCCAACCAGGCCAAGCTCGCGCTCGCCGACGGCGGGTTCCTCGGCAAGGGCCTCGGCCAGGGCGCGTCCAACTGGGGCTACCTGCCGAACGTGCAGAACGACTTCATCTTCGCCCTGATCGGCGAGGAGCTCGGGCTGATCGGCTGCGTGGTCGTGCTCGCCCTCTTCGCGGGGGTCGCGATCGTGGGCCTGCGGATCGCCACCCGCAACATCGACCCGTGGATCCGGATCGTCTCCGGCACGCTGACGGTGTTCCTGGTGGCGCAGGCCGGCATCAACATCGGCTACGTCGTCGGCCTGCTGCCGGTCACCGGCGTCACGCTGCCGTTGATCTCCTACGGCGGCACCTCGCTGGTGATCACCATGCTCATCATGGGGGTGCTCGCGAACGCCGCCCGGCACGAACCGGAGGCGGTGGCCGCGCTGCGCACACAGGGGCCGGGTAAATTCGGACGCCTGCTGCGGCTGCCCGCGCCCGATCCGTACCGCCCGCCCGCCACCCGCAAGACGGCGGCCCGCGGCGGGGCGAAGGCGGCCAGGCCCGCGCCCCGTGCGGCGCGGCCCGCCCCGGCGCAGGAACGACGCAGGTCGGTCCGCGAACCGGTGCGCCGCAGCGCGGCACGGACGAGCACGGCCACGTCTCGCGGCGGGGCCGCGCGGACAACAGCGAGCCGTGGTACCCGGAGTACCGCGAACCGGAGAGGTCATTGGTGAGTAACCCCGTCAAGGGAGCCGAGCGAGCCGCCTCGGGCCGAGGGCCCGTGGTCGTGGTCGCCGGAGGTGGCACCGCAGGACACATCGAACCGGCCCTCGCCCTGGCCGACGCCGTCATGCGGCTGCGCCCGGACGCGACGGTCGTGGCGCTGGGCACCGAGCGCGGCCTGGAGAACAAGCTCGTCCCGGCCCGCGGCTACGAGCTGGAGCTGATCCCGCCGGTGCCGCTGCCGCGCAAGCCGACGCCGGAGCTGCTGCGGCTGCCGCTGAAGGTCCGCGACTCGGTCCGCAAGACCCGTGAGGTGCTGGACCGGGTCGGCGCGGACGTCGTCGTCGGCTTCGGCGGCTACGTCGCCCTGCCGGCCTACCTGGCCGCGCGCGGGCGCGTCCCGATCGTCGTGCACGAGGCCAACCAGTCGCCGGGCCTGGCCAACAAGGTGGGCGCGCGGTTCGCGCGCCGTGTCGCGGTCGCCGTCCCGGGGACGCCGCTGCCGAAGGCCGAGGTCGTCGGGATCCCGCTGCGGCGTTCGATCACCTCCCTCGACCGCGCCGCGCTGCGCGCCGAGGCCCGCGAGCACTTCGGGCTGGACCCGGACGCGCCGACGCTGCTGGTGTTCGGCGGCTCGCAGGGCGCGCAGTCGATCAACGCCGCGGTGTCCGGCGCGGCCAAGGACCTGGCCGACGCCGGCGTCGGCGTGCTGCACGCGCACGGCCCGAAGAACACGCTGGTCGTGCAGGAGTTCCCGGGCCGCCCGGCGTACGTGCCGGTGCCGTACCTGGAGCGGATGGACCTGGCCTACGCCGCCGCCGACGTCACGATCTGCCGCTCGGGCGCGATGACGGTCGCCGAGGTGACCTCGGTCGGGCTGCCCGCGGTGTTCGTCCCGCTGCCGATCGGCAACGGCGAGCAGGCCACCAACGCGCGCCCGGCCGTCGACGCCGGTGCGGCGCTGATGGTCGCCGACCCCGACCTCTCCCCGGCCAAGGTCGCCGAGCTGGTCGTCCCGCTGGTCACCGACGCCGACCGCGTCGCGAAGATGGGCGCGGCGGCGGTCGGCATGGGCCACCGCGAGGCCGACGAGACCCTCGCCCGCATCGTCCTGGAGGCCGCCCGTGGTTGAGTCGACACAGCCTGAGCTGCCCGCAGGGCTGCGCCGGGCGCACCTGATCGGGATCGGCGGCGCCGGCATGTCCGGCATCGCGCGGATCCTGCTGGCCCGCGGCGCTTTCGTGTCGGGCTCGGACGCGAAGGAGTCGCGCGCGCTGCTGTCGCTGCGGGCCCAGGGTGCCGAGCTGTTCGTCGGCCAGAGCGCGTCGAACATCTCGGCGCTTTCGCAGCCGCCGTCCGCGGTGGTCGTCTCGACGGCGATCAAGGAGACCAACCCGGAGCTGGTCGCGGCGCGCGCCGCGGGGATCCCGGTGCTGCACCGGGCCGAGGCGCTGGCCGGGCTGATGGAGGGCCACCGCGTCGCCTGCATCGCGGGCACGCACGGCAAGACGTCGACGACGTCGATGCTGACCGTGGCGCTGCAGCACTGCCGGCTCGACCCGTCGTTCGCCATCGGCGGCGACCTGAACGAGTCCGGCGCCAACGCCCACCACGGCGAAGGCGGCATCTTCGTCGCCGAGGCCGACGAGAGCGACGGCTCGTTCCTGACGTATTCGCCGTCGGTCGCGGTCGTGACGAACGTCGAGCCGGACCACCTGGACCACCACGGCACCGCCGAGGCGTACACGAAGGTGTTCACCGAGTTCGTGGGCCGCATCGTGCCGGGCGGGCTGCTCATCGTCTGCGGTGACGATCCCGGGTCGGACGAGCTGGGGTCGCAGGCCGAGGAGATGGGCGTGCGCGTGCGCCGGTACGGCCGCACGGCGACGGACGCCCGGGTCCTGGACTACGCCCCGGCGCCGGACGGTGGCGTCGTGCGGCTCCTGCTGGACGGCTCGGAGCTGTCCGTGCGGGTCGCGGTGCCGGGTGAGCACATGGCGTTGAACGCCGTCGCGGCGCTGCTCGCCGGGATCGAGCTGGGCGCGTCGGCTCCGGAGCTGGCCGACGGGCTCGCGGCGTTCGGCGGAGTCCGGCGCCGCTTCGAGTTCAAGGGCCGCGCCGGCGACGTCCGCGTCTACGACGACTACGCCCACCACCCGACCGAGGTGTCCGCGCAGCTGCGCGCGGTGCGCACGGCGGCCGGGTCCGGCCGGGTGATCGTCGTGTTCCAGCCGCACCTGTACTCGCGGACCAAGGCGTTCTCGGCGGAGTTCGCCGAGGCGCTTTCGCAGGCCGACGAGGTCGTCGTGCTGGACGTCTACGGCGCCCGCGAGGAGCCGGAGCCGGGCGTGACCGGAGCGCTGATCGCCGACGCGGTGACCGTGCCGGTGCACTACGAGCCCGCGTTCGACGTCGCCGCCGGTCTGGTGGCGGGCCTCGCGCGCGCGGGCGACCTCGTCGTCACCATGGGCGCCGGGGACGTGACGCAGCTGGGGCCGGAGATCCTCGCCGAGCTGGACAAGCGCTGAGCCCATGAGTCCGACCCGGGAACGCCGCCGTCCGTCCTCCGAGGAGGAGACCCCGGATCGCGCCACCCTGGCCCGCCAACGGCGCGGGCGGCGTTCCGAGGAGGAGCGCCGCCGCACCCGGGTCGCGCGCTCGACGCCGCGCAACCGGCCGAACCGGCGGGTCGAGATCCGCCGGCGGTGGGTGGCGCTGCTGTCGGTGCTGACCGTGGTCGCCTTGGTGTACCTGCTGTTCTTCAGCTCGATGTTGGGGGCCCGGGACGTCTCGGTCAGCGGGTCCCGCGCGGTGACCGCGGACCAGATCCGCGCGGTGGCGGCGGTGCCGCTGGACAAGCCGATGCTGCGACTGAGCACGGACGAGATCCGCGACCGGGTGGCGGCCATGCCGGGCATCGCGACGGTCGAGGTGTCGCGGTCCTGGCCGAGCACGGTCGAGATCACGGTGACCGAGCGCACGGCGATCGCGTTCTTCGACAGCGGCCCGGGAGGCGACGGAGTCCACCTGGTCGACGGCGGCGGCGTGGTGTTCAAGACGGTGCCTTCGCGGCCGGCGGGATTGCCGGAGCTGAAGCTGCCGAAGGTGTCGGCGGACGACCCGGTGACGCGCGCGGTGACGGCGGTGCTGGGGGTGATCCCGGAGCAGTTGTTGAAGCAGGTCACGACGGCGACGGCGAAGACCCCGGCGAGCGTGGAGTTCACGCTGTCGAGCGGCAAGATCGTCCGCTGGGGGACGGCGGAGCAGACGGACCGGAAGGCAAAGGTCCTGGCGGCGCTGCTGACCCAGGACGGCAAGGTCTACGACGTCGCGGCGCCTGAGCTGCCGACCATCACTTCCTGACTTCCGGGGGCTCGGTGGGCAGGGATGCCCGCAGCCGCCGGATGAGCCGGAGGACGTCGTCCCGGTTCTTCGCCGACTTCAGCCAGGCTGGAAGGCGCTCCACCAGGCTCATCGTCCCTGGGATCGGCCCGCGCTCCCGAAGCCGGGCGGCGACGCACGAGATCCAGGTGGCCGGCGTTGTACGCCCAGAGGAGGTGGCCGCGGCAGTCCGCCTGGAGCCACAGCGGTTGCCGGAAGTGGGGATCCGCCGGTTCGCCGAAGACCGGCGTCACGGGGAAGGCGTCCTCGGCCAGGCCGCAGGCGCGGCAGCGCAGCCGTCGTCGGGCCACCCGGCGACCCTCTACGGCTCGGAATTCCGGCGCTTCGAGATGGGCGAGCACGGTCGCGCACTCACCGCACGCCGGGCAGCGCACCAGTACTTCGCCCGCGAACCGCCCCAGGCGGACCAGCGGGTCTCGGAACCGGCCGACCCCTTGGTCACTCACCAGGTCATCCTGCCCGGCTCCGACCCAAGTCATCAGGCAAATAACGTGCACCTGCGTTCCCGTATGCCGTACGATCTCGTACGGCATACGACAACGAGGAGGGTGTTCATGACGATCCTGGTGACGGGAGCGACCGGCAGCGTCGGCCGGTTGGTGGTCGACGAGCTGCTCACTGCGGGAGTCTCCGTGCGAGCGCTGACCGTCGACCCCGAGCGAGCAGCTCTGCCTCCGGAAGCCGAAGTCGTCGTCGGGTCGCTGGCTCGGCCGTCGACGCTTCCCCTGGACGGCGTCGACGCCGTGTACCTCGCCCCGATGGCGCGGACCGTCCGGCGGTTCTGCGAACTGGCCACCGAGGCAGGCATCAAACGCGTCGTCGCGCTGTCGGGGAGCAGCGTCGGCGATGGTCACGAAGGCTCCAGTGGCAACGAGTACGGCGCGGTCGAGGTTGCCGTCCGGGAGGCCGGGTTCGACTGGACCTTCCTGCGCCCCGGCGTCTTCATGAACAACACCCTCGACTGGGCGGACATGGTCCGCGCGGGCGAGGTCGCGACGGCCTACGGCGACGCCACGCAAACCCCGATCGACCTCGGCGACATCGCGGCGGTCGCGGCCCGCGTCCTGACGAGCGAGGGGCACGTCGGCGCGACGTACGTCCTCAGTGGACCGGAGGCGATCAGCCTGCGCGGCCAGGTCGCGACCCTCGAATCAGTGCTGGGCAAGGAAATCCGCTTCCGTGAGCTGACCCGCGACGAACAGCGTGCGCAGTGGGTCGGCTACGGCGTCCCGGAGCAGGCGGTCGACTGGATCCTCGACGGCTTCGAGGAGACGTTGCGCCGTCCGCAGGTGCCGACCGGCGTCGTCGAGGAGCTGTTGGGGCGTAAGGGAACGACGTATGCCGAGTGGGTCGGGGCCAACCGGGAGGTGTTCGCCTAGACCTCGGTGCGCGTCATGCCGGCCAGTCCGAGCAGCGGGAGCGCGCCCGCGAAGACGACCACCGCCGTCCAGCCGCCCAGGTGGTACGCGATCGAGCCCGCCTGGGAACCGATCGCGCCGCCGATGAAGAACGTGCCCAGGTAGACGCTGTTCACGCGAGCGCGGGCCGATGGGTCCAGCTGGTAGATCACGTGCTGGCCGGTCACCAGCGTCGCCTGGACCGCCATGTCCACCGCGATCGCCGCGATCGCCAGCAGCACCACGCTGTGCGCGCCGAACCCGGCCAGGGCGAAGGCCGCCGCGCACAGCACGAACGCCGCCGCCGTGAGCCGCCGGCCGTGGCCGTGGTCGGACCACCGCCCGGCCAGCGGGGCCACCAGCGCGCCGGCCGCGCCCGCCAGTGCGAACAGGCCGACGCCGAGCTGGGTGTAGTTGAACGGCGGCGCCGTCAGCACGAACGCGATCGTCGTCCAGAACGCGCTGAACGCCCCGAACATCGCCGACTGGTACAGCGCGCGGTGGCGCAGCGCGGGGTGTTTCCGCGCCATGGCCAGGGTCGAGCGCAACAACTGTCCATAGTGGACGTCGGTCTTGGGTGCCCGGGCCGGCAGGATGAACCGCAGGACGACGGCGAGCGCGGCCATCGCGCCCGCCGAGATCAGGAACACCACGCGCCAGCCGGTCACCTCGGCCAGCAGGCTGGCGACGACGCGCGAGAGCAGGATGCCGAACAGCAGCCCACTGACGACGCGCCCGACGATCCGGCCGCGGATGGCGTCGGGGGAGATGTCGGCGGCGAACGGGACCAGGATCTGCACCACGACCGACGCTGCCCCGACGACGAGCGAAGCGATCAGCAGCACGGCGAACCCGGGCGCGACGCCGGTGGCGACGAGGCCGGCGCAGGCGACCGCGAGCAGCGTCGCGACGAGCCCGCGGTTCTCCATCCGGTCGCCGAGCGGGACGAGCAGCAGCATCCCGGCGGCGTAGCCGATCTGGGTGGCGGTGACGACCCCGCCGGCAGCGGCCTCGCCGATGCCGAAGGTGTGCCGCAGCTCCGCGAGCAGTGGCTGGGCGTAGTAGAGGTTCGCGACGGTCAGTCCACAAGAGACGGCCAGCAGCAGTACCAGCCACCCGGGCGGGGCCTTTTGCTCGGTCTCGGTCATCGTTACCCCCTGGAACCGGTTTGATCGGTTCCCGACGGTACCAGTCAAACCGGTTCCGGCGTACTGTGACCCGTATGACGGACCGATTCCGCGAAGGCGCGGGCAGGCTGTGCCTCGACTTCGTCCGGACGTTGCGCTACCGCGGGACGCCGGAGGAGCTGGAGGAGCTGCCCGACGCGGCGGCGTGGGGAGCGTGGATCGACCAGCTGGGCCCGTTCACGACACCGGTGAAGCCGACGGACATCTCGGTGCGCGACGCGTGGACGGCCCGCGAAGCGATTTACGAGCTGCTCACCGGTGACGTGCGCGAGGTGGTGCGCCGGCGGTTGAACCGGTTCGCGGCGATGCCGGTACCCGCGCCGTCCCTGACGGCCGCGGGCGAACTGCGCTGGCAGGCGCCGGATCCCGCGGAGGCGATGGTGGCGTTGCTGGCCCGGGACGCGCTGGAGCTGGTGACGTCCCCGGAGTTCGCCCGGGTTCGCCGCTGCGCGGGCGAGCGCTGCGGCGCGCTGTTCCTGGACACGTCGAGGCCGGGCACGCGGCGGTGGTGCTCGATGGAGATCTGCGGAAACCAGGCGAAGAAGTCGACTTATCGAGCCAAGGTGCACTGACGCGGAACGGCCCCCTCGGCAAGTCCGAGGGGGCCGTCCACGAAACCTCAGTTGAGCGCCGCGTCCAGCGTGATCGTCGTGCCGGCCAGGGCCTTCGACACCGGGCACGTCTTCTCCGCCGTCTCCGCGTACTCCGCGAACTGTTCCGCCGTCACGCCCTCGATGGACGCGCGCAGCGTGATCGCGATGCCGCTGATCTCGAAGCCGCCGCCGGACGCCGGGCCGAGGGTGACCTCCGCGCTCACGTCGATCGAGTCCGCGGTGAGCTTCTGGGCCTCCAGCACGCCCGACAGGTTCATCGCCAGGCACGACGAGTGCGCCGCCGCGATGAGCTCCTCGGGGCTGGTCTGGCCGTCCGGGTTGCCCGCCCGGGTCGGGAACGACACGCTGAACGTGCCGGCGTTGGACGAGTCCAGCGTGACCTCGCCCTTCCCGTTCTGCAGTCCGCCGACCCAGTGGGTGGTCGCGTCACGGCTGGGCATCAGGGCCTCCATGTGTGTAGGCGGTGGCCGACGCCGTCAGCCGCCGCAGGGTCGCTATCAGTTCCCGCCGCGAAGCGTCGTCGAGGCCCAGTGCGCAGCCGATGGCCGACGGGACGCCCGCCGCGCGGGTGCGCAGCGAACGGCCCTCCTCGGTCAGGCTGACCACCACCGTGCGTTCGTCTTCGGGCAGCCGCGCTCGCGTGACGAGCCCGTTGGCCTCGAGCCGCTTGAGCAGCGGGGAAAGCGTGCCGTAGTCCAGGTGCAGCGCCTCGCCGATCTCCTTGACCGGCCGGGCGTCGGACTCCCACAGCACCAGGAGCACCAGGTACTGCGGGTAGGTGAGCCCCAATTCGCCGAGTAGGGGACGGTAGGTGTCCGTCACCGCGCGCGACGCCGCGTACAGCGCGAAGCAGGCTTGCTCGTCCAAGAGGAACTCATCAGGCACGTCCGCAAACCTAGCCCACGATTACATCGTGCGCAAGGTACCCGGAACTGTCGGACCCCTCTGGCACAGTGCCCGGCATGACCAGACCCGATCGCCCGAAGGTCCCGCTCACCGGCGGCGAGCGCGAAGTCCTGACCGGCCTGCTCGACTACCACCGCGCCACCGTCGCGTGGAAGGCCGGCGGCCTCACCGAAGACCAGGCCCGGCAAGCGCACCTGCCGAGCGAGCTGACGACCGTCGCCGGGCTGGTCGCCCACCTCACGCTCAACGAGTGGTTCTGGTTCGCCGTGGTCGTCGCCGGCGAGGAGGACACCTGGGAGGAGAAGCTCGAGCAGGACCCGGACGCGGAGTTCCGGGTCTCGCCGGACACCAAGCTCGAGACCCTCCTCGCCGACTACGAGAAGCAATGCGCCCGCAGCCGCGAGATCATCGCGAAGCACAGCCTCGACGACGAAGTGACGCACAAGCACGAGACCTTCAACGTCCGCTGGGTCCTCACGCACATGATCGAGGAGACCGCGCGGCACGTCGGTCACCTCGACGTGCTGCGCGAGCTCACCGACGGGCTCACCGGGGAGTGACCTTCTTCGGCGGCAACGGGAAGAACCCGCTGGTGCGCTCGACGTAGTTCGCGTACGCCGGGCGCGTGCGCGCCATTCCCTTCTCCAGCATGGGTTTGCCCGTCCCGCGGGCGAGGGTGAACGTCATCGCCACGGGGGAGAGGATCGTCAAGGCGCCCGGCCACGTCGAGCACGCCAGCAGGTAGAGGCCCCACCACACGCACGCGTCGCCGAAGTAGTTCGGGTGCCGCGTGTAGCGCCACAACCCCGTGTCGAGCACCTTGCCCTTGTTCCCCGGATCGGCCTTGAAGCGGCGCAGCTGGTCGTCGCCGATCGTCTCGAAGGCGAAGCCGACCACCCACACGGCGATGCCCAGCCAGCCCAGGACGCCGATCCCCGTGCCGTCCACGGCGAACTGCACCGGGAGGGAGACGAAGTACAGCACCACGGCCTGGAACAGGTAGACGCGCACGAACATCTTGAGCGGCCCGTAGCCCATCCGCGCGTACCGCGGGTCTTCGGGCAGCTTGTGGTTGCGCAGGTGCAGGTGCACCGAGAGCCGCACGCCCCAGACGACCGTCAGGAGGACGACGACCAGCCGCAAGGACAGCGGGCCGTCGCCGAAGGGGAACGCGGCGACCGCGACGATCGCGAACCCGAGCCCCCAGAACGTGTCGATCGTGTCGTACCGCTTGCGCGCCCGCGCGATCCCGAAGGTCACGGCCACCGCCACGAGCGTGACGGCGGCCGTGACGAGCAGCTGCGGCATCAGCACCACTCCCGCGTCGCCGGCATCCCGGCGCGGCCGTGCTCGTCGGGCCGCACGGAAAGGATCTGGTCCACGCCCATCCGGTTCTCCTCGAACGCCAGTGCCCCGCCCACCAGGTACAGCCGCCAGACCCGCGCGCCGGTCTCGCCGATCAGCGCGACGACGTCGGCCCAGTTCTCCTCCAGGGTGTCGGCCCAGGCCCGGACCGTCCAGACGTAGTGCTCGCGCATCGCGTGCACGTCCCGCACTTCCAGACCGGCGGTCTCCAGGTGGTCGATCGTCCGGCCCACCGGGCGCATGGTCATGTCGGGGGCGATGTAGCGCTCGATGAACGCGCCGCCGCCGGGGGCGACGTTCCCGCGCGACATCTGCTGGATCAGCACCCGGCCGCCGGGCTTGACCATCTTGTGCAGCGTCGCCGCGTAGGCCGGGTAGTTGATCTCGCCGACGTGCTCGCCCATCTCGATGGACGCCACCGCGTCGAACGGCGCGTCCGGGAGCTCGCGGTAGTCCTGCCGGCGCACCTCGACGCGGTCTTCGAGGTCGTGCTGGGCGAGCCGGCCGCGGATGTGCTGCAGCTGCTCGGCCGAGAGCGTGATACCGACCGCGTCCACGCCGTGGTGCTTGGCCGCGTGGACCAGCAGCGAGCCCCAGCCGCAGCCGACGTCCAGCAGCCGCATCCCCGGCCGTAGCCCGAGCTTGCGGCAGATCATTTCCAGCTTGTCGTGCTGCGCCTGTTCGAGGCTCTGCGATTCCGAAGTGAAGTACGCGCTCGAGTACGCCATCGAATCGTCCAGCAGCAGCTGGTAGAAGGCGTTGCCGAGGTCGTAGTGGTGTGCGATCGCGGACTTGTCGCGCAGCAGGCTGTGCAGCTTGCCGGTCAGCCGGGCCTCCTCGGCGGGCGGCTTCGGCGGCGGCCCGACGACCCCGAGGCGGGCGGCGAGCCGGACGGCTTCGGCCCACTCGCGCGGGCCGAGCTTCGCCCGGTTCAGCTCCCCCGTGCGGGTGAGGGACCAGATCCGGCGGAAGCCGTCCGTCAGGTCCCCCTCGACGTCGAGGTCGCCGGTGACGTAGGCGCGGGCGAGCCCCAGCTCGCCGGGCGCGTAGAGGAGGCGGCGCAGGGCACGGCGGTTGCGCAGCACGACCGTGGGCGCGTCCACTGGTCCGGCGCGGGTTCCGTCCCAGGTCCGCAGGCCGACGGGGAGCTGCCCGCCGAGGAGCTTCCCGGCGAAAGAAGCGAGGCGGTGCGCGGTGGTGTTCGGCATGTCCGGGATTCGCTCTCCGCGGCGGCGTGGATTGGTTCGGCTCCGATCCAATCCGGACGCGGGGCGGCCGCGAAGGACCGGTGTGGAGATCACGGGAGAACGCATCGCCGTCATCGGCAGCGGGGTGGCCGGGCTGACGGCGGCATACCTGCTGCAACGCAAGTACGAGGTGCTGCTCTTCGAGGCGGACGACCGCCTCGGCGGGCACGCGCACACGCACGACGTGCCGAGCTCGCACGGCGGCACGATCGGCGTGGACTCCGGCTTCATCGTCCACAACGAGCGCACCTACCCGTCGCTGCTGCGGCTGTTCGCCGAGCTCGGGGTGCAGACGCGCGACACCGAGATGTCGATGAGCATCCGGTGCGACGGCTGCGGCCTGCAGTACGCCGGCGCGAAGGGGCTGGCCGGGCTGTTCGCCCAGCGCGGCAACCTCGCCCGGCCCCAGTACCTGCGCATGCTCGCGGAGGTCAAGCGGTTCCACCGGCACGCGAAGCGGCTGCTGGCGGCGGCGGACGCCGGCGACGTCACGCTCGGCGCGTTCCTCGCCATCGGCGGCTACACCCGCTACTTCGTCGACCACTTCATGCTGCCGCTGGTCTCGACCGTCTGGTCGGCCGACCGCAGCGACACCCTCCGCTACCCGGCGCGGTACCTGTTCGAGTTCCTGCGCAACCACGGCATGCTGAGCGTCAAGAACTCGCCGGCCTGGCGGACGGTCGCCGGCGGGTCCCGCGAGTACGTCGAACGCGCGGCGAAGCAGCTCACCGCCGTCCACCTGTCGACGCCGGTGCGCTCGGTGCTGCGGACCGCGGGGGGCGTCGAGATCCGCGACGACGCCGACACCCCGCACCGGGTCGCCAAGGTCGTCGTCGCCACGCACGCCGACCAGGCCCTGGCCCTGCTGGCCAACCCGACCGACGCCGAGCGCGAGGTGCTCGGCGCGTTCCGCTACTCGGCCAACGAGGCCTGGCTGCACACCGACACGAGCGTCCTGCCCTCACTGGCCGACGCGCGCGCGGGCTGGAACTACCGCGCGCCCGTCTGCGGCGCGCCGACCGGCGCGGTCCAGGTCAGCTACGACATGAACCGCCTGATGCGCCTCGACGAGCCGACCGGGTACGTCGTCACGCTCAACCCCGGCGACGGTCCGGAGAAGGAGCACCTCGTCGCGCGGATGGAGTACGAGCACCCGGTCTACACGCCGGAATCCGTTGCGGCGCAACGCCGGCTGCCCGAGCTCAACGACGGCGTGCTCGCCTTCGCCGGTGCTTACCACGGCTGGGGCTTCCACGAAGACGGCTGCTCTTCGGGGGCCCGCGCCGCCGAAAGCCTGGGAGTCGTGTGGTGACGAACGCGCTCTACGACGCCACGGTCGCGCACGTGCGGCGGATCGACCCGCCGCACGCCTTCGCCCACCGCGTGTACCTGTGGCGGGTCGACCTGGACGACCTGCCGCGGCTGCCGTGGTGGCTGCGGCCGTTCGCCCGGTTCGACCGCCGGGACCACTTCGTCGCGGGCGACCCGCGCGGGATCCGGGAGAAGCTGGACGCGTGGCTGGCCGAGCGCGGCGTCGACCTGCGCGGCGGGAAGGTCGTCATGCTGGCCGCCGCGCGCGTGCTCGGGTACGTGTTCAACCCGATCAGCGTCTACTGGTGCCACGACCGCGATGGCCGCCTCGAGTGCGTCGTCGCCGAGGTGCACAACACCTACGGCGGCCGGCACGCCTACCTGCTGCGCCCCGACGAAGCCGGCCTCGCCCGCACGGCCAAGGAGTTCTACGTCTCGCCGTTCCAGGAGATGGACGGCGAGTACCGGATGCGCCTGCCCCGCCCGGAAGCGTTGCTCGACCTCACCGTGGCGTTGCGCCGCGGGAGCTCGACGCCGTTGGTCGCTACGCTGCGGGGAGTTCGCCGCCCGGTGAACCCGCGGTGGCTGGCCCGGCTCGTGCTGGCCCGGCCGCTGCTCCCGCAGCGGGTGTCCGCGCTGATCCGCCGCCACGGCGTCGCGTTGTGGCTGCGGAAGGCCGCGGTCGTGCCGCGCACCCCGCAGACCGCCGGAGGACAGCTGCATGGATGAGCAGGCCCGCCCGCGCGCCGTGGCGCCGGTGCCCGCCGAAGTGCCGGCGGGTCCGACGGCCGAGGAGCTCATGGTGCGCGTCGCGAAGGGCGACGAGCGCGCCTTCGAGCTGCTCTACGACCAGCTGGCCGGGCCGATCTTCGGCCTGGTCCGGCGGATCGTGCGGGACGCGGCGCAGTCCGAAGAGGTCGCCCAGGAGGTCCTCGTCGAGCTGTGGCGCACCGCGACGCGGTACGCGCCCGACAAGGGCTCGGCGCTGAACTGGGCGATGACCCTGGCGCACCGCCGCGCGGTCGACCGCGTCCGCTCGGCGCGCGCCAGCACCGAGCGCGAGCAGAAGGCGACCTTCGAAGCCGCCCGCGGCCGCCCGTTCGACGAGGTCGCCGAGTCCGTCACCGCGCGGCTCGAACGCTCCCAGGTGCGCCGGTGCCTGTCCTTCCTGACCGATCTGCAGCGCGAGTCCGTGCTGCTCGCCTACTACCAGGGCTATACGTATCGCGAGGTGGCCGAAGTGCTGTCGACGCCGCAAGGAACCATCAAGACGCGGCTGCGGGACGGGCTGATCCGCCTGCGGGACTGCCTGGGGGTGACCGCTTGAGCACGCCCGAGATGCACACCCTGGCCGGCGCCTTCGCCCTCGACGCGGTCAACGACATCGAGCGCGCGGAGTTCGCCCGCCACCTCGAGGAGTGCGAGTCCTGCGCGCAGGAGGTCGCCGAGCTGCGGGCGACCGCGGCCCGGCTGGGCGCGGCGATGGCCGAGGAGCCGCCGCCGGAGTTCAAGGACCGGGTCATGGCGGCCATGCACGCCACCCGCCAGCTGCCGCCGCGCACGCGGCCCGGGTCGCACGAGCGGTCCCGCCGCTCGTCGCGGGCGCCGCGCTGGGCGGTCGTCGTGGCGGCCGCGGCCGCTGTCATCGGGCTCGCCGCGGGCGGCGTCTTCGGCGGCATCGCGCTGACCCAGCAGCAGGAGCTGCAGTCCGCGCAGAGCCGGCTCGACCAGGCGAAGCAGCGCTACGAGCCGGTGGCGGCGCTGCTGTCGGCCCCCGACGCGAAGACCGTGCACGGCGAGGCGCCCATCGGCGGCGGGGTCACGGTCATCGCCTCGAGGTCGCTGAACCGGGTCATGGTGATGGACACCGGGCTGCCGGCCCAGCCGGGCGGCAAGGTCTACGAGGCCTGGCTGATCACGGGCGGGAACGCCCCGCGCTCGGCCGGGGTGATCGCCGCGTCCGACGACGGCGGCCTGGTCGTGGCCGACGGCGTCGGGCCGGTGGACAAGCTCGCCGTGAGCGTCGAGCAGGCGGGTGGTTCGCCCACCGGAGCGCCGACCGACGTGCTCATGAGCATGCCCGCACCGGCCTGAGCGGCGTGCCATAGCAGATCGGGCCGGAGGGGTGTTCCCGGCTCCTCGCTCTTGCGCGCTCGAACGTGTTGTGGCAAAACACCTTTGCGACACACGGCGTGCCTACTGGATTAGAGCCTGCCTGGTGCCTACCGTCCTGCCTAACGTCGGCAGTTGACATAACTCTCAATCTGGGGTTTAGGTTGAGAGTTGATCACCGGCCGGCGGGCTGTACGGGCACAACGATCAGGAAGGCGGACTTCGATGACGCCCCCGCACAACTACCTTGCGGTGATCAAGGTGGTCGGCATCGGCGGTGGCGGCGTGAACGCCGTGAACCGCATGATCGAGGTCGGCCTCAAGGGTGTCGAGTTCATCGCGGTGAACACCGACGCCCAGGCACTGCTCATGTCCGACGCCGACGTCAAGCTCGACATCGGCCGTGAACTGACCCGCGGCCTCGGCGCGGGCGCCGCCCCCGAGGTCGGCCAGAAGGCCGCCGAAGACCACCGTGAAGAGATCGAAGAGGTCATCAAGGGCGCCGACATGGTGTTCGTGACGGCCGGCGAAGGCGGCGGCACCGGCACCGGTGGCGCCCCGGTCGTGGCGCAGATCGCCCGCAAGCTGGGCGCGCTGACCATCGGCGTCGTGACGCGCCCGTTCACCTTCGAGGGCAAGCGCCGCGGCAAGCAGGCCGAAGACGGCATCCAGTCGCTGCGCAACGAGTGCGACACCCTCATCGTGATCCCGAACGACCGGCTGCTGCAGCTCGGCGACATCGGCGTCTCGCTGATGGACGCGTTCCGCTCCGCGGACGAGGTGCTGCTGTCCGGTGTCCAGGGCATCACCGACCTGATCACCACGCCGGGCCTGATCAACCTCGACTTCGCCGACGTCAAGAGCGTCATGTCCGGCGCGGGCTCCGCGCTGATGGGCATCGGCTCGGCCAGGGGAGAAGGGCGGGCCATCCAGGCGGCGGAGAAGGCGATCAACTCGCCGCTGCTGGAGGCGTCGATGGACGGCGCCCACGGCGCCCTGCTGTCCATCGCCGGCGGCTCCGACCTGGGCCTGTTCGAGATCAACGAGGCCGCGTCGCTGGTGCAGGAGTCCGCGCACCCGGACGCCAACATCATCTTCGGCACGATCATCGACGACTCGCTCGGCGACGAGGTGCGCGTCACGGTGATCGCGGCCGGCTTCGACGCCGGCGCGCCGACCCACAAGAAGCTCGACCCGCCGGCGTTCGGCTCGCGCTCGTCGTCGACGACGGCGTCCGCCGCGGCCGGGCAGGTCTCGAACCCGCCGACGCCGCCGTCGGGGGCCACCCCGGTGCCGTCGGCGGGCAGCTCCGGCTACCCGGTCGCGCCGCCGCGGTCGCACTCGCCGCTGCCCTCGGCCACCGGCAACCCGCCGTCGGGCGGGCTTCCGCAGCCGGGTGGCGGCTCGCGCGGCTACTCGCCGCTCGGCTCCAACGCGACCCAGGGCAGCCTGCCCGGCCGCGCGATGCCGGTGCACGACGACCCGTCGGACGACGAGGTCGACGTGCCGCCGTTCATGCGGCGCTAGGTCAACCGCTGTTCGTGAAGGCCACCTCGGAGTCGCCGAGGTGGCCTTCACGGCGTTTGGGAGGATGGGGACATGCGGGTTCGGCGAGTGGTCACGACCAGGGCGGGCGGCGCGTCCCGGCCGCCGTACGACACGTTCAACCTGGGGGACCACGTCGGCGACGACGAGGGGAACGTCTACGCCAACCGCAAGCGGCTCGCGTCCGAGCTGGGCCTGGCGGAGGACAAGCTGGCCTGGATGGAACAGGTCCACGGCCGCACGGCGACCATTGTGGACGGCTCCGAGACCCGGGCGGCGGAGGCGACCGACGCCCTGGTGACGGCGACCCCGGGCGTGGCGCTCGTGGTGCTCGTCGCCGACTGCGTCCCGATCCTGCTGGCCGACGCCGAGGCCGGGGTGGTCTCGGCGGTGCACGCCGGGCGCGTCGGCACCCGGGTCGGCGTCGTCCCGGCCGCGGTCTCCGCGATGTGCGAGGCGGGCGCCGAGGTGGGCCGCATCGAAGCGCTGCTGGGCCCGGCGATCTGCGGTGACTGCTACGAGGTCCCGGCCGCCATGGCCGCCGACGTCGAGAAGCACGTGCCGGGCAGCGCCTGCAAGACCCGCCGGGGCACGCCCGGGCTCGACCTGCGCGCCGGGCTCTGGCGGCAGCTCGCGGACCTCGGCGTCGGGAAGATCGGCGTCGACCCGCGGTGCACGAACGAGGACAAGACGCTCTTCAGCTACCGCCGCGACGGCACGACCGGGCGCATCGCGGGGATCACGTGGATCGAAGCATGACCGACCGCAAGGCCGAGCTGGCCGCCAACCTCGCCGAGGTCGAGGAGCGGATCGCCGCCGCGTGCCGGGCCGCCGGGCGCGCGCGGGACGAGGTCAAGCTGATCGCGATCACCAAGACCTTCCCGGCGTCCGACGCCGCGCTGCTCACCGATCTCGGTGTCGCCAACCTGGGCGAGAACCGCGACCAGGAAGCCGGGCCGAAGGCCGCCGAAGTCGCCGAGTCGCGGCCGGACGCGCACCCGCGCTGGCACATGGTGGGCCGGCTGCAGCGGAACAAAGCGCGGTCCGTGGTCGGGTGGGCACACGAAGTGCAGTCCCTGGATTCGGCCCGGCTCGCCGACGCGCTCGCGAAGGCCGTGCGTGCGGCCCGGGACGCGCAGATACGTGACGAACCCCTCGACGTGCTGCTCCAGGCCAGCCTCGACGACGACCCCGCGCGCGGCGGCTGCCCGCTCGACGAGCTGGGCGCGCTCGCCGAGCTTGTCACTCACACGGGTGAACTGCGGCTTCGCGGCCTGATGGCCGTCGCACCGCTCGGCGCCGACCCCGCGGCCGCCTTCGAACGCCTCGCTCGCGCGGGTGAGAGCCTCCGCAAAGATCACCCGAATGCCGCAGACGTGTCCGCCGGGATGAGCCATGATCTCGAGCAGGCGATCACGCACGGCTCGACCTGTGTGCGTGTCGGAACCGCGTTGCTCGGTGGACGCGGTTTAGCCTCGCCGTAGGGAGCCCGTACCCGGTCACGTTTAGTGGTCGGCCGTACGGGGCACTGACGGCGTGGAGAAACGTCAGTGCGGGAGCGGCTAGGGCTAGGGAGAGGCATGAGCGCGCTGCAGAAGCTGAAGGCCTACTTCGGGATGGTGCCCGCGGACGACGACGGCTACGACGACGGGGACGACTACCGGCGCGGTTACGACGACGACTACGACTCCTACGAGGAGCCGGCGCCGCGGTCGTCCCGCTCACGGTACCGCGACGTCGACGACACGTACGACGAGCCCGTCAGCCGCAGCCGGTCACGCTCCGTCGCCGCTGCCGAGCCCGCCGTCCACGGCGCGCTCGCGATCGACCGCCAGCCGGAGCCCGTGGCGCGCCTGCGCCCGGTCACCGAGCCCGTCCGGCCGCCGCTGCGGGACCCGCTGAGCCGGATCACGACGCTGCACCCGACGAGCTACGTCGAGGCGCGGGCGATCGGCGAGCACTACCGCGAGGGCATCCCGGTGATCATCAACCTCACCGAGATGGAGAACGCGGACGCCAAGCGGCTCGTCGACTTCGCCGCCGGGCTGGCCTTCGCGCTGCGCGGGTCGATGGACAAGGTCACCAACAAGGTGTTCCTTCTCTCACCGCCCGATGTGGACGTCACGGCGGAAGACCGTCGGCGGATTGCCGAGGGCGGATTATTCTTGCGGGGCTGAAGTCGCGCGGACCGCTGAGCGCAAGCAGACGTGATTTTGTCGACCCGATGCCGCGTCGACCCCCTCAACAGCGTCTTCTGCGAGGACGCCCGGTTAGAGTAGGTACGTGGAAGCTGTGTGGCTGGTCGTCTGGTACGTGCTGTTCGCCTTCTGGCTGCTGTTGACGGCGCGGATCGTGATCGAACTCGTCCGGACGTTCGCCCGTGAGTGGCATCCGGCCGGGGGGGTTGCGGTGACGCTCGAGACCATCTACACAGTGACGGACCCGCCGGTTCGTCTGTTCAGACGAATCATTCCGATGGTTCGAATCGGCGGCGTGGGACTGGACTTGTCGATTATGGTTCTGCTGCTGGTTGTGTTCTTCGCGATGCAACTGGCGACTCCAAGTTGATCGGGGAAGAACTTGGATGGACCTGCAGGCCATGGAGTGCGTGAGGTGATCTGATGTCGTTGACCCCCGCTGACGTGCATAACGTTGCGTTCAGCAAGCCGCCCATCGGCAAGAGGGGCTACAACGAGGACGAGGTGGACGCGTTCCTCGACCTGGTGGAGACCGAGCTGGCCCGCTTGATCGAGGACAACAACGAGCTGCGCCAGCAGATGGAGCAGCTCGACGCCGAGCTCGAGTCGACTCGTTCCGAGCTCGAGAACGCCAAAGCGAACGTCGGCGCGCCCCCGATGCGCGAAGAGCCGTCCCGGCGCCTCGCGCCGGTGCCGCCGCCGCAGTCCGCCATGGAGCAGACCCAGGCGCACTCGATGGTCGGCGACAGCGCCGAGCCGAACGTGCAGGCCGCCAAGGTCCTGGGCCTGGCCCAGGAGATGGCCGACCGGCTGACCGCCGAGGCGAAGACCGAGTCCGACGGGATGCTGGCCGAGGCCCGCACCAAGTCCGAGCAGCTGCTCTCGGACGCCCGGGCGAAGTCCGACTCGATGGTCAACGAGGCGCGCACGCGCGTCGACACGATGCTGAACGACGCGCGGACTCGGGCCGAGACGCTGGAGCGCCAGGCGCGCGACAAGGCGACGACGCTGGAGCGCGAGTCGCAGCGGAAGTACACCGAGACGATGAACAGCCTCAACGCCGAGAAGGGCGGGCTGGGCAAGAAGATCGAAGAGCTGCGCACGATCGAGCGGGAGTACCGCACGCGACTGCGCGGGTTCCTCGAGTCCCAGCTGCGCGAGCTCGACGACCGCGGCTCCGCGGCCCCGGCGTCGGCCTCGTCGAACTCCGGCCAGTCGTCCGGTTCGTCCAGCGGCGGCCAGGGCTACTCGTTCGGCCCGCGCGCCGAAGCGGGCTGAGTTTCCTCCCGGGCCCACCCCGCCGGCACCGCCGGCGGGGTGGGCCACGGTTCGGAGTCGATCCGGTACCGCACGTGGGCGGGTCGGCGGACGATCTTGCCCTGTTCGTGTTGTAATTCAGCGTGCTTTACATCGTGCTGGTCCTGGTACTGGCGGCTCTGGGGTTGCTCGTCACCGCGCTCATCACCGCGTCTTCGCTGTGGGCGTGGGTATCCATCGGCCTCTCGGTGCTCGCGGGGCTGATCCTGGTCGCCGACTGGCTGCGCCGCCGGCGTCGGTCCGCGGCTGCCGCTCCGGTCGCCGCCGAGCCGGAGCCGGAACCCGCTTCCGGCGGCGAACCCGAGGCGGCTTCCGCCGAACCCGCGGAGAAACCGGCCGAGGAAGAGCAGACCGTCCTCATCCCGGCGGCCGGCGACCTGGGCGACCCGGCCGACACGCCCGAGCCGGAGCCCGAGCCCGAACCGGCTCCGGCCGAAGAAGAACCAGCCGAGGCCGAGCCGGTGACCCGAGGTGAGCCGGGCGAAGAAGAGACGTCGGCGGCCGACATCGCCGTCCTGGCCGACCTCGAGGACGAGGTCGTCGTTGTCGACGAACACCCGCGCTACCACCTGAGAACGTGCGTCTGGCTGGGCAGCCGCGACACGATCCCCATCGGCGTCGGCGAAGCCCGCCAGCTCGGCTTCACCCCCTGCGACCGCTGCAGCCCCGACGCGACCTTGGTGGCCGCGCACCGCTAGGCGGCCAGGCCCGCAACCCCGAGGTGGGCCGCCAACGCCCGCGCCCCCTCCGGCGTCAGCCGCAACGCGCGGTGTGCTTGCCCACGCCGGCGCACCCAGCCCGCGTCCACGAACCGCGTCGCGACCGCCGCGCCCAGAGCGCCCGCCAGGTGGTGGCGCTGCTCGCTCCAGTCCAGGCAGAACTTCAGCAGCGGACGCCGTCCCGCCGCGACCGCGGCCAGGTCCACGCCCAGCTCGCCGAAGACCGCTTCCGCGTCGGGACCCAGCGTGTACGGGTGTTCGCGCAGCGGAGCCGAAATCCGGTCACCCGGCCGCCGTCGCGTGTCCGAGGCGCCGGACAGCGCACCCCGGTCGAGCAGCGCCGACGTCACCGCCACCCCGAGCCGGCCCGCCAGGTGGTCGTAGCACGTCCGGGCCGTCCGCAACGCCTCCGCTCGCGTCCCTTCGCGCAACGACGACACCGGTTGCGACGGCGAGAACCGCGCCAGCGTCTCCATCAGCTCCGCGGTGTCCGGACCGGCCAGCCGGTAGAACCGGTGCCGCCCCGACTTCTCCGCGACGACCAGCCCCGCGTCCCGCAGCTTCGCCAGGTGCGCGCTGACGCCCGGCGCGGACAGCCGGGCTTCGGCCGCCAGCACGGACGCCGCCAGCGCCCGGCCGTCGGCCAGCGCCAGCAGCACGCGGACCCGCGCGGGGTCGGCGAACAGCGCCGCGGTGCGGGCGATGTCGGCGTCGCCTTCCATGCCCCCAGGATGCCCCCGGCACACTTCCACCGCGACGGAAGCGTCCGCGCGGTCCACTGGGGACATGCTGCTGTTCACCCTGTGCGCCGGGATGTTCCTGGTGCAGCTGGACGTCACGGTCGTCAACGTCGCCCTGCCCGCCATCGGCGCGGACCTCGGCGGCGGCCTCGCCGCGCTGCAGTGGGTGATCGACGGCTACGCGGTCGTCCTGGCCGCCCTGCTGCTCACCGGCGGCGCCCTCGGTGACCTCTTCGGGCACCGCCGGGTGGTCGTTGCGGGCTTCGCGCTGTTCGGCGCGGCATCGGCCGCGTGCGGGCTCGCCGGGTCGGCACCGTGGCTCGTCGCCGCGCGAGCCGGCCAGGGCCTGGGTGCCGCGCTGCTGCTGCCGGGCACGCTGGCCGTGATCACGAACGCCCACCCCGGACGCGCCGAGCGCGCGCGAGCCCTCGGCGTCTGGGCCGGGGTGTCGGCGCTGGCGCTTGCGGCGGGCCCGGTCCTCGGCGGGGCGATCGTCGCCGCGGCGGGCTGGCGGCCGGTGTTCTGGCTCAACGTCCCGATCGCGACGGCGGCCGCCGTCGCGATCCGCCGGCTCCTGCCGCGCGGCGACCGCGGGCCGGGCCGGATCGACTTCGCCGGCATCGCGACGGCCGCGCCCGCCCTCGGCGCCGGGGTCTACGCGGTCATCGACGCCAACGCGGTCGCCGGGGTGCTCGCGGTCGTCCTGCTGGGGGCGTTCCTGGTCGTCGAACACCGGTCGGCGCACCCGATGCTGCCGCCGGACGTCGCCCGGCGAACGGCGGCGGCGAACTTCGTCGCGGCGGCGATGAACTTCGTCGGCATCGGCACGATCCTCGTGCTCACGCTGTACTTGCAGGGTGTGCGGCACGCCGGACCGCTGCGAGCCGGGCTCGAAGTGCTGCCGTTGTTCCTCCCGCTCTCGGTGCTGGCGCCGGTCGCGGGCCGGCTGACCGGCCGGTTCGGGCCGCGGCCGCTCATGGTCGCCGGGCTGGCACTGGGCGCGCTCGGAACGCTGAACCTCGTGCTGGTCAACGAAAACAGCGGCTACCCGGCCCTCCTGCCGACATTGCTGGGGCTCGGGACCGGGATGGGCCTGCTGACGACGGCGGTGGTGACGGCGGCCGTCGGCGACGTCCCGGCCGAGCGGGCCGGCGTCGCGAGCGGCGTCAACAACACCGCCCGCCAGGCCGGCGGCGCGCTCGGCGTCGCGGTGCTCGGCGCCGTGATGGGTGGCGGCTTCGCCGGCGGCCTTCACGCGGCCGGCCTGATCGCCGGCGCGCTGTGGCTGGTCGCGATCGGCGTGACCGTCGTGTGGGTACGTGCCCCTCGTGACAACCCGGTTGCGCGGGCCGGTTAACCTGGTACCAGCAAGGCGTCGATCCGGCCATCACCGGGGAGCCTCCGGAAGAACCGAGCGGGCACGCTCTCAGTAGAACCGGACGGGTGCGGCCCGTGACAGCCGTCGAACGAGCGGCCTGGGTGTCCTTGCCAGGCAAGCGGGGTGGTACCGCGGTGCGCCGCCAGGCGTTTCGTCCCCGTGTGGGTGACCGGGAACCCGGTCGTCCGTACGAGAGCGACGAACCGAGGAGCAGCCGGATGTACCCCCAGGCCCAGCTGAACGACGGTGCGGGCGTCCCGTCGCAGCCGTCCTTCCCCGAGCTGGAGAAGCAGGTCCTCGCCTACTGGGAGACGGACCGGACGTTCCAGGCGAGCATCGACGCGCGCCCGGCCGGCGAGCACGGCGACAACGAGTACGTCTTCTACGACGGCCCGCCCTTCGCCAACGGCCTGCCGCACTACGGCCACCTCCTCACCGGGTACGTCAAGGACCTGGTGCCGCGGTACCAGACCATGAAGGGCCGCAAGGTCGAGCGCCGCTTCGGCTGGGACACCCACGGCCTGCCCGCCGAGCTCGAAGCGATGCGCCAGCTCGGCATCACCGAGACGTCCGAGATCGAAGAGATGGGCATCGCGAAGTTCAACGAAGCTTCGCGCGAGTCCGTGCTGCGCTACACCGACGAGTGGCGCGAATACGTCACGCGCCAGGCGCGCTGGGTCGACTTCGACAACGACTACAAGACGCTCGACGTCACCTACATGGAGTCGGTGCTGTGGGCGTTCAAACGCCTGTGGGACAAGGGACTCGTCTACGAGGGCTACCGCGTCCTGCCGTACTGCTGGCGCGACGCGACGCCGCTGTCCAACCACGAGCTGGGCATGGACGCCGACGTCTACCGCAACCGCCAGGACCCGGCCGTCACGGTCGGCTTCCGCCTGCAGGGCAACGACAACGACCTCGACGGCACGTACCTGCTCATCTGGACGACGACGCCGTGGACGCTGCCGTCGAACCTCGCGACCGCGGTGCACCCCGAGGTGGACTACGTCGTCGTCGAGAGCGAAAACCAGCCCGGCAAACGGTTCCTGCTCGCCGAAGCGCGCGTCGCCGCGTACGCGCGTGAACTCGGTGAGGAGCCGACGGTCGTCGCGCGCTACACCGGCTCGCAGCTGCTCGGCACCCGGTACGCCCCGCCGTTCCCGTACTTCACCGGCACCGAGAACGCGCACCAGGTGCTGGCCGCGGACTACGTCACGACCGACGACGGCACCGGGATCGTCCACATCGCCCCGGCCTACGGTGCCGACGACAAGGTCGTCACCGACGCCGCCGGCATCCCGCCGGTCACGCCGGTCGACGCGCACGGCAAGTTCGACGCGACCGTGCCGGACTACGAGGGCCAGCAGGTCTTCGACGCCAACCCGAACATCGTGCGGGACCTCAAGAACGGCACGGGTTCGGCGGCGCAGCAGGGCGCAGTGCTGCTGCGGCACGAGACCTACGACCACAGCTACCCGCACTGCTGGCGCTGCCGGAACCCGCTGATCTACCGCGCGGTCTCGTCGTGGTTCGTCGCGGTGACGCAGTTCAAGGACCGGATGGTCGAGCTCAACCAGCAGATCACCTGGTACCCGGAGAACGTCAAGGACGGCCAGTTCGGGAAGTGGCTGGAGAACGCCATCGACTGGTCGATCTCCCGCAACCGGTACTTCGGCACGCCGATCCCGGTGTGGCAGTCCGACGACCCCGAGTACCCGCGCACCGACGTCTACGGCTCGCTCGACGAGCTCGAGGCGGACTTCGGCGTGCGGCTGGACAACCTGCACCGGCCCTACATCGACGAGCTGACCCGGCCGAACCCGGACGACCCGACCGGCAAGTCGACCATGCGCCGGGTGCCGGACGTCCTCGACGTCTGGTTCGACTCCGGCTCGATGCCGTACGCCCAGGTGCACTACCCGTTCGAGAACGCCGACTGGTTCGAGCACCACTACCCGAGCGACTTCATCGTCGAGTACATCGGGCAGACCCGCGGCTGGTTCTACCTGCTGCACGTGCTCGCGACGGCGCTGTTCGACCGGCCGGCGTTCCGCACCTGCGTCGCGCACGGCATCGTGCTCGGCTCGGACGGCGCGAAGATGTCCAAGTCGCTGCGCAACTACCCGGACGTCAACGAGGTCTTCGAGCGCGACGGCTCCGACGCCATGCGCTGGTACCTCATGGCGAGCCCGATCCTGCGCGGCGGCAACCTCGTCGTCACCGACAAGGGCATCCGCGACGCCGTCCGCCAGGCCGTGCTGCCGCTGTGGAACTCGTACTACTTCCTCGCGCTGTACGCGAACGCCGAAGGCGTGGAAGGCAAGTGGCGCACGGACTCGCCGAACGTGCTCGACCGGTACGTCCTGGCGAAGACGCACGAGCTCGTCACCGACGTCGAGTACGCGATGGACCACTACGACATCGCGGGTGCGTGCCAGACCGTGCGGGACTTCCTCGAGGTCCTCACGAACTGGTACGTGCGGCGCTCGCGGGACCGCTTCTGGGCGGGCGACCAGGACGCCATCGACACGCTGCACACCGTGCTGGAGGTGACGTCGCGGGTGACGGCGCCGCTGCTGCCGCTCACCACCGAGGTCGTCTGGCGCGGCCTCACCGGCGGCCGTTCGGTGCACCTGACCGACTGGCCGAACGCGAACGACCTGCCCGCGGACGCGGCGCTGGTCACCGCGATGGACCGGGTGCGGCAGGTGGCGTCGTCGGCGCTGTCGCTGCGGAAGGCGAACAAGCTGCGCGTGCGGCTGCCGCTGTCGTCGCTGGTCGTGGCGGCCGACGACGCCGAGACGATGGGCGCCTTCGCCGACATCCTGCGCGACGAGGTGAACGTCAAGGCGGTCGAGCTGACCACCGACGTCGCCGCGCACGGCGGGTTCGAGGTCGCGGTCAACGCGCGGGCGGCCGGCCCGCGGCTGGGCAAGGACGTCCAGACCGTGATCAAGGCCGTCAAGGCGGGTGACTGGTCGTTCCAGGGCGGCGCCGTGGTCGCGGCCGGCATCACGCTGCGGGAAGGCGAGTTCGACCGGCGGCTGGTTGCCAAGGGCGGCGGCGCGGCGGCCGAGCTGCCCGGCGGGTCGGGGCTGGTCCTCATCGACACCGAGGTGACGCCGGAGCTGGCGGCCGAGGGCCTGGTCCGCGACCTGATCCGGGTCGTGCAGCAGGCCCGCCGCGACGCCGGGCTGGACGTCGCCGACCGGATCGCGCTGACCGTGGACGCGCCTTCCGACGTCGTGGACGCGGCTCGGACGCACGAGGAGTTCCTCGCGTCGGAGACCCTCTCCACGTCGGTGACCTACGGCGCGGTGGCCGACGGGTCGGCCGGCACCGTCGGCGACGGCACGAAGGTCACGGTCGCGGTCGAAAAAGCCTGACCGATCGTCGTGGGTGGCCGGTAAGATCAGCCGGTCACCCACGACGGTGGCGTTCCTTGGGGGAGGGGTACGCGGAAATGAGTCCTGCGAGAAGACGCGGCATCCTGATCGGCGGCGCGCTGCTCGTCGTCGTGGCCGTGGTGGCGGCGTTCTTCGTGCTGAACGGCGGTTCGACGCCCGCGGCGGAGGCCGGGGCGACGAGCGTCGAGAACCCGGGCGCGGCCGATCCGCACTCGGCGATCACGGAGTACCTGCAGGACCTGTCCGAGAACAACCCGGACGCGGCGGGCCGGCTGACCGACGCCGCGCCGGCGGCCGCGGTGGCGCTGCGGGACGCGCGGAACACGCTGAACCCGTCGTCGCTGAAGGCGAAGCTGACCGTCCTGCAGCCGACTCCGGCCGGGGCCAAGCAGACCAGCGGGACGTTCAGCGTCTCGTGGGCGCTGAAGCCGGGGAAGGTCTGGACCTACGACGTGCCGTTCGAGCTCGCCCAGACCGGTGGGAAGTGGCTCGTGCACTGGGCACCGTCGCTGCTGCACCCGAAGCTGGAAGCGGGGCAGCGGCTGGTGGTCAGCACGGCGGTGCAGGACACGACGGCCGTCGCCGACCGCGACGGCAAGCCGCTGGTGGTCAGCGGGTCCGGCGGCCTGCGCGCGGTCGACGGCGACCCGGCGCCGCTGTTGCGTTCGGCGCTCACCGGGCAGGTGACGGCGGCGAGCGGGGGCGGCTTCGCCGTCGAACGCGTCGACACCAGCGGGAAGAGTGTCGAGACGCTGTTCGGGAAGGCCGACGGCGACGCGAAGACGCTGACGTCGAGCCTGAGCCTGACCGCGCAGAAGTCCGCGCAGGCCGCGGTGGACGGCTACCAGGGCTCGGCCATGATGGTCGCCCTCGACACGGGTTCGGGCGACATCCTCGCCGTCGCGCAGAACGCGGCCGCGGGGAACGCCCCGAAGGCGCTGCACGGCCTGTACGAGCCGGGTTCGTCGTTCAAGATCGCGACGTCGGTCGCGGCGGTCCAGCAGAGCGGGCTCAACGCGGGCTCGCCGGTCGACTGCCCCGGCGTCGCGACGATCGGCACGCGGACGGTCAAGAACGAGGGCTTCGAGCTGGGCGCGACGAACCTGCAGACGGCGTTCGCGCGCTCGTGCAACACGACGTTCGGGCAGCTGGCGCTGGACCTCCCGGCCGACGGGCTGGTGAAGGCCGCGAACGAGCTGGGCCTCAACGCCGACTACGAGATCCCGGGGATCGACACCGAGCTGGGCAAGGTCGAGCCGGCGGCGAGCAAGGACGAGCAGGTCGAGGACGGGTTCGGCCAGGGCCGGATCCAGGCGAGCTGCCTCGGCGGCGCGCTGATGGCGGCCACGGTCGCGGCCGGCAAGGCCATCACACCGCGGCTGTGGCACGACCTCGACACGAAGGTCGTCAAGGGCTATTCGCCGCCGCCCGCGGCGGTGCTCGGCCAGGTGCGGAAGATGATGCGGGCCGTGGTGACCGGCGGGACCGGCCGCGGCGCGGCGGGAGCGGGCGAGGTCTTCGGCAAGACCGGCACCGCCCAGTTCGGCGACGGCTCGAACGCCACGGGCTGGTTCGTCGGGTACCGCGGGAACGTGGCGTTCGCGGTGCTCCTGGAGAGCTCCAACGACTCGGGCCCGGCGGTCACCCTGGCCGCGAAGTTCCTGAAGGGGATCTGACGCTTCGGCCGCGGCCGAACAGCGCGGGTCGTAGCGTGGGGGCATGGAGACGATCGCCCTCGCCGAGGTCGCCGCGGTGCTCGCCGACCCGAGCCGGGCCACCATGTGCCTCGCCCTGCTCGACGGGCGGGCCTGGACCGTCGGCGAGCTGGCCAAGGCGGCCGGGATCGCGCTCTCCACGGCCAGCGAACACGTCACCCGGCTGGTCGACGCCGGGTTCGTCGTCCGGGTCAAGCAGGGCCGCGCGAGCTACGTCCGGATCGCCGACCCGCGCGTCGCCGAGCTGATCGAGCACCTGGCCCAGCACGCCGTGACATCCGGGGCGCTGCCCCGGGCCGGGGGCTCCGCCACCCGGAGCCCCCTAAAAACTGTCGGGCACCGGCCGGTAACGGGGCTGAAGTCGTCGCTGCGGGTGAAGCGGCTCGGCTTCGCGCGCACCTGCTACGACCACCTCGCGGGCGTGCTCGGCGTCGCCGTGCGCGACGGCATGCTCGCCACCGGCCTCGTCGACACCGCCGACGGCCTGACGCTGACCGGCCGCGGCCGCGAGGTGCTGGCCGGGCTCGGCGTGCCGGTCGCCGCCGGGCGCCGGCCGCTGCTGCGCGACTGTCTGGATTGGACGGAACGCCGCGACCACCTCGCCGGCGCACTGCCCGCGGCGCTGCTCGACCGGGCGGTCGAGGCCGGCTGGGTCGGCCAGGACGGCCACCGCGCCGTGAAGGTGCACCCGAGCGCCGCCGAGCCGTTCGCTGCGCTGGGCGTCGATCTCGCGGCGCTGGATGGGCCTTAACACACCGGGTGTCCGACTCGGGCCGGCGGTACACGAACGAGTTAACCCTCCCGCTTCACTATTCTGAGTGCCCACGGCACTCGGAGGGAGGCGGCATGGACCAGCTCCCCGTGCTGCTCGGCGTCGGCGGCGTCGTGCTGCTCGCGTCCGTGCTCGCCGTGCGCGTCTCCATCCGGCTCGGCCTGCCGTCGCTGCTGCTGTACCTCGGGATCGGCGTGGTGCTCGGCGAAGCCGGCTTCGGCATCCGGTTCGACAACCCCGAGCTGACCCAGTCGCTCGGCCTCGCCGCGCTCGTCATGATCCTCGCCGAAGGCGGGTTGACGACGCGCTGGTCGGCCGTGAAACCCGCGCTGGGCCTGGGAATCGCACTGTCCACAGTGGCCGTCGTGGTGAGCGTCGCGGTCACCGGCGCGGCGCTGCACTTCCTGCTCGGCCTCGACTGGCGGTTCGCCCTGCTGTGGGGCGCGGTGCTCGCTTCGACCGACGCGGCGGCGGTGTTCTCGGTGCTGCGCACGGCCGGGATCGGCAAACGCCTGGTCGGGGCACTGGAGCTGGAGTCGGGCGTCAACGACGCACCGGCGTACATCGCGGTCGTCGTGCTGGCCGAAGGCACCACTGTGGACTGGACGCTGCCGCTGCTGGTCGTCTACGAGCTGGGCGCGGGCCTGGCGATCGGGCTCGCCTTCGGCTGGCTCGGCGGGATCGCGCTGCGCCGGGCCGCGCTGCCGGCGACCGGGCTCTACCCGCTCGCGACGATCGCGGTCTGCGTGGTCGCGTACTCGTCCGGCCAGCTGGCGCACGCGTCCGGGCTGCTCGCCACGTACGTCGCCGCGCTGGTGCTGGGCAACGCGCGGCTGCCGCACCGGTCGGACACGCTGTCGTTCGCCGAGGGGCTCGGCTGGCTGGCGCAGATCGGGCTGTTCGTGCTGCTCGGGCTGTTCGCGTCGCCGAGCCGGCTGCTCGAGACGCTGGTCCCGGGCCTGGTCGCCGGCGCCGTCGTGCTGCTGCTGGCCCGGCCGATCTCGGTGGTGCTCTCGGTGCTGCCGTTCCGGCTGCCGTGGCGGGAACAGGCGTTCCTGTCGTGGGCCGGCCTGCGCGGCGCGGTGCCGATCGTGCTGGCGATGATCCCGCTGTCACGAGGGTTGCCGGGCGCGCAACGGCTGGTCGACGCGGTGTTCGTGCTGGTCATCGTGCTGACGCTGGTCCAGGGGGCGACGCTCGGGCCGCTGGGCCGCAAGCTGGGGCTGGCGACGAAGTCCGAGCCGCACGAGGTCGAGGTCGACTCCGCACCGCTGGACGAGCTGGGCGCGGAGCTGCTGCAGGTCCGCATCCAGCGCGGGTCGAAGCTGCACGGCGTGTACTTGTCGGAGCTGAGGCTGCCGACGGGGGCGACGGTCAGCCTGGTCGTCCGCGAGGGCGCGGGTTTCACGCCCCAGAAGACGAGCCGGCTGCAGGAGAACGACCAGCTGCTGGTGGTGACGACCACGGTGGTCCGCGACGCGGTCGAGCGCCGGCTGCGAGCGGTGGACCGGGCGGGCCGGCTGGCCAGGTGGCGGGGCGAGTCGGGGCGCTAACCCGTTCGTGGTCGTGGCCGCGCTGTGACCGATCGGACGAATCCGTCGCTGGATGCGAGCTGCCGTTGGGGTGAGGCGGTGCTCGGGCCGCGCGACGCGGTCGGCAAGGCAGCGAGCTGGGCCGTTGGGAGCGAGTCGGCGCTGTTGGCTGTGGCTGCCCAGCCCAGCCAGCCCAGCCCAGCCGCATGATCTGGCCCGCCAAGCGCGCCAGCCCGCCCCCTCCCGCGCGGCCCCCTGAACCGCGCTTTGTCCGGTCCCTGTCCACTCTCCCCGCCGACCTGGTGATCTTTTCCCGCAAGGGTGATCTTCCCCGTCCGGAATCTTCCCAATGATCCAACCTTTGGCCTACTCTCCGCCCGATCCGGTTAGTTCGAATGGGTGAGCGTTAAGCCAAAGGAGTACGCACGGTGACAAAACTGCACACTCGCCGGACGGTCCTCGCCGTCGCGATGACCGCGGCCCTCGGCCTGCTCGGCGCGCCGGCCGCGATCGCCGAAGTGGCTCCCTTCCCGGCTCTCGCCCTGCCGTTCAAGGCCGGTCAGCAGGTCTACTCCGCGGGCATCCACTCCGACGACGGCAGCACCGGCGTCAAGAACGCGATCGACTTCAGTCCGGCCGACCGGACCGTGCGCGCCCCTCTGGCCGGGACCGTCCACCTGCAGCACTGCGCCGGCGGCGACTGGGTCACCATCGACCACGCCGGCGGCTGGCGGACCGGGTACTACCACATGGAAGGCATCAAGGTCACCGACGGTGAGCACGTCGAGGCCGGGGCCGTCCTCGGGTCGACCGGGAACGCGCTCCCGTGCGGTGGCAGCAGCACCGGCGCCCACGTGCACTTCACGCTCTGGACCGTGCCCGAGGCCGCGAACTGGGACGGCAAGTCCTTCGCGGAGGTCTCGACGGCCGTCGCCCAGGCCGATGGCGAACCCGTCGACGGCAAGACCATCGGCGGCTGGCGCTTCACCGCGGGAGCCGAGCAGTACACCGGCACCGCGACGCACCTCGCGGACAACGCCGTGACGCAGCTCCCCGGACGCTTCCGCGCCAAGCTCTGAGGCCTCACGGTGTGTGAGCGGCGTCTCAGAATGTGAGGCGGGGGTTGGCCGCCGGCCGCGTTCTCGGTTACCTTCGGGCTCAGGTCATGAGTGCCAGCGCGAAGCCCCGGCTTGCTGGCCGGCAACCCTCCTACCGCGGTGGGGTGCCCCGGGTGAAGACCGGGCCGGTCGCGCCGTGCGACGGGCAAGCGCGGGCCCCTCGCCGGGGTCCCCCGGACCGCCGAGGAGGCACCGATGACTCTCGCCATCGACCGCACCAGCACGACCACCCTGGCTGCCGTCACCGCGAAAACCGTTGTCACGCAAGACATCCCGACCGTCGCGGGGGCCGCCCTGCGCGTCCCGCTCGTCACCGGCGAGGCAATCGGCTACGCCAACCTCGACCACGCCGCGAGCGCCCCCTGTCTCGACGCCGTCCGCGCGAAGGTCGACGAATTCCTGCCCTGGTACGCCAGCGTCCACCGCGGTGCCGGCTTCGCCTCCCAGGTCTCCACCAAGCTCTACGAACGCACCCGCGACGTCCTGCGCCGCTTCGTCGACGCCCGCCGGACCGACACCGTCGTGTTCACCCGCAACACCACCGACTCCTTCAACCTGCTCGCCCGCAGCCTGCCGCGGCACACGACGGTGGTCGTCTTCGACACCGAGCACCACGCCGCGCTGCTGCCGTGGCAGGGCCCGAACGTCCGGCGGATCCCGACCCCGCGCACCCGCCTCGCGGCAGTGTCCGCTGTGGACGAAGCCCTCGCGGATGCACCGCAGGGACCGCGATTGGTCGTCGTCACCGGAGCGTCCAATGTGACCGGTGAGCTGCTCCCCGTCGCCGAAATCGCCGCCGTGGCGCGCAGGCACGGCGCGCGCATCGCGCTCGACGCCGCCCAGCTCGCCCCGCACCGCCGGATCTCGATCAAGGACCTGGACGTCGACTACGTCGCGCTGTCCGGCCACAAGCTCTACGCGCCATTCGGTGCGGGCGCCCTGATCGGGCGCGCCGACTGGCTGCGCGCCGCCCGGCCGTACCTCGCCGGCGGCGGCGCGACCAAGCTCGTCACCGAGGACGCCGTCGTCTGGAACACCGGGCCCGAGCGCCACGAAGCCGGCTCGCCCAACACCGTCGGCGTCTACGCGCTCGGCGTCGCGTGCGAAACCCTCGGCGAAAACTGGGCCGCGATCGAAAACCACGAGCAGACCCTGCTCGCCCGGCTGCGCAAGGGACTCGAAGGCATCCCGGGCTGCGCCGAGCTGCGGCTGTTCGCCGCGCCGGTCGACCGCGTCGGCACGGTCAGCTTCGTCGTCGACGGCTTCGACCCGGGCTGGGTCGCCGCGGTGCTGTCGGCGGAGTACGGCATCGGCGTCCGCGACGGCGCCTTCTGCGCCCACATCGCCGCCAAGCGCCTGATCGGCGTCACCGGCGGCACCGGGCAGCAGGCCATCCGCGTCAGCCTCGGCCTCGGCAGCACCGAGGAGCACGTCGACCGCGTGGTGCGGGCGCTGCGCCAGATCGTCGCGCGCGGGGCCCGCTGGGAGTACGCGAAGGTGGACGGCCGCTGGGCCCCGGTCGGCGACCCGCGTGAGCTGCCGCCGTTCTGCTGAGCGCTAGCCTGGCCCGATGGGGAGAGAGCGGCGGTTCTGGTTTCCGTTGGCCCTGCTCGGGCTGACGCAGATCGGCATGGTGGCGCTGCAGCTGCTGTCGCGCCGCAGCCCGGCCGAAGACCAGTCCGCGAACCTCCTCCTCAGGCCGGCGGCCCCGCCCGGGGTGGCGCAGTACGGCCGCGCCCAATGGCTGTCCCAGGACGCCTTCTACTCCCTGGGACGAGGCCTGCCCACGGGCGTGGCCTGGCTGGTCGCGCTCGGCGTGGTGCTGATCGGCACGGCGATCTGGTACGCGCTCGCCCTGCGGCCCGTCCGCACCGGGTGGTTCGTCCTCGGGACGCTCGGCGCGCTGCTCGCCGTGCCGCTGCTCGACCTGGTCGGGTCGTGGCAGTTCCGGCTCGGCGACGAGCTGTGCGGCCCGCTGCTGGCCACCCTCGGCCTGCTGGTGCTCGCCGCGTACGAGCGCAGCAAGCTCGTCCTGCTCGCCGCGGCGGCGTTCGCGGTGATCGCCGTGGTGCTCTCGGCGGACCTGGTGGGGGTGCTCGGCTCGGCGGCCGTCCTGCTCGCCGCGGCGTTCGCCGCCCTCCTGCGCCCGGCGCGCGAGGCCCTGCCGTGACGGGGACGCGGCGGTCCTGGTTCCCGGGACGGCTGGTGATGGTGGCGGTCGAGCTGGTGTCGAAGGACACCGCGCGCGGGGCCACCAGCTGACCCGGGGCACCGGCCTCCCCGACAACCGGCTCTCGGGCATCGACGCCGCCACCGACGTGGTCGCTCGGCCGGCTCGCCTGCGTGGTGCTCGCCGTGGCGGGCCGGTACCGGTAGTCCCGGCGGGCACGCCGCCGCAGGCCGTCCGGTTCGAGCGCGGCCGTCCCGCTGCTCGACCTGGTCGGCGCGCTGGAGCTGCGGCTACCCGGGGACGGGCGTGCCGCGCTCGGCCCCCTGGTGCCGGCCGGGTACGGGCGCGGCCGGTTCCTGGTGGCCGTCGATGCGGGGTCCGTCCTGGTCACGGTGGTTTTCCCGACCCCGCCGGGGGGTGCGCTGATGGCGGCGGGCCTGCTGTTCGCCGTGCTGCCGCGCGGGCCGGTCACCGCCGCCGACACGGCCTGACCAGCACCGTGGACAATGGTGCGGTGAGCACCGAGCCCAGCCACTCCGAGCCCGACACCGACGCAGCCGCCGAGGTGGCGCCCGAGACCGTGCAGGAGACGCCGGAAGAGCCGGCGACGCCGCTGCCGAAGCGGCGCGTGGGCTGGGTGTTCGCGGTCGCCGTCGTGTTCTGGGCGATCGACCTGGTGACGAAGAACCTGGTCGCCGCCAACCTCGAAGGCAAGGAGCCGGTCCGGATCCTCGGCGGGCTGATCTACCTGCAGGTGATCCGCAACCCGGGTGCCGCCTTCTCGATGGCCACCGGCATGACGTGGGTGCTCGCGCTGGTCGCCCTCGCCGTCGTCGTCGCGATCATCTGGCTGTCGCGGCGGCTGCGCTCGATCGGCTGGGCCATCGGCCTCGGCCTGGTGCTCGCCGGCGCGACCGGCAACCTCACCGACCGCATCTTCCGCGCGCCCGGCGGGCTGCAGGGCCACGTCGTCGACTTCATCTCGGCGTTCGCCCCGAACGGCAAGGGCTTCGCGATCTTCAACATCGCCGACTCGGCGATCTGCGTCGGCGGCGCGCTGATCGTGCTGCTTTCCCTGCTGGGCAAGGACTACGACGGCACGTCGACCAAGGACAAGAAGAAGGCCGAAGCGCCGGAGCAGCAGGAGGAGCAGGCGTGAGCTCGCGGATGCTCCCGGTGCCCGACGGGCTCGACGGGATGCGGGTCGACGCCGGCCTCGCCAAGCTGCTCGGCCTGTCGCGGACCGTCGTCGCGGAGCTCGCCGAATCCGGGGACGTGCTGCTCGACGGCCGTCCCGCGGGCAAGTCCGACCGGCTCTCCGGGGGCGGCCTGCTGGAGATCACCCTGCCGGAGCCCGCGAACCCCGTCGAGGTCGTCGCGCAGCCGGTCGAGGGCATGCAGATCCTGCACGACGACGACGACATCGTCGTGATCTCGAAGCCGGTCGGCGTCGCCGTGCACCCGAGCCCGGGCTGGACCGGACCGACCGTCGTCGGCGGCCTCGCCGCGGCCGGCCTGCGCATCGCGACCTCGGGCGCGGCCGAGCGCCAGGGCGTCGTGCACCGGCTCGACGCGGGCACCACCGGCGTGATGGTGGTGGCCAAGAGCGAGCACGCGTACACCGTGCTGAAGCGCGCGTTCAAGGAGCGCACGGTCGACAAGGGCTACCACGCGATCGTCCAGGGCCACCCCGACCCGATGCGCGGCACGATCGACGCCCCGATCGACCGCCACCCGCGTCACGACTACAAGTTCGCGGTCGTCCAGGGCGGCCGCCCGAGCGTCACGCACTACGAGGTCGTCGAGGCGTTCCGGGCGGCGTCGCTGGCGCACATCAAGCTGGAGACCGGGCGGACGCACCAGATCCGCGTCCACTTCTCGGCGCTGCGCCACCCCTGCGTCGGCGACCTGACGTACGGCGCGGACCCCGTCCTGGCACGGCACCTCGGCCTGAGCCGCCAGTGGCTGCACGCGAAGACGCTGGCGTTCGCGCACCCGGCGGACGGCCGCTGGGTCGAGTTCGAGTCCGAGTACCCGGACGACCTGGCGAAGGCCCTGGAAATCCTGCGCGACGAGAGCTATTAGTCGTCGATCGACCAGGTGAGCGTGCGCTCGTCCGGCTCCGGCCGCGGGCTCCAGCGCACCGAAACCACGCGCGTCGCGTCCGGCAGGACGTACACCGTGTGGCCACCCAGGGTTTCGCCCGGTTTGACGCCGATCTTGTGCGGCGGCCGGGACGTCAGCGACACCGGCGCCTTGCCGATCGCGGTGCCGTCGGCGGCGAGCAGCTCGAGGTAGTTGTCCGGCAGCGACGCGAACGGGATCGAGCCGCGGTTGGTGATCTCGGTGTGCACGACGACCGCGCGTTCGCCCGCCTCCAGGCGGTAGCCCGCCGCGCCGAACAGGTAGTCCGCCGGGTCCTGGACTTCCAGCAGCTGCACCGTCAGCTGTTCGCCCTCCAGGCCCTGGGTCGCCATGACCTCGCCGAGCTTGCCCTTCTTGCCGGTGCCGGCCGGCCGGGCGGGCTCGTCACCGCGCGCCCACGACGCCGTCTGCGGCAGGCCCCACGTGCTCACCACGGGATCGACCGGCGCCGGCGGCGGGGTGACCTGCGGGCGCGGCGGCGGGCCCGGGTACCGACCGGACGGCGTGCCCTGGACGTTGTACGGACCCGAAGGCGCGCCTTGCACGTTGTACGGACCCGACGGCACGCCCTGCGGCCCCGGGCCGGGCGGCATCGGCGGCGCGGGCTGCTGGGGCACCGGGTGCGACGGCGGCGCGAACTGCTGCGGAGCCGGGAACGGCTGCTGCGGCGGCCGGTTCGCCCACGACGGCGGCGCGCCCGCGATGGCCGCCCGCAACCCCTGCGGGTCGCTCTCGACGCCGACGAGCAGCGGCAGCCCGCTGCCGGACAGGGCGACCAGCCGGTAGGCGACCTCGCGAGGATCCATGCCGACCTTGGCCGCCAGCTCGTGCACCGCGGTCTTGCCGAGCTCGGCGAGCGCGGCGAGCAAGCGGATGTCCACGGGATCGGTCACGGCCACCCGCTGAACGCTACCGCCTCGCCGATCCACCCGCGCCGGCCCCGCCCGGCGCCGCCTTGCCGATCCGCCCGCGCAACCCGCGCCCACCTGCGCTGGCTGCGCCCGCCTACGCCACCCGCGCCCACTTGCGCCACCCGCGCCCGCCTCCGCTGGCTGCGCCCGCCTGCGCTGGCTCCGCCCGGTGGCGTCGCCTTGCCGATCCACCTGCGCGCCACCCGCGCCCGCCTGCCTGCGCCGCTCGCTCCCGCCTGCGCCGCCTGTGCCCGGCAAGGCCACCTCGCAGATCCACCCCCGCCCGCCCCGCCCGGCGGCTCACCGTTCTTGTCGGTGATCTCCGTTAGGGTCGGTTCCGAGCACAACACCGAAAGCTGGGGGTCCTGCCCATGACCGCGGTCACCGAACTCGCCGAGGAGTTCGTCGAAGCGCTGTTCGCCGCCGATCCGCTGACGCCCGCCCTGCTGGGCATCCGGCCGGCCGAGCCCGGCTTGCCGGACCTGTCCGCCGAGGCCGAACAAGCGCACCGGGCCACGCTCGCGGCGTTCGCCGAGCGGGCCCGCGCGCTGGACGCCGGGGAGCTGTCGGCCGAAGACCGCGTCACCCGCGAAGTCCTCATCGCCACGGCGGAAGACCGCGTCGCCGCGATCGACAGCCGGATGACCGAGTTCACGGTCACCGACGTCATGGTGGCGCCCGCGGCTTCGCTGCTGATGGTGCTGCCGATGGCGACGGTCTCGGCGGGCGACACCGCCGAGGCCCAGCTCGGCCGGCTCGCCGCCATCCCGGCGTACCTGCGCCAGGCCGCCCGGCGGCACGCCGACGGGATCGCCGCCGGGCGCACCCCGGTGGCGCACCTGGTCGAGGCCGCGGTCGCGCACCTCGACCGCTACCTCGCCGACCCGGCCACCGATCCGCTCCGCCGCCAGCCGGCGCCGGACGAGGAGTTCGAGCGCCGCCGCGACGAGCTGCTCGCCGACGTCGTCCGCCCGGCCTTCGCCGAGTACCGCGAGTTCCTCGTCACCGACGTCCGGCCGCACGGCCGGCCCGCCGAGCAGCCCGGCCTGAAGTGGCTGCCGGGCGGCGACGAGACGTACGCGCGCCTGGCGAAGGTGCACACGACCACCGAGCGGACGCCGGAAGAGCTGCACCGGACCGGGCTCGACATCATCGACTCGCTGGCCGCCGAGTACCGCGAGCTGGGGCAGCGGGTGTTCGGCACCGACGACCTGGCGGAGATCTTCCGGCGCCTGCGCACCGACCCCGCCCTGCGCTGGAGCGGCGCCGAAGAGCTGCTGGACACCGCCCGCACCGCCGTCGCCCGCGCGACCGCGGAGGCCCCGAAGTGGTTCGGGACCGTGCCGTCGCAGCCGTGCCTGGTCGAAGCGGTGCCGGAGGAAGCCGCGCCCGGCGCGCCCCCGGCGTACTACCTGCGCCCGGCCGCCGACGGCTCCCGCCCGGGCATCTACTTCGCGAACACCTACGAGGCCACCGAGCGGTTCCGGCACACGGCCGAGTCGGTCGCGTTCCACGAAGCCGTGCCGGGGCACCACTTCCAGCTGAGCGTCGCGACCGGCCTGACCGACCTGCCGCTGCTGCGCCGCATCGGCAGCTTCACCGCCTACACCGAGGGCTGGGGCCTCTACAGCGAGCGCCTCGCCGAGGAGATGGGGCTGTACTCCGGCGACGTCGCGCGGCTGGGCATGCTGACCGCCGACTCGATGCGGGCCGGCCGGCTGGTCGTCGACACCGGCCTGCACGCCCTGGGCTGGAGCCGGCAGCAGGCCGTCGACTACCTCGCCGAGCACACGCCGATGGCCCAGGTGGAGATCGAAGCCGAGGTCGACCGGTACATCGCGTGGCCCGGCCAGGCGCTGGCGTACATGGTGGGGCGGCTGGAGATCCAGCGGATCCGCGCCCGCGCCGAGGAGCGGCTCGGCTCCCGGTTCGACATCCGCGCGTTCCACGACCTGGTGCTCGCCGGGGGCGCGCTGCCGCTGTCGGCGCTCGCGTCCGCCGTCGACGAGTGGGTGGCCGGCCACGGCGACACGGCGAACGGCCTGGCCGCCGAGCTGGTCGAGCTGACCTTCGAGCACGAGCCGCTGTTCCCGTCGGTCTACGGGCTGCCCGGCGACCACGACCGGCTCTCCGACCAGAGCCGCGCGGCGCAGGAGAAGTACCGCGCGGCCTACCGGGAGCTCGCCGCCCGGGCCCGCGCGCTGCCCGCCGAGGCGCTGACGGCGGAAGAGGCCGTGACGCGCGAGGTCGTGGTCGCGGCCGCCGAGGTCGAGGCCGACCGGCTCGGCGCCCGCAGCGCCGACATCGCGGTCAGCGACGGGCTGACCGCGCCCGCGCTGTCGCTGCTGCTGTACCTGCCCTACTACAAGCTCGACGACGAGAAGAAGGCGCGCGGCTTCCTGGCCCGGCTCGCGGCGATCGGCACGTTCCTCGAGCAGCTGACCGAGCGGCAGCGCGAAAGCCTGGCCGACGGGCTCGTGCCGGCGGCCTACCTCGCCCGCGTCGGCATCGAATACATCGACCGCTACCTGGCGGCGCCGGAGTCCGATCCGCTGAAGGTGGGCACGACCGCGGCGGTCGAGGGCTTCGAAGCCGAGCGCGACCGGCTGCTCGCCGAGGTCGTCCACCCCGCTTACGCGCGCTACCGCGACTTCCTGCGCACCGAGGTCGAGCCGGTCGGCCGGCCCGACACCGCGCCCGGCATCGGGCACGTGACGGGCGGCGCGGAGCGGTACGCGGCGCTGATCCGCGCGGAGACGACGACCGAGCGCACGGCCCAGGACCTGCACGACACCGGGCTGGCGCTGATCGCGAAGCTCGCGGACGAGTACCGCGAACTGGGGCAGAAGGTGTTCGGCACCACCGAACTCACCGAAATCTTCGAGCGGCTGCGCACCGACCCCGAGCTGCGCTGGCGTGACGGCGAGGAGCTGCTGTCCGCGGCCCGTGACGCCATCGCGCGCGCGGAAGCCGTGGCGCCGCGGTGGTTCTCGAGCATCCCGGCGGAGAAGTGCGAGGTCGCGCCGGTGCCCGAGGCCGACGCGGCGAGCGGCACGATCGCGTACTACCTCCAGCCGTCGCTCGACGGCACGCGGCCGGGAACCTACTACGCCAACACGTACGAGGCCGACAAGCGCCCGCGCTTCACCAGCGAGGCGATCGCGTTCCACGAAGCCGTGCCGGGGCACCACTTCCAGCTCAGCCTGGCCCAGGAGCTGACGGACCTGCCGCTGCTGCGGCGGATCGGCATGTTCAACGCCTACGCCGAAGGCTGGGGCCTCTACGCGGAGCGGCTGGCCGACGAGATGGGCCTGTACTCCGACGACGTGGCCCGGCTGGGCATGCTCACGCAGGACTCGATGCGGGCGGGCCGGCTCGTCGTCGACACCGGGATGCACGCGCTCGGCTGGAGCCGGCAGCAGGCGATCGACTACCTCGTCGACAACACGCCGATGGCGCGGCTCGAGATCGAGGCGGAGATCGACCGGTACGCCGGCTGGCCGGCCCAGGCCCTCGGGTACATGGTCGGGCGGCTGGAGATCCAGCGGCTGCGCGCCGAGGCCGAGGAGGCGCTCGGCGACCGCTTCGACATCCGCGCGTTCCACGAAGTCGTGCTGGGCCACGGCATGCTGCCGCTGTCGGCGCTGGCCAAGGTGGTCACCGACTGGGTCGCGGCCCAGGGCGACACCGCCGACCGGCTGGCCGACGAGTGCCTCGAGCTGATGTTCGAGGCGCAGCCGCTGCTGCCGTCGCTCTACGGCCTGCCCGGCGCGCACGACAAGCTCGCCGACCAGTCCGCCGAGGCGGTCGCCCGGCAGCGCGCCGGGTTCGCCGCGCTCATCGCGCGGGCCGAGGCGCTCGAGGCGCTGCCGCCCGCCGAGCGCGTCACGCGGGACGTCGTGATCTGGCAGGCCCGCACGCTGATCGACGTCCTGGACTCGGGCCGCGCGGACATCGCGGTGAGCGACGGGCTGGCCGCGCCGGCGCTGGAACTGCTGATGATGCTGCCGCAGACGGTCCTCGACGACGAGGCCAAGGCCCGCGGCTACCTGAGCCGCCTCGGCGCGGTCGGGACGTACCTGGACCAGTTGATCGAGCGGCAGCGGGCCGCGCTCGCCGCGGGCCTGACGCCGCCGGAGTTCCTGGCGCGCATCGGCGTCGGCTACGTCGAGCGGTACCTCGCGGCGCCGGACGGCGACCCGCTGAAGGTGCCGGTCCACGGGCTCGAGGCCGAGCGCGACCGGTTGCTGGCCGAGGTCGTGCGGCCCGCGTACGCGCGGTACCGCGACTTCCTGGCCGACGAGGTCGTGCCGGTCTCGCGGCCGGAGACGTCCCCGGGCATCGGCGACCTGCCGGGCGGCGCGGAGCGGTACGCGAAGCTGATCCGGGCGGAGACGACGACCGAGCGCACGGCCCAGGACCTGCACGACACCGGGCTGGCGATCATCGAGCGGCTGGCGGGGGAGTACCGCGAGCTGGGGGCGAAGGTGTTCGGCACCACGGACATCGCGGAGATCTTCGACCGGATCCGCACGGACCCGGCGTTGCGCTGGCGCGACGGCGACGAACTGCTGGACGCGGCTCGGGCGACGATCGCGCGGGCGGAAGCTGTGGCGCCGCAATGGTTCCTGCGGGTTCCGGAGCAGAAGTGCGAGGTCGCGCCGGTGCCGGCCGCCGAGGCGGAAAGCGGCTCGATCGCGTACTACATCGACGCGTCGCTGGACGGTTCGCGCCCGGGCACGTACTACGCGAACACGCACGAGGCCGACCAGCGGCAGCGGACGCTCGGGGAGGCAGTGGCGTTCCACGAAGCCGTGCCGGGGCACCACTTCCAGCTGACGCTCGCGCAGCAGCTGACGGGAGTTCCGCTGCTGCGCCGGATCGGCATGTTCAACGCGTACGCCGAGGGCTGGGGGCTGTACGCCGAGCGGCTGGCCGACGAGATGGGCCTGTACTCCGACGACGTGGCCCGGATCGGCTTGCTGACGCAGGATTCGATGCGCGCGGCGCGGCTGGTGGTCGACACGGGCCTGCACGCGCTGGGCTGGAGCCGGCAGCGGGCGGTGGACTACCTGGTCGAGAACACGCCGATGGCCCGGATCGAGATCGAGGCGGAGATCGACCGCTACGCGGGCCACCCGGGCCAGGCGCTGGGGTACATGGTGGGCCGCCTGGAGATCGAGCGGCTGCGGACGGAGGCGGAGCAGGCGCTGGGCGACCGGTTCGACATCCGCGAGTTCCACGACACGGTGCTGGGCAGCGGAACGGTCCCGCTCCCGGTCCTGGCGGACGTGGTGTCCGAGTGGGTGGCGGCCCGCGCGCAGTGAGGACGGCTGAGCCCGGTGGCGTGGTTCGCTGCCGGGCCCGGACCCACCAAGACGAGGAGCACACGTGACCTGGCTCGACCTCGCCGACGACACCCCCTTCGGCCTGGACAACCTGCCCTACGGCGTCTTTTCCGTCGGCGGCGCGCCCGAGCGGCGCATCGGCGTGCCCGTCGGTGAGCACGTCCTCGACCTCACCGCCGCTGCCGAAGAAACCGCCGCCCCCTTCGCGCCGCTGCTCGCCGGTGGCGTCCTCAACCCCCTGCTCGCCGCCGGGCCCGACACCTGGCGGGAGGTGCGCGAAAACCTGCGAACCTGGCTCACCGAACCCCGGTACGCCGACCAGCTCCGCCCGCACCTCCACTCGCTGGCCGAGGTCACCACGCACCTCGCCTTCGACGTCGCCGACTACGTCGACTTCTACTCCAGCGAGCAGCACGCCCTCAACGCCGGCCGGATCTTCCGGCCCGACGCCGCCGAGCTGCCGCCGAACTGGAAGCACCTGCCCATCGCCTACCACGGCCGGGCGGGCACGGTCGTCGCGTCCGGCACGCCCGTCGTCCGCCCGCACGGGCAACGCAAGCCGCGCAACGCCGATGCGCCCTCCTTCGGTCCGTCGCAGCGGCTGGACATCGAAGCCGAAGTCGGGTTCGTGGTCGGCGTTCCGGGCACCCGGGTGTCCACCGCGGACTTCGCGGACCACGTCTTCGGCGTCTGCCTGGTCAACGACTGGTCGGCCCGCGACCTCCAGGCCTGGGAGTCCCAGCCGCTGGGCCCGTTCCTCGGCAAGTCGTTCGCGACGTCGGTGTCGCCGTGGATCGTCCCCCTCGCCGCGCTCGAGCACGCGCGGGTCGACGGCCCGCCGCAGGACCCGGAGCCGCTCGACTACCTACGCACCACCGAAAAGTGGGGCCTCGACCTGGCGATCGAAGTCCGGCTCAACGGCCACCTCGTGTCCAGCCCGCCGTTCGCGACGCAGTACTGGACGGCGCCGCAACAGCTGGCGCACCTGACGGCCAACGGCGCGACCCTGCGCACCGGCGACCTGTTCGCCTCGGGCACCGTCACCGGCCCGGAGCGCGGCCAGCGCGGCTCGTTCCTCGAACTGTCGTGGGGCGGGCGGGAACCGCTCGACCTCCCGGACGGTCAGACCCGCACGTTCCTGGAGGACGGCGACGAGGTCGCGATCAGCGCGACGGCCCCGGGGCCGGGCGGCACGCGGATCGGCTTCGGGGAGGTGCGCGGCACGGTCGTCCCCGGCTGACGCGTGACGATCCCCCGGCCACCGGGTCCGGACTGCGGGGGAGACGTGCGGATGAGAGGGTCGGCCGGTGGAGAAAGCCGTCGTGAGGAAACCGCTCCGGCGGGTCGGGGCGACGCTCGCCCGGTACCGCGAACGCGACGGCGACCACTACGCCGCCGCGGTCACCTTCTTCAGCCTGCTCGCGCTGGTGCCGCTGGTCATGGTCGCCGTCTCGGTGGCCGGGTTCGTGCTGGCCGGCGACCGGCTGCTCGCCACCGAGCTCGACCGGGTCATCGACGGCGCGCTGCCACCCGAGATCGCCGGGCGGGTCAACGACGTCGTGCACACCGTCGTCGGGGAACGCGGGCGGATCGGGCTGCTCGCGCTGACCGTCGCCGCGTACTCGGGCTGGAGCTGGATCAGCAACGTCCGCGACGCCGTCACCGCGATGCTCGGGCAGGAGCGCACCACCCGGCCGCTGCTGCGCGGGATCGCCGCGGACGTCCTGGCGCTGATCGGCGTCGGGCTCGCGATGGCCGTGTCGTTCGGGCTGGCGGCGCTCACCGGCGCGGCCGGGACGTGGCTGCTCGGCCTGACCGGGCTGACCGGCGGGTTCGCGCAGTTCGTCCTCGTCGCCGGTTCGCTGCTGCTCGGCCTCGCGGCGAACTGGCTGGTCATCGCGTGGTGCCTGGCCCGCCTGCCGCGTCGGCCGCTGCCGCTGCGGTCGACGTTGCGCCCGGCCGGGGCCGCCGCCGTCGGGCTCGCCGCGCTCCAGCAGGCCGGCGGGCTGTACCTGCACCTGCTCGGCCGGTCGCCCGCGGTCGCGGCGTTCGGCACGCTCGTCGGCGTGCTGCTGTTCGTCTACCTGGTGGTCCGCTGGCTGCTGATGGTCACGGTGTGGCTCACGGTCCGGGACGACCCGCCGCCCGGCACGCTCGCCGCCGACGTCCGCTACGCCGGGACGACGCTCGGGGCCGGCGCCTCGGCGGAGCTGGTGGTCCGCACCCTGACCGGCCGCTGAGCGGCGGCCTCGATCGGGGTGTGATCCGGCCCACCGGCCGGGCGCGTTGACTTCAAGTGCTTGAAGTCCCGCATGCTGGCTCCCATGGCGGCCGGAGTCGAGCAGGTGTGGTTGACGATCCTCGAGGCGTCCCGGCGCAGCGGGCTCAGCGAGCCGACGTTGCGCTACTACGAGCAGATCGGGCTGGTCGGCCCGGTGCCGCGGGATCCGAGCAGCGGGCACCGAAGGTACGACGCGGCGACCATGGACGTCCTGGATTCGCTCGGGTGCCTGCGGTCGGCCGGGTTGCGGGTCGAGGACCTGCGGCGGTACCTCGACCTGCTGGCCCGCGGCGATGCGGCCGCCGCCGAGCAGCGTGACCTCTTCGACCACCACGCCGACCGGCTGGAAGCCGAGATCGAGCGCTTGCGCCTGCGGCTGGAGTACCTCCGGCTCAAGGCGCGGCTCTGGGACGCCCGCGACCGCGGCGACACCGGCGCGGCGCACCGGCTCCTCCCGCGGCTCCGGTCGCTGATCGACCGATTCTGACCATCCACAAAGGACTGACATGAACGACGACCGAGCGCTCGTCCTGGTCACCGGCGGCACCGGGTACCTCGCCGGCCACACCCTCGCGCGGCTGCTGGCCGACGGCCACCGGGTCCGCACCACCGTGCGCGACCTCGACCGGGCGGCCGAGGTCCGGGCCCTCGCCGGGCCCGGTGACCTGGAGGTGGTGGCCGCGGATCTCGGCGCCGACGTCGGCTGGGCCGCGGCGACCGAGGGCGTCGACTACGTCCTCCACCTGGCGTCTCCGTTCCCGCCCGCCGCACCCGAAAACGACGACGAGGTGATCCGCCCGGCCCGCGACGGCGCCGTGCGGGTCCTGGCCGCGGCCCGGGAGGCCGGGGTCCGGCGGGTCGTGCTGACGTCGTCGTTCGCCGCGGTCGGGTACAGCGCCGTGCCGCGAGAGGAGTACACCGAGGCCGATTGGACGGACCTCGCCGATCCCAACAGCGCCTACGTCCGGTCGAAGGTGATCGCCGAACGCGCCGCGTGGGAGCAGGTGCGGGCGGCGGGCGGCCCGGAGCTGGCGGTGATCAACCCGGCCGGCATCTTCGGACCGGTCCTCGGCGAGCGCCTGTCGTCTTCGGTCTCGCTGGTGCGGGCGATGCTCGACGGCGCGATGCCGGTGGTGCCGCCGCTGTACTTCGGCGTGGCCGACGTCCGCGACGTCGCCGACCTGCACGTGCGGGCGATGACCCATCCCCGGGCCGCGGGGGAGCGGTTCCTGGCCGCGGCCGGGGAGTCGATCAGTTTCCTCGGTCTGGCCCGGATCCTGGCCGAAAGCGGGCACGCCGTGACCACGACGGAGATGACCGCCGAGCAGGTGCGCGCCGCGGCCGAAACCGATCCGGCCCTGCGGGAAGCGGCCGCTCGCCTCGGCCGCGTGCCCGTCATCCGCACCACCAAGGCGAGGACCGTGCTCGGCTGGCGGCCTCGCCCGGTCGAGGAAACGGTGGCGGACACCGCCCGCAGCCTCCTGGCCGCCGCCGAACGGGAGCCCGCTCCCTGAGTGGCGGCGCGCACATCGTCCCGGCGCGCGGCGCCCGGCCCCAGTAGGCTCCGTCTAAGCGCCTGCGTTCCGGCCGTGCTGGGCTTCGCTGCCCTCGCCGTCGTGATGCGAATGTGCACGATGGCCCTGACCCTGCGGTTCCTTCACCGGTTGATCGAGATCGGCAAGGACAACCGCGAGGTTCTACGGCTCGCCCTTCCGATCCTCAAGGCTCTGCCCGGCCTGCTCCGCGAAGACCGACGTTGGGCCGCCTCCCTCCGACAGCTGATCCCCCGAGGTCGGCGACGAGGACAGCGCGGACGGGGGTGATGCGCCGCGCTGATCTTCGCCCGGCGCGGCGCCGCACCCGAGCCCGCGCCGGGCTTCCCCGCCTCGGGCAGAATGCGCCGATGAACCTTCAGAGCGCGGCGTGGCTGGTGGCCGTGGTGACCGGCGTTGCCGGGTGGATCGGGGGCGCCCGATCGAAGTTCGGCGCGATCGGTCAACGTCGGCGAGAACTGCGCCTGCGCACCTGGCACGGCTACATCCCCCGGGGCATGATCTCCAGCTGGTACGTGGCCCTGGCCGAGGAACCCAAGACGCCGACCGCTCGTGTGGTCCTGGAAGTTCGCCAGGGCGCCCCGGACGGCAAGCCGGACGTGTCCGGCGCACACGCGCTGCGCCAGCAGATCAAGGCGGACGGGATAATGGCGCGCGTGCCGACGCCGGCCGAGTACGAGTTCCTGGGCGATCTGGAGAAGAAGCTCGGGTACGGCAAGGACCCGGAAGCCCGGGTGATCCACTGACTCGTCGTGCGACATGAGCGCGACGGAGACCGGCCGGAAACCGTGCGGCGCACGACGGCATGGGCATACGCGAGCACTTGTTGACGACTCGTGAAAACCAACCCCCGGCGGTCTCTTGGGTTCTAGGGCGGATTCCAGTGACCGTCGCAACATTGCTGCTAGATCATGGTGCCAGGGCGGCGGCGAAGACGCCGGCGTGGGTGCCGCCAGCCGAGGGGCGAATTCAACCGGTCGTCGCAACACCTCGATCGCGGAGGTGTGCGATGGGCGGCAACACGAAGCTGGAGCGGGTGCCCGAAGGGGTGCGGAGGCAGTGGGCGGCGGACCGGGCGTTGCGGTCGCCGGGTCGGCCTGAGCCCTCGCGCGGTGTGCAGCGGGAGTTCTGGCGCCTGATCGCGACGGGGGTCACGACGTTCGAGGCCGCGCTTCACGTCGGCGTGTCGTGGCCGGTCGGGGCGCGGTGGTTTCGCCACGCTGGCGGCATGCCGCCGATCAGCCTGGACGAACCCTCCGGCCGCTATCTATCTTTTGCCGAACGCGAGGAGATCGCGCTGCTGCGGGCGCAAGGCAAGGGCGTGCGGGAAATCGGCCGCAGCATCGGACGCGATGCGGGGACGATCTCGCGCGAGTTGCGGCGTAACGCCGCGACATGCAGCGGCAAACAGGAATATCGAGCCACGGTGGCGCAGTGGAAGGCGCAGCAGGCGGCCAAGCGCCCGAAGACAGCCAAGCTGGTGTCGAATCCGCGGCTGCGCGAATACGTCCAGAAGCGCGTGAGCGACAGCGTCCGCCGACCCGATGGTACGGCCGTCGCCGGGCCTGAACCGCCCGCGTGGAAGGGATTGAACAAGCCGCACCGGCAGGACCGGCGGTGGGCGACAGCCTGGAGCCCGGAGCAGATCGCCCATCGTCTCAGGATCGACTTCCCCGAGGATGAATCCATGCGCATCAGCCACGAAGCGATCTACCAGGCCCTGTTCGTCGAAGGCCGCGGCGCGCGTGGAGGAACGTGGGGAGGAGTCGTGCGTATGGACCTCGCCATCTTTGCTCGCGGTCACCGCGGCACAGCTGCAGGCGCGCCTCCGCGCGGACTAACGGGTACGCGTTTCGTGGCCGCACGAAGATCACGCGGTGTCGGGCAAGGGTGATGGCGAGGTGTCGGCGGAGCGGTTCAAGTCGCCCATAATAAGACAAACGGTGCATATTGCGATCTATTGTGGACATTCGGTAACTCTGTGCTGATTAAGCCGGTTGGACTATTTCCGCTGGTCGACGGGTTTGGCAGGGTGATCTCGGGTTCGTCGGGGGCCCGGCTGTGTGCTGGTGCTCTTAGGCGAGGGGGATCTCGTGAGTTTTTTTGGTGTGCGTTGGCGCGCATTTTTCCTGGCCGCCGTCGTCGGCATCACCGGTCTTCCGGCGCTCGCGGCGCCGGTCGCGTCGGCTGCCGTTTCGGTGCCCGACCAGGCACAGGACGAGGCGACGGCCTCGGCGTGGGCGCGTGCGGCCGGCAAACAGATCTTGGTGACGTCGAAGACGACCGAGACCTCCCAGACCGTGGCGAATCCGGACGGCTCGTGGACGTTGACCGAGTACACGCACCCGGTGAGGGTCAAGCACGGTCCTGACTGGACACCGATCGACACGACGCTCGTGCGCAACGCCGACGGGGCGGTGACGCCGAAGGCGACGGTGCTGGACCTCGCGCTGAACGCGGGTGGCACCGGGTCCGTGGCCAAGCCCATCGTGCAGGCCGGCGAGGCGGGCAAGGAGGTCGGTCTGAAGTGGACGAAAGACCTCCCGGCACCGTCGTTGTCCGGGGATACCGCGACCTACGCCGAGGTGCTTCCGGGAGTGGATCTGACGGTGCGTGCGCTGCCGGAGGGCTACACCGAGAACCTCGTCGTCAAGACCCGGGAAGCCGCGCAGAACCCGCAGCTGCGCGACATCCCGTTCGGCCTGCACACCAAGAACACCACGGTGTCCGTGGCGCCGGGCGCGGGGCGCGGCACACCGACCTCCGGTGCGAAGCCCGCGGACGGGCTGGAGGTCAAGGACACCAGCGGAGCGGTGGTCTTCGCCGGTGACGCGTCACGCATGTGGGACTCCTCCGGTGCGGGGTCCGAAGCCGAGCGGCAGCTGGGTGCAGGCGGTGGGCACCGCGAGGCGGTCATGGGGGTAAAGCTGTCCCCGGACACCGTCGCGATCACGCCCGACCAGGCCTTCCTCGCCGACCCGGCGACGCGGTACCCGGTGACCCTCGACCCGGACACCTGGTGCTCCACCTGCGGGATGCAGGCGCATGCGGTGGTGCAGTCCGGGTTTCCGGACGCGCGCAACTACAACGCCTCCGACGGTGCTCTGTCCGATCTCAAGGCGGGTTACGAAACCGACGACCGGGCGGGCACCTCGCGGTCGTACCTGCAGATGAACACCGCGCAGATCGCCGGGACCGTCGTGCATTCGGCCAGCCTGAACACCACGATCACGCACACCTACAACTGTTCGAACGCGGCGGACACCGACCTGTGGCTGACCGGCCCGTTCGGCGGGGACATCACGTGGAACAACCAGCCGGGCTGGAGCTACTACATGTCGTCGGTGAACGTGGCCAACTGCGGCAACGCGCCGGACGTCCACGGGGAGTTCGACGCGACGCACGCCGCGCAGGACGCGGCGGCGGGCCGCTGGCCGAACGTGTCCCTCGCGCTGGTGGAGGACGGGCAGGGCGGCGGCGTGGCCACCTGGCGGCGGTTCGCGCTGAACCCGTACCTGCAGGTGAACTACGACTCGGCGCCGAACCCGCCAACGGCGTTGTCCATGCAGAACGGGTTGCTGCCGTGCACGAGCGGGGCGAACCGGCCGTGGGTGTACACGAAGAACCCGCAGCTGGCGGGGAAGGTGTCCGACCCGGACGGTGGCACGCTGTACGCGAAGTTCGCGGTCGCGTACGGCGCACTGGGGCACAACGTGTACGCGCACGACAACGGCGGGAACATGGTCGCGGTGGGCACACCGGGCCAGAACCAGCAGGCAACCGCGCAGCTGGCCGCGGTCCCGGCGGGCTGGATCAACGAGGACGGCATCTACAACTGGTCCATGCAGGCCACCGACGGTGAGCTCTGGTCGAGCTGGGTCGGGAACTGCGAGTTCACCGTGGACAGCAAGGTACCCGCGCAACCGGTGGTGGCCATGCCGTCCTGGACGCATCCGGCGGTGCAGGGTGATCCGGTCGAGTTCAGCATCTGGACCGGGATGGCCACCGACAACTTCTACGACATCGACCACTTCATCTACACGACCGACGGATCCGAGCCACAGGTCCAAGGATCGCCGAGCGTTCCGGCGACGCAGTCGACCGACGGTGCCGGGAAGATGGTCGCGGTCGGCGGGATCAAGGCGACCGCGCTCAACGGGAACCAGAACATCATCAAGGTGAAGTCGGTGAACAAGGCCGGCACTGCGAGCCCGGACGCGCAGTGCGTGGTGCTCACGGATTCGAACCCGGCACTGGACCCGGCTTCGTGCTCGTACCACGTGGAGCCGGTCACGCCGGGCAAGAACCTCACAGCCGCGTGGAGTGCCGACGAGCCGTCGGGCACGACGCTGGCGGACACGGCTGCGGGCACGCCGGGGAACGCGGGTCTTGCCGCGCATCCGATGACGACCGTCGGCGGGGTCACCTCGGGGCCAGGCTACGACCACGGGAACAGCTGGACGCACCCGGACACCAACGGCTACGGCGAAGGCACGAAGGGCGCGATCGGTCTCGACGGCACGACCGGCTACGCCAGGACCGCGGACCAGGCGATCGACGCGTCGAAGTCGTTCACCGTGGCTGCCTGGGCGAAGCTCGCCGATACGACGCATTCGCAGACCGTCATCGCGCAGGACGGGACCCAGGCGATGCCGTTCGCACTGCAGTACAACAAGGAAAACAACGCCTGGGCGATACGCGTCACGGCGGGAGATTCGGCCACGCCGGCGGCCGTCTGGGCCTTCTCCGGCGGACCGCCCCAAGTCGGCGTGTGGACTCATGTGGCGGGGACGTATGACGCGTCGACCCAGGTCGTCACGCTCTACGTCGACGGTGCGAAGCAGAGCACGGCGATCGCCCAGCCGTGGGCCGCGACCGGACCGGTGGTGCTGGGCGCGACGAAGTGGTCCGGGACTCGCGCCGACTTCTTCCACGGCGCGCTCGACGACGCTCAGGTGTGGCAGCGAACGTTGTCCGCGGCGGACGTGCGAGACCTCGCCAACACCGCGGCGCCGGTGGCGAACTACGGCTACGCCGAGGGCTGTGCGCCGGAGCTGACGGCGGGAACGTCGCGGGTCACGTCGTTGCAGGCGGCGTGGATGCTGGGTGAGAAGGCCGGTTCGATCGCGAAGGACGCGACCGGCAACGCGAACGCGATCACCCTGGCGGGCGGGTACACCTGGGCCGGTGGCCGCAGCGGCGGCGGACTGTGGCTGGACGGCACCGGATCCGGCTCGACCGCCGCCTCGGTGGTGGACACGACGCAGTCGTTCACGGTGTCGGCCTGGGTGAAGGCCGACGACCTGAACAGCGACTACACAGTCCTGTCCCAGAACGGCGTCAACACGCCGGGTTTCGTGTTGCGATACGCGAAGAGCAGCAACCGGTGGGCGTTCGGGATGAACCCGTCGGACACCGCAGGCGCCGCCACCCAGTGGGCGACCGGAACCTCGGTGCCGCAGGCCGGCGCGTGGACGATGGTGACCGGAACGTTCGATCGCGGCGCGCTGCGGATCAGCCTGGCGGTGAACGGGAAACGTGAGGCGAGTGCGGACGTTCCGGCGGCGTGGGACGCGGCTGGTGCGTTCGTCCTCGGCGGTGAACCCGGGGCGAAGAACCTCTTCAAGGGGGTCGTCGATCAGGCACGGGTGTGGGGCAAGGCGCTGAGCGCCGACCAGATCGCGGCCATGGCCGGCGCCCGGTACTACGACACGGTCACGCAGGGCAGCGCCACCGCGACCGGTGGCGTCTCGCTGGCAACGGAACAGGACAGCGGCGGCAATCCCGTCGACTGCGCGGCGAAGTTCGACAGCTCGTGGACGGGGCACATCGACGCGGCCAAGCCGGCGGACCTGCGTACGGACAAGTCGTTCACGGTCGAGGGCTGGGTACGCCACGACTGGACGGCCTCGGACGCCTCGGCCCACGGCGCGGTCGACAACGTCGCGCGCACCCTCGTCAGCATGGATGACGGCCAGGCGTCGCCGTTCATCCTCGGGTACCAGCCGTGGACGGACTCCGGTGGTGCGGTGCACGGCCGGTGGTCGTTCCTGCTGCCGAGCGGGACCGCGGACGGGAACGGCACGTCGATCGAGTTCAGCGACTCCGACGTCGTGAACAACACGTGGACGCACCTGGCGGCGACCTATGACCTGAGCACCAAGACGATGGCCCTCTACGTCAACGGCGTCCGTCAAGCGGGTCTCCTCTACACACCGTCGGGTAGTGCCTCCGGGCTCACGGCTCGCGCGGCGACGGGTGGCCTCCTGGTCGGCGAAGCGGTGTGGACGAAGGTGCACACCAACTACTTCTACGGTGGTATCGCCGGAATCCGCGTCTACTCCGGGGTTCGCAGCGACACCGGAATCGTCATCGACAAGAGGGTCGACGACCCCGGCGCCCTCTTCGGCGTCCGCCACTGAATCCCGTACCGGCTTCCGCACACAGGGGTAGGTTCACATGATCGTCAGACGTGCGCGTTTCCGCTTGCGGGCGACCGCGGCCGGCGTCGTCCTGGTGCTCCTCGGCTCGGCGCAGTCCGCTGCTGCCGCGACCGGCACGGGATGGCACGGACTGGGCTGGGACCTCCCGCCCCTGCAACAGACAGCTTCGGTCAAGGGCGCCGACGGCGGCTTCCTGCCGGTGACGAAGCCGAAGGCGATGGCGCCCGCGGCCGTCGCCCAGGCCAGCTGGCCCACTGCCGGCAGCAGTGACGTCGACCTGTCCGCGCCGGGCGGCACCGGCCAGGTCAAGGTGGCGCGAGCCGGGCAGAAGCAGGCACGGGCGGCGGCCGCGAAGGGCACGGTGAAGGTCACCACGCTCGACCAGACGACCGCGGCCAAGGCCGGGATCAAGGGCGTCCTCATGCAGGTGGCCCCGGTGTCCGGCGACACCGGCGGCCCGCTGCAGCTCGACCTCGACTACCAGAGCTTCGGTGCCGCGTACGGCGGTGGCTTCGGCGACCGGCTCCACCTCGTCCAGTACCCGTCTTGCCTGCTGTCCACTCCGGACAGGCCCGAGTGCCGCGTCGGAACGCCGCTGGCATCGGACAACAACAGCCGCACGCACCATGTGACCGGCGAAGTGGCGCTGCCCACCACCACGGCCCAGGCCGCCACCGCCGAGGCGAATACCGCCGCCGCGAAGTCGGCGGTCGTCGCGGCGGTGGCGGGAACGGCCGGTGGCGGCGGGAACTTCGGCGCGACCGATCTCAAGCCGGCCGGGTCGTGGACGGCGGGCGGCTCCTCGGCCGACTTCCGCTTCTCCTACCCGATCACGACGCCGTCCTGGCCGGGTGGGACGGTGCCGTCGATCAGCCTCGACTACTCCTCCAGCGCCGTCGACGGGCTCACCTCGGCGACGAACAACCAGGCGTCGGGCATCGGCGACGGCTGGGGACTCAGCGGCGGCGGGTTCATCGAGCGGTCGTACAAGGGATGTTCGCAGGACCTCGGCGGCAACAACGGGCAGACCAAGACCGGCGACCTGTGCTGGTTCAACGACAACGCGACCATCTCCTTCTCGGGCGCGAGCGGTGATCTGGTGCTCGACAAGGCGACCGGCACCTGGCATCCCAAGGACGACGACGGTACGCGGGTCGAACGGTTGACGAACACCGTGAACGGCGACAAGTTCAACGAATACTGGAAGGTCACCACCCCGAACGGGACGCAGTACTTCTTCGGCCTCAACCGCCTGCCCGGCTGGGCGAGCGGCAAGGGGGAAACCCAGTCGACGTGGACGGTTCCGGTGTTCGGCAACAACTCCGGCGAACCGTGCAACGCCGCGACGTACGCGGCTTCGTGGTGCCAGCGTGCGTGGCGCTGGAACCTCGACTACGTCGTCGACCCGCACGGCAACGCGGTTTCCTACTACTACCAGCCCGAAACCAACAACTACGGGCTCAACCGCAATGCCTCCACCGCGAACGACCCGGGGACGCCCTACACCCGTGGCGGCTATCTCACGAAGATCGAATACGGCTTCAACACCACCCTCGGCGATGTCTTCGGCCATGCTCCGGTGCAGGTGCTCTTCGACACGAGTGAGCGGTGCGTGCCCAGTGGCACTGTCACGTGCGACCCTGGGCAGCTGAACTCCGGCACCGCGACGTCGTGGCCGGACGTGCCCTCCGAGCAGATCTGCGCGCAGGGCGCGGTGTGCGTCTACGGCTCGCCGACCTTCTTCTCGCGCAAGCGGTACACGAAGATCCGGACTCAGATCACCGACGGCGGCTCAGGCTGGAAACCGGTCAACGACTGGGCACTCGGCCAGTCGTTCCCGGCCGGCGGCGACGGGAGCCCGGCGGCGCTGTGGCTGGATTCGATCACCCAGACCGGCCGGGTCGCGAGCCCGTACACGGTCGGCAACGCGATCACGCTGAATCCGACGACGTTCCACGGGGTCCTGAAGGCCAACCGCGTCAACGCCAACAGCCAGTACACGGCGATCACGCGGAACCGCATCGATGCGATCACCAATCCGCAGGGCGGGATCACGACCATCACGTACGCGGACCCGGAATGCGTGCCCGGCGTGAAGATGCCCGCCAGTCCGGAGTCCAACACGCTGTCGTGCTACCCGGTCTACTGGACCCCGGGCGGTGCGACGGACCCGGTCCTGGACTGGTTCAACAAGTTCCGCGTCACCGACGTGCTCGAAGACGGCCGGACTGTGTTGTCCCAGGTCAAACGCACGCACTACGACTACCTCGGCGGCGCGGCGTGGCACCACGACGACAACCCGCTGACCGATCCGAAGTACCGGACGTGGTCGGACTGGCGTGGCTACGGCGACGTGAAGACGACTGTCGGTCAGGCGGGCAGCGATCCCGCCGGGCCGCCGGTCGTGTCGGAGTCGATCTACCTGCGTGGCATGGACGGGGACACCTTGCCGGGCGGTGGCACGCGCAGTGTCAGCGTGAGCAGCGACAACTGGAAGGAGTCGATCGCCGACCGGAAGGAGCTCCGCGGGTTCGTCCGCGAGACCGTCTCCTACCTGAACGGCAAGCCGATCGGCGGAGCGCTCAACGATCCCTGGGTTTCGGACCCGACGGCCACCGATGCCGACGGGCGCGCCGCCGCCTACGTCGGCACCGAGACCAGCCGCACCCGCACCTGGCTTGACGCGGCCAACACCTGGCGCGTCGCGCGCACGCACACGACGTTCGGCAAGTACGGGCTCGCCACGCACGTCCAGACGGAGCCCGACACGGCCGATCCCAAGCAGACGACCTGCAGTATCACGCAGTACCTGGAGAACACCACCGACTGGCTGCTGACCTCCTCGAGCGAGGTGCAGAAGGTTTCGGGGCCGTGTGACGAGACGGCGAACCCGCCGGGGCCGGACAACATCATCACCGACACCCGGACCTGCTACGACGATCAGGCCCTGGGCGTGGCGCCCAAGAAGGGCAACGTGACCCGGATCGACGGCTTGCAGTCCTGGGCCGCGGGGAGCGCGGAAACGTTCAAGGCGCCCGCCTCCACGTCGGTGTACGACGTGTACGGCCGGGTTACGAGCGCCACGGACGCGCTCGGCCTGACGACCACGACGGCATACACCCCGGCGACGGGCGGCCCGGTCACCCGGATCGTCACCACCAGCCCACCGATCAGCGCGACCAACACCACCAAACTCACCGAGATCAAGGACTTCGACCCGGTCTCCGGGGCGCTGACCGGCGAAGCGAACCAGAGCGGTCTGCGCACGGACGCGACGTTCGACGCTCTCGGCCGCACGCTGTCGGCCTGGAAGCCGGGCCACAGCAAGGCGGCTAACGCGCCGGCCGACGTGACCTACTCGTACACGGTCAGCAACACCGGTCCCAGCACCATCGTCACCGCAGGACTGCTCGCGAACGGGCAGTACGCGAGCTCCTACAGCCTGGTGGACGGGCTCGGCCGGACCGTGCAGGCGCAGAACCCCGCACCCGACGACAGCGGCGGACGGGTGGTCACCGACTCGATCTACGATTCCCAGGGCCGGGCCTGGAAGAACCACAGCTCCTACTGGAACAGCACCGCACCCGGGTCGACACTGCTCGTCGTTCAGGACAACGCGGTGCCGAACACCAACGCCACGACCTACGACAGCGCCGGGCGCGCAATCGCGACCGCGTACCTCGCCAAAGGCGCCGAACAATGGCGCACCACAACGATCCCGGACGGCGACCGCACCACGACGCTCCCGCCGGCGGGCGGCACCGCCACGACCACGATCACCAACGGCCTGGGCCAGCGGACCCAGCTGCTGCAGTACAAGGACCCGACGAGGACGTCTCCCGGGTCACCCGCGGACACGACGACGTACACCTACACGCGCAGCGGTCAGCAGGCGAGCATCACCGACACCACGGGCAAGAACGTCTGGACGTTCGCCTACGACTTGAACGACCGCAAGATCTCGTCGTCCGATCCGGACACCGGGACGACGACGTTCACCTACGACGACGCCGGGAAGCTGACCAGCACGACCGACGCCCGGCACCGGCAGATCAGCTACACCTACGACAACCTCGGCCGGAAGACCGCGGAGTACGACGGCGACGTCACATCGGGCACGAAGCTGGCCGAGTGGACCTATGACACGCTGCTGCCCGGGCTGCCGACCGCGTCGATCCGGTACGCGGACGGCAAGACGTACCGGAAGGATGTCGCCGGCTACGACACCGCTGGGCGGTCCACCGGCACCACTGTGACGATCCCGGCGGGGGAGACCGGGCTGGCCGGGACGTACCAGTTCGGGGTCACCTACGACCCGAACTCCGGTGCCGTGCGCACCATGACCAGCCCGGCGGTGGGCAGGCTGCCCGACGAGGAGATGTCGTTCGGCTACTCCACGTTGGGCGTGCCGCTGACGATGCTGGCCGCCGACTCGAGCGGTGGCGCGACGCAGCTGGTTTCGCAGACGAAGTACAACCCGATGGGGCAGGTGCTGCGGACCAACTACCAGGACGCGGCGAACCCGAACCAAGTCTCCGTCACCAACACCTACGAGGACGGCACGAACCGGCTGGCCACCACACAGGCCCAGCGGGCCACGTCGTCGAACTACTGGATCGCCAACCGCGTCTACACCTACAACCCGTCGGGCAGCATCACCAAGATCGCCGACACCCCGGCGGACGCGCCCGCGGACGTCCAGTGCTTCCGGCAGGACTACCTCCAGCGCCTCACCGACGCCTGGACGCCATCTTCGAGCGACTGTGCCACCTCGCCGACCACAGCGGGCACGGGCGGCGCGGCGTCGTACTGGACGTCTTGGACGTTCGATGACATGGGCAACCGGAAGACGCAGGTCCAGCACACGGGCGCGGGTGACATCACCACGACGTCCACCTATCCTGCCTCGGGCGACTCGCAGCCGCACGCGGTCCAGGCGACCACGACGACTGGCCCGGCTGGGACGACTCAGGCGGCTTACAGCTACGACCGAACCGGGAGCACGAAGAGCCGTGGCCCGGACGGCGCGGCGCAGACGTTCACCTACGACGCCGAGGGGCACGTCGCCACCGCCACCGAGGCCAACGGCGCGGCCAGCAGCTACCTGTACGACGCCGACGGCGCGTTGTTGATCGCTCGCGAGCCGACCGGGACCACACTGACCGTCGGCGACACCGAGCTGAACGTCCCCACCGGTGGGACGAAGGCGCTCGGCACCCGGTTCTACAGCTACAACGGGCAGGTGATCGCCACTCGCAAGGGCGATGTCGGGCTGACGTGGAAGCTGTCCGATCACCTGGGCACGACGTACGCCACGGTGGACGCGGGGAACCTGGCGGTGTCGAAGCGCTGGCAGGACCCGTACGGCCTCACGCGGGGTGCGCCGCCGTCCACCTGGCCCGACAAACACGGCTATGTCGGCGGCTACCAGACCACGACGGGATTGACCCATCTCGGCGCGCGTGACTACGACCCGGCGACCGGCCGGTTCCTGAGCGTCGACCCGCTGCTGAACCCGGCCGACCCGCAGTCGATGAACGGTTACGGCTACAGCGACGCCAACCCGGTCAACCTGTCCGATCCGTCGGGTTTGTATGTGGTGGGTGGTGAGGACCCGAATACCGGGGTGCCGTACGGCGTCAGCTACAACGACCACGGCGGGGCGACGCTGGTCGGGATCTTCCCGGAGAGTGAGCTGGCCGGTGCGGCGTTGCTCAATCCGGGGCAGGCGAGGCAGCAGCGTGCGTATCACGCGCGTGTGCGGAGGGCGGAGCTCAATCGTCATTTGTCGAAGTATTCGCCGACGACGAATGACTATGTCCGCTTGCAGAACTACTGGTCGATGATAGGCACTGCTTACAATGACCGGGATTTCTGGGACACGGCGACCGGGGCCGGCAGCGAGCACGCGTGTTTCGGAGCGCGTGGGTGTCAGATGGCGTGGATTCACCTCGAGGAGAACCCGAACGACATCGAGGGCGCCAAGAGTATTGCGGCGTTCTACTGCGTCGAGAACTACGAAGAGTGCGCGCATACGAAGTTCTGGGACGACAACGTCCATCAGATGTTCCAGGACTTGCTGATGCTCGGCGCGATGGGTCTCGGTGGCGCGGGGAGCGCGGCGGACGGCGAAGCGGCGGCGGCGACCGGGGTCGGAGGCGCGGCCAGAGCCGAGGTGGAAGCCGAAACAGCAGCCGCAGCCCAACGGACCGTCAAGACGGACGAAGCGGGTGTAGGCGCGGGTTGGTATCCTGAGACCGGAGGTAAACTGCCGGAAGGTTGGGGCGAAGGGAAGCCCAACAAGAAGGGCGTGGGTTTCCGCTGGCAGGATCCCAAAAACCAAGGAAACGGAGTTCGTATCGATCAGGGGAATCCCAATTCTCCTTTCCCGAGTCAGCAGGTCGACCATGTGATTGTCCGCGTCAACGGCAAGGTGATTGGACGTGATGGTAATCCGATTAGCGGTGCCATCGATCAGGACCCCACTAACGCGCACATACCGCTTAGTGAATGGCAGAACTGGTCATCTTGGAGTAGGCCGTGAATGACGTTCGATTTCCGGCCATGCGGAACGAGATCGTTCGAGCGGTGAAAGCTCTGGCGGATCCCGAGTATCAGTGGTCTGCGTGGGTTCGGCGAGAGTTGCCGCCTGGGCAGTACGATGAGTTTACTCATCGAATCCATATCCTTTACGACGATACGCAGGTGTTGGAAGACCCGGCGGCTGCCGTCGGCGTCTATCTTTACTCTCGCGAGGAAGCCGATGCGATGGCAAAATTGGCGGCAGCGCTGGACGCCCTGTTCGCTGAGTTGGGAACCGAGCTTTCCGACGAGGACTACCTTCGGGCGCGAGCATGGTCGTCTGTCGTGGCGGCAGCGAGGGAGGCGTTGGGCTCGCTGGAAAAACACTGATGCGGCCTGTCTGTGGTTGACGACTGCTGCGGCGGGTTGAACTGTTGTCTGAATCCCTGCGGTGGCGGCCGCCTGCTCGCCATGGACGACGCGGTTCCGTGCAGTCGGAACCTGCACTGACGGGACTATGTCAGTCGCGCGGCCGGCCCCGTGTTGAGCTGCCGAGCACCACTTGCCGAGGCACGCGCACTGCGGCATGAGCGTGCGTTCGTCCGGACGACAGCCAGGAGCAGGGTAAGGGCGAGCGGAAGTCATGCGACAAACGGTGCGTCTTTTGCGACAGTGCACCTGTGCCTGACCTGACAGCATTCACCGATACCTACTACGTGGAGGCAGGCAACACTCCCGTCCTGGTCCACAACTGCCCGCCCGCGATTTCGGGCGGGCAGGCAGCGCAGCAAGGCGGTGCGGCTTACGAGGACTACCTTCACGACGCCCTTGGTGGTGGAGGCAACTTCAGCGAGGGTGGCCGCGAGTTCGACGGCGCGTTCGTCAATCCCGCGAACGGCGCGGGGACCTGGTACGAGGCGAAGTCGGGCGGGTATCGGGATCGGCTCCTAAACAATCCCAGGGCCTTGAAGGGTTTCAATCGACTGGGCTGAACGAAACATGGCAACCATCCGCTCGTCGGCATGAGCGCGCGTCACAGCCCCGAGGTCGCCGCCCCGAGCAAGCGAAAGGCACGTCATACAGATACAGGCGAAACTCGATTGCTTGCCGAAGCCCAGTGAAGCGATCATGAGCCGGTGTCCAGGACGTAAGGCTTGACGAGGTGAAGTCGGGGCTCCGTGATGCCTTCACCTGGCACGGTGACCGCACGGACCAGCATCGTCATGTCGACGTCACCGGCTGGTGGCGTCGAGCAGATCTGCTCGGGCACATCGGCCCCGCGCTGGCGCGCCAGTTCGCCGGCGAGCAACCCAATTTGTTGCCCTTCTCCCGCAGCAACACGGTGCAACCCATCGGGTTGAGATCGCGACGGCGAAGTGCAAGTGCTCCACCGCGCCGGCATGCCGTTTCGCTGTGGAGTCTGAGCAGGAGGCTGTCGAGGAGCGGGTCGAAACCGGTGGTGGACGCGACGAAGTTGATTTCGCTTAGCTCGCTGGCCTTGAGCGCGCGACGGTTGCTGTCGCGTTGCCTGGAGTAGTTCAGGTTGGCTGTCGGGCTGTCCCTCAAGTCGATCAACTTGTCGGCGTCAGCGCGCCGGTAGACGCACTTGACCGCGTCGATGAAGTTCGACTCCGCGCCTTGGCCGGAACGGGAGTACGGCTTCGCGGCGGCGCGCTCTTGGACCAGCTTGGCCAGCTGGCTGACTTCGGTGGCGCGAGGCTCGTCGATCGGCCTGTCGCCCCATTCGTCGACCAGAACGCGCCAGTAGTGCTGCCACGTGTCGCGCGAGCCCTTCGCGGTCGCTTTGGCGACTTCCGGAACGTACTCGGCGAAGGTCGGGATCCTCGTCTCTTGCGCTTTGGCTGCCAGCTGGACGAGTGGCACGCCGAGCCTGGCGAGCACCAGCTCGGCCGCTGCCGCGATCGCCTCATCTGCTGGAGGGCCTGCAATGGTCACAGCTGACCTCCCCGAAGCGCGCGGTCATTCTGAAGTGACAGACAGTGATTGAGGTGAGGCATCGTGTAGAAGATGAGCGCATCGCCGGCCTCAGGGGCGGCCAGCAGAAGCCGGTCGCCTTTGCGGATCCCGCATCGCGCGCGGACCGGGCCCGGCACGTGGAACCCGCCTCGGCTGGTGAGGCGATACCAGCCGTCGGCAGCGCGTCGGAACACCCCGATGCCCGTTCCGATGGTCGTCAGGGACAGATGATCGGCGGGTGCCCAGCCCAGCTTGTCGACGATGGACTGTTCGGAAATGCGACCGGAGCGGTCGACACGAGCGATCGCGTAGGTCCAGGTCGTCTCGGTCGGGGCCGGGAAGACGTCCGCCAGGGGAGGGGCGCTGGACGGAGTCATCCGCGCGTGCTGACTCGGGTGCGGAACCCGGGCGTCGGACGGGATCAAGGCGGGCACCAGCTGCTCAGGCATGTGACCAGCGCCACTCGTTCGAGGAGGTCGGGGGTGTGACACGTGTTGCAATCAGTGCGTCGCAGGGAGCGGCGAGCGGTGGGTGAGGTATCACGTAGGAGCGCGACTTAGCGCTTGCTCAGCAACGGAGGTGGCCATGCGGATCGGGACCGCGATCAACTACGCCGGAGGCTTCGCCGACAGCGTCGCGGACATCGTCGAGCTGGAGAAGGTGGGGCTCGACGTCGCGTTCGTTCCCGAGGCCTACTCCTTCGACGCCGTGAGCCAGCTCGGTTACCTGGCGGCGAAGACCGAACGCGTCCAGCTCGCGTCGGGCATCTTCCAGATCTACACGCGGACGCCGACGCTGACCGCGATGACCGCAGCCGGCCTGGACTTCGTTTCCGACGGGCGGTTCATCCTCGGCCTCGGCGCCTCCGGGCCGCAGGTCATCGAGGGCTTCCACGGCGTGAAGTACGACGCGCCGCTGGCCCGCACGCGCGAGATCGTCGAGATCTGCCGCCAGGTGTGGCGCCGCGAACGCGTCGTCCACGACGGCAAGCACTACACGATCCCGCTGCCGCCGGAGCAGGGCACCGGCCTCGGCAAGCCGCTCAAGCTCATCAACCACCCGGTGCGCGAGCGCATCCCGGTGCTGCTGGCCTCGCTCGGGCCGAAGAACGTCGCGCTCACCGCGGAAATCGCCGAGGGCTGGCAGCCGATCTTCTTCCACCCGGAGAAGGCGGCCGACGTCTGGGGAGAATCCCTGGCGGCGGGCAAGGCCAAGCGCGACCCGGCGCTGGGCGAGCTCGACACGTTCGTCAGCGCCGCCCTGGCGATCGGCGACGACGTGGAGCCGCTGCTCGACCACCTGCGCCCGATCGTGGCGCTGTACGTCGGCGGCATGGGCGCGCGGGGCAAGAACTTCTACAACGACCTCGCCTGCCGCTACGGCTACGAGGCCGAGGCGAAGCTGATCCAGGACCTGTACCTGGACGGCAAGAAGGAAGAGGCCGCGGCGGCGGTGCCGGTCGAGCTGCTGCGCTCGATTTCGCTGGTCGGGCCGGCAGGGTACGTGAAGGAGCGCTTGGCGGCGTTCAAGGAAGCGGGCGCGACGACGCTGGTGGTCAACCCGCTGCTCCCGGGCCGCGAGGCACGCGTGGCGGCGGTGGCCCGGCTGCGCGAGCTGCTCGGCTGAGCCGCTAGACCGGCGTCGCGTACACGGCCACCCGCGGCGTGTCCACGCCGGCGAAGTCGTGGGTCCCGTCGCTGGTGATCAGCCGCAGCTCGGGGCCCGATCCGTCCGGCGCGACGAGCGTGCTGTCCGGCTCGTCCGGCGGGAACGTCTCCGTCCGCCGGACCGTGAAACGCGCTTCGCGGCCGTCGTCGTCGCGGACCAGGACCGCCGCGCCCGGCTGGAGGGTGCCCAGGCGGGCGAACGCGCCTCGCGAGAACCCGAAGCCCGCGTGCCCGGACAGCACGGCCACGCCCGGTGCGCCCGGTGCCGGTCCGTCGGCGAACCAGCCGACACCCTGGGCCGTGCCGGGCTGCTCGCGGCGGCCGGCGATGTGGCCGAGGTCGACGAGGTGGCTCACGGCGAGTCCGAGGTCGGGGATCACCAATGCGGTGGGCAGGACCCCCGTGGCCGGCCGGTCTTCGGCCGCCGCGCCCGGGGTGAGCGACGCGCTCGGCGCCAGCACCGTCGTGACGCCGAGCAGGACACAACCCAGCCCGGCCACCACCGCGAGCACGGCGGCGGCCGGCCCGACGAACTTCCCCTGCCGCACGCCGGTAAGTCGGGAGAGCGGGAACGGGCGTTACCGAATCGTGTCCAGGGGTGTCCTGGTTCACTCGATCGGGTTATGTGGCTGTGACCTTCACGTCAACAAAGCACCTCCGGAGGAGGTAAATCCGACAATTCCCGGCGAACTACCGCGAATTCCGGCAGAATTCCTGGTTTCAACCTGTCGAACCGGGGATATCCATCGGGGCGGAAGCGAGGTGCGCCGAGTCGTGCGGAAAATCGAAGAGCCCGCGGTGGGCGTGCTGGACGTCGGATCGTTCAGTGCCCGCCTCGTCGTGGTGCCGGTCGACGGCTCGCCGCGCGAGCCGGTGCTGAACCACCAGACGCGGCTGCGCCTCGATCGCGCGCTCGACGACCGCGGCCGGCTCACCGAACGCGGCATCGCCGACATCACGGCCGCCGTCGCCGCGGGCATGACGGCCGCTTACCGCCACGGCGTCACCGACGTCTACCCGTTCGCGACGTCCTCGATCCGCGACGCCGCCAACGCGGCCGAGGTCGTCCGGCACGTCGCCGGTGAAACCGGTGTCGAGCTGCGGTTCCTCTCCGGCCGCCGCGAAGCCGAGCTGACCTACCTGGCCGCCCGCCGCTGGTACGGCGCCGAGGCCGGCCCGCTGCTGGTCCTCGACATCGGCGGCGGCACGGTCGAGCTCGCCGCCGGCCGAGGCGACAAGGCCACCTTCGCGCGGTCGCTGCCGCTGGGCGCGCGGTCGATGACCCGCGACTGGCTGCCGGGTGAGCGCGTTTCGTCCAAGCAGGTCAAGGCGCTGCGCGCGCACGCGCTCGACGTCGTGACCACCGCGCTCGGCGCTGCGGACGTCGACGAGCCGATGGTCGTCGGCTGCTCGAAAGTGCTGCAGCAGCTCGCGCGGCTGGCCGGGGCTCGGCCGAACAAGTGCAAGGAGCTGCGGCTCGAAGACCTGCGCGCCTGGATCCCGCGGCTCGCCGCGCTGCCGCCGTCGAAGCGCGCGAAGCTGCCCGGCATCTCCCGCAGCCGCGCGCACCAGGCGCTAGCGGGCGCGATCGTGGCCGAGGCGCTGCTGACGGTCGCCGGCGGCAAGGTCGCGATCTGCCCGTGGTCGACCCGCGACGGCCTGCTGCTCAGCCTGCAGGACCGCGCGCGGGAGAAAGCGGCCAAAGGCGTCGCCGCCTGACCGCTGGCCGTGCCCGGGAAAACCGGGTATTCCGGAGAGCATGAGCGAGCAGCAGCGCATCCACGCCCTGGACGACGAAGACGACGAACTCCCGAAGCTGCCGAAACCGGGCCAGCTGACGCACGACGTGCCGACCGCGCCCGACCCGGACGTCAGCCCGGGCGGGACCGAAGAGATCCCGGCCCCACCCGGGCGGGAGGCCGCGAGCGACCTCCCGCAGTGACGCCTCAGTCGGAGTAGACCTCGCTGATCGGGTTCGCCGGTTCGGCGTACTGACGCAGCTTTTCCGAGTCGCGTCGCATGGGCGCGCGGCCCGGCGGCTGCTTCGGCGGATCGCCCGCGTCGATCTTCGGGATCGCGAACCGCTGCGGCTCCGGGGTGAGCGTGATGCGCTCGCCGTGGTGCAGCACTTCCAGCGGGTCGCCGTCGAGCACGTGGTAGGTCGCCTGGTCGCGGTCGATCTCGACCTGGAACCGCGTGCCGCGGAACATCAGCCGGAAGGTGATCCGGTCGAGCTGCGCCGGGAGCCGCGGCGCGAACGCCAGCGTCCCGCCGTGGTCGCGCAGGCCGCCGAAGCCGGCCACCGCGCCCTGCCACGCCCCGGCCAGCGACGCCATGTGCAGGCCGTTGCGCACGTTGTTGTGCACGTCGTGCAGGTCGGTCAGCGCCGCTTCGGCCAGGTAGTCGTAGGCCAGGTCGAGGTGCCCGACCTCGGCCGCGACCACCGCCTGCGTCCCCGCCGACAGCGAGGAGTCCCGCACGGTCCGCGCCTCGTAGTAGGCGAAGTCGCGGGCTTTCTCCGCCGGGCTGAACGAGTCGCCGCACAGGTGCAGCGCCAGCACCAGGTCCGCCTGCTTCACGACCTGCTTGCGGTAGAGGTCGAAGTACGGGTAGTGCAGCAGCAGCGGGTAGTGCGCGATGTCGGTGTGCTCGTAGTCCCACTCGTCGTGGTCGAGGAACCCCTCCGACTGCGGGTGCACGCCGAGCTCTTCGTCGTAGGGCAGGTACATCGCCGCGGCGGCCGCGCGCCACGAGTCCAGCTCGACGGTGTCGACGCCGAAGTGCGCCGCCACGTCCGGGTGCCGCTCGCACGAGTCCGCGGCGGCCAGCAGGTTCCGGCGCGCCATCAGGTTCGTGTAGACGTTGTTGTCCGCCACGGCCGAGTACTCGTCGGGCCCGGTGACGCCGTCGATGCGGAAGTCGCCGTGCCGGTCGTGGTGCCCGAGCGACGCCCACAGCCGCGCCGTTTCCAGCAGCAGCTCGGTGCCGTAGTCGCGCTCGAACTCCTCGTCGCCGGTCGCGTTGAGGTACCGCAGGACGGCGTCGGCGATGTCCGCGCTGACGTGGAACGCGGCCGTGCCCGCCGGCCAGTACGCCGAGCACTCGGCGCCGTTGATCGACCGCCACGGGAACGCCGCGCCCCGCAACCCCAGCTGGTGCGCGCGTTCCCGCGCTTTGTCCATTGTGGAGTGACGCCAGCGCAGGGCGTCGCGCGCCGCGTCCGGGATCGTGTAGGTGAGCACCGGCAGGACGAACGACTCGGTGTCCCAGAAGGCGTGCCCGTCGTACCCGGGGCCGGTCAGGCCCTTGCCCGCGATGGCGCGGCTCTCCCCGCGGGCACCGGCCTGGAGGAGGTGGAACAGCGCGAAGCGGACGGCCTGCTGCAGCTCGGGATCGCCCTCGATCTCGATGTCCGAGGTGGCCCAGTAGTCGTCGAGGAACGCGCGCTGCTCGGTGATCAGGCCCTTCCAGCCGGTCTGGCGCGCGCCCGCGAGCGCGGCCTCGACCTGCGACCGCAGTGCGGGCACCGAGCGCTGGGCGGACCAGCCGTAGGCGAGGAACTTCGTGATGCGCAGCCGGCCGCCCTTCGGCACGTCGACCGCGACGGTGAGCCGCGCGAGGTCCTCCTCGGAGTGGATGCGGGCGCGGATCCCGTCGTCCACCTCGATCTTGTGGTCCATCGCGGCGGCCATCCGCAGCCCCGACCGGCGGGTCTGGTGCACCAGCACGGCGTTGTAGTCCGACGCGCGGTGGAACTCGCCGACCAGTGGCGAGTTCAGCGCGGCGGCCACCCGCGGGTCGCTGGTGTCGGATTCGATCGGCTCGTTGGCCAGCAGGTCGGACTGGACGACCAGCTGCAGGTCCTCGTCGAGCGGCTCGACCTCGTACCGGATCGCGGCGACCGCGCGCTGGGTGAACGACACCAGCCGCTCGGTGCGCACGCGGACCCGCCGCCCGGTCGGCGACGACCACTCGGTGGTCCGGCTCAGCGTGCCCTTGCGGAAGTCGAGCACGCGGTCGTGCGCGGTGGCCGCGCCGTAGCGCATGTCCAGCGGCTCGTCCTCGACGAGCAGCCGGATGATCTTGCCGTCGGTCACGTTGACGACGGTCTGGCCTTCTTCGGGGTAGCCGTAGCCCGCCTCGGCGTAGGGGAGCTCGTGCTGCTCGTAGAAACCGTTGAGGTAGGTGCCGGGCAGCCCGCGCGGCTCGGCTTCCTCGAGCGTGCCGCGCAGCCCGATGTGCCCGTTCGACACCGCGAACGCGGACTCGGTGCGCTGCAGCGCGTCGACGTCCATGCCGCGCCAGCGCAGCTCCCACGGCGAGCACTCGTAGCCGCGGGGTTCTTCTTCGGTCATCAATCCTCCAGCAGGTCGGCGAGGTCGTCGACGACGATGTCGGCCCCGTGCGCCTTCAGCTCGGCGGCCTGGTCGGCCCGGTTCACGCCCACGACGTAGCCGAAGCCGCCGGCCTTCCCGGCCTGGACGCCGGACTGGGCGTCCTCGAACACGGCCGCGTGCGCGGGTTCGACGCCGAGCGCCTCGGCGCCGGCCAGGAACGAGTCCGGCGCGGGCTTGCCCTTGAGGTTCCGTTCGCGGATGACGAGGCCGTCGATGCGAGCCTCGACGTACTTGCTCAGGCCGGCGGCGTCGAGCACCTTCGCGCCGTTCGCGGACGACGTCACGACGGCGATGCGCAGGCCCGCGGCCTTGACCGCGTCGAGGTAGCGGATCGAACCGGGGTAGGGGTTCACGCCGCGCTCGTCGATGATCTTCAGGACGAGCTCGTTCTTGCGGTTGCCCAGGCCGTTCACGGTCGGGGCGTCCACCGGGTCGTCGGGCGTGCCCTCCGGCAGCTCGATCCCGCGCGAACGCAGGAATTCGCGGACGCCGTCGGCGCGCGGGCGGCCGTCCACATAGGTCGCGTAGTCCTGCGCGGTGAACTCGCGGAAGTTTTCGCCGTCGCGGGCGCGCAGAAACTCGTCGAAAGTCCGTTTCCAGGCTTCGCTGTGGAGTACGGCCGTACCGGTGAGCACTCCGTCGAGGTCGAACAGGCAGGCGGTGATGGTCTCGGGCAATCCCGTCATGCCCGCACGCTACCGGTCACCCCGATCGGGTGTGGGCTCCTGGGGGTGCGGCCGCACCCGATGGATGAGTTCGTGCACGGTCGCGTCCGCGAGCCGGTAGCGCACGACGCGTCCGGTGCGCTGCGCGGTGACCAGCCCGTGCGCCCGCAGCAGCCGCAAGGCCTGCGACACCGCGGTGTCGGTCATGCCGGTGACCGCGGCGAGGTCGGTGACGCTGATTTCGCGGGCGTAGTGGATCGACACCAGCAGCGCCAGCCGGGACGGGTCGGCGACGACGGAGAACCGCTGGGCCCATTCGTCGATGACGGCGCGGTCGCCCAGCCCGTCGACCGCCGCCGCGACGCGTTCCGGGTCGATCAGCTTGCGGTCGGTGCTCACCCCCGGATGATTCCACCCGGCCCGCGGGCGGACCACCGGTGGCCTGGGTCACGCGCGCTTGACGACGGCGGGGCGGGCGGGCGAAGCTGCGGTTAAGACAGTTGTCATAGTCGAGGAGCCGGGATGACCGACGTCGAAGCGCAGGTCCGTTCGAAGACCATCACGTGGCAGGACCCGCTGGCGACCGCCCGGCTCGGCGCCACCATGTCCGGGTTCGACTACCTGACCGCCGTCGCCGAGGGGCGCGTCCCCGGCCCGCCGATCGCCGCGCACTTCGGGTTGCGCTGGGAGCACATCGGCCACGGCGAGGTCGTCGCGGTCGCGGAGCCGGACGAGTCGCTGTACAACCCGATCGGGATGGTCCACGGCGGCGTCGCGGCCACGATGCTGGACTCGGTGGTGGGTTGCGCGGTGCACACGACGCTGCCGGCCGGCGTCGGCTACTCGTCGGTGGAGCTGAAGGTGAGCTACCTGCGGGCGATCCACGCGGGCCGCGGCGAAATCCGCGCGACGGGCCGCGTCGTGAAGGAGGGCTCGCGGATCGCGTTCGCCGAGGGGGAGATCCGCGACGCCGAGGGCAAGCTGCTGGCCACGGCGTCGGGGACCTGCGTCATCACGCGCTGAGCGGCTGCTTGACGTCCCAGTGCTCGACGAGGAGACCGTCCTCGACGCGCAGGACGTCGACGACGGCGGTGCCGGCCACGTGCAGGTGCACCATGACGAGGTCGTTCTCCGCGACGACGTGCTTGATCTCCGCGGTCGCGCCGGCCAGCGGAGAGTTCTTGACGGCGTCGGCGAACGCGTCGCGGCCGTCGGGCAGGCCGGGGCTGTGGGTGACGAAATCGGGGTGGAGCGCGGCTTTGGCCGCGTCGAAGTCCTTGCGCACGAACAGGTTCTCGAGGCAGTCGACGACGATCATGCGGTTCGTTTCGCTCATGTCCCGATTCTCGCGCGGGCGTCGATTACGTCGCGGGTAATCACCGGGGCGGCCGGACGCGCCGGGCGCGGATCGCGTCGTCGCCGCCGAAGCGGCCGATGACCGCCGCCAGGAGGTCGCGGGCGTCGGCGACCCGCTCGGCGCCGAACTCCGTCTCCAGTTCTTCCTGAAGTTCCTCCCTGAGCGCGCGAGTGGCCTCGACGGCGTTCCGCGCGTGCTCGGTCAGGTGCAGGAGCTTGGTGCGCGCGTCGGCGGGGTCGGGTTCGCGGCTGAGCAGCCCTCGGCGTTCGAGATCGGCGACGGCCTTCGACGCGGCCTGCTGGGTGACGCCCATGCGTTCGGCCACCGCGGTGATGGACAGCGGTGCGGCCAGGACGTGCTGGATGACGACGCCGTCGTTGAACCTGAGGTCGTCGAGCCCCCGGCCGGCGAGCCGCCGCTGGATCTCGTCGGTCATGGCCCAGCCCGCGAAGAGCGCGGTCAGCGAGAGGTCGAGGGTGCTAGGATGCACAACCATGGTTGTGGAATCTAGCACAGTGCCGGCCGAACTGGCCGAAGCGTTCGTGCGCGTGGCGCACCGCATCGTCTGGTGCACGCTGGTGACCGTCGACGGCCGGGGCCGGCCGCGGTCGCGGGTGGTCCACCCGATCTGGGAGCGGGGTCCGCTCGGGCTGACGGGGTGGCTGTTCACCCGCCCGACGCCGCTGAAGGCGAAGCACCTGGCGGCGTCGCCGTACGTGTCGTGCTCGTACTGGGACCCGCGGCACGAAGTGGCGGTGGCGGAGTGCCGCGCGGAGTTCGCGGACGACGAGCCGTCGCGGAAGTACCTGTGGGAGCTCTTTGCATCGACCCCGGAGCCCCTGGGCTACGACCCGAAGATCCTGGGTGGCGAGGACTTCCGGGACCCGAAGATCACGGTGCTGAAGCTGACGCCGTGGCGGATCTCGACGGGCGGAGAAGCCTGGCGCGCGGCCTAAGCCGCTTGCCAGGTGAACCGCTCGACCTGCGGCAAGAACCGGACGACGGCCGACATCGGCAGCTCGGCGAGTTCCGGTGCGCCGCCGAGGAATTCCTTCCGCTCTGCCATGAGCTGGTCCTCGGCCCATTGGGCCAGTGTGCGGCGTTCGCGTGGGTCCACCTGCGCCAGCGGTTGGGAGGTGGCCAGCAGCAGCGCGACGAGCACGATCAGGCCGCCGACCGCCTCGTCCGTCAGGTGGGTGCCGGGCTCGCCGAGGACGCGTGCTTTGCTGATCCGGTAGACGTTCACGAACCGCTTGGCCCGCCGCGGTGAGCTGCCGACCAGCGGGGCAACGAGCCGGATCTGCCGGATTTCGGCGTCGGTCAAGGCCAGCGCCTGGGTGTGGTCGAGTCCCAGGTTGCGGGCAAACGACGTGCGCCGGATCTCGATGGGAAGCTCGAAGCCGCTCGGGGGCGTGACGACGTCGGCGGCAGGCGGCTCCGGCTGGGTCGCTTCGGCGGTGTGCTGGAGCAGGTCGGCGCAGGTGTCCGCGGTCATCGGGGGCAATCGGTAGGTGAGCTGGAAGATCTTCTCCAGGTACTGGCGCGCGGTGCCGGTCTCGGCCTCCGGCTGTCGGGCTCGGATGGACTGGGTCAGCCACTGCGGGTCGACGCCGAGGACCACGACGAACATCGGCAGCGCGAGCAGGAGGTGCACGGCCTCCAGCACGCGGACCACCGTTTCGGATGAGCACCGGTCGAGGTCGTCGATGTAGAGCACGATCCGATCGACCGGTGACTCGGCAGTCTCGTCCTCGAGTGCGGCCCGGAGGTAAGCGTCGAGGTCGCTGAGGTCCTGGTGCGCCAGCGCGACCACGCCGAGGTGCCGCCGGTAGTCGTCACTGCTCGCCCGTTCGGACAGGTAGCGCTCGAGCAGGCGGGAACCGGCCAGCTCGCCGAGGTCAGCCTGCGCCGCGGCTTCTCGCTGTTCGGCGGCCAGCAACGCGGCGCGGGCCGCGGCGAGGTCGGCTTCGGTGGCTTCGTAGCGTTGACGCGCCTCGGCCTCCTTCGCGCGATACGCGGCCTCGGCCTCGGCGACCCGCTTGTCGAGTTCGGCCTGGATCCGTTCAGCGGGCGCGAGCAGCTCGCGCAACCGACGTGCCTGGCTGGTCAGCCAGGTGAAGGCGCCGCCGAGCGCGGCCGTCACCGGGGGCAGCCACGGCTGGATCCAGTCCACCGCGGTCATCACAGCGATGCCCGCCACCCAGAGCACGAGGCCGGCCAGCAGCCCGAGGACCAGAGGAGACCGCCACCACGGCCGCGCGGTCGCCAGGATTCCGCTGCGCCGCACGGTGTCCCGGATGTCCTTCGCCGTGCGGGCCAGCTCGCGGGCGTTCTCCCCGATGCCGGTCAGGCCGAGTTGCTCCGCGGCCTTGGCGAGCCCGCTCCGCAGCTCCGGATCGACCTTGACGGTCGTCCAGATATCCTTCGCGGTGACCTCGCCGGCGTTCTCCAGCGCTGCTTCCCGTTCCCCTTCGAGCCGATCGACCGCGTCCCGGGCACTGGCGACCGCCGCGGCGGCCGAGTTCACCTGCGCCTGTGCCTCTTCCTTGGTCTGCTGGATGCCGTGGACCCGGTCCAGGGCCGCGGTGAGGGCCTTCTCCTGCGGGGAATCGTCGCGGTGCAGGGAGACGAAGATGTGGTGGACGAGGCTGGCCCAGAGGTTGCCTTCGGCGTAGTGCCAGGCGTTGAACCAGACGTGTGCCACGTTGTGGCAGCAGCTCAGGCTGTCGAGCGCGGTGATTTCGGCTTCGAGGGTGCGCATGAAGAATGTCTTGCCGGTGCCCCACTCGCCGTAAAGACCGACCGCGAGTGGGGGCTGAAGTGACTTCGCGGCGAGGAGGGCGGCCAGGGCGCGGGCGTCGTAGGTGATGCCCAGGCGGTCGGTGCCGCTGGTGGTCTCCCCGGCGAAGCCGGGGATGAGCCGCGCCCGTTCGGAAAGCTGATTCGTGCCGGTTGTAAGACGCCACTCGAAGGCACCGGTGTGGATGCGGTCGAAGTTCCGTCCGCGCACCCAGTCGGGTGCCTCGTCGATCGGTAGCACCGTGAGCAGGAGGTGTTCGGCGGGGGAAAACACCATAAGGGCGATCTCCCAGTCTTGGGCGACCTGGGCGATGCGGACCCGAGGGTCGGCTCCGGGAACCGCACGCAGGGTCAGGTTCGGGTTGCCGTCCTCGAGAAGCTGTGCGAATCCGATGACCTGGTCCTTGACCGCGTTCGGTAGCTCTCCGAAGACAGCCTGGAAGTCCTGCGAGATCGAGACATTCATGGATTCAGGCCGCGCCCACCCGCCGCTCGAAGACCAGCCCCTCGGCCGCCCGCAGTCCCACGCTGATCGCGCCCGTCAGGACCGCGTCCTCGCCCAGCTCGCCCTGGACCACCTTCGGCACCAACGGCGTGAACGCCCGCAGCGCGCGGTCCAGCGGCTCCAGCAGCAGGTCCGCCGCCGTTCCCATCCCGCCGCCCAGCACGATCAGCTCCGGGTCGATCACCGCCGCCACCGAAGCCACCGTGTACGCCAGCCGGTCGGCCTCCGCCTCCAACGCCTGCTTCGCCAGTTCGTCGCCTTCGCGGGCCAGGCGGAACACCTCGCGGGCCGATTTCGCCGTCCCCAAGCCGAGTTCGCGGGCGCCGCGGACCACCGACTGGGCCGCCGTCGCCTCCTCCAGGTGACCGCGGGCCGGGGGCGTGCCGTCCTCCGACGACGAGCGCGTGCGGCCGTACGGGAGGTAGCCGATCTCGCCGGCCGCGCCCGTCGCGCCGCGGAACACCCGGCCGTCGACCATCATGCCCATGCCGACGCCCGTGCCGATCGTGATGCAGCCGAACACCGACGCCCCGCGCGCGGCGCCGCTCTCGCCCTCGCCGACCGCCGTCAGGTTGGCGTCGTTCTCCACCATCAGGTCCGGCCCCAGCGCGGCTTCGAGGTCGTCGATCAGCCCGGCCCGGCCCCAGCCCGGCAGGTTCGGCGCGTGCCGGAAGCAGCGCTTCTCCGGGTCGGCGACGCCGGGGGAGCCGACCACGCGGACAACGATGTCGGCGGCCGACAGCCGCGCCTCCGCGACCGCCGAAGCCGCGATCTTGCCGACCGCCGTCACCAGCGCCGCCCCGGAGCGGGCGCTGTTGCGCTCGTCCCGGCGGGCCACGATCTTGCGGCCGAGGTCCGACACCGCGACGCGGATGTGCTCACGCCCGATGTCGACGCCCAGCACGTACCCCGCGGTCGGGTCGGCTTCGTAGAGCACCGCCGAGCGGCCGGTGCCGGTCGACGTCTGCCCGGTCGGGCGCGCCAGCCCGGCGGCTTCGAGCGCCAGCAGGGCCTGGCTGACCGTCGGCTTCGACAGCCCGGTTTCCTTCGCCACCTGCGGGCGGGTCGCCGCGCCGCTGCGGCGCAGCAGGTCGAGCACCGCCCGCTGGTTGATCTTGCGCATCCCGGCGGGGGTCCCGACCGTTGGAGCATCTACGCCGGCCACCCGTGCCCGCCTCCACTCGTTCTCGTACTTCCTGCCACGCTAGCCGCCCGAACCCCGGTTTCGCCGGAATACGCTCGCTTCGGGACCCGTTGACCGGGGCATGAGCACTCCGGTACGCGGCCGGGTCCGCGTGGCACAAGGCGCGAAGCGGGTGCGGGTGTTCCTCGGCGGCCAGGTCGTCGCGGACACGGTGCACCCCCTTCTGGTGTGGGAAGTCCCGTACTACCCCACGTACTACTTCCCGCGCGCGGACGTCGTGAGCGGCGTTCTCGCCCCCTCGGGCCGGACGTCGCACTCGCCCAGCCGTGGAGAAGGCGTTCGGTCGACGATAAAGGTTGGCCGAGCCGAGGCGGTGGACGGCGCGCTGGAATACCCGGATTCGCCGATCGAGGAGCTGCGGGACCACGTCCGCTTCGAGTTCGGCGCCTTCGACTGGTTCGAAGAGGACGAGCAGATCTTCACGCACCCGCGCGACCCCGGGGTGCGCGTCGACATCCTGCCGAGCTCGCGCCACGTGCGGATCGAGGTCGACGGCGTCACCGTCGCCGACACCGTGCGGCCGCACCTGCTCTTCGAGACCGGGCTGCCGACCCGCTACTACCTGCCCCGCGTGGACGTCCGGATGGACCTCCTCGAGAAGATCGACGCGGTGACGCACTGCCCGTACAAGGGCGCCGCGGAGCACTTCGACGTGGCCGGGCACCCCGACCTCGCCTGGAGCTACCCGACGCCGCTGCCGGAGAGCGAGCGCGCCGCCGGCCTGGTGGCGTTCCTCGACGAGAAGGTCGACGTCTTCGTCGACGACGTCCGGCAGGAGCGGCCGAAGACGAAGTTCGCCTGAGCGCTCACGCGTCCGGCAGCCAGTTCCCGTGGAAGCCCGCGGGGACGCGCTGCGGGAGGTGGACGGTCGCCACGGGCGCCGCGGCGACGTTCCCGGCGTCGAGCACGACGAGGTCGCTGCGGTCTTCCGCCGCGTCGTAGACGTAGGTGAGCAACCAGCCTTCGCCGTGCTCCGCCGGGACGAACACCGCTTCGCCGGGAACGCGGCCGGCCCCGAAGACGTGCTCGACCGAGGTGCCCGCGTGCAGGTCGTGGCGGCGCAGGACGTCGCGGCCGGTGACGTGGCCGTAGCGCGCGTCGGACCCGGCGAGCCGGTCGTCGATGCGGGGGAACTCGCCCGGCCGGTCGTCGAGCCGGTCTTCGGTCACCGTGCCGGCGGCGAGGTCGATCGTCCAGCGCCACAGCGACGCCGGCGGGTCCTCGTGGCCGGCCCACCACTGGTGGTCGTAGCGCAGGACGTGCACGACGATCCGCCCGTCCGGGGTGTCGAACGCGTTGAGCGTGTGGAAGACGTAGCAGGGCTCGATCTCCAGCCAGCGCACGCCGGCTTCGGGCCGGTCGCGGCGCAGCACGCCGAGCCGGGCGCCGTAGCCCGCGTCCCACCGGTAGGGCATGCCCCGGCCGACCGACGCCCGGTCGAACACGACCGGCAGGTCGTAGAACACCGCGTGCTCGTTCGTCAGCGCGAAGTCGTGCATCATCGTCAGCCCCGGCACGTCGATCGGCTGCTTGACGACGAGCTTCCCGGCCGCGTCGGCGCGGTAGTAGCTCACGTGCGGCGCGGTGATGCTGCCGTAGCCGAAGAAGTGCAGCTCCCCGGTCACCGGGCAGATCTTCGGGTGCGCGGTCATCGAGTCGGCCAGCTCGCCGCCGAAGTCGTAGGCGCCGACGGTCTCGAGGTCCGTCGTGATCTCGTACGGCAGCGACGACTCGACGAGCGCCAGCGTGCGGCCGGCGTGGTTGACGACGTGGGTGTTCGCGACGCTCGCGTGCAGGTTCCGCGTGCCGTTTTCGTTGTACAGCTTGAGATCCGGGTCCGCGAAGCTGTCGGTGCGCACCCACCGGTTGCGGTACCAGGCGGCCCGGCCGGCTTCGAGGCGGACGCCGTGGACCATGCCGTCGCCGGTGAACCAGTGCCCGCTGTCCCCGCGCGGGTTGGGGCCGTTGCGCAGGTACCAGCCGGTCAGCTCGGGCGGCAGCGCGCCGGTCACCGGGAGGTCGAACGCCGTCAGCTCGTCGTGGACGGGCGCGTAGGCGCCGGTGAGGTGGAACGCGGAGGTCGTCATGCGGCTTCCTGGGCGCGGGCGCGCACGCTGCGCGGGTAGCGGATGGTGAAGGCGACGGGGACCGCGAAGCAGACGACCTTGAGCGCGATCAGCGCCGCCGTCGCGTGCGGCGCGTAGTTCAGCAGCGCGATGCCGGCGAGGCCGCCGACGGTGAAGCTGATCGCCCAGACGAGCGTGATGATCACGTTGACCCGCTTGAAGATCGGGTTGTCCCAGAACTTCTCCGGCGTCGTCGTGCGGGCGATGCCGAGGGTGAACGGCTGGCCGATGGCGAGCGAGCCCCAGGCGGTGAGCGCCAGCCACGCGTCGGTGAGCGCGCCGGTGTAGGTCTTCAGCGGCGACGCCGGGAAGACGAACGCGACGGCGGTGAGCAGCGCGAAGAACGTGAAGCCGCTCCACTCGAGGATCAGCGTGTCGGCTTTGCGGCCGTCGCGGCGGGCCAGCAGCAAGAGGGCGGCGGAGATCGCCAGGCCGGTGAGCCCGGACCAGCGCCAGTCGAACTGCGTCGCGACCACGGCGAACGCTATCCACGGCAGCAGGCTCTTCAGGTAGTTCACGGCGGGTCCTTCCCGACATTCCAACTTTGACATGTCGAAACTAGAAGCTGCCGAGTCGACATGTCAAGAGTGGAATGTCATGATGGCGGTATGAGCCTTCGACACGCGGTGCTCGGGATGCTGGCCGACGAGCCGGGAAGCGGCTACGACCTGCTGAAACGCTTCGAGCGGGCGATGGCGAGCGTCTGGCCCGCGACGCAGAGCCAGCTCTACGGCGAGCTCGGCAAGCTGGAGAGCGCGGGCATGATCCGCGTCCAGGCCGAGGGCCCGCGCGGGCGCAAGGAGTACGAGATCACCGACGCCGGGCTCGCCGAGCTGCGGCACTGGCTGGTCGAGGTCGACCCGGGCGGCCCCCCGCGCAGCGCGGGCCTGCTGCGCGTGTACTTCCTCGGCTCGGTCTCCCCGGAGCAGGCACGCGGCTATGTGGCGACGATGGGCGAGGCGGGGAGGGAGCGCGAGAAGCGGCTGGAGGAGCTGGAGGGCTCGATCGACTGGGGGGACGACAACCAGTCGGTCTACGGCCGGCTCGTCCTGGAGTGGGGGAAGCGCTTCTCGGTCATGCAGAGGGAGTGGGCGGAGTGGGCGGTCAAGCAGATCGAGTGACCGGCGTATAACGCCCTATTCGGCAGTTCTTTCAGGCCGCGTGCCGGCCGTGGGCCTGGCGGCGGAAGGGACGCGGCCGCGGCCGTCCCGCCGGGGCGTCCACAGTGGACCCGGACACCGTCGGGCCGCCGTCGTCGGCCGTGGCCGCCGGTAGTGGTGCGCCGCCGTGGTCGCGGTGACCGCGGTGCACCGTCCACAGCAGCGCCAGGCCCAGCACGACCAGGACGTGCGTCGCGAGCCGCGCGAGCGTCACCTGGCCCGCCGCCAGGTCGCCCGCCGACAGCACCAGCAGGACCCCGACGAACCCGGCCAGCACCGGCAGCTGCCCGCCCGCCGTCCGGGGCCGCGCCACCGCCGTCAGCAGGCCGATCCCGATCGCCAGGTTCCACGCGCCGCTCTCGTGGCCGAGGTGGGCGAGGCCGTGCGCGCCGTCGGTGCCGAGCAGCTGCGCGAACGCCAGGCCTAGCTGCCCGATCGCCACCAGGGCCAGCGCGATCCGCGGCGCCCAGCCCTCACCGGACGGCGCCGGCGTGCGCTCGAGGATCGCCGCCGTGAGGTCCGGGACCGGCGGCGCCGGGCGCAGCACCATCGCGCGGCGCAGGTCGGACGCGGCCGCGAACCACTCGCGGCACGCCGCGCAACCGTCCAGGTGCCGGTCGACGCCGACCGGCTCGTCCTCGCCGTCCAGCCGGGCCGAAAGCCCTTCGCGGCACTCCTCGCACTTCACCTCCCAGTAGTCGGACGGCGGGCCCCGGAGGTTCCCGGTTACTGCTACGTTCCGGATCATGACCCGCGGTGAGGACGACGAACGCGTCACGGGCCTGGCCATGGCCGCCGGCCGCGGCGACCGGCGTGCCCTCGACGAGTGGGTTCGCGCGACGCAGGCCGACGTCTGGCGCTTCCTCGCCCACCTCACCGACGCGGCCGCGGCCGACGACCTGACCCAAGAGACGTACCTTCGCGCCTTCGGCAGCCTTCGCCGCTTCGCCGGACGTTCGTCGTCGCGGACGTGGCTGCTGTCCATCGCGCGCCGGGTGGTCGTCGACCAGATCCGGGCCGCCGGCGCCCGCCCCAAGATCGCCGACACCGACTGGGAAATCGCCGCCGAACGCACCCGCGACCCCGCGGCCGGCTTCGAGGAGCTCGTCGAGCTGGGCCTGCTGCTCGACGGCCTCGAGCCGGAGCGGCGCGAAGTCCTCGTGCTGACCCAGGTCCTCGGCCTGTCCTACGCCGAGGCCGCCGACGTCTGCGGCTGCCCGGTCGGCACGGTCCGCTCCCGCGTCGCCCGCGCCCGCGACGACCTGATCCAGGCCCGGCGCGCCCGCGGCACCGGCTAGCGGACGCCCGGCCCGTACCGCCGCGCCATCCCGACGAGCCACTCGCGGCCCACCGGGTTGGCCGTGTGGATGCGCACTTCCGGCGGCCAGCGGTCGTTTTCGCACAGCCACAGCACGACCGGGCGGGTCGTGTCGTCGCCGCCGAGGTCGTGGTCGAGGGAGATCGCCGTGAACTCGCCGCCGGCGAGCAGCTCGATTGCCGCGGCGCTCGACTTCGCCCACGTCCAGCCCGGCGGCGCCGGCCGCAGGTCGTCCACCCAGAGGCCGGTCATGCCGCGAGCAGCTCGCGGGTGCGGGCCTGCTCCGCGGGCGTCCCGAACGGCATCACCAGCAGCTCGGTCGCGCCGGCGTCTTCGAGCGACTTCACCCGCCGGCGCACGGTTTCCCCGTCCCCGACGATGACGCTGTCCGACACGCGCGCGTAACCGTCGCGGTCCAAAATGGACCGATAGGCGGGAACCTGCGCCGCCGCCCCGTAGGTCTCTTCGACCCACGACCGGCGTTCGTCCACTTCGGACGTCACGCAGATCAGCTGGCCGGAGACCACCCGGCCGGCGCCGAGCGTCGGTGCCACGAACTCGCCGGTCGCCCGCGGTCCGGCCCACGTCGTGATCACGCCGTCGGCCAGCTCGCCGGCCAGCCGCGTCGAGCCCGGGCTCACCGAGCCGACCAGGACCGCCGGCCGGGACGCGCCTGGCGTGGTCAGCCCGCCCGCCGCTGTCAGCGATTCGCCGTGGACGTCCGCTTTTTCCCCGCGCAGCAACGGGTTCAGTGCTTCGAGGTACTCGCGCAGGTGCCGCAGCGGGCGGTCGTAGGAGTACCCGAACTCCCGCTCGACGATGTGCCGGTGGCTCAGCCCGACGCCGAGGTGGACCGGCGCGCCGGCCGCGGCCTGGACGGTCAAAGCCTGGGCGGCCATCGTGATCGGGTGACGCGGGTACGTCGGCACGACGCACGTCCCCAGTTCGACGCCGGACACGCCCAACGCGGGCAACGCTGTGAGCGCGTCCCAGCCGCCGCGTTGCGCCAGCCACAGCGTGCCGTAGCCGAGCTTCGCCGCTTCGCGTGCCTGCGCGCGCATGCCGTCGAAGCCGACGCCGAGCTCGTCGATCAGGATGCCGGTGCGCATGGTGTCCTCCCAGGTTTCAGTACGCGCGCTCGAGCTGCTTCCGGTCGAGCGCGGCGGATTCGGTGAACAGCGCGACCACTCGCGGCGCGACGGCTCGCAGCCGCATCGTCGAAACCGCGACCGGCTCGAAGGCGTGCGCGACCGTGTCGGCGAGCAACGCCGGCGGCGGCGGGAAAGTCTCGACGAGGAAGCCGTGCAGCACGGCCCGGTAAGCGACGGCGAGCTCCCGGGGCGGCCGGTCGGCGCGCAGCAGGTCGTTCGCCGCCAGCAGTTCGAGGTACTCGACGAAGGCTTCGTCGTGGCGCGGGTCGAGCTTGGCGTGCAGCTTCGGCAGGAGCTTCCCGAGCGTGCCGGCGTCGTCGGCGTGCCCGGCGTGCAGCAGTGGCCGGCCCAGCACGTTCGCGTACTGGACCTCGGTCAGCGTCGACAGCCGCGCGGCGAGCGGGTCGGCGTCGACCGCCCGGACGAGGTCTTCGATGCTGCGCACGGACTCCCGGAGCAGCACGGCGAGGAACAGCTCCTCGCGGTTCTTCCAGTGCAGGTAGACGGTCCCCTTGCCGACGCCGGCGCGCTCGGCGACGTCCTCGATCGTCGTGCGCCGGTAGCCGGCCCGCAGCAGCAGTGCGGCGGCCGCGTCGAGGATCCGTTCGGCTCGCTCGGCGCGGTCTTCGGCAGGAGGCACTGGGCCATCATATGACCAGATTCGAAATCTGGTCAAACGTTGGCCCGGAAAACGGCGGGACGCGCGCAGCGCCCCGCCGCCGGGCCTCAGGCGTCCGAGGACCGCTTCCAGAGGTTGATGTCCGCGTCGGTCGCGTGCCCGTCGATCTCGGTCAGCTCCTCGGAGGAGAAGTCGAGGTTGCCGAGCGCGCCGACGTTGTCTTCGAGCTGCTTGACGCTGCTGGCGCCGATCAGCGCCGACGTCACGCGGCTGTCGCGCAGCACCCAGGCGAGCGCCAGCTGCGCCAGCGACTGGCCGCGCCGGGCCGCGATGTCGTTGAGCGCGCGGACGCGGTTCAGCCGGTTGTCGTCCAGCGTGTCCGGGTCGAGCGACTTCCCCTGCGCCGCCCGCGAATCCGTCGGGACGCCCTTCAGGTACTTGTCGGTCAGCAGCCCCTGCGCGAGCGGCGAGAACGCGATGCAGCCGGCGCCCACCTCTTCGAGGGTGTCGAGGAGGTGGTCCTCTTCGATCCAGCGGTTCAGCATCGAGTACGACGGCTGGTGGATCAGCAGCGGCGTGCCGAGCTCGCGCAGGAGCCGTGCGGCCTCGGCGGTCCGCTCCGAGCTGTACGACGAAATCCCGACGTAAAGCGCTTTCCCGGCGCGGACGGCGGAGTCGAGCGCCCCGACCGTCTCCTCCAGGGGCGTCTCGGGGTCGAACCGGTGCGAGTAGAAGATGTCGACGTAGTCCAGGCCCATCCGGCCGAGCGACTGGTCCAGTGAGGACAGCAGGTACTTGCGGGAGCCCCACTCGCCGTACGGGCCGGGCCACATGTCGTAGCCCGCCTTGGTGGAGATCACCAGCTCGTCGCGGTAGGGCTTGAAGTCGGTGGCCAGCAGGCGCCCGAAGTTCTCCTCGGCCGAGCCGTACGGCGGGCCGTAGTTGTTGGCCAGGTCGAAGTGCGTGATGCCGAGGTCGAACGCGCGGCGCGTGATGTCGCGCTGGGTCTGCAGGGGCTTGTCGTGGCCGAAGTTGTGCCACAGCCCGAGCGAGATCGCGGGCAGCTTGAGCCCGGAACGCCCGCAGCGGCGGTAGGGGATCGTTTCGTATCGGCCGGAAGCGGCAACGTAGGTCACGCGGCCGATGCTAGCCGGAAGGTCGGGTACGCTCCTGGTGAGCGACCGCTTAGGAGGCACGTGGTGGGCACCGGATTCTTCACCTCCGTCGACGACGTGTCGGCCAAGCTGGCCGAGGCCGGTTACCTGGCGTCGACGGCCGTGGCGACCACGGTGTTCCTCGCCGACCGGCTCGGCAAGCCGCTGCTGGTCGAGGGCCCCGCCGGCGTCGGCAAGACCGAGCTCGCCAAGGCGGTCGCGCAGGTCAGCGGCTCGCGGCTGGTGCGCCTGCAGTGCTACGAAGGCATCGACGAGGCTCGCGCGCTGTACGAGTGGAACCACGCGAAGCAGCTGCTGCGGATCACCGCCGGCCGCGACGAGACCTGGGAGCAGGCCCGCACCGACATCTTCGGCGAGGAGTTCCTGCTGCGCCGCCCGCTGCTGACGGCGATCTCGTCGGACGAGCCGACCGTGCTGCTCATCGACGAGACCGACAAGGCCGACATGGAGGTCGAGGGCCTGCTGCTGGAGGTGCTCGGCGACTTCCAGGTGACCGTGCCGGAGCTGGGCACGATCACCGCGACGCGCGCGCCGTTCGCCGTGCTGACGTCCAACGCGACGCGCGAGCTGTCCGAGGCGCTGCGCCGCCGGTGCCTGTTCCTGCACATCGACTTCCCGGACGAGGACCTCGAGCGCGACATCGTCCTGCTCAAGGTCCCGGGCATCGATGCCGCGCTCGCCGATTCCGTCGTCCGGGTGATCGCCGCGCTGCGCGCGATGGACCTGCGCAAGCTCCCCTCCGTCGCCGAAACGATCGACTGGGCGCGCACGCTGCTCGCGCTCGGCGCCTCGACCCTGGACGAGCAGGTCGTCCGCGAAAGCCTCGGCGTCGTCCTCAAGCACCAGGACGACATCGCCAAGGCCGGCGCCGGCCTGAAGCTCGAACAGGTCCTGGACGCGTCGTGACCGGCGGCGTGCCGGAGCGGCTCGCGTCGTTCGTCAAGGCACTGCGGGCCCAGGGCATCCCGGCCGGACCTGCCGAGACCGTCGACGCCGCCGCCGCGCTGGAAGTCCTCGGCATGGACGACCGCTCGCTCGTCCGCGAAGGCCTGGCCGCGGCCCTGGTCCGCCGCGGCGGGCAGCGCGCGGTGTTCGACGCCGCCTTCGACCTCTACTTCCCGGCCGGGATCGGCACGCCCGAGCGGGCCCGCGAAGACCAGCCGTCGACGCTGGAGGAGCTGCGCGAGGAACTCGCCGCCGCGTTGGCGGACGGCGACCAGCAGGCGCTGGCCCAGCTCGCCGGGCTCGCGGTCGACATGGTGGGCCAGTACGGCTCGGCGTCCGGACCCGGTGGCGGCTTCTCGGCCCACCAGACGCTGGAGCGGCTCCAGCCGCAGACGCTCATCGCGCGGGTGCTGGCCGCGGTGCGCGGTGGCGGCGCGCGCGGCGAGTTCACCGACCGGCTCGACCGCGACGAGATCCGCCGCCGCGTCGAGGGTTTTCGCGGGCAGGTCCGCACCGAGGCGCGCCGGCGCGCCGCCGAGGTCCGCGGTCGCGAGCGCGTCGCCAAGCACGCGATCGCGCCCTCACCCGACCGGGTCGACTTCCTCATCGCCAGCCGCAACCAGCTCGCCGAGCTGCGGCGCACGATCCAGCCGTTGTCCCGCAAGCTCGCGACGCGCCTCGCCGCCCGTCGCAAGCGCACCACGCGCGGGCAGATCGACCTGCGTCGCACGCTGCGGCGGTCGCTGTCGACCGGCGGGGTCCCGCTGCGCCCGGCCTACCGCCACCGGCGGCCCGGCCGGCCGGAGATCGTGCTGCTGTGCGACCTGTCCGGGTCGGTGGCGGGCTTCGCGAACTTCACGATGCTGCTGGTGCAGGCGCTGCGCGACCAGTTCAGCAAGATCCGCGTGTTCGCGTTCGTCGACAGCGCCGACGAGGTCACCCACCTGGTCACCACCGGCGTCGCGGACCCCGAGCACCTGGGCGCGCGCATGCTGTCCGAAGCGGCGCTGGTGCGCTGGGACGGCCACAGCGACTACGGCGGCTCCCTGCGCCAGTTCACGGCGAACTGGCTGGACGCGGTGGGCCCGCGGACGTCGGTGCTGATCCTCGGCGACGCCCGCACCAACGGCGGCGACCCCAACCTCGACGCCGTCCGCGAGATCAAGGCCCGCGCCCGGCACGTCTACTGGCTGAACCCCGAACGGCGGTCCCTGTGGTCGACCGGCGACTCGGCGGCGCTGGAGTACGCCGAGGTCGTCGAGATGCACGAGTGCCGCACGGTGCACCAGCTCGGCACGCTGGTCACCCGCCTGCTGCCGGTGTGAGCCAGGCGTCGATGTCTTCGAGGGCCTTCCGCTTCGTCGCTTCGGGGGCGAAGGACGCCGTGACGCTCGCCCGCGCGAAGCCGGCCATCGCGGTGTCGTCGTAACCGAAGGCGTCGCGGACGCGGGTGTACTCCGCGGCCAGGTCGGCGCCGGTGACCGACGGGACGTCGGTGTTGAGCGTGACCGTCAGCCCGGCCTCGACCAGCCGGGGGAGCGGGTGCTCGGGCAGCGACGGGACCAGCCCGAGCGTCACGTTCGACGACGGGCAGACCTCCAGCGCGAGCCCTCGTTCGCGCACCTCGGCGACGAGCGACGGGTCCTCGAGCACGCGGATGCCGTGGCCGAGCCGTTCGGTGCGGCCGACGTCGAGGGCCTCGCGGATGCTGTCCGGGCCGGCGTCCTCGCCGGTGTGGTGCAGCAGGTGGATGCCCGCTTCGCGCGCCCTCTCGAAGATCGTCGCGAAAGGACGGAGGGAGTGGTTTTCCTCGCCCGCCATGCCGATCGCGAAGACTTCGTCGTACTTCAGCGCGAGGTCGAGGGTGCGCTCCGCGCGGTCGACGGGACGGCGTCGCGAGTGGTCCAGCACGAGCCGGGTTTCGAGCCCGGACAGTCCCTTGAGGACGGATGCGAGTGGCATTTCGAGGTCGCCCAGCCGCTCCCCGTGCGAGGCGGCGGTGAACGTGACTTCGGCGTAGCGCGTACCTTGGGCGAGCTCGTCTTCGCAGTACTCGCGGGCGATGCGCTCGAAGTCCTCGGGCCGCTGGAGACAGGCCCGGATGAGCGCGTTGTAGTCGGCGAACGCGCGAAAACCGGCGAACTCCGGCGGTTCGGCGGGGACGGCGACGCCGTTCGCCTCGCCGAGTTCACGGAGCGTGCCCGGCCGGATCGTGCTCTCCAGGTGGACGTGCAGGTGGGCCTTCGGCAGGGCCGCCAGGTCGCGCATGAACCCGACCCTAGAGGCCGCCGGGCGCAGCTCGCGCGGCATTTTTGTTTGGCCCCCGTCACACGGGGAACCTCGGGGTGGTTCGTCCGCGTTGTCAGGATGACCGCACACCGACGAGGGAGACGACCATGGCTTTCCTGCGCAAGCTCACCGTGCTGGCCGGAGCTGCCGGCGCCGCCCGGGCATACGCCAAGAAGAACCCCGAAAAGGTGAACGGGGCCGTCGGCAAGGCGGCCAAGTTCGTCGACGACAAGACCAAGGGCAAGTACCACGAGCAGATCGCCGGCGCGGTCCGCAAGGTCAACTCGGTGACCGGCCCGGACGGCCGCCCGGGTCCGGCCACCCGCTAGGTCACTCCGCGGTCAGGACCTCGAGGACGCCCTCGCCGTACTTGGCGAGCTTGTTCTCGCCCACGCCGCTGACCGTGCCCAGCTCGGCCAGGGACGACGGCCGCTGCGTGGCGATCTGGCGCAGGGTCGCGTCGTGGAAGATGACGTAGGCGGGGACACCCTGCTCCTTCGCGACGCCGGCCCGCCAGGCCCGCAGGCGTTCGAACAGCGGGGCCGCCTCCGCGGGCATGTCCGCCGCGGGGGCGGCCTTCCGCGCGCTGCGGACCCGGGCGGCCGCGGCGCGCTCGGGCTCGCGGCGCAGCAGCACCTCGCGTCCGCCGCCCAGCACCTCGGCACTGGCTTCGGTGAGCACCAGCGAGCCGTAGTCGCCTTCGACCGCGAGCAAGCCCTGGGCCAGCAGCTGCCGGACCACCGCGCGCCACTCCGGCTCGCGCAGCTCGGTGCCGATGCCGAACGTCTTGAGCGTGTCGTGCTGGAACTGCGTGACCTTCGGCGTGGACTTGCCGAGCAGGATGTCGATCACCTGCCCCGCGCCGAACTTCTGGCGCCGTTCGTTGCGCAGCCGCACGATCGTGGAGAGCAGCTTTTGCGCCGGGATCGTGCCGTCCCACTTCTCCGGCGGGTTCAGGCACGTGTCGCAGTTGCCGCAGGGCTCGGCCTTCTGCCCGAAGTAGTTGAGGATCTGCACGCGCCGGCATTCCACCGTCTCGCACAGCGCGAGCATCGCGTTCAGGTGCGCGGCCTGCCGCCGCCGGTGCGCCTCGTCGCCCTCGGACGTGTCGATCATCTTGCGCTGCTGCACGACGTCCTGCAGCCCGTACGCGAGCCACGCGGTGGACGGCAGGCCGTCGCGGCCCGCGCGCCCGGTCTCCTGGTAGTAGCCCTCGACGGACTTCGGCAGGTCGAGGTGCGCGACGAACCGGACGTCCGGTTTGTCGATGCCCATCCCGAACGCGATCGTGGCGACCACGATCAGGCCGTCCTCCCGCAGGAACCTCGACTGGTGCTTCGCGCGGGTGCGCGCGTCGAGGCCCGCGTGGTAGGGCACCGCCGGGATCCCGTTCTGCACCAGGAACTCCGCGGTCTTCTCGACCGAGTTCCGGGACAGGCAGTAGACGATCCCCGCGTCCCCCTTGTGCTCGGTCTGCAGCAGTTCGAGCAGCTGCCGCTGTGGCGAGTTCTTGCCGACGATCCGGTACTGGATGTTCGGCCGGTCGAAGCTGGCGACGAAGTGGCGGGCTTCGTCGAGCTTCAGCCGGGCCGAGATCTCCTGGTGCGTGGCCTCGGTCGCCGTGGCGGTCAGCGCGATCCGCGGCACGTCCGGCCAGCGTTCGTGCAACGAGGACAGCGCCAGGTACTCCGGCCGGAAGTCGTGGCCCCACTGGGAGACGCAGTGCGCTTCGTCGATCGCGAACAACGCGATCTTGCCGCGGTCGAACAGCCGCGCGGTGGACTCCATCGACAGCCGTTCCGGTGCCAGGTAGAGCAGGTCGAGCTCGCCGGCCAGGAACGCCGACTCGACCTCCTGGCGGGCCGCGTAGTCCTGCGTGGAGTTCAGGAACCCCGCGCGGACACCGGCGTTGCGGAGTGCGTCGACCTGGTCCTGCATCAGCGCGATCAGTGGCGAAACCACCACGCCCACGCCCGGCCGCACCAGCGCGGGGATCTGGTAGCACAACGACTTCCCGCCACCGGTGGGCATCAGCACGAGCGCGTCGCCACCGGCGACCACGTGCTCGACGATCGCCGCCTGGTCGCCGCGGAAGCTGTCATAACCGAACACGCGCCGGAGGGTCTCCAGCGCGTCGGACACGGTCGCGAGGTCGGTGTCTGCCACCCGGCCGACTATAGAGCGGGGGCCCGACAGTTCCGGTCCGGCCCGCCGCGGGGTGGCACACTGGGCACGTGGAGTACTGGCCGGTTCCCGATCTCGCCGCGCATTTCGCCGGCGAATGGCGGTTCGACCGGGAAATCCGCACCGCCGAAGGCGATCCGGCCGGGGACGTCACCGGCACCGCCGTCTTCACCGAGGAAGACGGCGTCCTCGTCTACCGCGAAGCCGGCGAACTGCGGCTCGGCGGGTACACCGGCCCGGTGACGCGGGAGCTGCACTACCGGCCCACCGCGCCCGGCCGCGCCGACGTGCACTTCGACCACGGCGGGTTCTTCCACGCCGTCGACCTGCGCGCCGGGCACTGGGAAGCGGACCACCCCTGCCGCGACGACTTCTACCGCGGGAGCTACCGCGTGCTCGACGCGCGCCGCTGGCGGCAGGAGTGGGCGGTCCGCGGCCCGGCGAAGGACCACGTGATCGTCACCCGGTTCAGCCGGCCGCCGGGCTGAGCAGGTCGGCCAGGTCGATCCGGCGCAGGAACTCGCTCCGGACGCGGTCGCCGACCTCGGCCACCAGCCACCCGCCGTCGTCGGCCGGGTCGATGTGCACCCGGAAGGGCCGTTTCCCCTTCGGCAGGTCGACCACGCGCGCCAGCTCTTCCGCGACGACCGCGACGTCCGCGTCCGCCGGGGTGATCTCGGCCAGCTTCGCCGCGACGTGGTCGGTCAGGCCCGCGTATCGCTCTTCGTAGGCCTTCGCGACGGCCTCGTCGGCGGGGTGCCCGGAGTTGGGGAAGTGGTTGGTGCCCGCGGTGAACGCGCCCGGCACGACGATCGTGGTGTCGATCCCGAAGCGCGCGACCTCGGCGGCGTAGCTGACCGCGAGGCTGTCCATCGCCGCCTTCGCCGCGAAGTACGGCGCCAGGTAGGGCGGGGTGCCACCGCGGACGCTGCTGCTCGACACCCACACCAGCAGCCCGTCGCCCTGGGCGCGCAGGTGGGGGAGGGCGGCGCGGTTGACGCGCTGGGTGCCGATCGCGTTGGTGTCGTAGAGCTGCGCGAGCTGCTCCGGCGTGAACGCTTCGGCCGGCCCGAGCACCATGTGCCCGGCGTTGTGCACGACGACGTCCAGCCGGCCCTGCTCGGCCACGATCCGGGCGATGGCGGCGTCGGCCGAGTCCTGGCTGGTGACGTCGAGGTCGACCGTCCGCAGGTCGGCGCCGTGTTCGCGGGCGTACGCGGCGGCGGCTTCGACCTGGGGCGCGTTGCGGCCGCCGGGGTCGCGCACGCCCGCGTAGACGGTGTGCCCGGCGCGGGCCAGCGCCCGGGCGGAGAGGGCGCCGATCCCGCTGGAGGCGCCGGTGACGACGATGATCATGGTCTCTTCCTTCGCGTTCGGGGGGATGCTCAGACGATGCCGCCGTTGGCGCGCAGCACCTGGCCGTTGACCCAGCGGGCCGGACCGGCGAGGAACGCGACGACCTCGGCGATGTCCTCGGGCTTGCCGAGCCGCTCGAGCGGCGGCTGCTTGGCCATCCGGTCGATGGTCTCCTCGTCCTTGCCGTCGAGGAACAGCGCGGTGGCCGTCGGGCCGGGCGCGACCGTGTTCACGGTGATGTCGCGGCCGCGCAGCTCGCGCGCCAGGATCATGGTGATCGCCTCGACCGCGCCCTTGGTCGCGTTGTAGATGCCGTAGCCGGGCAGGTTCAGGCCGAGCACCGAGGTCGACGTCGTGATGACCGCGCCGCCCTCGCGCACCCGCCGCGCGGCCTGCTGGGCCACCGCGAACGTGCCGCGGATGTTGGTGCGGTGCACCCGGTCGAGGACCTCGAAGTCGGTGTCGGCGATCGGTGTCGGCGCGTTCATCACGCCGGCCAGGTGGGCGACGACGTCCACGCCGCCGAAAGCGGCCTCGGCGGTGTCGAACAGCTCCGCGACCGCGGCCGGGTCGGCCACGTCGGCGCGGACGGCGATCGCCCGGCCACCGCGCTCGGTGATGGCGTCGACCGCGGCCTGGGCTTCCTTCTCGTTGCCGGCGTAGTTGACGACGACGGCCATGCCATCGGCGGCCAGGCGCTCGGCGACCTGGCGGCCGATGCCGCGGGAGCCGCCGGTGACGATCGCGACGCGGGTCTCGGTGGTGCTCATCGGTGCCTTCTTCCTGCTCGGGTAACACTGCTTCCGTCTTGCTGTTATCGACGATAGCAGTCGGACGGTAACAACGCTAGTCGGTAGTTGTTATCGTCGTTACACCGCTGGTGGGGCCTCGGCATCCGGCGGTATCCGCGCGGCCGGTCGGCCGAATCGCGGATGAACACGGTTTTCGACTCCCGGGTAGCGGGCACACCGAGCGCATCGGGGGCGAGATCCGTGAAGGAGATTGCGCAATGCCCACATGGCTGATCGTCGTGATCGTCGTCGTGGCCGTCGCGGTGCTCGGCGCCGTGATTTGGCTTGTGACACAGGAGATGCAGCGAAAACGGCTGCAAGAGCGCTTCGGGCCGGAGTACGAGCGGGTCGTCAAGGAGAGCGACAATCCCCGTGCGGCGCAACGGGAACTCGCCGAGCGCGAGCGCCGGCACAAGGAGCTCGACATCCGCCCGCTGTCGGCGTCGGCGCGCGAGCGCTACGCCCGGGAATGGGCGCAGGTGCAGGAAAAGTTCGTCGACCAGCCGGCCGAAGCGGTCAGCGAGGCGGACCAGCTCCTCGTGGCGCTGATGGGCGAACGCGGTTACCCGACCGAAGGCTACGAGCAGCAGGTGACCGACCTTTCCGTGCGCCACGCCAAGACGCTGGAGCACTACCGAGCCGCGCACAACACGCAGCAGAAGCGGGACGGAGCGTCCACTGAGGACCTGCGCGACGCGATGGTGCGCTACCGGACCGTCTTCGAGGACCTGCTGACCGACGGCGCCGACGACGAGCACCGCGACCACGATCACGATCGGGACCGCGAGCACGACCACCACGACCGCCGGAACGGCCACGACCACGACCGCGCCGACCGTGGTGACACCGCCAAGCAAGAGCACCAGGCGTCCGCGCAGCCGCGGACCGAGTGGAACGGAGGACGCTGACCATGACCGAGCACCTGACGCGGCACGGCACCGACCGCGACGACGACTTCGCCCACGACGACCTGTCCCACGATGACGTTCCCCGCGACGACGTGTCCCGGGACGACGACGTGCGCGACGGCACCACCGAGGTCCCCGACCAGGAGCGGACCGACTTCCGCGAGCCCGGCACCGACGAGGACCGCGGCACCGGCCAGGACCAGAACCTGAGCACCGCCGACCTGGCTTCGGCGTCGGCGGGTCCGGACACCGCCGGGTCTGCCACGGACACCGCCGCGCCCGCGCGGTCCGGCGGCGACGTGGAGACGCCGCCGCTGATCGACGAGGACAAGGTCACCGGGTTCCGCGACCGCTGGCAGAACGTGCAGACCGGCTTCGTCGACGACCCGAAGCAGGCCGTGCAGCAGGCCGACGAGCTGGTCGCCGCCGTGATCAGCGCGCTGGCCACGACGTTCGCCGAGCACAAGGGCGACCTGGAAGCCCAGTGGCAGCAAGGGGAACCGGCCACCGAGGAGCTGCGGATCGCGCTGCGGCGCTACCGCTCGTTCTTCGACCAGCTGCTCCCGCGGTAGCGAGATCCGTTTGCCGGCGGGCATGATCGGGTAGCACGCCGGTGAACGGGTTCCGCAACGGGAGGCAGCCGATGAACGTGGCCGATCTGCTCATCGACGGGTTCGGCCGGGTCCGGGAGAACGTGCACGCGGCGGTGGAAGGGCTCACCGCCGAGCAGCTCCGGACCCGGCCGGCCCCCGAAGCCAACTCGATCGCCTGGCTGGTGTGGCACCTGACCCGCGTCCAGGACGACCACGTCGCGGACGTGGCCGGGACCGAGCAGGTGTGGACCGGCGAGGACTGGCTTTCGCGCTTCGGCCTCCCGTTCCCCGCGGGCGACACCGGCTACGGCCACCGCCCGGCCGACGTCGAGGCGGTCCGGGTCGACGATCCCGCCCTGCTCACCGGCTACTACGACGCCGTGCACGAGCAGACCCTCCGGTTCGTGGAGAACCTCGACGACAAGGCCCTCGACCGGATCGTCGACGAGGCCTGGGACCCGCCGGTGTCCCTCGGCGTCCGGCTGGTCAGCGTCCTCGACGACGACATCCAGCACGCCGGGCAGGCGATGTTCGTCCGTGGCGTACTGGAGCGCCGCTAGCCCTCGTAACCGTCGCCGCGGTGGTCGGCCAGGCGCTGCGGGCCCGGCCCGTCGGCGCCGAGCCGGTCGCCGGGGTTGGCGAGCCGGCACTTCGCCAGCGACATGCAGCCGCAGCCGATGCAGTCGCTGAGCTGGTCGCGCAGCTGTTCCATCTGACGGATCCGCGCGGTCAGGTCTTCCTGCCAGCACTTCGAGATCCGCGCCCAGTCGGCCCGGGTCGGCGTGCGGTCGTCGGGCAGGAGCGCGAGCACCTCCCGGATCGCCGACAGCGGCATGCCGACCCGCTGGGACATCCGGATGAAGGTCACCCGCCGCAGCGCGTCGCGGCAGTAGCGGCGCTGGTTGCCGGCCGTGCGGCGGCTGCGGATGAGGCCCTCGTCTTCGTAGAACCGCAGGGCCGACGCAGGCACCCCGCTGCGCCGCGAGAGTTCACCCACGCTCAGGTCGGGCAACGGCCGGGCTGTGGCGTTCACCATGCTTACCAGCCAACCACAGGCGCGTGCTTGACTTCAAGCGGGCTTGAAGTCTGATCCTGGCCCGGACGGCAACAACGCCGCTGTGCCAAGGAGGAAGTGTGTCCGAAGCTCCCGTGCGGGTCGCGGTGATCGTGGGAAGTGTCCGGGAAGGACGGTTCGGCCCGGTGGTCGCGGACTGGCTGGCCGGCGTGGCGAGCGAGCACGGCGGGTTCGCGGTGGACGTGGTCGACCTGGCCGAGCCCGACCTGCCGATGGTGCTGCCGGCCTTCGGCGCGACGCCACCGCCGGCGGTCGTCGCCGAGGTGGCGAAGGTGACGCCGCGGCTCGAAGCGGCCGACGCGTTCGTCGTCGTCACCCCGGAGTACAACCACAGCTACCCGGCTTCGCTGAAGAACGCGATCGACTGGCACCGCACGGAGTGGGCGGCCAAGCCGGTCGCGTTCGTCTCGTACGGCGGCATGTCGGGCGGCCTGCGCGCGGTGGAGCACCTGCGGCCTGTCTTCGCCGAGCTGCACGCGGTCACGATCCGCGAGACGGTCAGCTTCCACGGCGCCCACGCGCGCTTCGGACCGGACGGCACCCCGACCGACGACGGCGCGGCGGTCGCGGCGAAGACGATGCTCGACCAGCTGGGCTGGTGGGCCCGGTCGCTGACGGAGGCCCGCGCGGTTCGCCCGTACCCCGGAGCTTGACTTCGGAGCTGCTGGCTCGCCTCGACTTGGCGGACGCCCTCCCGGTGCGGCCGAGCTGCGCGAAGCGACGTACGAGCTGTTGCACTGCGGGCCGGGCGACCGGGTGCTGGACATCGGCTGCGGCGGGGGACGGGGTACGCCCGTGGGCGCGGATCGCGACCCGCGGATGCCGGCCGCGGCCCGGGCGCGAGGTGCGGCTTCGCCGGGCTTCCCGGCACCTGCTTCCGCGGCCCGGGCGCGCGGGCCGTCTCCGCAGGCGGAGTTCGTCGGGGCCGTGCGTCCACAGTAGACGGTGCTCAGGACGCCTGGCACGCCTGGTACGGCAGCCGGACGTCGGGCCCGGAGACGGCGATCGTGCCGTCGACCGAGTACCGGCCGTCGGCCGCCAGCGCCGCGAACGCCGTGCAGACCAGCTGGTTGACCCCGACGCCGGCGATCGGCTTCAGCGGGAACGAGACGGTGATCGTCGCCGGCGGGCCGGGCTCCAGCGTGACCGATCCGGCCCGGCGCGGCAGGGCCGTCACGTACCCGTCGGATCGCTCGGCTTCGGTCGGTCCGTCCAGCAGCATCGTCAGCGCCGCTTCGACACCGACCGCCCCGCCGATCGGGCGCGTCACCGGGACCGGCCGCCCGTTGATGACGAAGTAGAGGATCACTTCGGCGTCGCGCCCCGGGCTGCCCGGGTTGCGCAGCGTCGGCGCCGGCCCGGCCGTGACGACGCCGGTCGGCTTGACGCCGCACGCGCTGACCAGCAGCACCACGGCCAGGACGAGGAGCTTCTTCACCGCGCCCCCTCGAACCGGGCTTCGCCGGGCAGGCGCAGCTCGAACCGGGCGCCGGTGCCGGTGTTGGCCGCGACGATGTCACCGCCGTGCAGCCGCGCGTTCTCGCGGGCGATGGACAGCCCGAGCCCGCTGCCCTCGGACCGCGCCCGGGACGTGTCCGCCTTCGCGAAGCGGTCGAAGATCCGGGGGAGCACCTCGTCGGGGATGCCGGGCCCGTGGTCGGTGACGGTCAGCACGACGGTTCCCTGATCGGCCCGCAGCACCACCTCGACCGGCGGGGCGCCGTGCCGCAGCGCGTTGCCGACGAGGTTCGCCACGACGATGTCCAGCCGCCTCCGGTCGAGCGCCGCCGTGATCCCGGCCGGCAGGTCGGCGACGACGTCCGGCCCGGGTTCCCAGCCGCGCGCGGTGAGGCTGTCGGTGACCGCGGCGGCGACGTCCAGCTCCTCCCGGCGCAGCTCGGCCCGGCCGGCGTCGAACCGGGAGATCTCGATCAGGTCCTGCACGAGCCGCGTCAGCCGTTTCGTCTCCGCCGAGACCAGCCGCGCGGCCACCGCGGTGTCCGCCGGCAGCTGGCCGGCGTCCTCGTCGAGGACGTCGGTGACCGCGTTCATCGCCGCCAGCGGCGTCCGCAGCTCGTGCGAGACGTCGGCGACGAACCGCCGCGCGTCGGCCTCCATCGCGCGCAGCGTGCCGACCGTGCGCTCGAGCTCCGCCGCGGTGTTGTTGAACGTCGTGACCAGCTGCGCGAGCTCGTCGGAGCCCTTGACGCGAAGCCGCACGTCGAGCCGGCCGCGGCCGAGCTGGTCCGCCGCGGTGTTCAGCGCGCGCACCGGCCGCAGCACCTGCCGCGCCGCCAAGAGTGCCACCGCCACCGCGAGCGGGAGGGCCAGCGCGGCCGTCTGCCACGCCGTCCGGGACAGGTCCTCGATCGCGGTCTGCTGCTGGCCCAGCGGCGTCCCCGCGTAGACCTCGAGGCCGCTCGCCCGGCCCGCCCCGGTCTGCACCGGGATCCCGACGAAGAACATCGGGAACCCCTGGACGTCGACCCGCTGGAACTGGATGTTCGTGCTGTTCGCCACGGCCTCCCGCAGCGCCCCCGGCACGTCCTGCGGCGCCATGCCCGACGACGAGTACAGGCCGTGGTAGACGACCAGCGCGCCGCTGGGCTTGAGCGCGGCCGCGAAGGCGTCGAGCGTGGCCTGGGTCGGCGGCAGGGACACGGTCGGCAGGTACGCGACGATCTGGTCGCGCAGCTTCAGCATCGTCTGGTCCTGGATGCCCTCGAGGATGGTGTTGCGCGCGGAGACGTAGCTCGCGCCGGCCGCGGCGGTGGCGCCGAGGATCATGATGACCGCGAACGCGGCGACCAGCCGGGGCCGCAGCCCGGCGAGCCACGAGCGGATCCGCCGGATCACGACCGGCCGAACCGGTAGCCGAACCCCCGGACCGTCTGCACGTACTCCGGCTTCGCCGGCACGTCCTCGATCTTCGCCCGCAGCCGCTGCACGCACGCGTCGACGAGCCGCGAGTCGCCGAGGTAGTCGTGGTCCCAGACGGCGGAGAGGATCTGCTGGCGGCTGTACACCTGCCCGGGCGTGCGCGAGAGCTCCAGCAGCAGCTTCAGCTCGGTCGGGGTCAGCGACACGGCGGCGCCGCGCTTGGTCACCTCGAGCCCGGCCCGGTCGATCACCAGGTCGCCGTGGCGTTCCTGGGGTTCCGGCGGCTCGCCCGGCCGCTCGCTGACGGCCCGCCGCAGCACCGCCCGGATCCGCGCGTCCAGCACCCGGGGTTCGACCGGTTTGGCGACGTAGTCGTCCGCGCCCGCTTCGAGCCCCGCCACGATGTCGAAGTCGTCGCTGCGCGCGGTGAGCATGATGATCGGGATCGGCCCGGACGCCCGCATCCGGCGGCAGGTCTCGAAGCCGTCCATGCCGGGCAGCATGAGGTCGAGCACGACGATGTCGGGCCGGTGCCGCACGAGCACCTCGATGCCGAGCTCACCCGATTCGGCGGTGTGCACCACGTGCCCCTGCCGGCGCAGGGCCAGTTGCAGTCCTTCCCGCACCGCCGCGTCGTCTTCTACCACCAGTACCTCGGCCACGGCGCCATTATTCGGAAAAGCGCACGTCGTGGCGACCCGGGCGGATCTTGTAGCGAAACCATGACATCGCGCTGACGGGATCCCGAAATGCGGTGCCCAGACTCGGGGACATGGCAGTGACTATCTCCGAGACGCGACGCGCTCCCGTCCGCCACGCGCTCGTGACCAGCGCCGTGTCCCGCACCGCCGTGCTCGCGGCGAGCGCGGCCGGGTTCGCCTTCGCCTTCGTCGCGGCCTACGTGCTGTTCGTCCGCACCGAAGCCGGCCGCAGCGTCGAGAACGGCGTCGTCCGCAGCGCGCAGGCGGCGGGGACCACAGTGGACTGGGCGGGCCCGCTGCGGCAGGCCGACCAGGTCGTCCTGCTCGGCGGGGTGGCGGTGCTGGTGGTGGTGATCGCCCTGGTGCGGCGCCGGTTGGCGCTCGGCGTGACGGCCTTGTTCCTGCTCACCGCGCCGCTGGTGGTGGCGCAGCTGCTCAAGCTGTACGTCCTGGACCGGCCGAGCACGGGCGACCGGTTCGGCGTCGCGAGCCACAACAGCTTCCCGAGCGGGCACGTCAGCGCGGCGATGGCCGTGCTGGTGGCCATCGCGATCGTCCTGCCCCGCCGCTACCGCCCGCAGGCCCTGGTGATCGGCGGCGTCGGCGTCGCCTGGGTCTCGGCCGCGGCGGTGGCGCTGGGCTGGCACCGGTTGAGCGACACCGTCGGCGGCTGCCTCCTGGTCGCCGCGGTCACCTGCGCCGGGGCGGCGGTGGTCTCCGCCCGCCGCCCCGACGGTGACCGGGTGCCGCCCCTGCCGGTGCTGTGCGGGTTGCTCGCGCCGGTGGCCGTGGTGCTGGCGGGTTACCTGGTGCTCGGGACGGCGACGTCCGGGGCCGCCCAGTTCGTCGCCGCGATGGTGCTCGCCGCGCTGTCGGCGATGGCGGTGGTGGTCCTGCTGGTGGGCCCGCTGCGGCGGGTGGCGTTCGACCCGGCCGAGGCCCGCGTCCGGCGGCTCCTGCGCCGCTGAGGCCGGCGGGCCAGTTTCGGCGGATTGGCCCGCGACAACGCCGTTCGCGGTGCTTAGCGTCGGGGACGTGCATCCGAGGCTCGCCGAAGACCTGAACTCCCTGCCCGACCTGCTCGACGCCGCGCGGAAACTCACCGGGGAGGCGCTGGCCGGGCTGCCCGAGCGGCCCGCCGCCGTACCGCCCGGGGAGGTCACCCGGGCGCCGTTGCCGCTCGAAGGCGCGGGTGCCCGGGGTGCGCTGGAGGAGTTCTCGCGGCGCTGGGAAGCCGGCTTCGCGGGCAGCGCCGGACCGCGCTACCTCGGGTTCGTCACCGGCGGGGCGACCCCGGCGGCGCTCGCCGGGGACTGGCTCACCGCCACCTACGACCAGAACCCCGCCAGCGGCCTGGACTCCTCGGCGCAGGACCTGGAGCGCGAGACGGTCGGCTGGCTGGCCGAGCTCTTCGGGCTCGGCGCGGAGTTCTCCGGCGCGTTCGTCACCGGCGCCACCATGTCCACCGTCACCGGGCTCGCCATCGCCCGCGAATGGCTCGGGGAACGCGCCGGGATTCCGGTGTCCGACGACGGCGCCGCCGCGCTCGGACCGGTCACCGTGCTGTCCGGCTCGGCGCACTCGAGCGTCCTGAAGGCGTTGTCGTTCCTCGGGATGGGCCGCTCGGCACTGCGGAAGGTGCCGCTGCTGCCCGGCCGCGAAGCCGTCGACGTCGACCGGCTGGCCGAGGCGCTCGAAACGCTCGACGGGCCGGCCGTCGTCGTCGCGAACGCGGGCACCGTGAACACCGTCGACTTCGACGACCTGCGCGCGATCGCCGCCCTCAAGCGGCGGTACGACTTCTGGCTGCACGTCGACGCCGCGTTCGGCGGGTTCGCCGCCCTCGCCCCCGAGCACGCGGCGCTGACCGCGGGCCTCGACCAGGCCGACTCGGTGGTCGTCGACCTGCACAAGTGGCTCAACGTGCCCTACGACTCCGCCGTCCAGTTCACCCGCCGCCGCGACCTGCAGCTGCGCGTGTTCGGCAACAACGCGGCCTACCTCGGCGAGATCGGCGACACCCCGGACTTCCTGCACCTCACGCCGGAGAACTCCCGCCGGCTGCGCGCCCTCCCGGCCTGGTTCTCGCTCGTGGCCTACGGCCGGGACGGGCACCGCGAGATCGTCGAGCGCTGCGTGGCGCTCGCGCGGGACCTCGGCGCGCGCCTCGACGGCTCACCGCACTGGCGGCTGCTCGCGCCCGTGCGGCTCAACGTCGTCTGCTTCGCCCCGGCCGCCGAGCGTGACATCGACGCCCTCGTCCGCGCCATCGCCGAGGACGGCACCACGTTCCTGACCCCGACGGTGTTCGACGGCCGGCCGGCCCTGCGCGCCGCCTTCAGCAACTGGCGGACGACCGCGGCCGACGTCGCCCGCGTCTTCGCCGCGCTCGACCGCGTGACCGCCGGTTAGCTCCGGTCCGACTTCGGCATCAGGTACTTCCACGGCGAGGCGCCGGCGCCCAGTTCGCACGGCACGTGCACCAGCGCCGGCCGGCCCGCGGCGAACGCCTTGTCCAGCGCGCCGCGCAGGTCGTCCGGGGTGCGCGCGGTCAGGCCGAGCGCGCCGAACGTCTCGGCGAGCCGGGCGAAGTCCGGGTTCCGCAGCCGCCCGCCCAGTGCGCGGCCCTCGAACAGCCGCTCCTGGTCGAGGTGGACGTTGCCGTAGTAGCCGTTGTCGAACACGACCGCCACCACGTTCAGTCCGTATTGGACGGCGGTGGCCAGCTCCTGCGCGGCGAACATGAACCCGCCGTCCCCCGCCACCGACACCACCGGCCGGTCCGGGAAGGCCGCCTGCACGCCGAGCGCCGTCGGGTAGCCGAAGCCCAGCGTGCCCTGGTGGCCGCACGTGACGAAGGTGCGCGGCGAGTAGACCTCGAACCCGAAGTAGGACGCGAAGCCGACCTGGCAGATCTCCTCGACGAAGAAGCCGTCGCGCGGCAGCACGTCCCGGATCGCCCGCAGGTAGTCCAGCTCCGGCCCCACGTCGGCGAACCGCTCGGCCACCGCCGCCTTCAGCGCGGTGAACTCCCCCGTCCGGTCCGTCCTTTGTGGACCGGCGGCCGCGGTCAGCGCGGCCGTGGCGTCGGCGGCGTCGGCGACGATCGCGACGTCCGCGTCGAGCCGGGTCGCCTGCCGCGGGTCGATGTCGAGCAGGATCGTCTTCAGGCCGGCCGGCTTGTCCGGCCAGCGGAACCAGGACAGCTCCATCCGCGAGCCGATGCCGACCACGACGTCGGTCTCCGCCCACCGCTCGAAGCCGGAGACGCAGGTGAAGCCGAGCGGGTGGTCGTCGCCGACGATGCCCCGCCCGCCGCGGAACGGCACCACCGGCGCCTGCAGCCGTTCGGCCAGTGCCCGGACCTCGGCCGCCGCGTCCCGGGCGCCGCCGCCCACCATGATCATCGGGTGCTTCGCCCTGGCGAGGAGTTCGGCGGCTTGCTCGACGGCGACTGGGTCGACGGCCGGCCTGGGCAGCGGCAGCGGGCCGACGGGTTCCGCCGGGGCGTGCAGGCCCAGCACGTCCCAGGGCACCGCCAGCGAGACCGGCCTGGGCCGCCCGCCCGCGGCTTCGCGGAACGCGGTCGCCAGCGCGTCCGGGATCCCGGACGGGTGTTCGACCAGCTCCGACCACTTGGTCATCGTCCGCAGGGTGGCGAGCTGGTCGGGCATTTCGTGCAGGTGCCCGAGCCCGCGGCCGAGGTACGCGCGCGGGATTTCGCTGGTCAGGCACACGACCGGGGCGCTGGCGCCGTGCGCCGAGAGCAGCGCCGCCGACGAGTTCAGGACCCCCCGGGCCGGGCACGACGGTGTAGACGCCGGTGCGCCCGGTCGCCTGCGCGTAGCCGAACGCCATGTAGGCCACGGTCTGCTCGTGCCGGGCGCCGATCACCCGGATTTCGTCGCCGGCGCGGGCCAGGCTGTCGAACAGGTCGTAGGTCTGCACGCCGGGCAGCCCGAAGACGGTGTCGACACCGTGGGCCCGCAGGCCGTCGACGATCAGGTCGGCCGCGGTGGGGGCGGGCGGGGAACTCGGCATCGGCGCGGCCTCCTGGGCGTCATCCGTCGACGGGACCATATATGGTTTCCTACATGATCAGCGCGTCCTCGGGAAGACCGGTCACGAAGTCCCAGCTGGCCTACGAGACGATCAAGGCCAGGATCCTCGACGGCCGCTACGGGCCCGGGTACCGGCTGGTGCTCGACCAGATCGGCCGCGAGCTGGCGGTCAGCGCGGTGCCGGTCCGCGAGGCCCTGCGCCGGCTGGAGGCCGAGGAGCTGATCGAGTTCGAGCGGAACGTCGGGGCCCGGGTGGTCGCCATCGACCCGACGGAGTACCGGTACGCGATGCAGACGGTGGCGATCGTCGAGGGCGCGGCGACCGGCCTCGCCGCGCCGCTGCTCACGCCGGCCGACCTGGCGCGCGCCCGGGCGCTGAACGAGCGGATGCGCCGGAGCCTGGCCGAGTTCGATCCCCTGACGTTCACCGCGCTGAACGCCGAGTTCCACGAGGTGCTGTTCAGCGCCTGCCCCAACCCGAACCTGGTGGATCTGGTGCAGCGGTGCTGGACCCGGCTCGCGGCGGTCCGGGACAGCACGTTCGCGTCGGTCCCGGGGCGGGCGCCGGCGTCGGTCGAGGAGCACGAGCGGTTGCTGGCGCTGATCGAGAGCGGCGGCGGGCCGGCGGAGGTCGAGCAGTGCGCGCGGGAGCACCGGCTGGCGACGCTGGAGGCTTATCTCGCCCGGGAACGGTGACCGGCCGGAGGGTTGCTCGAGCCGCCTTCGGAGTGTCAGGGTCGGGGATGCCGATCTTCTCCGCGCCGGACGGGACCGCGCTCTCCTTCCGCCTTCTCGGGTCCGGTGGCGAGCCCGTGGTCTGCCTGCCCGGCGGCCCCATGCGCGCCGGGGCCTACCTCGGGGACCTCGGCGGGCTCGGCTCCCGGCTCGCAGTGCTCGACTTGCGGGGGACCGGGGACTCCGGCACTCCCGCCGATCCCGGCACCTACCGGTGCGATCGGCAGGTCGAGGACGTCGAGGCGCTGCGCAAGCACCTCGGCCTCGACCAGCTCGACCTGCTCGGGCACTCGGCCGGGGCCAGCCTCGCCGTCCTCTACGCCGCCCGGTATCCCGGCCGGCTGCGGCGGCTCGTGCTCGTCGCGCCGAGTCCGCGCGCGGTCGGGTTGCAGCTGTCCGTCGACGACCGGCGGCGGATCATGGCCCGGCGGGCCGGGGCCCCGTGGTTCGACACCGCCGCCGCGGCCTACGACGCCATCGCCGCGCGGCGGGCGACCAGTGGTGACTGGGCCGCCGTCGCGCCGATGTACTACGGCCGGTGGGACGACGCCGCCCGGCGTCACCAAGCGACCGAGCCGGGGCAGCGCAACGGCGCCGCCGCGCGCGTCTACAACGCCGAGGGCGCCTTCGAACCCGAAGTCACGCGGGCCGCGCTCGGGGCCGTGGACGCTCCCGTGCTGGTGCTCGCCGGGGAGCTGGACTGGATCGCGAGCCCGGCCGTCGCCGGTGAGTTCGCCGCGCTCTTCCCGGACGCCCGGGTCGTCGTCCTGCCCGGGGCCGCGCACTACCCCTGGCTGGACGACGCCAGCGGGTTCGGCTCAGCTGTCGCGGGTTTCCTGGGGTGACGCCGGGTTCCGGCGCGGCTTGATGCGGACCGCCGGCAGCTGGGGTGCCGGCAGCCGCTGGGGCGTGCCCGTGTAGCCGGTGACGCTGCCGAACTGGTCGGACTCCGCCTCCCAGGCCTCGCGGAAGGCTGCGATCTCCTCGTGCGTGCGGCCGACGAAGTTCCACCACATCAGGATCTCTTCGTCGAACGGGGTGCCGCCGAGCAGGAGGAACCGGGCCGGCGCCGGGCCGCGGTTGCTCAAGGTCAGCGAGCGCACGCCGACGCCGATGTACCCCAGTTCCGCCGCGCGGACGCGGGTGCCCGCGACGACGACGTCGCCGGTGTCGACCAGGACGCCGTGTTCGAAGCGGGGGTCGACGCCGAGGGACATGTGGGCGTCCGGGCCCAGGACGATCTCCGCGCCCAGCAGCGGGGTGTACGTCGGGATCGGCGACGTGCGCCCGGCCAGCGACCCGAGGAACACCCGGATCTCCGCGCCCTCGATCCGGTTCACCGACGGCACGTAGTGGTCGAACGCGCGGGCCGTGTGCCGGTGCCGCTCGGGCAGCGCCACCCAGAGCTGGACGCCGTGCAGCGTCTTCGCCGCCGGGGTCGAGACCTCCGAGTGGCAGATGCCGTGCCCGCCGGTCATCAGGTTCAGCTCGCCGGGGCGGACCATTTCGTGCGTGCCCAGGCTGTCGCGGTGCTCGATCTCGCCGGCGAACAGCCAGCTCACCGTCTGCAGGCCGGTGTGCGGGTGCGGGGCGACGTCCATCGCGCCGGTGACCTCGGTCGGGCCGTAGTGGTCGGCGAAGCACCAGGCGCCGATCAGCGACCGGGACCGCTGGGGGAGCGTCCGCCGGACCCGCATCGCGCGCGGGCCGCCCAAGGGCACCTCGCGCGGGGTGAGGATCTCGACGGCGGGGTGCTCGGGATCGGCGGCCGTGGGCCGGTCACCACAGGCGAGCTCGGCGGGGGCGGCCTCGGTGTTGCTCATGCCCGCCACGGTAGTCGCGTCGCTCGCCGCGGCTCGGGCCGCCGACACCGGCTCGCCCGTTGCTCTGTGGAGTTGTCAAGCTTCGCGTCGCCATTTCAGGCGGCGTGGTGCTGTTGGCGGGCCGCCACCACTTCCTGGCCCGCGGGGGTCAAGACGGCCGGGACCAGCTCGCCCGGCAGGCCCGGCCGGGCCGCGCGGACCAGGCCCTGGTGGGCCAGCGCGTGGGCCGCGAACTGGTCGCCGCACGAGACGCCGTCGATGAACAAGTCCGGCTCGCTGCTGCACGACACCCGGCCGCGGCCCGCCGCCACCGCTCGCAGCATCGCCAGCATCCGGCGGTTCACCAGGGGGTGCACGGCCGGTGTTCCGGTTTGCTCGTTCATCTCGGTCCCTCCCGCTCGTGGTTCGACCTCGTCCTGCTCATGCGTCGAACCAGCTGCCGGGATTTCGACAGAAGTTTCCCTCCATGGTCACCGCCGGCGGTCGAGCCCGGGTCGACTCAGAACGGAGGGTCCACCCCCACGGCCACCGGGACCGGCTCCGGGGTCCACGAACTCGTCGCCTCGCCGCTCGCGGCCCGGCTCATCCTCGTCACCTTCGCCGTCGCGTAGCGCAGGGCCGGGCCGACCTCGTCGACGTCCAGCTCCGTCACCGTGCGCTTCTCGCCCTCCTTCGTGTCGAAGGACCGCTGTCTCAGCCGGCCGTGGACGATCACCCGGGCTCCGCGCCCCAGCGACTCCGCGACGTTCTCCGCGTACTGCCGCCACACGTTGCAGCGCAGGAACATCGCGTCGCCGTCGCGCCAGGTGCCGGATTCGCGGTCGTACGTGCGCGGGGTCGACGCGACCGTGAAGTTCGCGACCGCGGCGCCGGACGGGGTGAACCGCAGCTCGGGGTCGGTCGTCAGGTTGCCGACCACGGTCACCAGCGTTTCGCCTGCCATCGGGCTCCTCCTTCTCCTCCGGGTGCGGGGTGCACCGCTCTTGCCGATGAGGAGAGCACGGGGGTCCGACAGTTCCGGGCCGGGCGACGAGATGCCGGTACCCGTCCGGGCTGGTTTCCTGCCGCCATGCCGACGGCGTTTCAGAAGGAGCTGGGCACGCTCGCCCGGCGGCTGGCCGACCTGTGCGAGCTGGTCGCGATCGCGTTCGAAGAGGCCACGTGTTCGGTCCTGGAAAGTGACCGCACGCTGGGCGGACGGGTGCGGGAGGACGCCGCCGCGGTCGCCGCGCTGGGGGCCGCGTGCGAGGACCAGGCGTGTGCGCTGCTGGCCCTGCACGCGCCGCGGGAGGAGGACGTGCAGGCGGTCGTCGCCGCCGTCTGCAGCGCCGCGGATCTCACTCGGATGGGTGGTCTTGCGCGGGAGGTCGCGGAGCCGCGGTGGCGGGTGCCGGTGGAGGTGCGGCCGGCGCTCGGACGGCTCGGCGGGCACGCGGTGGCCGCCGCGCGGGCGCTTCGAGGCCAACTCGCCGGCGAGGACGGCGCCGGGGTGGCCGATGCGGTCGCGTTCGTCGAGGCCGCGGAGCAGGAGGTTCGCGACGGGGTGGGCGGGATCGGCTGGCCGCATGGGGCGGCCGCCGCGGCCGATGTGGTGTTGTTCGCCGCGGCCTGCGGGCGGTTCGCCGGGACGGCGGGCTCGGTCGCGCGCCGGGTTGCGAGATTTGCGCCGGTTGCCACCTGAAAGCCCGGAGGGACGCGGGGATGGCTGCCGGTCGGTGAAGCGCCCCCAGCGCCGGGGCGTTGCCCGCCCCTCGGCGGGACCAGTTGCCCGCCAAGGGAAACAGCTACGAGTACTCCAGGGTCACTGGCCCTGCTGGGGGAACTGACCCTGCTGCGGGTACTGCTGCTGAGACGGGTGCTGCGGCTGCGGGAACCCCTGCGGCTGCGAAGGGTGCGGCGACTGCGGAAAACCCTGCGGCAACCCCTGCTGCTGCGGGTAACCCGGCTGACCACCCTGCTGCCCCTGCTCCTCCTGCGCCTGCAGGCGGACGGCGTCCTCCTTGGGGATCCGGTTCTCGATCCCGCAGAACGTGCACTGCGCCGAGTACTTCACGCTGATCGGGAACAGCGGGATGAAGAACAGGGTGAACTTCGTGACCGCCTTGCGCACCGCGTGCGAAGCGGGGTTGCCGCACCGGCCGCACAGGAAGGTCGTCATCGCCAGCACGTAGACGCGCGTTCGCCAGCCCCAGATCAGCATCGGTACTTCTTTCTCCCAAGTCTTCGGTTCGCCGGGCAGCGTCGCACACCCGTACGCCGCCGCGTGGCGGTTTCGGGGAACTCGGGGACTAGATTGTGATCATGCCGAGCGACTTCGCCTTGAAGACCATGAACGCCGTGCACCGCGGCCTGATCAAGCTCACCGGGGGGCGCGTCGGCTGGCACGCCGCCATGCCGGTCCTCGAGCTCACCACCACCGGCCGCAAGAGCGGGCAGCCGCGGTCGGTGCTGCTGACCTCGCCGCACCAGGACGGCGACACGCTGGTCGTCGTCGCTTCGCGCGGCGGGGACGACACGCACCCCGCGTGGTTCCTCAACCTGCGCGACAACCCGGACGTCGAGGTGTCGCTCAAGGGCGCGCCGAAGCGGCCGATGCGCGCCCGGGTCGCCGACGCCGGCGAGCGCGCGCAGCTGTGGCCGAAGATCTCCGGCCAGTTCAAGAACTACGCGCAGTACCAGACCAAGACCGAGCGCGAGATCCCGCTCGTCTTCCTCGAACCGCGCTAGTTCCGCGCGGTCAGGTACGCCGGGTCCGGCCCGGGGATCGGCTGGTCCGGCACGCCCGCGAGCAGCTGGCTCATCGCGTGGAAGTACGGCGGCGCGGCGACCGTGCCGCCGAACGCGCCGTGGCCGCAGTTGCCCAGGTGCACCGGTGTGCCCGGGCAGATCTCACGCGGGTGCGGCCCGTCCGCGAAGACCATGGAGGACACCGCGTAGCCGTCGACGCCGCCGACGAACGCCACGGACTCGCTCTGCTGCGTCGTGCCCGTCTTGCCGATGTCGGGACGCGTCCAGCCGGCCGCGTGGGCGGCCTGCGCCGACGTGCCGCTCGTCGTGTCCTTGCTCAGGCCCGCTTCCAAGGTGTTCGCCACGCCGGCCGGGATGACCTGCTCGCACGCCGGCTGCTGGACCGCGACGGCGTTGCCGTTCCGGTCGGTCACCGACAGGATCGGGTTCGGCGGGCACCAGACGCCGCCGCTCATCAGCGTCGCCGACACGTTCGCCATCTCCAGCGGGCTCACCGGGCTGTTGCCCAGGGTGAACGACAGCAGGTTCTGGAAGTACTTCGACTGCGGCTCGCTGTACTGCGGGTTGCTCGACGCCGGGTTCGGCGCGGCCCCGGCGTCGTTGGTCGCGAGGGTGTTCCGCAGCCCCAGCTTGTAGGCCATGTCGAGCACCGCGGGCATCCCGACCTGGCTCTCCAGCCCGACGAACGCGACGTTCGGCGACGTCGCCAGGCCGTCGGCGAGGCTGATCGGGTCCGCGTAGTGACCGTCGTTGTGGACGGTGTAGCACGCCGAACGCGAGTCCGGCACCGGGAAGCACTGGCTGTCCGGGTTGGGCAGCGGCGTCTCCAGGCCCGCCTTGCCGGTGACGAGCGCCGCGGCCGAGGTGAAGATCTTGAACGACGAGCCGGCGCCGAACTCGTTGCTCGCGTCCGCGACGATGTCCGTGGACGTCTCGCCCTGCGCGGGATCGGTGCCGTAGTTGCGGTTCGCGACCATGGCGAGCACCTGGTGGCCCGTCGAACCCGGCTGCACGACGGCGAAGGTGTTCGCCACGCCGTCCTGGGTGGTCGGCACGTTCGCGTCGACGGCGTCCTTCGTCACCTGCGAGACGTGGGGGTCGAGCGTCGTCTTGATCGTGTAGCCGCCGGTCGCCAGCTGGTCCGCGGTGAACCCGGCGTGCACGAGGTAGCTTTCCGCGTAGGCGCAGAAGAACCCGGCGTCCGGCGCCGCGCCCATGCAGGTCGAGGACGGGGTCACCGGCCCGTTCGGCAGCACCCCGAGCGGCGCCGCCTTCGCGGTCGCGGCGTAGGACGCGGGGATGGAGCCGTTGGTGACCATGTCGTCGATCACGAGGTTGCGCCGCTGCAGTGCTTTGTCCGGATGCGTGTACGGGTTGTAAATGCTCGGGTTGTTCACCATTCCGGCGAGCAGCGCACCTTGCGGAACGGTCAGTTTGTCCGCTGTCGTCCCGAAGTAGGCTTTCGCTGCGGCGCCGACGCCGTACACCGTGCCGCTGAATTCCACGACGTTCAGGTAAGCGGCGAGCAGATCGTCCTTGCTCATCGTGTCGTTGAGCTGAACGGCCATTTTCGCTTCGCGCAGCTTGCGCGCGATCGAGTCCTCGCGGTCGACCTGCTGGGCCAGGGGATCGGTGCGGTCGACGACGTTGATGAGGTAGTTCTTGACGTACTGCTGCGGGATCGTCGACGCGCCCTGCAGCGCGCCGCCGGTGCTGTCGTTCACCGCCGCGCGGAGCATCCCCTGCAGGTCGACGCCGCCTTCGGTGTAGAACCGGCGGTCCTCGACCGCGACGATCGCGGCCTTCATCGTCGTCGCGATCCCGGCCGCGGTGACCGGGAGCCGGTACTGCGCGTAGAGCGTCGCGATCGGGGTGCCGTCGCGGTCGGTCACCGTCGTGGTCAGCGGCGGGTCGGCCGCGGCGAGCTGCGCGGAAATGGCGTCCACGGAATCGCTCACCTGATTCGACAGCAAGCCGGCGCCGAGCGCGACGGGCGCCATCGTGCCCGCCACGAGAATTCCGGCGAGAACGCACAATCCGACCAAAGAGAACACGCCAGGACGACCATTCACGGAACCGAGATTAGCCATCCGGGAATGAAGCCTCCGTTCGGTGAGACATGTGCCTCACCGGGCCAACCGGCCGAGCAGGGCCGAAGCGACCGCCACCCCGGCGGCCGTCGCCGCGGCCAGCACGCCGAAGTCGAGCCCGAGGTGGGCGGGCGTGCCGATCAGCAGCCCGCGCAGCGCGTCGACCTGGTAGCTCAGCGGGTTGACGTGGCTGAGCACCTTCAGCCACGACGGCATCAGGTCCACCGGGTACAGCGCGTTCGACCCGAAGAACAACGGCATCGTGATCGCCTGGCCGATACCCATCAGCCGCTCGCGCGACAGCACGATCCCGGCGATCACGATGGACAGGCAGCAGAAGAACGCCGACCCGAGCACGAGCACGACCGCCATCGCGAGCAGCTTGAGCGGGTTCACGGTCAGCCCGACACCCAGGATCGCCGCCAGGATCAGCACCATCAGGGCCTGCACGAGCGCGCGGACCCCGGCGGCGAACGCCTTACCCGCCACGAGCGCGGCGCGCGGGGTCGGCGTCACCAGGAGCTTGGCGAGCACGCCCGCGTCGCGTTCCCAGATGATCTGGATGCCGTAGAAGATCGAGATGAACAGCGCGGACTGCGCGAGGATGCCGGGCGCGAGGTAGTCGAGGTACGGCGTCGAGCCCGTCGGGATCGCCTTCAGCCGCGTGAACGTCTCCCCGAAGATCAGCAGCCACAGCGCGGGCTGGATCGCCCGCGTGAGCAGCTCGGTCTGGTCCCGGCGCAGCTTCTGCAGCTCCACCAGGCACATCGCGCCGACGCGCGCGGCGAGGATGCGCGCTTGGCGCAGCGGGCCGGGGTCAGCCGAGACGGCGGGCGGTGCGGCGAGCGGCACGGACACTGCGGATCCCTCCTTCGTCGGTTTCGAGGCGGTCGCCGGTGACCGCGCGGAACACGTCGTCCAATGTGTACCCCGGGCCGAGGTCGGTCTCCAGCTCGGCGGGGGTGCCCAGCGCCCGGATCCGGCCGGTGTGCATGAGCGCGACGCGGTCGCAGTACTGCTCGGCCTCGTCCATGTAGTGCGTCGTGACGAGCACGGTCATGCCGGTGTCGGTGCGGATCTGCGTGATCCGCTCCCACACGGCGGACCGGGCGACGGGGTCGAGCCCGATCGTCGGCTCGTCGAGGATCAGCAGCCGCGGCGAGCTGACCAGGGCCTGGGCGAGCTCGAGCCGGCGGATCATGCCGCCCGAATAGCCCTTGGCGACGCGGTCGGCGTCGCCGGCCAGCCCGACGAGGTCCAGGGCGCGGCGCACCTCGCCGTCGCGCCGGGCGCGCGGCACGTCGAAGAGCCGCGCGAACAACGCGACGTTCTCGCGGCCGGTCAACGCGCCGTCCGCGGACAGCTGCTGCGGGACGTAGCCGATCAGCCGCCGCACGGCCATCCGGCGGCGCGCGACGTCGACGCCGAACACGGTGATGTGGTCCGGCGCGGTGGGCAGCAGGGTGGTGATCATCCGCAGCGTCGTGGTCTTGCCGGCGCCGTTCGGGCCGAGCAGGCCGAACACCTCGCCGGGCGCGATCTCCAGGTCGACGCCGTCCACCGCGCGGGTCGTCCCGAACGAGTGGCTGAGCCCGGTGCACCGCACCGCGGGTTCGGTCATGGCTGCTCCTTCAGGATGCCCATGAGCTTTTCCAGGGCCGGCAACGCCTGCTCGATCGCCGCGGTGTCCTCTTCGGACAGTCCGGCGAGGGCCTCGGCGACCAGCCCGGAGCGGGCGCGCCGCCAGGTGGCCATCCGCTCGCGCGTCGCGCCGGTGATCTCCAGCCGGGTGGCGCGCCGGTCGGCCGGGTCGGGTTCGCGGCGCAGCAGGCCGGCGTCGACGAGCTGGTTGACCAGCGTGCTGACGGAGTTGGGCGCCAGGTGCAGCTCTCGGGCGGCCGCGGCGACGCCGATACCGGGCCGGTCGGCCACCACGCGCAGGACTTCGACCTGCGCGCCGGGCAGGGGAGAGCCGGGCACGTCGGCGCGCACCCGGCGGCGCACCACGCGGCGGATCCCCTGGACGACGCCCAGGAGCCGGTCGGCGAGTTCGGTCATGCCGCCAAAGTAGCTCTGACTCAGAACTATTAGCAACGCTAAATGTCTGGTTGGCGCGGAAGATCCCGGATCAGCGGCCGGCTTCGGCGAGGGCCAGGTCGAGCAGGCCGGGGAAGCGGGCGTCGAACTCCTCCCGGCGCAACGCGTTGAGCCGCTGCGTGCCGCTGTCCCACTGCTTCAGCAGTCCGGCCCCGCGCAGGATCTTGAAGTGCCGGGACGCGGCGGGTTTGCTGACCGGCGGCATGATCGCGCCGCACGACTGGCCGGGTTCGCGCGCGAGAGTGGCGACCATGGCCAGCCGGTGGGGGTCGCGCAGGGCTTCCAGGGCCTCGGCGAACGTGACGTCCTCGAGGGCCGGGTGCTCCAGGGGGGTCGCGGTGCGGCTGGCCATGGTCCGAGTATCCCTGGTTGCCGAAGGGCTGGCGGGTGTGCCATGGTCGATGTTAGCCATTTGGTTAACATGAGGAGGTTCTGGTGCTTGTCCACCGTCCCGAGTCCGGCCGTCTGGTCCGGCGGGAAGAGCCCGTGCCCGAGCCGCAGCGCGGGGAGGTGCTCGTCCGGGTCCGGGCGACGTCGCTGAACTACCGGGACCTGCTCATCCTCGACGGCGTCCACTTCACCAACGCGCCTGACGCCCTCATCCCGCTCTCCGACGCCGCGGGCGAGGTCGCCGCGGTCGGCGAGGGTGTCACGCGCTTCGCGGCCGGTGACCGGGTGCTCAACGCCTTCCACTCGAACTGGATCGCCGGCCGGCTGCCGGACGCGCTGGTCGGCTACGGCAACGGCCAGGACGGCTGGCTCACCGAATACCGCGCCGTCTCCGAGCACGCGCTCGTCGCGCTGCCGGATTCGCTCACCTTCGAACAGGGCGCGACGCTGCCGTGCGCCGCCGTCACCGCGTGGACGTCGCTCGCCGGGGTGCGGCCGGGCGACGTCGTGCTCACCCTCGGCACCGGCGGGGTGTCGCTGTTCGCCCTGCAGCTGGCCAAGTCCTTCGGCGCGCGGGTGGTCGCGACGACGTCCAGCCCGGAGAAAGCGGCGAAGCTGACGGCGCTCGGCGCGGACACCGTGATCGACTACCGGGCGACCCCCGAGTGGGGCAAGGCGGTCCTCGACGCCACCGGCGGCCGGGGCGCGAACCGGATCGTCGAGGTCGGCGGGCCGGGCACGTTCGCGCAGTCGCTCGTCGCGGCCGGGACGCACCACGCCGACATCGCGCTCGTCGGGTTCGTCGGCGCCGAAGGGCCGCCGGTCGAGTTCATGGACCTGTTCCGCAGCGGCGCGACCGTGCGGAAGATCTGGGTCGGCAGCCGGGAGGACACCGAGGACCTCGTCCGGCAGCTCGCGGTGCGGCCGGTCGAACCGGTGGTCGACAGCGTGTTCGCGTTCGACGACGCACCGGCCGCGGTCGAGCGGTTCCGGAGCCGCGAGAACTTCGGGAAGGTCGTGATCACCTCCGCGTGAGGCGAAAGGGATACCGCTGATCGGCTGAACCTGACCCGGAGTGACCGTTCGGCGGCGAAGTGCTGCCGTTCGCCGCGTAGCCGCGAAGTTCCGGTCCGGAACCGCCGGCGACGGGCGCATGCTGTCCTTTCCGACCCCGCGTCCCCGCGCCTGACGTCCACTGTGGACATTGCCAGCGCGCCCGGCCCGGCGGTTTTTTCGCTACCGGAGACAGGACACATGACTCTGCTGGACAGCAAGCTCGTCCGGTGCTGGACGTCCCGCCCGCACCTGCAGTCCCTCTACACCCTCGCCGCGGCCGCCCCGCGGATGCGCGCCGCGCTCGGCCTCGCGCCCACCGGCGGTGGCACGGTCGGCTTCAAGGTGGACGGGGACGCACTGGCCCGCACCGAAGCGGAGCTGATCGCCGCGACGTCGGCCCGGCTGCCGGTGCACCCGCTGGTGACGCAGGACCTGCACGGCCGCTCGACGGTCCGGTGCTGGCGCCGCAACCGCGACCTGCGCGTGCTGACCGCCGACCTGGTCGACGTCGCCGATCGGCTGGCCCGGGCGGGCTACGGCGGCTGCCTGCGGTCGGCGACGGTCGAGTTCGCCGAGCCGACCGGGCGCCGCGACCGCAAGCTCGCGCTGGTGTACCTGTTCGACCGCGGCACGTTCCACACCGCGGCGGCGTGCGGCGCAGCGCCGCTCGACCGCGCGCTGGAGCTGCGCGCCCGCGACGCGCTGCACGGCGCGCTGCCGTTGGAACCGCACGCCGACCGCCGGTTCGTCGTCTGAAATTCTCGCGTTTGTCGAGGTCACGGGGTTCTGCGAGGATGCTGCTCTCGTTCGAGGAGGAGGAGATCGCAGTGGCTTCCGTGCTCAACCCGTACCTGAGCTTCCGCGCCGAGGCGCGGCAGGCCATGGAGTTCTACAAAGGCGTCTTCGGCGGCACCCTGAAGGTGAACACGTTCGGGGAATTCGGGTCACCCGAAGGGGCGGACGCGGACAAGATCATGCACGCCCAACTGGAGACCGAGAACGGTTACACGCTCATGGCGTCCGACACCCCCGCCGGGATGGAGTACAACCCCGGCACCAACATCACGGTCAGCCTCAGCGGCGACGACGCCGACACGTTGCGCGGCTACTGGGACAAGCTGAGCGAGGGCGGCACCGTGACGGTTCCGTTCGAAAAGCAGATGTGGGGCGACGAATTCGGTGCCTGCGTCGACAAGTTCGGCATCCCGTGGATGGTGAACGTCGTCCAGCCGGCGTGACGGGGCGTTGCAGCCCGCGCCCTCGTCGGTGACGATGAGGTGCCGGCGTGCACCAGCGCCGGGGTGAAGGAGGCCCGATGGCGGGTTCCCCCTGGACGTGCGCGCAGTGCGGCGCGGTCAACGACCCCGCCGCCGGCCGGTGCGGCACCTGCGCGAGCCTGGCACCGGGCCGGGCTCGCGCGCGGGCGCTGTGGGTGCTGCTGACGCTCATGCTCGTCGCCGGCGTCGCGGTGGGCGGGGTCCTGCTGTTCACCGGGCGCTCGAAGCCGGCGCCGGACGCGGCCGGGCCGTTCCCCTCGTACGCCACCCCCGTCCTGCCCACCACCAAGACCGTGGTCACGACCGCGAACGCCTTGACCCCACCGCCGCCGCCGCCGCCGACGACGACCTCCGCGACCCCGGCCGGGAAGCCGTGCCCGGGCGACGCGGCCCGCTACCTCCCGGGCGGCCAGGGCACCGCGCTGCTGGTCGCGCAGACACCGAAGTCGCTGGTCACGATCTGCCAGGTGCCGGACGGCCGCATCTTCTACGACGGCCAGGCCCGCGGGCAGGCGGCTTCGGGCGACACGCACATCATGCTGCCGGCGCAGGCTTCGGGCGACGGTTTCGTCGCGAAGAACGGCGACTACACCTACCAGGTCGGCGGCGGCAGGCTGGTCGTGTCGGCCGGGTCCGGCGTGCTCTCGGACGAGGCGCTGACGACGGTCGGCTGAGCGCTTGCTCAGGATGTGGGAGCACCGCCCGAAGGCCGGTGGTTTTGCGCATGCTGGACGCATGGCTTCTCCGCTGGACAACCCGACGTGGACGTCGCTGAACGGTCCGCACGCCCGCTTCGCCGAACGGCGCGGGCGCGTGCTGCGCTACCCCGAGGACGTCGCTCCCTTCCTCGGCCTGCCCGACGACCCGGGCGAGCAGGACTGGCGCGACGTCGCCGAGCTCGGCGGCCCGGGCGCGGTCGTCGTGCTCGCCGCCACCGCCGCCCGGCCGCCGGAAGGCTGGGAGGTGCTCGACGCGCTGCCCGGGGTCCAGCTGGTCGACGAGGGCGTCGCGGCCGCGCCGGAGCCGGAAGCCGTGCGGCTGGGGCTCGCGGACGTGCCGGAGATGCTCGACCTCGTCGAGCGGACGAAGCCCGGGCCGTTCCGCAAGCGGACCGTCGAGCTCGGCACCTACCTGGGGATCCGGCGCGAGGGCGCGCTGGTCGCGATGGCGGGGGAGCGGCTGCACCCGCCCGGCTACACCGAGATCAGCGCGGTCTGCACCGACCCCGCCTACCGCGGCCAGGGCCTCGCGACGCGGCTCGTGCTCGCCGTGGCGGCGGGCATCCGCGAGCGCGGCGAGACGCCGATGATGCACGCCGCCGCGAGCAACACCTCGGCGATCCGGCTGTACCTCTCGCTCGGGTTCGCCCTGCGGAAGCGGCCGGACTTCGTCGCGGTGCGCGTCCCTGGTTAAGCGCCGGTCGAGGAGCCCGGCCGCACGATCATCAGCACCGTCACCGCCGCCCACAGCAGGTTGAACACGCCGGTGACCATCGCGAGCCGGCCGAGTTTGTCCGAAGTGGACTCCTCCGCCAGGAGCCGCTTCTGCCGCGGCAGCACCAGGAGCGCGAGCACCGCGGCGGCGACGGCGGTCAGCCCGATCGACGTGAGCAGCCACGGGTCGCCCATCACGTGCATCGTGCCGGCGACACCGAACCCGAAGACGGGCACGGCGATGGCGGCGTAGGCGTACACGCGGCAGATCCGGTGCAGCATCGTTGCGACCTTGACGTCGCCCTTCCGGACGGCGGCGGGGAACATGCTGGCCGCGACGGCGACCGGGCCGACGGCGAGCACCGCCGCCAGGACGTGGACCGAGAGCAGGATTTTCGACACGCGCCGAAACTAGTGGTCCGCGGGCGAGCCGAGGAGTGGCTGGAATGCCACAAACCGCCGGGATCCGGCCATCCGTGTCCGGATGTCGAATCCGCCGGCTCCGGTTCGACGAACAGGTGGAGAAAGGGGATCGCGATGACCGCCACGACGTGCACCACCACCCGGGTCCGCAGCCTGCCGGTCCTGCTCGCCACCGAAGACGACGCCGAGGACATGGGCCTGCTGGCGCCGGACGACCGCCTGACCTGCCACGTGCACGGCCGGTGGATCCACCAGTGCGTCGCCTCGCCCGCGCACGTCAGCCCGGTCACCCGGCACCGCTGGTGCCGCGGCTGCCGCACCGAACTGTGCGTCGCCGTCGACGAGCTGTCGCAGCGGGTCGCGATGACCTGCCCGCGCTGCGGTCACGGCGGCAGCGCCGCCACCACCCGGCTGACCGCGGCCTGCCGCGCCAGCCTGGCCGCCGAGCGCGACGCCCGCCGCGCGGCTTAGGAAGACACGGTCTCGAGCCCGAGGTCGTCCAGTCCCGCGTAGACGTCCGGACGGCGGCTGCGCAGCCAGGCCGCGAGCCCGAGCCCACCCGCCACCGCGACGGCCAGCAGCCACGGCAGCAGCGCGATCGCCGGCGCGTCGGACCCGGCGAGGGTGGGGAAGTTGAGGAAGGCCAGCGTCGTCACGGCGATCAGGCCGAGCCCGCCGAGGCCGGGGGCGACCGCGGTGCGCCAGAGCCGGGGGTCGCGTCGCTTGCGGAAGAACGCGACGACGGCGACGCCGGCCAGTGCCTGCAGGGCGATCACGCCGAGCGTCCCGATGCCGGTCATGCTGGCCGTGAGGTCGGCGAGCGGGTCCAGCCCGGCCAGCGCGTACCCCGCCGCGATCAGCGTCGCCACCCCGATCTGCGTCCCGCTGGCGACGTACGGCGCGCCGTTGCCCGCGTTCGTCCGGCCGAGGGCCGCGGGCAGCACCCGGGCCCGGCCGAGCGCGAACAGGTAGCGCGTCGCGGAGTTGTGCAGCGCCAGCAGAGCCGCGAAGAGGCTGACGACCAGCAGCAGCATCATCACGTCGGTGAGGAACGAGCCGAGGTAGGTCCGGCTGATCGAGAAGACGAGGTCCCCGGTGGCCAGGTGGTCCTGCGCGGTCTTCCCCGCTTCGGCGACGCTCGTCGCGCTGACGACCGCCCACGTCGTGAAGGCGGCGAAGGCGCCGATGAGGACGATCGCGGTGTAGGTGGCGCGGGAGATCGTCCGGTGCGGGTCGCGCGCCTCCTCGCTGAACAACCCGGTGGCCTCGAAGCCGACGAAAGCGTTGAAGGCGAACAAGAACGCGATCCCGACCGAGCCGGTGAACACGACGCCGGGAGCGAACGCGTGGACGTCCAGCCCGGTCCGGACGGCGACCGCGACGTCCAGCACGAGCAGGATCGACACCTCCAGGACCAGCGAAACGCCGAGCACCTTCGCGCTGACGTCGACCCCGCGCCGCCCGAGCGCGAACACCGCCGCCGCGGACAGCAGGCTCCACAGCTGCCACGGCGTGTGCCACCCGAAGACCTGCTCGACGACGTTCGCGGTGAAGAACCCGCTCGTCCCGACCGCGCCGGCGACGAAGCAGTTGTAGCCGAGCAGGGCGATCAGCGCGGCGACCAGGCCCATCGGGCGGCCCAGGCCCTTGGTGACGTAGACGTAGAACCCGCCCGCGCCGGTGACGACCTTGCTCATCTGCGCGTAGCCGACACCGAAGAGCACCAGGATCAGGGCGGCGAGCAGGAACGCGCCGGGCATGCCCCCGCCGTTGCCGAGCGCGATGCCCAGCGCGGCGATGACGACGATGCCGGTCAGGGGCGCGACGGCGGCCAGCACGAGGAAGACGACACCCGGCGTGCCCAGCGCGTCCCGGCGCAGTGCGTCGGACATGGGGTTCTCCTCCCGCGTGGTTGTCCGGGCATGGTGCGCCACCGGGGAGGCCGCGGTCTTGGACTCGAGCGCACGGCCGTTGCCTAGCCCGGCACCCACATCGTCACGCGGGTGCCGCGGCCCGGCTGGGAGTCCACCGTGCCGTGGCCGCCGACCTCGGCCAGGCGGGCCACGATCGACTGGGTGATGCCGAAGCCCGGCGGCCGTTCGCGGACGTCGAACCCCCGGCCCTGGTCGCGGGCCACCACCGCGATCCCGCCGTCGCGTTCCTCCACGCGCAGCACGACCTGCTTCGACCCGGAGTGCTTGACGGTGTTGCGCAACGCTTCCCGGACCGCTTCGCACATCGCGGTGCGGCGGTCGTGGGACAGCTTGTGGTCGTCGGCGAAGTCCGCGGCGACGAGCTGGGTGCGCAGGCCGTCGCGCGCCATCTCGGTCGCGACGTCGGCGAGCTCGACGGCGAACCCGCGCGTCGTCCCGGTCGGGATCGGCTCGGTGATCCGGCGGCGGATCTCGGCGGCCTCCGCCTTGGCCACCGACCGCACCTCCGACAGCCGGCTCACGGCGTGCGCGTCGTCGCCCGGCGCCGAGATGGCGAGCGCTTCCAGCGTCTGCAGCACGTGGTCGTGCATGAGCCGCCGGGTCCGGCGGCGCTCGGCCTCGCGCCCGCGCCGGATCCCGATGTCGACCGCGAACCGGGTGCCGGCACCGAGCAGGATGAGGATGCCCGCGGCGATGACGATCGCCACCGCCAGCGCGACCATGCAGCCGATCGAGCGGGTCACGGAGAGCTGGTTGTTCAGCGGCAGGCCACCGGCCAGCGTGAGGAGCGCCCGGAGCGGGGCGGCCGCCACCAGCAGCCACAACGCCGAGGGCAGCCCGGACGTGCCCGCCCACATCGCGACCGCGCCGACCAGCCACGTCCACGACACGTCGACCGCGAACGGCTGCACGGACGCCGGGGCCGTCGCGGCGACGGCGAAGTTGAGCGCCACTCCCACGGCCAGGTCCAGCGCGAGGGCACGGCCGGTTACGCGGGCCCGCAGGCCGCCCGAGCGCAGTACCCAGGCCACCGCGGCGGTGTTGGCCGCGATGGCGAAGACGGTGGCGGCCAGCACCGGCCCGAGCCCGAGCTTGCCGTTGGCCGCGGCGAACCCGATGAACACCTTGACGAACGCCGCGATCCGGTAGGCCAGTGGCACGACGACCCAGTAGCGCGCGGCGCGGGCGAGCGTCGCGTCGCCGACGGCGGCGAGGTCGCTGTTCTCGTCCGGGGGCTCGGCGGGCTCGGGGGGTGTGCCGCTGCGCAACAGCGTGCGAACGAGCGCGCGCGGAGGTGCGGCGGAGCCCGCCTCGGGCATCGGTGGTCCCCATTTCGTCCGGCCGTCCGGGCGGTCTGAGCCTGGCAGCGCGGCGGGGGCGTCGTCAACCGCTTGCGGGGTAGGGGTCAGTAGGTGTGGAACAGCGTGTCTTCGCCCGTGTACTCCGGCCAGCCGGGCGAACCGGTGGCGGCGAAGCGGTACCACGCGCCGTTGAGGTCGTGGGCCAGTTCCCGCGGCGCGTGCTCGCCGAGCAGACCTCGTGGCCCGGACAGCGGCCCGAGCGCGTCGAACACGAAGGGCAGTTCGAGCCCGTGGCACGCGCCCAGCGCGCCGTCGTGCAGCGGCGAGCCCCATTCGAACTCGTACCGGAAGGTCCGGCCGGCGTGGTTCTCCGCGAGGTCGCGCACGCCGTCGCGGAAGACCAGGTCGGTCAGGGCCGCCACGAGGACCTCGCCCGCGGGGCTGTCCGAGCCGAGGCCGTACCGCTCGAGCACACCGGCCGGGTCGGGGTGCGACACCGCCAGCGACGCCACGGCCTGGTCGTCGGTGACCGCGTCGAGCGCGCCGGTCGGCACCAGGTAGAGCCGCATTTCTTCGCTGCAGCTGCCGACGACCAGGTCGACGTCGCGGCCCGCGCCCGCCTTGATCGCCTTGGCCGGGTGCTGCGGCAGGACGTCGTCCCCGATCACCGGCAGGAACGGGCTGAGCCCGTACCCGCGGTCGTAGCCGAGCGCGTCGCGCAGGTCGGGCGCGCCACCCGGGCGCAGGACGGCGTCCTGGGCGTCGAGCAGCTGCTCGGTCGACACCTTCCGGAACGCCTCGGCGGTCGGTTCCACCTTCAGCTCGTCGGCGATCACCCGGGCGAGCCGGCGCGCCTGGACGCCGTCGCGCACCATGTCCGGGTGTCCACTTTGGACGATGGCACGGCGGAAAAGCCCTTGCGAGAGCGGGGAAGCGAGCAGGCAGGCGACGCTCACGGCGCCGGAGGCCGCGCCGAAAAAGGTGACGTTCCCGGGGTCGCCGCCGAACCCGGTGATGTTCTCCCGGACCCACCGCAGGGCCGCGAGCTGGTCGCGCAGCCCGAGGTTCGTCGTGCCGCCCTCCAGCGGCAGGAAGCCGTCGACGCCGAGCCGGTACTGGACGGTCACGAGCACCGCGCCGGCGTGGTTGAACGACGTGCCGTCGTAGACCGGCGCCGACCCGGTGCCACCGAGGAACGCGCCGCCGTGCACGAACACCAGCACGGGCAGGCCGGCCGCGCCGAGCCGCGGCGTCCAGACGTCGACCGTCAGGTATTCGGGACCCGGCCGCCAGCCGGCGCCGGTGAGGGGCGTCAGGTCGAGCCCGGGGACGTCGTGCCGGCGCTGCGGCGCGGTCGGCCCCGGTCTCAGCGCGTCGCGCACGTCCTCCCACGGCGGGGCCGGGACGGGTTCGGCGAAGCGCAGGTCGCCCTCGGGTGCGGCGGCGTAGGGGATGCCGCGGAACAGCGCGAAGCCGGCGGCGGTGACCTGACCGCGGACCGCGCCGGACGTGGTGGGGACGACGGGGTCGGTCATGCCGGGTGGTCCCTTCGAGGAAGATCGGGGAGAGTGCCCGACAGCCTAGGACCGGGGACGGGCCGCCGTCATGGGCGACCGTCGCGGGAGTTGTCGCGGATGGGTAACGGCGCCGGGTCCGTTGCGCCAGGTGGCCGAACGCGGGGGCGGGGGGCCCGCGCCGGGCCCCCCCCCCCCCCCCGGCTCAGTCTTCGAGCAGATCTTCGATGGTGATCGGGATGTGCCGGACCCGGATGCCGGTCGCGTTGTGCACGGCGTTGGCGACCGCCGCGGCCATGCCGACCGTGCCGATCTCGCCGAGCCCGCGCGCGCCGACCGCGTTGTGCAGCGTGTCCGGGTACTCGACGAAGTGGACGCCGACCTCCGGGATGTCGGCGTTGACCGGGAGCAGGTAGCTCGCGAAGTCGCCGTTGGCGAGCCGGCCGTTCGCCTCGATCTCCAGGCCCTCGTGCAGCGCGGCCGAGACACCCCAGATCATGCCGCCCATGATCTGGCTGCGGGCCGCCTTGTCGTTGATGATCCGGCCGGCGTCGAACACGCCGAGCATCCGCGACACGCGGGCCTCGCGCGTCCACTTGTGCACCCGGACCTCGACGAACTGGGCGCCCCACGAGGCGAAGGAGTGCTTGGTCAGCTCCTCGCCGGGTGCCGACGTGCCGGTCACCTCGAGCGATTCGCGTCCCACGGTCCGCAGCAGCTCGCCGAAGGTCATCGACTCGCCGTCGGCGAAGACGCGGCCGTCGGCGTAGGTGACCTCCCGCCCGGCGAACGGAGCGCCGGGGTCGGCGGCGAGCGCGGTCAGCTCGTCGATCGCCTTGGTGGCGGCGAGCATGATCGCCGTGCCGGCGCTCGCCGTCGCCGTCGAGCCGCCGGACATGCCACCCGGCGGGAGGGCCGAGTCGCCGAGGCGCGGGGTGATCCGGTCCGCCGGGATGTCCAGCGATTCGGCGCCCACCAGGGAGAGCACGGTCAGCAGGCCGGTGCCGGGGTCCGCGCCGCTCGTCGCGACGACGGCGGTGTCGTCCGCCCGCAGCGTGATCCCGACGGTGGCCGGGAACCGCAGGGCGGGGAACACCGCGGTGGCCACGCCCATGCCGACGAGCCAGTCGCCGTCGGTGCGCGAGCCCGCCGGGCGGTGCGCCCAGCCGAAGCGGTCCGCGCCGACGCGGAAGCACTCGTCGAGGTGCTTGCTCGACCACTGCAGGTCGTGGCCGGGCGGGGCGGTCGAGTTGTTGCGGACGCGCAGCTCGATCGGGTCCATGCCCAGCTTCTCGGCGAGCTCGTCGATCGCGCTCTCCAGCGCGAACGACCCGGGTGCCTCGCCGGGAGCCCGCATGAACGTCGTCGGCGGGACGTTCAGCGGCACGATCTTCTGGCTGATGGACAGGTTCTTCGTGGCGTACCACTCGCGCGAGGTGCCGTGCGACGTCGGTTCGACGAACGACCGGGCGGTGTCGGTGTGGCACCACGAGTCGTGCCGCAGGGCGACCAGGGTGCCGTCCGGCTCGGCGCCGAGCGTGAGCTTCTGGACCGTCGCGGCCCGGCCGGCCGTCGCGGTGAAGACCTGTTCGCGGGTGAGCGCGGCCTTCACCGGCCGGCCGAGGGCCCGGGCCGCCGCCGCGGCGAGGAACGCCGGCGTGGACGTCCGCCCCTTGCCGCCGAACGCGCCGCCGACGAACGGGTTGATCGCGTGGACGGCCTCCGGGGCCAGCTCGAGGGCCATGGAGACCTCCGCCGCCTGCATGTTCGACGCCTGGTTCCCGCTGTAGACGGTCAGCTCGCCGTCGTCCCACACCGCGACCGCGGAGTGCGGCTCCATCGCGGCGTGGTTCTGCGTCGCGGTCGTGTAGGTCGCCTCGACGACCACCGGGCTCGCGGCCAAGGCGGCATCGAAGGATTCGACGCCGTCTTCGAGCACCTCGATCTCCGGCGGTGCGCCATCCATGGCCGGGGGCGCGGGTTCGGCCGAGTCGAGGTGTTCGGCGAGCGAGGTCCGGGCGGGCCGCTCGCGGTAGGTGACCGCGACGAGGCTCGCGGCGTCGCGGGCCTGCTCGAACGTCTCCGCGACGACGAAGCCGATCGGCTGGCCGTAGTAGGTGACTTCCTTGTCCTGCAACGGGACCCACGTCTCGCCGAAGGGCGGCATGCTCGGGGTCCGCAGTGTCAGCGGGTCGAACGGCGTGTAGACCTCGAGCACGCCGGGTGCGCTCTTCGCCGCGGCGGTGTCCACGGCCTCGATCTCGCCGTGGGCGATCGTGCTGAGCACGACGTAGCCGTAGACCAGGCCGGGGAAGGTGTGGTCGGCGCCGTACTTGGCCTCGCCGGTGACCTTCAGCGGCGCGTCCAGCCGGGTGATCATCGGGAGCTCCCCTCGGTCAGTTCGAGCAGCGCGCGGACGATCGTCCGCTTGAGCAGCGACACCTTGAAACCGTTGTCCCGCAACGGCCGGGCACCGTCGGCGGCGACGGCCGCGGCGGCCCCGAACGACGCCTGCGTCGCCGGGGCGCCGCGCAGGGCGTCCTCGACGGCGGGCAGGTGCCACGGAACCGTGCCGACGCCGCCGGCCGCGACCCGCGCGTCGGCGATGACGCCGTCGCGGACGTCCAGCGCGACGGCCGCGGAGCACAGCGCGAACTCGTACGACTGCCGGTCGCGCACCTTGACGTAGGTCGAGTTCGCCGCCCAGTCCAGCCGCGGGACGACCACCTCGGTGATCAGCTCGCCGGGGCGCAGGTCGTTCTCCAGGGCGGGGGTTTCGCCGGGCAGCTGGTAGAAGTCGCGCAGGGCGACTTCGCGGGTGCCTTCGGCGTCGGCCAGCTTCAGGCGGGCGTCGAGCGCGACCAGGGCGACGGCGACGTCACTGGCGTGCGTCGCCACGCACGAGTCGCTGGTGCCGAGGATGGCGTGCATCCGGTTGGCGCCCTCGATCGCGGAGCAGCCGCTGCCGGGCTCGCGCCTGTTGCACGGCGTCGCGACGTCGCGGAAGTACGAGCAGCGGGTGCGCTGCAGCAGGTTCCCGCCGATGCTGGCCATGTTCCGGAGCTGCTGGGACGCGCTCAGCAGCAGCGCGCGCGAGATCGCCGGGTACACCTGCGGGTGCGCGGCGATGGCGCTCATCCGCTCCAGCGCGCCGAAGCGCAGGCCGTCGCTCGTGTCGATGCCGCGCAGCGGGACCTGGTTGATGTCCAGGACGTGCCGCGGCGTGAGGACGTCGAGCTTCATCAGGTCGACGAGGGTCGTGCCGCCGGCCAGGAAGGTGCCGGGCGTCGCGAGGGCGGCTTCGACGGTGGTGGGGGCGGTCAGCTCAAACGGACGCATCGGCCCGCCTCGCCTGGTCGACGGCCTTGACGATGTTCGGGTAGGCCGCGCACCGGCAGAGGTTGCCGGACATGAACTCCCGCACGTCCTCGACGTCCTGCTCGACGGCGGCGACCGCCGACATGATCTGCCCGGCGGTGCAGAACCCGCACTGCAGGGCGTCCTGGTCCACGAAAGCCTGCTGCACCGGGTGCAGCTTGTCCTCTGTGGACAGTCCTTCGACGGTGGTCACCGGCTGCCGCACGGTGGCGGCGAGCGTGAGGCACGAGAGCACGGGCCGGCCGCCGACGTGCACGGTGCAGGCGCCGCACTGGCCGCGGTCGCAGCCCTTCTTCGGTCCGGTGACGTTCAGGCGTTCGCGCAGCGCGTCGAGGAGCGTGACGCCGGGATCGACGTCCAGGTATTCGGTACTGCCGTTCACTTCGAGTGAGATTTCCACTGGTCTCTTTCCGCAGCTCGTCCGGTTCGGTGCCTGACGGTGGTGGTGGCGGCGAACAAGGGGAGCGGATAGTCATCCGCTTCACCCGTTCGCGAGGCTAGCGGATTACAATCCGCTTCGCAACGAAGCGGTCACGCTGGAGTTGCTCCAGGTCTGGGTTAGATTCGGCGGACGACAACTTCGGTGGACGGGAGGGACGATGACGACGGGTTCGGTCAGCCCCCGGCGCGCGGACACCCGGCGCAACCACGAGCGCATCCTCGTCGCAGCCGGGGAGTCGCTGGCCCGGACGGGCGAGGTCTCGTTCAACGCGATCGCGAAGCAGGCCGAGGTCGGTGTCGGCACGGTGTACCGGCACTTCCCGACGCCCGAGGCACTGATCCTCGCGGTCTACCAGCGCGAGGTGCGGCACATCGTCGACATCGTGCCGGTGCTGCTGGAGAAGCACGGGCCGGACGAGGCGTTCCGGGTGTGGGTGACCGACCACCTGGCGCACTACATGATGACGAAGAAGGGGCTGGCCGACGCCCTGCGCCGCGCGACGGCGTCCCGCGGCGAGCTGCCGGCGAGCGCGTACGAGGCCATGATCGGCGCGATGGCGGCGCTGCTGAAGGCGAACGCGGCGGCCGGCACGGTGCGCCCGGACCTCGACCCGGTGGTGGTGCTGCGCGGGCTGGCGGGCCTGCTGCTGCTCGACCCGGGTGGCGACTGGCGCGGCGAAGCGGCGAGCTTGGCCGATCTGCTCTGGCACGGGATGGCCCGCTAGGCGGTTTCGTCCAGCCGGACGGTCACCGTGACGCGGCCCTTCTCGTCGCGCCGGGCGACGGCGTGGCCGGTGCGTTCGGCCTCGTCGAGTTCGAGGGTCAGCGGGCCGCCGTCACCGGTGAAGTTGCGCCACCACGACTTGGCGTCGGGCAGCCGCACGCCGATGGTGACGACGTCCCCGGCCCGCCGGTAGCCGACGGGGGTGCTGAAGGTGCGGCCCGATCGCCGGCCGGTGTAGGTGACCTGGGTGAGGTGCCGGCGGACCAGGCGTCCCCACCGCGGCGACGTCCGGAGCGAGCCGACGCAGCCGTTGACGCGGTCGACGGTGTTCTTCGGGAGCGGGCCTCGATACCCCATGGCGGTCTCCTTCGCCGGTGCTGCCGCCACCGTACCGGAAAACGGAGAGAGGTGTTCCGGTTCCGGGTGGGGTCAGCTCGACGTGGGGAAGGTGAACGCCGAGGTGCTCGTGTGCGGCCAGCGCGTCGTGACCACCTTCGCGCGGGTGTAGAACCGCACCCCGTCCGGGCCGTGGATCGGGCTGTCGCCGATGAGCGAGTCCTTCCAGCCGCCGAAGGAGTAGTACGACATCGGGACCGGGATCGGCACATTGACGCCGATCATGCCGACCTTGACCTCGCGCTGGAACTTGCGCGCCGCCTCGCCGCTGCCGGTGAAGATCGCCGTTCCGTTGCCGTACGGGTTGGCGTTGATGATCGCGATCGCCTCGTCCACCGTCTGCGCGCGGACGACCGCCAGCACCGGGCCGAAGATCTCCTCCCGGTACGCGGCCATCTCGGTCGTCACGTTGTCCAGCAGGGACGGTCCGACGAAGAAGCCCTCCTCGTACCCGTCGACCCGCAGGCCGCGGCCGTCGACCACGACCGAAGCGCCCTGTTCGGCACCGCCGGCGACGGCGTTCACCACGCGCTCGCGGGCGGCCTCGGTGACGACCGGGCCCATGTCGCTGGCCGGGTCCGAGCCGGGGCCGACCTTCACCTCGCGGGCCTTGCGCTCGAGGATCTCGACGAGCCGGTCGCCCGCCGCGCCGACGGCCACGCCGACCGAGATCGCCATGCACCGCTGGCCGGCCGAGCCGAACGCGGCCGCCGTGAGGTGGTTCGCCGCGTACTCCAGGTCGGCGTCGGGCAGGACCACCGCGTGGTTCTTCGCCCCGCCGAGTGCCTGGACGCGCTTGCCGGCCGCCGTCCCGCGTTCGTGCACGTACCGGGCGATCGGGGTCGAGCCCACGAACGACACCGCCGCGATGTCCGGGTGGTCCAGGAGCGCGTCGACCGCGGTCTTGTCGCCGTGCACGACGTTGAACACGCCCTCCGGCAGACCGGCCTCCGCGTAGAGCCGCGCCACGAAGTTCGACACGGACGGGTCGCGCTCGCTCGGCTTGAGGACGAACGTGTTGCCGGTCGCGATGGCGATCGGGTGCATCCACAACGGCACCATGATCGGGAAGTTGAACGGCGTGATCCCGGCGACCACGCCGAGGGGCTGCCGGAAGTTGTGCACGTCCACGTCACGCGAGACCTGGTCGGAGAAGCTGCCCTTGAGCGCGTCGGCGATACCGCAGGCGTACTCGACGACCTCGCGGCCGCGCACGATCTCGCCGCGGGCGTCGTCGACGACCTTGCCGTGCTCGCTGGAGATGATCCGCGCGAGCTCGTCCTCGTGCCGCACCAGCAGCTCGCGGAAGGCGAACATCACCTTGGTGCGCTGGGACAGCGAGGAGTCGCCCCACGACTCGAAAGCCTTGCTCGCGGCCGCGACCGCGGTGTCCACATCGGACGTCTCCGCCAGCAGGACCTCGGCCTGCTGCTTCCCGGTGGCCGGGTCGAAGACCGGCGCCGTTCGGGTGGAGCCCGCGGCCGTGGCGGTGCCGTTGATCCAGTGTTCGATGGTGTTCACGGTGCTCCTACAGGTAGTGGCGCTGAGCCTGCTCGGCCGATTTCACAGCAGGCCCACCGCGGTGTCGACGGCCTTGGCGACGTCCCCGTCGTGCGGGTAGAGCAGCGACCGCCCGACGACCAGGCCCTGCACGGTCGGCTGGGTCAAGGCGCGCTGCCAGGCGGCGAACGCGGCGTCCGGGTTCTTGACCTCGCCGCCGAGCAGCACCGCCGGCAGCGTCGAGGACGCGAGCACGCGCTCCATGTCGTCCACCACGGGCAGCTTGAGCCAGGTGTAGGCCGACGACCGGCCGAGCCCGGCGGCGATCGTGATCGACTTGATGACGGCGTCGGGGGAGAGGTCGTTCTTGATCCGCCCATCGGTCCGGACCGACAGGAACGGCTCGACCAGCGCGATCAGCTTGCGGTCGGCGAGGTCGTTGATCGCTTTCGCGGTGTTTTCCAGGACGCTCGGCGTCGCCGGGTCGTCGAGGCAGATCCGGGTGAGGGTCTTGCCGCCGTCGAACCGCATCCGCTCGATCGCCTCGGCGTCGTAGCAGGCGAACCGGTCGTCGATCTCGAAGCTCGACCCGGCCAGGCCGGTCCGGTTCATCGACCCGATCACGGTCTTGCCATCCAGGACGCCGAGCAGCAGCAGGTCGTCGATGATGTCCGCGGTCGCCAGCACGCCGGTGACGCCCGGGCGGTCCAGCGCGAGGCACAGTCGCTCCAGCAGTTCGCCCCGGTTCGCCATCGCCGTCGGGTTGCCGCCGACCGCGTTGGCACCGCGCGCGGGGTGGTCCGCGGCGATGATCATCGTCCGGCCCTTGTCGTTGAACGGCGACTCAGCCTGGACCCGGTTCGCGGCCGCCTCCGCGATCGCTTCCGGGTCGTGCACCCGTTTGGCGACGAGGCGCCGCAGCACGTCGGTCGCGAACCGCGTGGTCATCGGTGTCCTCCCGGGAGAGCTTCGGCTGGTCCGAGATCAACACTGCCAGCGGCCGGAAACTTTGTCAAGACATATGGACATCAAGTCATCCCTACCGGAGCCGGTTTGGCGCTAGGATTCGGCAATGAGCACTCCGCCACCCTCGGAGCCCCGCATCGACGCGAGGTACTTCCCGGCCGCCTGGGACCCCGGCCGGGAGATAGTGGTGGACCCGAGCAGCCCCGAGCCGCTGTACCACCAGGTCTCCCAGCAGCTGCAGCGCGCGATCGAGGACGGCAGGCTCCCGGCGGGCGCCCGGCTGGGCAACGAGGTGGACCTGGCGGCGAACCTGCGGCTGTCGCGGCCGACCCTCCGGCAGGCGATCCAGACGCTGGTCAACCAGGGCCTGCTCGTGCGCCGCCGCGGCGTCGGCACCCAGGTCGTCCGGACGAAGGTGGCGCGCCCGCTGCGGCTGAGCAGCCTGTTCGACGACCTCGCCGGGCTCGGCGGCAAGCCGGAGTCGGTGGTGCTGGCCAACAGCGTGGAGGAGGCCGGCGCCGACGTGGCCGAGCTGCTGGAGGCCCCGGGCCTGACCCGCGTGCGGCGGCTGACCCGCATCCGTTCGTCGGACGGCGAGCCGCTGGCGCTGATGAACAACTACCTGCCCGACGGCGTCATCGACCCGACGGATGCCGAGCTGCGCGAAAAAGGCCTCTACCAGCTGCTGCGTTCGGCGGGGGTGCGCCTGCACGCGGCGGAGCAGAACATCGGCGCCCGGCTGGCGACCGAGGAGGACGCGGAGCTGCTGGGCGAGGAGCCGGGAGCGGCGCTGCTGACGATGCAGCGCACGACGTACGACGATTCGGGCCGCGTGGTCGAGTACGGCTGGCACGTCTACCGCGCGTCGCGGTACTCATTCAACTTGGCTCTGACGAACGGTTCCCCATAGCGCTCGGAATGGGCACGCACCCCCTAAGGGGCTCGTGGCACGGCGCCGGCGGCCGGTAGACATACCGGACCAATCCGGTCCCGACTCCCGAACGAGGAGACCACCATGGCCCCACGCCGGCCGGTTGTCCGCGGCCTGATCCTCGCCCTGGTCGTGCTCTGCCTGGCGCCGGTCCCGGCCGCGGTGGCGGTGACCGGACCGAAGTACGCGGCCGCCGGCCTGCACCGGCCGGTCGACCTGCTCGTCGACAAGTGGGGCGTGCCGCACATCTACGCGGCCGACACCAGCGACCTCTTCTTCGCCCAGGGCTTCAACATCGCCAAGGACCGGCTGTTCCAGATCGACACCTGGCGCCGCCGCGGGCTCGGCACGCTCAGCGAGGTGCTCGGTCCGTCCTATGTGGAGCAGGACCGGGCCGCCCGGCTGTTCCTCTACCGCGGCGACATGGACGCCGAGTGGGCGTCCTACGGTCCGGAGGGCCGGCTGGCCGCCACGCGGTTCGCCGAAGGCATCAACTCCTACCTCGATTGGCTGGGGCGCAACCCTTCCGCCGTCCCGCCGGAGTTCGGCAAGCTCGGCTACCAGCCCGCGCGCTGGCGCCCGCAGGACGTCGTGCGGATCCGCACGCACGCCATCGGCGAGAACCTGATGTGGGAGGTCGCCCGCGCGAAGCTGGTCTGCCTGGCCGGCCCCGGCGCGAGCCGCTACTTCCGCGCCCTCTACCCCGCGCACGAGGCGGCGGTGCCCGCCGGGCTCGACCCGTGTTCGGTGCCGGACGACGTGCTCAAGGTGTACAACCTCGCGACCGCCGCGGTGAACTTCACCGGCAGCGGTTTCCAGACCAAGGACATCGCCGACGCCACGTCCGGCAGCAACGCCTGGACCATCGGGCCGAGCCGGACGGCGTCGGGCCGCCCGATCCTGGCCAACGACCCGCACCGCGGCGCGGACGCCCTGCCCTCGGGCCGGTACGTTGCGCAGCTGTCGGCGCCGGGGCTGAACCTCGCCGGCGCGGGTGAGCCGTGGAACCCGGGGATCGCCATCGGGCACAACGAGAACATCGCGTTCGGCCTGACCAACCTGCCGATCGACCAGACCGACCTCTACGTCTACGAGCTCGACCCGAACGACCCCACCCGCTACCGCTACGGCAACGGCTGGGAAAAGATGACCACGGTGACCGAGCCCATCCCGGTGCGCGGCGGCGCGCCGGTCGCAGGGGAGTTGTCCTTCACCCGGCACGGCCCGGTCGTCAAGGTCGACGCGGCGGCGCACCGGGCGTTCGCGGTCCGCACGGCGTGGACGCAGCCGGGCAGCTCGGCCTACCTGGGCAGCCTGAACTACCAGCGCGCGACGAACTTCGGCGAGTTCACCGCGGGCATGCGCAACTGGGGCACGCCGGGCTCCAACCTGGCTTACGCCGACGTGCGCGGCAACATCGGTTACGTCCCGGCGGGCCTGACGCCGCGCCGCACCGGCGCCGGCTACGACGGCCTGCTGCCCGTCCCCGGCGACGGGCGCTACGACTGGAACGGCTTCTACGCCAACAGCGAGCTGCCGGGGCAGTACAACCCGTCGTCCGGCTTCTTCGCTTCGGCCAACGACTACAACATCCCACCGGGCTGGCCGGTGGTGTCCAACTACGAGTGGCAGCTGCCGTACCGCAAGCAGCGCATCGACGAGCTGATCCAGTCCCGCCCGGGCGCGACGGTCGCCGATTCCCTCGCGCTGCAGAAGGACGAGAAGTCGCTGGTGGCCACGCAGATCCTCGACTTCGTGCGGGGTCTGTCCTCATCGGACCCGGACACCGCGCAGGCGCTCGCGCTGCTCCGGGGCTACGACGGCGTGGCATCGGTGGATTCCCCGGGTGCGGCGCTGTTCGAGACGTGGATCATGAAGTACCTGCACTGGGCGTGGGCGCACGCGGTGCTCCCGAAGGCCGCGGCGGACGCGCTGGTGCAGACCATCAACCCGGACTTCAGCCTGGTCATCGCGTCGTTCAAGGACCCGGCAGCCTGGCTGGGCCCGGACGGCGCAACGGTGCGCGACAAGCTGATCCTGGACACGCTGCCCCTGGCGTTCCGCGACGTGGCGGCCAAGCTGGGAACGGACACCTCGACGTGGCACTGGGGTTCGCTGCACTACCAGGAGTTCGTCCACCCGCTGGGCGGCCCGAACGTGGGCCCCACCCCGGTCGGCGGCTCGTACCACACGATCCACCCGTCGTTCTTCCACCCGCTGACGTACCAGCAGATCATCGGGGCAACGTTCAAGATGGCGCTGGACGTAGGCAATTGGAACGGTTCGGCGGCGATCAACGCGCCTGGGCAGTCGGGGGATCCGCGGAGTCCGCACTACAGCGATTTGAACGCGCTTTGGGCTTCGGGCGGGTCGTTCCCGTTGTTGTACAGTCGTAGCGAGGTTGAGCGGAACCTCGACGTCCGGATCCGCTTGGAACCGGCGTAGGCGACGGCAGACCGGGGTCTGACGGCTCGCCGGCTAGTGCTGTGGACTGCTTTCATTGCCCCACAACTGGTCCCAGGCACCGCGGGCGCGATCCATCCACGACGGCTCGCGCTGGCCGGGGTAGGTGGCTCCACCGAGCGCGCGCCCCGGTAGCCGGCCAGGTGTCGCAACACCTGTGCGATGCCGTCGTTGCCGATATCGATGCACCCTGATGACCCGCTCAACGAGCCTCCATGCAGGTAAAAGCCGCTGCGGCGGGCCGTGTTCCCGCATCCGCGAGGAGCGGGGGTGATGTGAGTGGGGTGCAGCGGCGACCGGCCCGCACCCCAGTCGCCGCCGTGCAGGGGAGCACCGAACGGGTCGGTGAAGGAGCCACCGCCGATCATCCGCAGCTGTTCGGCACGGTCGAACAGACCGAACTCGGCCGCCGTGAACTGAAACGTGCCCTCCGGGATGGCGCCGAAGTCCGTGATTCCGACGTACCTGGGGTTGTTCTTGTAAGACTCGCTGGTCGCGCCACGGCACATGCGGGCGTCACCCGAGCGCACACTGACAGGACGTCCGGACACCGCCTCCACTTCCATCAGGAGGGCACTTCCCGCGTGCAGGCGGAACACACGTCCGTCGAACTCGGCCGTGATCGACCGATGCGGACTCCGCACTCCGGCCGGCTGCTGGAACCGGGTGCCGATTCTCGGCGCGCCGTGGCGTTGCCGCTGGACGTGCAACACGGTTGCGTTGTTGCGCAGGCGTGGATGGGGCCGGTCATCTTCCCTTCGAACGTGCCTGACCGCGGAGAAGGTTGATCTTCTGGCGCTCCCTGGACGAATGTGCTCGCATGGTGAGATTGCCGGGATTGCGGCGGTCGTAGTCCCGTAGCAGAGAATGCAATCCGGGAACCTTCTCCTTAGGCATCAACGTCCACACCCTCGGCTTTATAGGCTCGTCCATCTGCTTCGGTAGGGTTTCTTTGATGAATTCGAGAATGCTATCGAGATTTGCCAACAGGGCCTCTGATGCATTTAAAGAGTCAATACTTTCGGAGATTCGTCGCAACCCGGCGTCGAATGTATCATCGCCGTTGTCGACCCGAAACACGTCGAGTGGGTTCGCGGCAAGGTCTTGTCTTGGTCTAGTCTGAGACGATCTGGATTTTATTGGGCGAACCGCTATGAGGGTGGCGATTGCAATCGCTGGCGGTAAGGCGGTCGCAACGGGATCGCCCGTTGTGCTATTCGACCAATACTGAGGTGCAATGGCAAGGTATGCAAGAGTGATGACGGCGATCGCGGAGAACATGAGTCGTATTGGGGTCGATCGGGCGCGTCGCACTGCGCGCTTTATTTGCTCCGATAAGGGATGCATTGCCGGGTTGCGCATGACCCGCAGCTGTGGCAGCAAAAGCAGGCGCGCCGTGGTGTTCGGCGGGGCTGTCGCCGCGTGGGCGAGCATTGCGGGTGGCCAAGTGGTGAGCCATAACAAGATCGCGCTTCCTGTGGCGTCCTTGATCTGAGCTGTAATGATCTCGTGGATGAAGGAAATAGCGGCGGCGAGGCTGCCGATTGCAGCAAATAGTCCGACCATTCCGGCAACGGCGATGCCGCAGACGCGAAAGATCCTAGTGACGGCTTCGGGATGTGGTATCACAGAAAGCATGAGAAAGCTTGCTGCTACGGTTGCTATGACCGAATCGAAAACCAGCGTGTCAGGATGGAGATTTTGGATTGCTGAACGGGTCGTCAGTGCGATGATGCCTAGCGCCATCAGTTGGCCGATGCGCAGTATCCATCGCATCCGTCCGGGAAGCGAGTCAGCCGAAATGCTTCGGGTGGCTCCAAAAAGAACGTGGTGGATCCGATGAGGCTTGGCAGCCTCGCGCAACAGCCACAGTTGGCCGGGGCCGCTCATCCTTTGGTAGGCTTTTGGAGAGGCTGCGAGCTGTATTACCAGCCGGTCAGTGAGACCAGTCTCGTCTTCGAGTCCGATAATATAGTCAGTGACTGCTGCGGCGACTTCCCGTGATGTCAACGGGAGTAGGTCGATGGCGTCGGCTCGGTCACGATTGGCGCCTGCTGCGATCGCGGTGAGGACCAAGATATCGACTTCGGCCATGAGCGTGTTAGCTCGCGGACCAGTCCCGTCGATGAAGCCGTCACAGAGCAAAGTAAGTAACGCGAGTGAAGCCGGCCTCCAGTTGAAGCTGCCGGGTATCGGCAGGTCGCTGTTGCCAGTCAGAGACTCGGTGTTCTTGACGAGGTGCTCCAGTGAATCGATATCCTTGGCCAGCCGTGCCCGGATAACCTCCATGACCTTCTCTTGCAGAACACCGGCATCGGCACGTAGTGCCGCGACGACCACCGGGTGCCAGCGTGGGTCGTCCAGGAGTGGTTCGACTTCGAATTCTACCGCGATTCCGCACAGGTACCTTCCGGCCAGATGGTGGTGGATTACCGTATGGGCGAATCGGAAACCTATTGCACTCATTCGGCCAAGACCGGCATGGGTCAGCGCCTCGGCGATCCGGATGTCCGGGTTCACCTCACGCGGTTCATCGATCGTGAGAAAGGCCAGCTCGCTCGCGTCAGCGATGACGGAGTCCTCTCTGAGCAGTGTCACGATGATGTTGTCGAGCACCTGGTGCCGCGTACTGCCCAGCTCATCACTCGTCAACGAGTTACCCAGCAGGCAGAGTAGCAAAGGGTTGGTCGCGATGTCGCTGATGCGGGGGTCCTGCCGCAGCCGCTGGAGGACACCAGAGTGCGGGTGCCCGGTGGCGTTGAGCAAATGCCATTGCTGCTGCAGTGTAAGCGGTGCCATCGCGAAGGATGGCTTATCGGGCACCGAGGTGCGAGTGGCCACGATCGCGCAATCGTTACGGCTCACGATGAAGTTTTGGACCGCTTGGACGTACTGCTGGACTTGTGCCGGGCTGAGCTCTTCTCGGAGATCGAACACAAACAGCCACGGTGGCCGAGCCGATGTTTGCTCGAGGTACGGGGCTAGCTGGTCCGCCAGGTCTCGCACCGAGGCCTTGAGGTGCTCCTTAATCGTGCCTTCGCTTACTCGTCTGTCGTGCGGCAGATCTTCGACATGCACTTCGACATAAAAAGCCAGCCGACGTGGCCGTCTCGTAGCTCTCTGACTCACGTCTACGACGATGGACCGCAGTCCGACGGTCTTGCCGGATCCGGCCGGCCCCGTCAGGATGACGAGCTTGCCCGGCGGCCTGCGCCCCAGCCGCTGCAGTGTGCTCCGCCTTCTGCTGATGACATCGAGCTGGACTGGCTTGTCGATGCGTCCTGTCCGATCCGGTGGGTACGCTATCCCCTGCATGACGGACGCTATCGCATCCCACAGCCCCTGATGCGGTCCCCGGGTGCGTATCACTATGACCACGCCCGTGCCGCCAATGAGAAGTCCGCACGTAGCAATGCCTCCAAGTACGGCGGAACCGGCGGACAGTACAGGCACGTGTTGACTCACTGACGAGGCGACAGCACCTGCGATGGTAAGAAAGCCAAGCAACCCAAGGCTGTAGCCAACAAATAGCCTCGGGGACGGATGGCCGCTTAAGGTCAGAAGCAGACCAAGGATTCCCGTAAAACCGGATACCACACTGATCAAGCCAGGTAAAGTCTCCAGCACATCCAGTGGCACGACATCACCTCCGTCGGACTCGTGGGAGTCGTCGACAATACTAAGGCTTGTTGCAGACGTCGTGGGAGCGATTCGTTGGTCGCGTGGTGGCGCTCTCGTTCATGGCTGCCACGGTTGAACGCACGCCGGACGCGAATGACCGTTTCGTGGACCCCGCACATCGAACGCGGGTGAAGTTGGGAGTTAAGTTGCTGGGGCTCTCTGGGCAAGGTTGACACCTCGCCGGTGATGCCTCCGCCTCACCCATGCGACCATCGCCAACTTCGTCTCGAACCTGGTCGGCCCGGACCAGTCGAGTTCTGGCAAGCGCGCAGCCGCGCATCGTGTTCCGGTCTGCGGGCAGCGAGACGATCATGTCGATGGTTCGCTCCGGGACAGGGCTCGCCGTTCTGCCCTGACTGGCGATTCACCACGGCGCCTGCCGCTCCTGTGGCGCGATCCACCGGCCTGAAGGTGGCCGGATCTGCTCGTCCACGAGCTCGTCCCCACGCCCACTCGCGCGATCCACCTTTACCGGACGCCCGGACACGGCGGTCGGTCACTGCTCGCTGCCCCCGCCGTCGAGGTCGCCGTCGTAGTAGCCCGCCGAGCTAGCTCGGCGGGCTCCGCCGGTCCGGTCCCGACCCAGCTATCTGTGACGATTCCCGCATACCCGCTAGACCTTCAGGCGGTTGTAGATGCACAGTGGAGTGAGTCCGTCGTCGGTCGTCCGCAGCGGGCAGCCATGGCATTCCGCCTTCGTCTCGACTAGTTCCGAAGCCCCTTGGCGGGCAAGCAGGATACCGTCACGCCAGAGGTATCCACTGCGATCCTCTTCTTCCACCAACATGCCACACGAGAAGACGGCGCCGGAGGGGAAGAACTGGAGGTTGGTCCGTGACCGGGTCGCACAGGAATAGGCGTCTTCGCCGGGCAAATCGTACGCGTAGCCGAGTTCGCAGTCCACGACGAAGTCGGCGCGCGGCGGCCGGTAGGACCGAACCGGTTCCAAGACCCGATCTCGCCATTCGCGGGCCGGGACCACCTCGTCGGCGGCGTGGTGTTTGGCGCGTCCCACCAGGGAGAACCAGTGCATGTTGAGCCGCGTGGCCCCGAGGGACTCCGCGAACTCGATCATCCGTTTCACATCGCCGACCGTCGACTTCAGCACCGTGAAATTGATTTCGAACGGTCGCCCCAGCTGACGCAGCAGCTCGATCGACGCCATGACATCGGCGAATGCGCGTGGCCCTCGCATCTTGTCGAACACGGCCGCTTCGGTCGCGTCCAGGCTGACGGCCACCCGTCCCAGACCGGAATCGTGGCCGAGCCCGGCCAAGACGTCGCGAAACCGGCGACTGCCGTTGGTCACCGTTCTGGCGCTCAGACCGGCAGCCCCGATCAGGTCGATCACCTCGCGGAACCCGGGGTGCAGAGCGGGTTCACCGCCGAGCAGCGTGACCTCCTGGATCGTGCCGCTCGTGGCGGCCCAGGCGACGATGCTCCGCACCATGTCGACCGACATCCGGGTCTTGCTGTCCAGGAACTCGTCCGAGAGGAAGCAGTACGTGCACCGCCGGTTGCACACCGAGGTCAGGTAGAGGTCGATGCTGTCGACCTTGAAGTCGCCCGCAGGCAGGCCTCCGCGGGGATCCGGCGTCACCTGGTGACCGCCCGGTAGGACCAGAGTCATCGTGCCTGCTCTCTTAACTCCCAAGTGGACTGACGCATGCTACGCCGGACCGATCGGAGATGCTTGGAACCATGTCGCAACGGCCCGGGCCATGGCCGCGGTCGCAGCTGCCGGGTCCGACCGCAGGGCAGCCTGCATACCTTCCCATGAATCGATGGTCCGGCCGTTCACCGTTACGGCGACCTCGTCGACCGACACGGTCGACGCCAGTTTCACCGCAACGATGTACACCCATTCGAGCAGCTGGCTCCCCGCCGTCGACCTGGTCTGCATCCGGCGCAAGAACCTGGCCAGGTCGTGCTGACCATACGCTGTGTCACGGCGCAGTTCCTCGTACCGCCAGAGGTCCGTCCCTTCGGCCGGTGCTTCGAGATAAGGCACATACACGCTGGCGACTGGCGGAACTTCGCTCCGCTTCCGCCAGAGATCCCACATCTTCTGTTCGTCGCGGCCGCCCAAGGTGACAGCTCGTCCGCTCGCCGGCTTCATGAGACCACGTCGCTCCAAGGCCACTTCGAGGGCAAGCCAGGTGTATAGGGGTCGTAGCAGGCGCTGTGCCTCCGACGGAGGGACTGCTACGAGATCTTCGTCGGTCTCGATGACCTTTGCCGCCGCGAGCGCATCGAACGCGGTATTTTCTTTCGAGTAGAACGCCTTGGCGATCCCCCACAGGCGAGCCGCCGAATCGGTTCTGTCCATTGAGGAAAGGGTCTTGGTGAAGCGACGCACCGTGGGCATATCGGGGACGCCGCAGGCCGCGAACCACTGGCGCACTGCCTCGACGAACTCTGCTGCCAGAAAATCGGCACGCTGTTCCGGTATCCCGATGTCATCGAGGTGCAGTTCGACCGGGAGGCCGATCTTGCCGAAGCGAATCGCGGTCAGGGCGTGCACCGCATGGATGAGATGCGGTTCTCGAAGGCGGTGCGGCCAGAAGACGATTCTGGTCCGGACCGCTTGGTTGACCGGGGTATGACCGAACTTGTACTCCTTGAGTTTCCGGACTTCTTCGTCGAAGGAGGAATCAGTCGTCCGGATCCGCGTTGTCGAATCACGGCGCACGGCCTCTTCCAGCTCCTGGAAGAGGCGGTCACCGTCGATCCCGTAGTACGGGTCGACCCGCTGCGGGTTCGCCCGGAAGAAGTCGGCGAGCGTGGAGTTGATATGGCCGTGCTCACGCTCGTCTTCGTACACCGCCCAAAGGACCTCCGCCGCCGGATTGCGTTCTGCCGAGATCGCATCGTCTGAGTCGACGCGGAGCACGTGCCTGATCGTGTCGTCCCAGCCGCTGTAGCCGACCACCAAAAGCACCTTGTCGCGCAGGTGGTCGCGCAGCCAGGATTCCAGTCTCGGCCGCGAACCGCGGAATTCCGCCGGTGAGTGCAGAGTGCTGCTCCGGCAGTCACCGTGCAGGTGTACTACCGCACGAGTGCCGGGTGTGAGTTCGTCCTGCGGTGCCGCGTCGTACCCGGGGACGAGGGTTTCGACGTTGGGTGTCGTGCCGCGGAGCGCAAGCTGGAGCAAACCGTCGAAGTTGGTGGTCAGGAGGTGCCGGCAGATCCGAGTGTCGAAGGTGCGGATGACGGATGCCAGCGACCGGAGGCCGAACGGGGTGTTCCAGCCGGTCATGTCGGCTTCGACGGCGCGGAACTCGTCCTGGGTCAGCGCGCGCTGGGGGAAATCGCTGGGCAGATCGCCGTCGTAGGGTTCCAACGCGGCCTGCTGCAGGAACGCCCGCAACCGGGGGGCTCCGTGCTCGCGCCTGAGCAACCCCAGCGCCTCGGAGTACCGGCTGATGCGGTCGGACTGCACGGTGGTCGGCAACACGACCGGTCCGGTGCTTCGCACAAGATCACCGCCGGCATTCTCATCCAGGTACTGCAGAGCTCGACTCGTCAGTTCGGGCACCTCCGGCACCGAATGTGTCGTGACACCCGCACCCAGTAGGATGCACAGCTGTCGACCGTTGCCCGGTGAGGTCAGGATCTCCTGCAACCGTGCGACGAGCTTCTGCGTCATGTCCGAAGGCAAGCCGCCCCCTCCCTCTGACACGGCCGGCGGAGCCGATCGGTTCAGTGCGTTCAGCCGTCTAGTCGCGCTGTCGAGCCTGGATGTTTCGGCCGGTGGCCGGCCGCAGCAAGAGGAGCGCGGTCACGCACGCCGGGATTTCGAGCGGAGCGTGGAGACCAGGGTGTCCATGCCTTCGGCGGTCACGCCCGTCCGGAAGTCCAGCCACTGCCGGGCGCGGACGAGCGCGGGCAGATCCTTCGTGTCCGCGCCGGGCAGGAGCACGGGAATCACCGCCATCTCCGGACGTTCCCGGAGGAAATCGGCGAGCTCACCCGCCTGCCCTGCGATATGATTGGTCGTCCGGCCGACGCAGTAAAGCAGGCTGTTGGAAGCGTCGAGCTTGTCGTCGAGAATCTCTTGCCACCGTTCACCGGGTGCGGTGTGGCCGTCGAAGAACACGCGAATCCCCGCATCGGAGAGGGCTTGGACGATCTGGATGACCTCCGGGCGGTTCTCGTCCGAGAACGCGATGTATGCGTCATAGCGGACGATCACCTCGGAAGTGTCGAGCCGGGAGAAGCGCTGCCGGGCGATCAGGAAACTGACGCTTGCATGCCGCAAGGCGTGATCGGTCAGCCAGTCTCGAGCCGGCGGGCTGGCGAGGAGCTGCCGCAGCTCGGGCTCCGAGAGGAGCTTGGTGGCCAGCAGTGCCTCCGCGCCTGAGCCATCTGCCTTGGCCGCGTACATGTCGGGTGTCCACCTCGCGACGTTCGCCGCGAGCTCGTCGAACGCGGTCAACGCGGCGAAGACCTCCGGCCAGCGGTGTTCGAGGCACCGCGAAACGGCGAAGAAGCGAATCGGGATGCCGCCCGCCTGCCCGTTGGCCAGGCCCCGGCCGATCGCGAAGTCGATCAGGATGTTGTTGATGAACCGGATCACGGCCCGCGGGTTCCCGCCCAGCGCATCGGCCACCGCCGGCAGCACGGGCTGGAGCTCGGCCACTAGTTCTCCCGGCTGGTCGGCGAGGAGACCGCGGCAGAACTCGTCCATGCGGTCGGTGGACGGCGGGATGTGGAACGGCAGCTGGACGATCTTGTCCAGGTACAGCTCACCCTTGAAGTCCGCGATTCCGTACTCCGACGCATACCGGTGCTGGAGGTAGCCTTCGATCACCTTGCGCGCCACGCCGAGGACGAAGATGAATCCCGGCTGCGCGAGGACGAGCTTGATGCTCTCCAACAGCCTGATGGCCTTGTCCGGGAAGCACCGGTCGAGGTCGTCGATGAGGACGACGACCCGAACGTCTCGACCCAGCTCCACGCCGTCGAGGCTGCTGAACGCCCCGAAGTACAGGCTGCGGTCCAGCAACGGGTCCGGAGTCAGGCTGGCATCCCGCTCGATCATGTCCTTCGCCACGAACGAAGCTTCGAACTCGGCGAATCCCGGGACCTGAACCTTGGCTTTCGCGGAAAACCCGTAGGCGACGGCCCGGAGGGACCGGATGAGTTTCTGTCCGGCGGCACCGAAGCGCTGCTTGAAGTTCTTGTGCTTCTCGAGGGCCTGGACGATCGTGCCCACGAGCGGAACGATCGGGTGTTCCTCCTGCTCGTAGCGCCAGGCGTTGAACCACACCGTGACTACGTTCTCTTCCTCGGCGAGCTGTCGTTCGACCAGCCGCATGAGGCTCGTCTTGCCGGTTCCCCATTCCCCGAAGACGCCCATCGTGAACGGCCCGCGGGTATCGGTCGCCGCTGCGGCGAGGATTCGCGCGTAGGCATCGAAGCCGAGTCCGTCGAAATCGCGTCGCTGGGTCTCGCCGATCGCCTGGTCGGCGATGAGGCTGATCTTCATGAGAGCTCGCTCCGGATCTCGTTCCTGGCGTGTGTCCCCGCCCTAATCGCTCGAAGGCACCAGAATGATACGGGACGAGTGCTGGACCGCTCGGCGTGTCGGGTAACGACGTGATCCGTCAGCTGGATTGTCAGTGTTGGCCTACGGCTGCCGAGCTGTGTCGAACTCGATCACTTGGCGACCTGGAACGGGTTGTAGATCACCACGGCTGCACCGGAGTTTGCAAGCATCAAACAAGTCGCAGCCTGAAATGGATGGCGTCGGGACGGCTGGTCTACGTAGATGAGTGGGTCAGCCGGTAGTGTTTCAGGATCTGCCATGCCGTGGAGGGGTTGAGGCCAGGCAGGTTGACCGATGTGGGCCGGTCACGCGGACCTTGATCAGCCGTTGCTCTGCCCGCGACGGCGTGCGTTCTGGCTGGCAGCCCGTCCCAGAAGCCAGTGTTCATCAAGGAGACGACGGACCATGCGGAGTTTGCAGCCGAGATGCGAAGCGTGGGCTACGAGGATCTCCGGGTGGCTGGTGTCGAGGTCGCATCCATGCCGCAACCGGAGGCCTCCTCGCACGTCAAGGTCATCCGATCACGTGTCATCACAGTCGTGGCCCCGGGCGGAACCTTAGCTAGCCGGCGGGGCGCCAAGAAGAGCGTTGTACACGAGTTGAGCGCAAGCATGGCTCGGCGCGGCGATGAGCGGAAGTGCGTTTCCACCTTCTAGGGCGAACGCTGATCCGTCGAAGGTTGTGGAGGTCCCGCCTGCCTCCTGCAGGAGCAGCAAGCCGGCGGCGTGGTCCCAAACCGACTCCCACGTCAGCAGCAGGACGCAGCGTTGGCCGAGCACGACGTCGAGGTAGCTGAGGCCAGCGGTGTCAAAATGTGACAAGTTGGCGCCCGCAGTCCGCAGATTTTCTGCCAGCTCCCTGAAAGAATCAGGCCACCAGTGCATTTGTGGTGCTGCTATGTCAATGAAACCCAGTCGGGGGACGGGCGGGTTAACCTGCACGCGCTTACCATTGACGTATGCGCCGCGACCGACGATGGCGATCGCCATCGTCTTCAAGATGGGTGTGTAGGTCCATGAGCAAGCGGGCTGCCCGTCCACCACCAATGTCACCAGAGTTGCGAAACGGGGGCTCCCCGAAGTAAAATTTTGCGTCCCGTCGAGCGGATCGATGATCCAAAGCGTTTCGCTGGTTGTGAGGCGTTGCGAGAGCCTGGCACCAGAGCTGTCGGCCTCCTCTCCAACAATCTGCGAATTCGGGATCAGCTCAACAAACTTCTCAGCAAGGGCTGCTTCTGTTTCTACGTCGGCGATCGTGACTATGTCTCCAGGAGACTTCTCCCTGATATCGCTTGAATCTAGCTTGCCGAAATAAGGTAGTATGTGATTTTTGGACGCTAGTCGGATCGCATTCTCGACCTCAATGATCAAAGAATCGTCTATGATCGGTAACGGTGTCACTGTCCACAACCTCGCATCTGGCTGTTCTGGTGCGCTGCTTCCTTTATCTGTGTCCGAGCGGTCCCGTCACGGTGTGCGGGTCAGGGGAAGTCGCAGTTGGTGAGGGCAGTCAGCCCGGCCCAGGTGTACGGCACTGAATCGTGCTCGGCGCGCCACCGTTGCTGTGCTCGGCGAAGAGCCCAGGCAGGCCGGGCGCCTTGGGCGTGCAGGGTGTAGAAGAGGCTGAGGATCGTCGCCGTGGCGTGTCCGGTGCGGGGGCCGTCCGGCAAGGGGAAGAGGCCGCCGATCACAGTGCCGGCGCCCCGGCAGAGCATGACCGAGGGGATGCCGAGGGGTTCCGTCCCGACCCGGTTGTCCATGCTCCCGGAGAAGCAGGCACCGACGACGACTGTTTCGGGAAAGCTCAGCGACATCATCCGAGCCGCCGAGAGTTTCGTCTTCCGGACGGGGTCGAGCAGGAGCGAGTGAGCGAGGCCGGGCCGGTTGTCGCCGTGCACGGACATCGTGAGAAGCGAGTAGGCGCGCATGTCGGCCAGCGCGTCCACGAGAGCGGCGGCGTCGCCGGCCTCGTCGACCGACCCCGGCCAGGACTCGGTCAGCGACGTCCGTTCCAACGACAGGCCCGCACCGTCGACGCCGTGGAGGTAACTGAGGGTCCGGGAACCGGTCCTGCGCGCGGTGGGCTCGTCCCGCAGCAGGGACGACGACGGCAGGAGCGCGACCGCGGCCCGGTCGCCCAGCAGCACGCCGTCACCGTCAATGGTCAACGCGGCCCACGGCAGCCCCCACAAGGCGTTGTCGGGGGAGAAAACGATCAGCGGTACGGCGTCGTCGGCGGCGTTGGACGGTACGTCACGGACGAATTCGAGCAGTTCCGGCGGCAGCAAGGACGAGGTGAGCGACCGCCATCGGTTGTCTTGGCCGGTCAGGGCGGCATACTGCTTGGACGCTGCCCAGCCCCGGGTGGATGCACGTGCCTCCTCGGATCGCTGCTGCCCTGCTGCCGGAGGCCGGCGGCGGTCGGCGGCACCGGTGACCGCGTGCAGGGCCTCGATCTGGTCGGGCGACAACGTTTCGGTGAACAGCACTGCCGCGCGATCCGGGCCCTCCCAGCTCCCGTACAACGTGAATGAACCGGAGTCGTCCGCGATCAGCCGGGTCTGCACGTAGTGGTACCTCGGGGTCACCCGCTCACGCAGGGTTCTCGATCCCTGCACCGCTTGCCGGAACCGCGCTGATACCGCTGTCTCCAGCCGTTCGTACAGCGGTGCCGGCGACCCCGAGATGGGGGTGTCGGGATCTTCGACTTCGGCGAGCTGCCGGAAGAGGCCGGCCGTGACCGTGGAGAGTCCGGACTCCGTGCCGTTGTCGGACGTTATGACTCCGGCACGGAGCACGTTGGCGATCTCGCTTTCCCGGAGTGAGCCCAGCGTGCTGAGGAACACCGCCGCCGCTTGCGGATCACCCTGTTCGGCCAGGGCGTAGGAGGCGTCGAGGGTTTGCCGCTCCAGCTCGGCGAACTGCTGGATCGTCTCGGCCTGGTCCTGTCGCCACCCGCGGCCGGTCTTGATGGCGGCGACGATGCCGAGCAGCGCGCCACCCGCCGCGACCTGCGCCTGGAGATCGCCTTCCTCCGCCGCGATCCCGGCCCGTACCGACAGGTTGTGCGCGCGGATCCCGAGGGGCGCGTCAGCGCGCAGGTGCGTGGCGGCCGTGTCCAGGAGGCGTTTGCAACCCTCGTAGTCGCCGGCCGATCCCCGGGCGATGGCCTGGAAGTCGATCGCCTCGACGGCGTGGTCGGCCATGCCCCACTTGTGCGCCAGTTCGAACCCCTTGCCCGCGTGCGCGTACGCCTTATCGAACTCGTCGATCTGGACGTACAAGCGGGCCAGCTCGATCTCCGTCCGCACGACGGTCTGCCGGAACGCACCCCGGCGGCTCACGCGCTGGATTTCCTCGAACGCGGCGATCGCGCCGGTCGTGTCGCCCTTGCGGAGGCGGATCTGGGCCACGATCTGCAGCGCCTCGCCGAGGTTCGACGCGTTGGAGGCGCTGCGGAACCGCTGGTACGCCTGCCGGTAGAACGCCACCGCCGCGGTGCCGGAGGTGAGCGCGGGGTCGTAACGCATGAGGGTGCTGGCGACCCTCGCTCGGTTGAGGTGGATCTGGGCGGCGAGTGCGGGCATCTCCGCCAGTTCGGGGCGTTGGGTCAGTTCGTCGAGGACAAGCATCGCCTGACCGACTTCACCGGCGGTGATCAGCTGGTCGACCTCGATCATCCGCTTCATGAACGCGTCCGCGCGCTGAAGCATGGCCGGACTCGCCCTCACCCCGAACCCGGCCATCATCCACCGGTTGAACACCGCGCGGGCCGGCACCACCACCGCCGTGGTCACGGCCAGCCAAGCCCACCAAGGCATGTCAGCCCTCCTTCTCCGGCTCCGGCCGTTTGGTGAGCCGGTACGTTCCGTGCACGGCTTTGATCGCCGACCGTGGGATCAGGACGAAGTCCTCGTCCACGTCGACCCGCTCGCTGCCGCCTGCCGGACAGATGCGGATCGGCCTGCGCAGCGCCAACGCGTCCCGCGCGGGTTCCTCGGCGACCGACACCGACCGGAAGACGCCTTCCAGCAACCGGCCGTCGTCGAGTTCCACCGACAGGTAGGCAGGCTTGCCGTCCTGCTTGCGGGCGAGGACGCCCGCCCACGCCGAACCTTCTCTGAGCTGTCCCCGCTGACCCGCCGACCGGCCGGCCCAGAACCGCCCTGCTGCCGCTGCCAGCCCGAAACTGATCACGAGTACCAGCGCTGAAGATCCGACAACGCTCCACGCGCGCGTCCGCAACGCCGCCGGGTTGCCGGCAACGTCGTTCAGGGTGAGCAACCCGGGAATGATCTCGCCGACAGCCAAGACGGCGACGAGAGCCAGGATCGAGGTCAGCGCTCCCGCGGTGGCGAACTCGACCACCTCGACGACCGCACTCCTGGAGTCGCGTGGTCGGTACCGCGCGATGGCTCGGTGGTAGAGGAAGCCAGGCGACAGCGCGGCGAACAGGAAGAGGACGCCGACCGCGCCGGTGGGCAGCACCGCCCTACTTTGTTTCCTGCTCGGGGGGCGTGGGAAGCGGAAGCGCAAACGGGTCTGGCGCCAGGTACTCGTCGACGTCTTCGTCGTCGACGTACGACCGCCACTCCTGCTCGGGAACCTCTGCTCCGCTGTTCATGGACAAAGGATCGCGGCCGTCGTCCATCGCGTTACGGTGCCGGCGAGACGATCACGGCTTCGAAGCGGCCGCCGTCCACGTCATCGGCGATGATCACCGATGAGGCCCGATCCCACCCCGGCGGCATCGCCGAGACCGGCTCCGGGCGGCGCGGTCCGGCAAAGTAGTGGGCCTGCTCGGCGAGGCGAACCCGCGCTTCTGCGCGTGCAGAAGCGCGATGGGCATACGGGTACTTGCCCGAGCGATCTTCGTACGCCACGAACAACGGTGCGTTATCGGGAGGACCGGTCCATGCCTAAGCAGGGCGAACCGGCCACGAACGTGGTCGACTTGAGCCGGATCTCGCTGGCCAAACTGCGGTACAGCGACGACCCTGCCCTGCTGCGTTCACTCGATCTGGTGGCAGGACGCACCGAATGCGGTCGTTCGGCCGTCCTGCAGAACCAGGCCCCGTACCGAACTGACCGGCCGGTCATGCTCGAAACCATGCCTTCCCCAGCCCTGTCTCGACGTGCTTGCCGCCTGTGAACCGTTACTGGCTGGCGAACTCGCGGCCGTCAGCCGAAGCCGGAACCGGACAATGCTGAGAGGGATCCTGGACCGGGTCCCCGAAGATCCGGCGCTCGAAGACTCGTGGACGCTGCTGGCCGACGCGCACGCGCACGATCCCGCTGCCGCCGAATCGGTCTTGACCCAGCCGCTCACCGGCTTCTGGGCTGCCCGGATCCTGCGCCGGCTGCGCGGCGCGGAGGAAGGGGCGGGCGCCCCGCTGCCGGCGGACCTCAGCCGGCTCCGGCTGATGGCGGTCGCCGGGGCTGTCCGCGCGGGACAAGGTGACGGGTCTCCTGAGGATCTTGGCCGACCAGCTGCCGGTGGACCTGGGATTGTATTTCGTCGCTGCGTTCGGGCTGGAGCCCGGCGTTCGGGTTCCTTTTACCAGCAACGGCTCGAGCGGGTGGCCGCCCGGTTGTTCAGGGAGGTCCGGACTGTCCGGCGCCGTGTGGACTAGAGCATCGACCGCGCGGCCGAAGCGGTCCAGCGCGTCACGGAGGCGGCTGGCCGGTCTTGGGCCTAGGGGCGGTCGTCACCGTCTCGCCGGTCGGCTTGGCCGCAGAGATTTGTCGCAACCCGCCGCGGACTGCTGCAGCGGCGACAGCGCCAACTCGACCCTGAAGTTGTTCACCAGGACGTTAAGACGGTTCGGGACTGATTCGAACTCACACGGCTTGACCTGGGCAAACGCGTCTGTCGAGTCGCTGCTTCGGCGGGGAATATGACGCTGACCTGCGAAATCTCCGTGCCCCCGGTGAGATTCGAACTCACACTGGACGGGTTTTGAATCCGTTGCCTCTGCCAGTTGGGCTACGGGGGCTCGACGGCGTAACCCTACGGGATCACCGAACCCGGTCCGTGACCGGCCCCGGGGTGTCGCGCCCGCCACTTCGTGGTGAACGCCATCTCTTCTTCTGGATCGTTCCCGGTAGGCTTCAGGTTCGCGGGAAGCCGCGAGACCCACCGTCCCGCCTAGTCTTCAGGAGGACCCCGGTGACCGATCAGGCTACCGAGGCCAACGTGCCGCAGCGTCGGGTGCTCGTCGCGGAGGACGAGGCTCTCATCCGGCTGGACCTCGTCGAAATGCTGCGTGAAGAGGGCTACGAAGTGGTCGGGGAGGCGGGGGATGGCGAGCAGGCCATCTCGCTGGCCACCGACCTCAAGCCCGATCTCGTGATCCTCGACGTCAAGATGCCCAAGCTGGACGGGATCGAGGCCGCGGCCAAGATCACCGGCGACCGGATCGCCCCCGTCGTCATCCTCACCGCCTTCAGCCAGCGTGACCTCGTCGAACGCGCCCGGGACGCCGGGACCATGGCCTACCTCGTCAAGCCCTTCGCCAAGCGGGACCTCGTGCCCGCCATCGAGCTCGCCGTCAGCCGGTTCTCCGAGCTGCAGGCTCTCGAGGCCGAGGTCGCCGGGCTCACCGACCGGCTCGAGACGCGCAAGGTCATCGACCGCGCCAAGGGCCTGCTCATGAGCCGGCAGGGCCTCACCGAGCCCGACGCCTTCCGCTGGATCCAGCGCACCGCCATGGACCGCCGGACCACGATGAAGGCCGTCGCCGAGGCCGTCGTCGAAAGCATCGGGAGCTAGCCGGGCACGACGGCCGGCGGGCAGAATCACCAGGGTGAAACTGCTGCCGGCCGTCGTCGCCCTCATGCTCCTGACAGGCTGCGAAGCGGCCCAGCCGAGCACGCCCGCGCCCACCACCACCTACGAGCTGCCGCCGCGGCAGGTGCGGCCCGACGAGACCGCCCTGAAGCTGCCGCCCGTCAAGAACGGCGACACCGAGTTCGACTTGATCGGCCTCGCCGCCGGGCTGCCCAGCATCACCGGGAGCCACGCCGAGATGCTCCCCAAGGGCCAGTACGTGCGCCTGCGGCTGGTGGTCACCAACACCGGGACCTCCAGCGTCCTCTTCGACACGAAACGCCAGCTCCTGGTCGACGACCAGGGCGCGACCCACCCGTCGGACGAGCAGGCCATGCTGATCAAGCGCCAGCCCGCCCAGTTCGACCTCGGCCACGGCGTGCGCGTCGAGTTCGACCTCTACTGGGACATCCCCAAGGACCGGAAGCCGGTCACGCTCCGGGCCTTCGGCGGCCCGACCATCACCGACATGAAGAACCTCACCGGCACCGACATCAAGCTATGAGAAAGGGCCCGGTCGAAAGACCGGGCCCTTTCCGCAAACAGACGCTCAGACGCCGAGATCGCCACCGAGGTAGGCGGCTCGGACCTTCGGGTCGTTGAGCAGGTCGGCTCCGCGGGCGCTCTGCACCACGCGGCCCGTTTCGAGCACGTACGCCCGGTCCGACAGCTTCAGCGCCTGCTGGGCGTTCTGCTCCACCAGCAGCACCGTCGTGCCGCGCTTGTTGATCTCGCGGATGATGTCGAAGATCTGCGCGATCAGCATCGGCGCCAGGCCCATCGACGGCTCGTCGAGCAGCAGGACCTTCGGCTTGGTCATCAGCGCGCGGCCGATGGCGATCATCTGCTGCTCGCCGCCGGACATGGTGCCGCCGAACTGGGTCTTGCGCTCCGCGAGCCGGGGGAACAGCTCGTAGACCTCCTCGAGGTCGGCCTGGAGCTCGTCCTTGCGGGTGTAGGCACCCATCAGGAGGTTCTCCTGCACCGTCATGCCGGGGAACACGCCCCGGCCTTCCGGCGACTGGCCGATCCCGAGCAGCACGCGCTTGTGCCCCGGGGTCTTCGAGATGTCCTGGCCGTTGAACGTGATCCGGCCGCTGGTGAGCGGACGCAGCCCCGAGATCGTCTTGAGCGTCGTGGTCTTGCCGGCGCCGTTGGCGCCGATGAGGGAGACGATCTCACCCTCGTCGACCTGGATGCTCATGCCCTTGAGGGCCGCGATCTTGCCGTAGTGGACGTTGATGTCCTCGACCTCAAGAAGCATCTTCGGACACCCCCAGGTACGCCTCGATCACCTTCTGGTTGTTCTGCACCTCTTGCGGCAGCCCTTCTGCGATCTTCTGCCCGAAGTCGAGCACCGCCAGCCGGTCGCTGATGTGCATGACCAGGCCCATGTCGTGCTCGATCAGCAGCACCGTGCGGCCGTCGTCCCGGATCTTGCGGATCAGCGCCTGCAGGGCGTTCTTCTCCGCCGGGTTCATACCGGCGGCCGGCTCGTCCAGCAGCAGCAGCTTCGGGTCCGTGGCCAGCGCCCGCGCGATCTCCAGCCGGCGCTGGTCGCCGTAGGAGAGGTTCTTCGCGATGCTGTGCTCCACCCGGCCGATGCCGACGAAGTCGAGCAGCTCCCGGGCGACCTCGCGGCCCCGCTTCTCCTCCTTGCGGTGCCACGGCAGGCCGAGCGTCGCGCCGATCGCGCCCGTCTTGTGGTGCGCGTCCGCGCCCACCATGACGTTCTCCAGCGCCGTCATGTTGTGGAACAGCCGGATGTTCTGGAACGTCCGGGCGACGCCGCGCTTGGTGACGCGGAACCGCTTCATCCCGTCGATGCGGTCGCCGTCGAAGCGGACCTCGCCCTCGGTCGGCTGGTAGACGCCGGTGATCACGTTGAACACCGTGGTCTTGCCGGCGCCGTTCGGGCCGATGAGGGCGAAGATCTCACCCTCGTTGATGCTGATGTTGACCTCGCGCAGGGCGGTCACGCCGCCGAAGCGCATCGTCACGTTGTCGAACTCGAGCAAGGTGTTCACTTGGCGACCTCCGCCGACGCGTCGGAGTCCGGCCCGGCCACCTCGGCGCCCATGGCACCCATGCCGCCGGTTCCTTCCCGTAGTTCGGCCTTGCGCTGCCGGGACGGCAGCAGGCCCTCCGGCCGTAGCGCCATCATCAGCACGAGGACCGCGCCGAAGACGAAGATGCGGTAGTCGGCGAAGTTCCGGAAGCGCTCCGGCAGCCACGCGACGACGAACGCGCCGAGGATGACGCCCGGCAGGTTGCCGGCCCCGCCCAGCACGACCGCGGCCAGGATGGTCGCGGACAGGATGAACGGGAAGTTGTTCGGCTCGACGAACACGGCCTTGCTGGCGTAGATCGTGCCGGCGAAGCCACCGATCATGGCGCCGATCGCGAACGCGAGCAGCTTGAACTTGAACGTCGGCACGCCCATCAGCTCGGCCGCGTCCTCGTCCTCGCGGATCGCCGCCCACGCCCGTCCGACGCGGCTCTTGTTGAGCCGGATCGAAAAGACGACGACGAGCACGATCGCGAACAGCATCAGGTAGTAGTACGGCGCCGGGTCGAGGAAGAACTCGACCCCGAAGATCGGCTCCGGGTGCGGGACGTTGGTGATGCCGCGCGCGCCGCCGATGGCGTCGGTGTTGTTCGCGGTGATCCGGACGATCTCCCCGAAGCCCAGGGTCACGATGGCGAGGTAGTCACCGCGTAGCCGTAGTGTCGGTGCGCCCAGGATGACGCCCGACACCGAGGCCAGGAAGATGCCGAGCACCACCGTCGGCCAGAACGACCAGCCGTACTTCGTGCCGATCGCGGCCCAGGTGTAGGCGCCGATCGCGAAGAACGCCACGTACCCGAGGTCCAGCATGCCGGCGTGGCCGACCACGATGTTGAGGCCGACGGCCAGCAGGATGTACGTCCCGATCGGGAAGATCAGGACCGTCGTCCAGTCCGAGTCCGGCGACATGAACGCGCCGATCCACGGAGCGGGCAGGATCAACGCGAAGACGATCAGCAGGATGTAGACGCCGTAGCGCTGCCACTGCGGAGCGCCGGCCCACCAGTCCCGCATGCCGTCGACGGGGTGGAAGCCCCGGCGGGCCGGGGATTCGTTTTCGGGTGCCACTTCGTCGCCTTTCATACGCGTGCCCGCTGCAGCGATTCACCGAGAATGCCGGTGGGCCGGAACATGAGCACGAGCACCAGGATCACGAAAGCCGTGACGTCCTTCCAGGCCGAGCCGAGGAAGATGGAGCTCCAGTTCTCGACGAGACCCAGCACGATTCCGCCGAGCAGGGCGCCCCGCAGGTTGCCGATACCGCCGAGCACCGCGGCGGTGAACGCCTTGATGCCGAGCAGGAATCCGATGCGGTAATCGGTGTTCTCGTATTCCATGACGAACAGCGCGGCCGCGACACCCGCCATGGCCCCGCCGAGCAGGAACGTGATGCGGACGATGCGGTCGATGCTCACGCCCATCAGCACGGCGGCCTCGGGGTCCTGGGCGGTCGCGCGGATACCGCGGCCGATCCGGGTCCGGCGCACCAGCTGGTCGAGGATGACCATCACGATGACCGCGCCGACGATCACGAAGACGTGGTCGGTGCGCACGACGCCGTTGCCGATCCGGAACAGCTCCTCGTGCGGCACGAAGCGGGGCGCGGACTGCTGCACGCGGCCCGACTTGCCGAAGACGTCCGGGATGACGATGAGCGCGAACAGCTCCTGCAGGAACAGCGACGCGCCGATGGCCGAGATGAGGGCGGCGAGCCGGGTCGCGCCCTTCTTCCGCAGCGGCCGGTAGGCGACCTGCTCCAGGACGATCGCGGACCCGCCGGAGACCAAGGCCGAAACCACGATCAGCAGCAGCAGGATCCCGATCATCGAAAAGACCGTGAACGGCGCCGAGGGCGCGATGGTGATGAGGATGAACAGGGACGTCATCGTCCCGATCATGAAGATTTCGGAGTGGGCGAAGTTGATCAGCCGCAGCACGCCGTAGACCATCGTGTAGCCCAGGGCGATGAGGGCGTAGATGGAGCCGGCTACCAGGCCGCCGATGGTGCTGCCCAGAAACTGGCTCTGCAGATCTTGGAACATGACGTAGTTGCCTTACCTGACGGGGCGAGGATGGTCGCCACATTGGCGGGGAGCGGGGGTGCTGTGGCCGTCCACAGCGCCCCCGCTCCCGTGAGGTGTTCCGCTAATCCGTCAGCCGTTGATCTTGGCCTCGGTCGACGCGCCGAGGTTCTTGATGACCCCGCCGACGACCTGGTAGACGTAGATCGCGTTGGTCTGCGGCTCGCCGTTGTCCTTGAACTTGATCTGCTTCGACGCGCCCTTGAAGTCTTCCGTCTTCAGGAAGTCGTTGATCTTCTCACCGGTGGTGTTGCCGGCCTTGACCGCGTTGATGATGGCGGTCGCGGCGTCGTAGCCCTCGGTGGCGTAGATCGCCGGGTCGACGTTGAACTTGGCCTTGTACTTCGCGGCGAAGTCGTTGCCGGGGGCACCCGGGTCCGGGATGTTGCACGGGCAGCCGACCACGGCCTTCTCGGCGGCCGCGGCACCCGCACCGGAGACCAGCTGCGGGTCGAGCGAGCCGTCACCGGTGGCGAAGATGGCCTTCACGCCACCGTCGCGGAGCTGCTTGAGCAGCCGGCCGGCCTGGGCGTAGTAGCCACCGAAGGTGATGACGTCCGGGTTGGCGGCCTTGACCTTCGAGACGGTCGAGGAGTAGTCCGACGCGTCCTTGGCGAACTTGTCGCGCTCGGTCGTGATGCCCTTCTCCTTGAAGGTCTTCTCGAAGGCGTCCGCCAGGCCGACGCTGTACTCCTGGTCGTCCGAGATGACGTACGCGTTCTTCGGCGACTTCGCCGTGATGAGGAAGTTCGCGATGGCCGGGCCCTGGTCGTTGTCGTTCGCGACGACGCGGTGCCAGTACTTCCAGCCGTTCGCGGCGAGACCCGGGTTGGTCGCCGACGGCGACACGCTCGGGACCTTGCCCTGCTCGAGGACACCGCCGACGGCCTTCGACTCACCGGAGAACGCCGGGCCGATCAGGGCCGTGATCTTGTCCGTGCCGATCGCGGTCTGCACCAGTGAGGTGGCCTGCTCCGGCTTGCCCTGGCTGTCGTAGTTCTTCAGCTCGAGCTTCACCTTGGGGTTCGTGGCGTTGTACTCGTCGATGGCGAGCTTCGCCCCGTTGTTGGGCGGGATCACGATCCCGGAGTTCTCCCCGGTCAGGTCGCCCATGAACCCGATCTTCAGCGTGCTGCTGTCACCGCTGCCCGACGAGCTGCTGCCGCCGGCACAGCCCGCCAGCGCCAGCGACGTCGCCGCTGCGAGGGCGAGAACCCGTCCAAAACGCACTCCTGACACCGACTACCTCCCATGACCAACCAGCCGCCGGTAGGCGTTGCCCCCGACACAGGGGCTAGGTTAGGGCAGGAAGATATCCCTCTCGCCCGTCATGTGCACAGGCGGCCTCACTACTCTGTGTCCACATCGTGACGATCGCAACCGACACGAATTGCACGAAAAGCCGAACGACGTTTCGTTACAGCCCGCCGCTGGTCACGTAGCGATACTAAGTATCGGGGCTCGTTATGCGAATGGGTGACAGCCGTGTTTCGGCGGTATGTCATCGTCCATTTCGGCGGGCGGTGCGTGGCCGGTTTCCCGCCGATCCGCTGTTCACCCTGGCGGGGGTCGCCGGGAGCGGGCACCGCCGTAGGGATGCACCTTACGTCCGGTTCGCGCCGCCGATCGGACCAGCCCCCCCGTCCGGGTCTGCCCGAAAGGCCGCCCGGCCCGACCGGCCGTCACAACCAACGGTTGTCGTGGCCGCCGGAACGGCTGTTGGACCCGCACCCCGCCCCGGCTGTTCGCTGGAAGCAGCCGAGAGACAGGGAGAGAAGGATGCGGGAAGCGATCGAGGGCGTCGCGGCGGGCGTGCCGTTCGTGGCGCTGGCACCGGCGGACCCGGCCGCGCCGGCGGCGCTGCTGGCGGGCTGGCACCTGATGGAGGAGCCGTCGAACGAGCGGGCCTTCGCCGAAGCGGTGCCGATGACCGGGCTGCAGGCGTGGCGGGTCTACTTCGGCCTGCCGCTCACCGGGGCCCGGCTGCCCGAGGGCGGTCCGGCGGAGCTGTTCCGGCTGGCGAGTGAGGACGCGGTGCTCAACGTCTTCGCGCCGGTCACCGAGCAGGCGGTCGCGGAGTTCCCCGCCGCGCTGGCCGAACTGCGCGACCGGCTGCCGGGCGCGACCGGCCCGCTCGGCGTGTTCGGTGGCTCGGCGGGTTCGCTGGTGGCGCTGGAACTGCTCGCCCGCGCCGACGTCGAAGCCGCCGCGGTGGTCAGCCCGGTCGCCCGGCTGGCGCCGGTGATCGGCCGCAACGAGCGGCTCTTCGACATCACCTACCCCTGGACGCCGAAGTCCCGGGCCGTCGCCGACCACTACGACTTCGTGCGCCGCGCCGGCGAGCTGACGGCACCGCTGCTCCTGGTCGCCGGGGCCGACGACGACGTCGCCGTGCGCGAGCCGGCCGAAGCGCTGCGCGAGAAGCTGGGGACCGAACTGGTGACCGTCGACGGGATGGCGCACGAGTTCCCGCCGGGGACCCCGGAAGCGAAGGCGGTCGACGCGGCCTTCACCGCGTGGTTCGCGCGGCGGCTGCGAGCTTGACGTCGTCCTCCGGCAGCCAGGCGTGCCCGGGGTCGTAGGCGCACCAGTCCTCTTCACGGCTGGTGCGCCCGGCCAGCGCCAGCAGCCGCCGCAGCGCCGGGCTCGCCTTGCCGCGCCGCCAGACCAGCGACCACGGGAACAGCGGCGACGGCTCGAACGGCAGCACCGTGAGGTTCAGGTCCGGCGCGAGCTCCATGTCCGCCCCGGCGAGGGTGACGCGCCGCTTGCCGTAGCGCGTCTGCTCCAGGGTGTGCCGCAGGTCGAAGCTGACGCCGGAGTCGTCGATCGGCACGCCGAACCGCTCGCACAGCTCCCGCAGGTAGGACAGCCATTCCGCCGGGCCGCGCAGGCCGGGCAGCCAGATCCCGTCGGCGCGCAGGTCGTCGAGCCGCAGGACGTCCTGCTGGGCCAGCGGGTGCTCCGGGGCGAGCAGCGCGACCAGCGGTTCGAGCCGGACGACCCGGTGTTCCAGCCCGTCGGGCAGCGGCCGGCCGATGCCGCTGACCCGGCCGATGGCGAGGTCGAGCTCACCGGACAGCAGCGGCTCGACGGCGCCGGCGAACCCGCCGCCGGCGACCCGGTCGATCCGCAGCGCCGGCTCCCGCTCGGCGAGCCGGCGGAGCAGGAAGATGGGGGAGAGCCGGTAGTCGACGACGTCGAGGCGCAGCGGGCGGTCGTCGGCGCCCATCGCGGCCACCGCCGCGTCGGCCACCCGCACCAGCTCACGCGCGTGCGGCAGGAAGCGCTCGCCGTCGGCGGTGAGCTCGACCGACCGGTTGGTGCGCAGGAACAACGGCGTGGCGAGCGCGTCCTCGAGCTTCCGGATCCGCTTCGACAGCGCCTGCTGCGTGAGGAACAGCGCCTGGGCCGCCCGCCCGAAGTGACGGTGTTCCGCGGTCACGACGAACGCCCGGACCTGGGCGAGGTCGAGGTCCACGCCCTCAGGCGCCCGGCGGGCGGTCCCGGACGACGCAGGTGAGCCGGGCGGTGCAGGTCCGCCGGCCCTCGTCGTCGGTCAGCACGATCTCCGCGGTGATGGTGCCGCGGCCGACGTGCAGCGGCGTCGCGACGCCGGTGACCGTGCCCGCGCGGACGGCCCGGTGGTGCGTGCAGGACAGCTCCAGCCCCATCGCGGCGCGGCCCGGGCCGGCGTTCAGCGCGGCGACCGTCGAGCCCAGCGCTTCGGCGAGCACGGCGTTGGCGCCGCCGTGCAGCAGGCCGTACGGCTGGAGGTTGCCTTCGACCGGGATCGTGCCGACGACGCGTTCGGCCGTCGCCTCCAGCAGCTTCATGCCGACCTTGTCGTTCAGCTGCTGGTCCGCCGCCGCCGGGTCGATACCCGACAGCCGCTCCACGTCGATGGGGGCGGCGCTGTCCGTCACGCAAAGCTCCTGTTCCTATGCGACACGTAAGAGTGTCGGACCCTCAGCCTAGACTCGGCCCCGTGAGCCCGAGTGAGAAGACGACCGTTGCCAACGCCACAGGAACCACCTCTGTCGCAGAGCGGCCGAAGCTGCTGCTGATCGACGGCCATTCGATGGCCTACCGCGCTTTCTTCGCCCTGCCCGCGGAGAACTTCAAGACGAAGACCGGCCAGGTCACGAACGCGGTCTTCGGCTTCACCTCGATGCTCATCAACCTGCTGCGCGACGAAGCGCCGACCCACCTGGCGGTGGCGTTCGACCTCTCGCGCAAGACGTTCCGCTCGGAGACGTACGCGGAGTACAAGGCGAACCGCAGCACGACGCCGGACGAGTTCCGCGGCCAGGTGGACCTGGTCAAGGAGGTCCTCGAGGTGCTCGGGATCCCGTCGCTGGTCAAGGAGAACTTCGAGGCCGACGACATCATCGCCACGCTCACGACGCAGGCGACGGCCGACGGCTTCGACGTCCTCATCTGCACCGGCGACCGCGACGCGCTGCAGCTGGTCAACGAGCACGTCACCGTGCTGTACCCCAAGCGCGGCGTCTCGGAGATGACCCGGTTCACCCCGGACGCCGTCGAGGAGAAGTACGGGCTCACCCCGCGGCAGTACCCGGACTTCGCCGCGCTGCGCGGCGACCCCTCGGACAACCTGCCGAGCATCCCCGGCGTCGGCGAGAAGACCGCGGCCAAGTGGATCAAGCAGTTCGGCTCGCTCGACGACCTCATCGACCGCGTCGACGAGGTCAAGGGCAAGGTCGGCGACGCGCTGCGCGCGCACCTGTCGTCGGTCCAGCTCAACCGCCAGCTGACCGAGCTGATCCGCGACGTCGAGCTGGAGATCGCGCCGTCCGGGCTGGAGCTGCGCCCGTGGGACCGCGAAGCGGTGCACGCGCTGTTCGACGAGCTGGAGTTCCGCGTGCTGCGGGACCGGTTGTTCGCGACGCTGCAGAGCGCCGAGCCGGAGGCCGACGAAGGCTTCGAGGTCTCGGGGTCCGCGCTCGCGCCCGGCGCGCTCGGGGCGTGGCTCGAGGCACACGCGGGGGAGGGCGAGCCGGTCGCGCTGAGCTTCCGCACGGTCGGCACGTCGGTCCGGTCCGACCTGCGCGCGGTCGCGTTCGCCTCGGCCGACGGCGAAGGCGCGTACGTCGACGTGACGGCGATGGACCAGGCCGACGACGCCGCGCTCGCCGCGTGGTTCGCCGACCCGAAGATCCGCAAGATCGGCCACGACCTCAAGGTGGCGCTGCACGCGATCCGCGCCCGCGGCTGGGCGCTCGCCGGGCTCGCCATGGACACCGCGCTCGCCGCGTACCTCGTGCGGCCCGGGCAGCGCACGTTCGAGCTGGACGACCTCGCGCTGCGCTACCTGCACCGCGAGCTGCGCTCGGAGACCGACGGCGGCGACGGTCAGCTGTCCCTGCTCGACGGCGGCGCGGAAGGCCTGGAGCAGAAGGAGATCGACGAGGAGCTGGTCAAGGCCCGCGCGATCTTCGAGCTGGCCGGCGCGCTCGACAAGGAGCTCGAGCAGATCGGCGGCGCGCGGCTGCTCGCCGAGCTGGAGCTGCCGCTGCTGGAGGTCATCACCGAGCTGGAGATCGCCGGGGTGGCCGTCGACCTCGAGCAGCTGACGTCGCTCGAAGCGCACTACCTCTCGCGCGTCACGCAGGCCGCCGAAGCGGCGTACGAGGTGATCGGCAAGCAGATCAACCTCGGCTCGCCGAAGCAGCTGCAGGTCGTGCTGTTCGACGAGCTCGGCATGCCGAAGACCAAGCGCACCAAGACCGGCTACACCACCGACGCCGAGGCGCTGCAGGGCCTGTTCGAGAAGACCGAGCACCCGTTCCTGCAGCACATGCTGGAGCACCGAGACGCGACGAAGCTGCGCACCACGGTCGAGGGCCTGATCAAGTCCGTCGCCGACGACGGCCGGATCCACACGACGCTGCTGCAGACCATCGCGGCCACCGGGCGTCTGTCGTCGACCGAGCCGAACCTGCAGAACATCCCGGTCCGCACCGAAGAAGGCCGCCGCATCCGCGACGCGTTCGTCGTCGGCGAGGGCTACTCCGAGCTGATGACCGCGGACTACAGCCAGATCGAAATGCGGATCATGGCGCACCTGTCGAAGGACGAGGGCCTCATCGAGGCGTTCCACTCCGGCGAGGACCTGCACACGTTCGTCGCGTCGCGGGCGTTCTCGCTGCCGCCGGAGGAGATCACGCCGGAGCTGCGCTACCGCGTCAAGGCGATGTCGTACGGGCTCGCGTACGGGTTGTCGGCGTACGGGCTTTCGCAGCAGCTGCGGATTTCCACCGAAGACGCCAAGTCCCAGATGGAGGCGTACTTCGCCCGCTTCGGCGGCGTGCGCGACTACCTCCACTCGGTGGTCGGCGAAGCGGCGAAGAGCGGCTACACGGAGACGATCTTCGGCCGGCGCCGCTACCTGCCGGACCTCAACAGCGACAACCGCCAGCGCCGCGAGATGGCCGAGCGGATGGCGCTGAACGCCCCGATCCAGGGCAGCGCGGCCGACATCATCAAGGTCGCGATGCTCAACGTCCACAATGCGCTCGTCGCGGCGAAGCTGAAGAGCCGGATCCTGCTGCAGGTGCACGACGAGCTCGTGCTCGAGGTCGCCGACGGCGAGCGCGAGCAGCTGGAGAAGCTGGTGCGCGACGGCATGGGGTCGGCCTACGACCTGGCGGTGCCGCTGGAGGTCTCGGTCGGCTACGGGCGGTCCTGGAACGAAGCCGCCCACTGAAGTCACGCTGCGCCACGACCCGAATCACCGGGTCGTGGCGCTGGTGTACTCGGGCGGCCGTCGTCGGTTGCCGGTCGCCGAGACGAAGCTGGCGTGCATGGCCAGTGACTTCCAGCGACGCAAGATCTCCGGCGTGTTCGGCGCGATGGACGCCGACGCCGACGGCTACCTGACCGAGTCCGACTTCCGCGCGCTCACGGCGAGATGGCTCGCCGTGCGCGGCACCGACGTCGGCACGCCCGAGGGCGAGAAGCTCGCCGCGATCATGATGGGCTGGTGGGCGACGCTGCGCGACGCGTCCGATCGCGACCGTGACGGCAAGGTCACCCTCGACGAGGTCCTCGCCGTCGTCGACGAACTGCCGAAGATGCCGGGTGCGGTCACCGGCACGGCGGCGGCGATGTTCGAGGCGGTGGACGAAAACGGTGACGGCACGATCTCGGCGGCCGAGTACCGGCGCATGATCGAGGCGTGGAGCGGCACCGGCGTCCCGACGGACGAGGTGTTCGCGTTGTTGGACACCGACGGCGACGGTCGCTTGTCCCACGACGAGTTCACCGGTCACTGGTACGAGTTCTGGGCCGGCGACGACCCCGCGGCGGCCGGCAGCTGGGTGTTCGGCCGTGTCTAGCAGCACAGGGTTTTTCCGACGGCTCTGACGAAAATACTCACCGGCACACAACACCGTTCGGCGTTCCTACCAACGGAGGACTCCGTTCGGGTGAGCCATTACCGCTGGGTAGGGAGGTCGGCGCCCACCCGGGAGCGATCACGGCGTAGGGTCCGCCGAATGGGGTTCGAGCGTGAGCGACGACGCTGGCGGGTCCGGCTGCACGACGAACTCGGCCGGGTGTGCGGTGCGGGCACGGTGCTGGACGAGTACCACGTCCTCACGAGCGCGCACGTCGTCGAAACCGCCGGGGGACCGCGGTCCGCGCTGAGCGTCGACTTCGTCGGCCTGGCCGAGGCGATGCCCGGCTCGGCGACCGTCGTCGAAGGCTGCTGGGTGCCCTCCGACGGCGGCGGCCGCGGCGATCTCGCCGTGCTGCGCCTCGACCGCCCCGAGTCCCGCGTCTTCCGCGCGCCGCTGCACCGCATGCCGCTCGGCGAGCACCAGCTCGTGCGCGCCTTCGGTTTCCCGCCGGGTTCGGTCGGCCGCTGGACGCACGCCCGCCTCGGCGGCCCCGAGCACCCGGGCGGTCCCGGCGGCGAGTGGGTCCGGCTGTTCCGCACGGCCGAAGCCGAGCCGCTCGGCCCCGGCTTCGGCGGCACGGCGGTGATCGACGAAGCGACCGGGCACGTCGTCGGCGTCGTCGTCGGCAAGGACACCGGCACGTGGATGATCCCGGTCGAGACCATGCTCGGGCACCTGCCGCAGCTGAGCATCTGGACGTCGGGCAGCCCGGCCGTCGACGCCAGTTTTTCGCGCCCGGTCGGCGAAGCCGTCGACGTCTCGTTCGTGCAGAGCGTCGTGGACTGGTTCGCCAAGGCCGAGCCCGGCACGGTCTGGGTCGTCGACACCGGCGAGGCCGGCTCGCCCGTCGCCGCCGCGCTGCGGTTCGGGATCGTCCTCGCCGACCGCGAACGCTCGCTCGGCGTGGCCGGCCTGCCGCCGGCGCTCGGGCAGATGCCGCCGGCGGGCAGCGTCGACCTCGCCGTGGACGCGACCGGCCGCACGGCCGACGCCGTCCGCCACCGCATCGCCGACCGGCTCACGACCGGGGTCGCGGGCCGCACGCTCGTCGTGGACGCGATCGACGACTCCGCCGAACCCGACCGGCTGGTCGGCGAGGTGCTGGCACCGCTCGCCGGCCGCGCGGCCGAGCTCGGCATCCGCCTGCTGCTCGGCTTCCGGGAGGAGTCCTCGCCCGGGGTGGCGGCGATCCGCGCGGGCACGCTCGGCGCCCGGCCGGCGCCGGACGACCTGGCGGGCCGGCTCGACGTGCTCACGCAGTCGGTGGAGGAGCTCGCGGAGATCGAGGCGTACCAGCTGAGGGTGGCGACGCGGTTCACCGGCGTCGCGATGCTGCCGGCCCGCGCGCAGCGGCTGCGCGGAGCGTTGAAGCAGCTGCGATCGGCCGAGGTGGACGGCGACGCGGAGTGGGTCGAGAAGCACATCGACGGCCACGAGCACGCGGTCGCCCCGGCGGTCGAGGACGGCCGCCGCCAGCGAGCGGTCCTCGACGGGCTGGTAGCTCGTCGCGAGGAGCTGCGGGCAAGGTTGGCGGCGGACAACGAGCTGGCCCGCGAGCACGGCTTGGACGGCGACCCGGAGCTGGAGCAGGCGTACGTCCCGGCGAAGAGGCTGCTGATCGACGGCCCCTGCGAGCTGACCGCGGCGGCCACGGCGGTCGACACGTACGCGGCGGCGGTCCGGGCCCGCCTCGAAGACCGCGGCTAACGCCGGCCGAGGCCGCGGATCAGCACCATCACCGCGTCCCGCACCTCCGCCCGCGTCCGCTGCGGCCCGAACACCTGCCAGTCCAGTGCCACCACGAGCATCGTCCCGAACAAGCCCGCCGCCGCCGTCGGGATCTCGACCCCCTCCGGCAGCCGCCCGGCCGAGTCCAACCGCGACAGCTGCTGCTTCACGATCGAGATGATCTCCTCGCGCAGCAGGGAAAGCGTGTCGTGCCACTGTCCCGGCGTCCGCCACAGCTCGCTCACCAGGATCTGCGAAAACCCCGGGTAGGCCGCGATGAACTCCAGCGTCGTGTCGACCTGCGCTTCGATCACGTCCAGCGGGTCCGCGTCGGACACCGCCAGACGAAGCCGCTCGGCGAGCATGTCCACCCCGTACCGCAGGAGCCCGTCGACCAGGCCGTCCTTCGAGCCGAAGTTGTAGTAGACCGTGCCCTTCGCGACGCCGGCCTCGGCCGCGATGTCGTCGACCGTCAGCCCCACCAGGCCCCGGCTCTTCGAGAGCCGCAACGTGGCCTCGAAGAGCTTCTGCTTCGTCCCGCCGCTCACAGGCTCAGCTCGGGCTTGAGCGCGGACACCGTCCAAACGCGACGTTTGCGCGCCGCCAGCGTCGACACCAGGATCCCGCCCACCAGGTACGCCAGCAGCACCCCGATGTCACCGAGGATCTGCACGGTGGCCCCGCTGTAGAACAGGTGGCGGAAGCCGTCGATCGCGTAGCCCATCGGCAGCACCACGTGCAGCGGGTAGAGCGCGTCCGGGATCGTCTGCCACGGGAACGTGCCGCCCGCGCTGACCAGCTGCAGCACCAGCAGCACCAGCCCGAGGAACTTGCCGACCGCGCCGAAGAACGCGTTGAGCGCGTGCACCACCGACGTGAACGTCAGCGACACCAGCACGGCGAACCCGATCGCGCCCAGCGGGTGCGCGATGTGGATGCCGACCAGCCACGTCACCGCGCCGAACAGGACGATCACCTGCGCGATGCCCAGCAGCGCCGAGGACAGCCAGCCGCCGACGGCGACCCGGAACGGCGCCGCGCCCGCGGTCAGCGCCCGCGTCGAGAGCGGCCGCAGCAGCAGGAACAGCACGAACGCGCCGATCCACGTGGCCAGCGAGATGAAGAACGGTGCCAGGCCGGCGCCGTACGTCCCCGCCGACGCCTCGCCGTTGGCGTTCACCGCCACCGGGTCGGCGATCGTGTTGGCCGTCGCGTTGCGGGTCGGGTCGTCCGGGTTCGGGATCTGCTGGAGCCCGGCGGCCAGCCCGTCGCGCAGCTTCACCGCGCCGTCCGCCAGCTGGTTCGTGCCGGTGACGGCCGTCTTTTCGCCGTCGCTGAGCTGCGAAGCGCCGTCACGCAGCTGGTTCGCGCCGTCGGACGCCTGCGCGATGCCGCTGGTCAGCTGCGGCGACGCGGCGGCGAGCTTGGCCGCGCCGTCGGACACCTGCCGGGCGCCGTCGGCCAGCTTCGCGAGGTCGCCGTCGGCCTGCTGGATCTTGCTGTTCGCCTGGTCGACCGGCGAGCGCAGCTGGTCGGCCTTCGCGAGGATCGCCTGGACTTCGCTCTCCGGCACGCCCGCGTTGCGCAGGTCGGTCTGGAGCTGGGCGCGGTAGGAGTCGAGCTTGCCCTGGATGTCGGACGACGCCGTCGCGGCCAGCGACGCCGCGTCGGCGACCTTCTGGTCCCCGGCGGCCACCTGCGACGCGCCGCTGGCGAGCTGCTGTGTCTGCGAAGGCAGGGAAGCGGTGCTGCTCTTGAGCGTGCCTAGCCCGGTCGCGAGCGTCGACGAGCCGTCCGCGAGCTTGGCCGCGCCGTCGGCGAGCTTCTGCTGGCCGGTCTTCAGCTGCGTGGCGCCGTCGGCGAGCTGCGACGCGCCGGTCGAGGCCTCCTGGATCTTGGCGTAGATCGTCGAGAAGCCGACCAGGAACCGGTCCGCGGCCTCGCTGCCGACCTTCTCCGCGATCGTCTTGCGGACCTGCTCGGCGACCTGCTTGGCGATGGTGCCCGACAGGTAGTTGTTGGCGTCGTTGGTGGTCAGCGTGATCGTCGCCTGCTGCGGCTGGAAGTTGCCGACCGACAGCAGCGCGGCGGAGAAGCCGCTCGGGATGCCGATGGCGAAGGAGTACTTGTCGTCGCGGACGCCGTCGCGCGCCTCCTGCTCGGACACCTCGTGCCACTGGAACGTGCCGGACTTGACCAGCTCGTCGGTCACCTCGCGGCCGACGTTGCGCTGCTGGCCGCCCGCGTCCTTCGCGCCGGTGTCGCTGGTGAAGACGGCGGCGGGCAGCTTGTCGAGGCGGCCGTAGGGGTCGTAGTTCGCGTAGAGGTAGAAGGACGCGTAGAGCAGAGGCACCAGCACGAGCGCGACCAGCGCGAGCTTCGGCATCGTGCCGGTGGAGAGGCGGCGCAGCTCGTTGCGCGCGATCCGGAAGGCGTTCATTCGGTGACCTCGTCAGTGCTCGCGGGGAGCTCTTCGGTGGGGGTGGGTTCGGGGGAGTGGTGCTGCGGCTCGGGCTGCTCGGCCGCGCCGAGGCGCGCGGGCGGGAACGGCAGCGCGGACAACGGCGTCGTCGCGGTCAGGACGACGACGGCCAGCCCGCGCTCGGCCTGCTCGCGGGCGAGGTCCGCCCAGCTGCCGACGTCGCTGGTGTGCCGGTCGGGCGTGTCGAGGACGAGCACGCGCACGCCCTTGCGCTCGGCGGCCAGCTCGGTGAGCAGCCGGGTGCGCAGGGCCGGGGTGAGGTTCTCGAACCGCGTGCCGGCGAAGGGCGCGGCGTCGTGCGCGGCGAGCCAGGCGGCGACGTCCTCCTTGCCGGCCGGGCGGTGGGCCAGCGCGAGTTCCTCGCCGGCGACCACGCGCAGGGCGAGGGCTTCGTCGGGCTCGCTGACGCCGGGGGCGTCGACGACGGCGACCAGCTCGGGCAGGCCGCCGTCGGCGCCTTCGGCGTGCACGGTGCCGGTGGTCGGCTTCAGCCGCCCGGCCAGCGCGAGGCCGAACGCGGTGACGCCGACGCCGGGCTCGCCGTGCACGATCGCCAGGTCGCCCTCGCCGACGGTCAGCGAGGTGGGCGGTAACAAGGTGCCGTGGTGCCCTTCGAGGGACACGCGATCGGCTCGGACCTGCACGGGGGACTCCAGCGTTTTGAACTGACCGGTCAGTTCAAAAGCTAGTCCCCGCCGGGGCGGGCGGCAAGATCACCGGACGCACGTCACACCCGTGGGTGACGCACGACTCTTGCAGCCCGGCGACCCCGGCGCCGCCCGGCGGCCCCGGGCGGGTGAGAGCCCGCTCACCGGAGCGCCGAGGCCGGGCGCACCTCCCAGGTCGTCCACAGTGGACGGTAACCCTGCCGGTGCCAGAACACCGACGACAGCGGGTTCGTCGGGTTGTAGTAGAGGTAGCTCCGGGTCGCCCCGCCGCGGTGCAGCTCCTGGTGCACCCGGGCCATCAACGCCCGCCCGAGCCCGCCGCCCCGTCGTCCCGGGGCGGTCACGACGTTGTTCACGTACCCCCACCGCCCGGCCGCGAGCAGCTCGCCGGCTTCGTTGCCGTCGGTCGCGTCGACCCACGCGCAGTGCGCGACGGCCTGGATTTCGCCGTCCGCTTCCACCAGCCACACCGGCGGCTCGTCCTCGGCCAGCGCGTCCCGCAGCGCGGGGGCGAGCAGGTCCGCCGTGTTCGCCCGGCGGGCCGCCGCGACCAGGCCGGTGTAGTCGAACGTCGCGGCCGCCAGCTCCAGCGCCGCGGGGAAGTCGTCCGGCCCGGCCCGGCGGACGGCCACCGAAGGCGGGACCTCGGGCGGGGGCGCGGTCCGCACGCCCAGCGCGCCCAGCGGCACCAGGCCGTGGTCGAGGAACGCGCGGATCGCCTCGGCGTCGCGGCTGGGCCAGACGACGACGCACGAGGAGTCGTCGCCGACCGCCTCCTCCGCCACCACGTCCCGCAGCCGGCGCAGCAGCAGGCTCACGCCCTCGGTGCCGGTGTCGCCGAAGTACGGGAACAGCTGCCACGTGTCGGCCGCCGACCACAGCATCGGGACGTCGGCGTGGTCCAGCCGGTGCCGCTGGAGGACGCCGGCGACCCGGGTGCCGTCCGCGGTCGCCGCGTCCAGGCGCCGCCCCTCGGCCGGCGGCGCGGCGGGCGGCAGCAGCGCGTCGACCGCCGCGAAGCGCGCGCGGTGGGCGGCGAGCAGCGGCTCGGCGATGTCCATCGGGCCCCCTGGTGCGTCGGTCAGGACCAGGCGGGTCGCCGGATCCACATCGTCCACAGTGGACGATAGCCCTGCCGGTGCCAGAACACCGGCGAGAGCGGGTTCGCCGGGTGGTAGAAGAGGAACGTACCGCGCGCGTCCGGCCGCAGCAGCTCGCGATGGGCCACCGCCATCAGCGCCCGGCCCACGCCGCCGCCGCGCGCCTCGGGCGCGACCGACAGCGTGTCGACGTAGCCCCAGCTTCCGGGCCGCAGCCGCCCGTGGATGCTGTCGCCCGGAGTGGGCGAAGCCAGCGCGCACGCGGCCATGCCGACCGGCACGCCGTCGTCCTCGGCGAGCCAGACCAGCCCGCTGAACCGCAGCGAACGGACGACCTCCGCGCGCAGCAGCGCCCGCGCGCCCGGCCGGTGCTCCGCGGTGCCGACAAGCGACGTGTAGCGCCACTCCGCCAGCCGCAGGTCGGTGAGGGCTTCGACGTCGCCCTCGCCGGCGCGGCGCACGCTCACCCGCGCGGGTCCGGCCACTTCGGGCGGCCCGGGTTTCCGCACCGCCAGGTGCGTCATCGGCGCGAAGCCGTGGGCCAGCAGGACGGCGGACGCCTCGGCGTCGCGGCTCGGCCAGGCCAGCGAGCAGCCCGAGTCCGGCTCCGGGCGCGTCCCGCGCAGCCGGTCGCGCCACGCGCCGAGCAGCGCGGCCAGGCCCGCCGCACCGCTGTCACCCGGTACCGCCGTCAGGTCCCAGATCTCCAGCGGGCCCCAGAGCGCAGGCCACGATCCCGGCGCGTGCACGACGTGCGTCAGCAGCGCGCCCGCGCGGAGCCCGCCGGTCGCCACCACCAGCGGCTCGCTCGCCGCGGGCGGGGCCGCGATCGGCGGGAGGAGCGGGTCGAGCGCGGCGAACCGCGCGTTCTGCTCGGCTTCGAGGGGGTTCACGAGCGGCGCGTGCGGAAGATCGCGGTGCCCGGGAAGAGCCGGCCGCGCAGTGGGCTCCACTGGCCCCAGACCCGCGTGTGCCCCGCCGGCCACTCGGGCTCGACCAGGTCGGTCAGGGTGAACCCGGCCGCGGCCAGCGCTCGCACGTAGTCGCCGAGGGTGTGGTGGTACTCGACGTAGGTGGCGGTGCCCTCGTCGTCGACCTCGACGTACGGCGTGCGGTCGAAGTACGGCTGGGTGACGGTGAGCCCCTGCGGGCCCGGGTCGTCCGGGAAGATCCACCGCATCGGGTGAGTCACCGAGAACACCCACGGCGCGCCCGGCCGCAGCACCCGGTGCACCTCGGCGAAGACGGCGTCCACCGAGGCCACGAACGGGATCGCGCCGAACGCCGAGCAGGCCGCGTCGAAGCTGCCGGACGCCAGCGGCAGGTACTCGGCGTTGGCCTGCACCAGCGGGACGTCGAGCCCGGTGCGGGCGTTGCCGTCGCGGGCGTGGCGCAGCATGCCGGCGGAGAGGTCGGTCGCGACGGCCCGCGCGCCTTGCGCCGTCAGCCAGCGCGCGCAGGCGGCCTGCCCGCACCCGATCTCCAGCACGCGCTTGCCGCGGACGTCGCCGAGCAGCCGCGCGTCCGCCTCCCGCACGCCCTCCGGGCACCAGACGAAGTCGGCGTCGCCGAGGAACCCGCCGTGCTCGGCCTGGTAGTCGTCGGCGTCGGCGTCCCACCAGGCGAGGTTCGCGGCGGCGGCTTCGGCGCCCCCGACCTCGCGGTAGGCGACGGCCGCGGTGCCCAGCCGGTGCTCGGCCGCGTCGTGGCGCCCCGGCGCGGGCGGCTCCTCCGGTGGCATGATGGTGGTCTCCGGTCCGGTGCGTGTTTGCTTCCGCGAGGACCTTAGCGATCGAGGGGGACCCTGATTGTGCCCCCTAGCGGCCGCCGCGTACGATAAGTGTTAGCGCAGTGGGTTCGCGCTGCCTTCCGCTCAGCTTCTTGGTCGGGCTCGGGTCGCGCACCGTTATGCGGGTCATGCCGCGGTCGTTCACTGGTGGACGTTTGCTCGCAGGGTCATCGCATGTCGCAGTAGCCCATCGCGCCGACAACTGCCAACCCTCGATTCCCATCCACCGGAGCAACCCGCCTAATGACCACCGACACCGCCACCGCCCCGACCGCCCCCACCGGGCCCCAGCAGGTCGCCATCAACGACATCGGGTCGGAGGAAGACTTCCTCGCGGCGATCGACAAGACGATCAAGTACTTCAACGATGGCGACATCGTCGAAGGCACGATCGTCAAGGTCGACCGCGACGAGGTCCTGCTCGACATCGGCTACAAGACCGAGGGTGTCATCCCCTCGCGTGAGCTCTCCATCAAGCACGATGTCGACCCGGCTGAGGTTGTCACCGTCGGCGATGAGGTCGAAGCCCTCGTTCTCCAGAAGGAGGACAAGGAAGGCCGTCTGATCCTGTCCAAGAAGCGCGCGCAGTACGAGCGCGCCTGGGGCACGATCGAGGAGCTCAAGGAGAAGGACGAGCCCGTCAAGGGCACCGTCATCGAGGTCGTCAAGGGCGGCCTCATCCTGGACATCGGCCTGCGCGGCTTCCTTCCCGCGTCCCTGGTCGAGATGCGCCGCGTGCGCGACCTGCAGCCGTACGTCGGCCGCGAGCTCGAGGCGAAGATCATCGAGCTGGACAAGAACCGCAACAACGTGGTCCTGTCCCGCCGCGCCTACCTGGAGCAGACCCAGTCCGAGGTGCGCAGCGAGTTCCTCAACGCGCTCGCCAAGGGCCAGGTCCGCAAGGGCGTCGTGTCGTCCATCGTCAACTTCGGTGCCTTCGTGGACCTGGGTGGCGTCGACGGCTTGGTGCACGTCTCCGAGCTGTCCTGGAAGCACATCGACCACCCGTCCGAGGTCGTCGAGGTCGGCCAGGAGGTCACGGTCGAGGTCCTGGACGTCGACATGGACCGCGAGCGCGTCTCGCTGTCGCTGAAGGCGACGCAGGAAGACCCGTGGCGCCAGTTCGCCCGCACCCACGCGATCGGCCAGATCGTGCCGGGCAAGGTCACCAAGCTGGTTCCGTTCGGTGCGTTCGTCCGCGTCGAAGAGGGCATCGAGGGTCTGGTCCACATCTCCGAGCTGGCCGAGCGCCACGTGGAGATCCCGGAGCAGGTCGTCCAGGTCAACGGCGACGTCATGGTCAAGGTCATCGACATCGACCTCGAGCGCCGTCGCATCTCGCTGTCGCTGAAGCAGGCGAACGAGGGTGTCACGCCGGACACCGAGTTCGACCCGACCCAGTACGGCATGGCCGCCGAGTACGACGCCGAGGGCAACTACATCTACCCCGAAGGCTTCGACCCGGACACCCAGGAGTGGCAGGAAGGCTTCGACAAGCAGCGTGAGGAGTGGGAGCGCCAGTACGCCGAGGCGCACACCCGTTACGAGGCCCACATGAAGCAGGTCCAGAAGGCCGTCGAGGCCGACGCGGAGGCCGCGGCCGACGCGGCGACCGGTGTCGAGGGTGGCTCGGAGAGCTACACCTCGGGCTCGACCTCGACCGACACGAAGAGCAGCGGCGGCACCCTCGCCTCCGACGAGCAGCTCGCGGCGCTCCGCGAGAAGCTCTCCGGCGGTGCGTGAGCAGTAGCGCTCAGATCTTCTGACGGCGAACCCCCGGTCCACTTCGGACCGGGGGTTCGCCCGTGTCCGGGGGAGATTCAGCGGTTGCGCAGGTCCAGGCCGGCCATCATCGCGGTGACCCCGCGCCGGTACATCTCTTCGTTCGCCTCGTCGGTCGGCGGGATGAACCAGTCCGGCAGCGGCGTCCGCGACGCCAGCATCAGCTCCGCCCCGACCAGGCCGTGCATCGCCGTCCACAGCTGGTAGGCCGCCGCGCGGGCGTCCGTTCCCGGCGGGCACACCCGCTCGACCCGGGCGATGAACAACGTGAACGTCGTCCGCAGCACCGCCGACCGCAGCGCCGGGTCCGGGTCGAACCCCGGCACCGGGCGCTCGAACATCAGCGCGTAGCGGACCGGGCTTTCGCGGGCGAACAACCGGTACTCGAGGGCGAGGTGCAGCAGGTCCGCGACGCCGTCGGGGCTCGACGGCGGCAGGCCTTCCAGCAGCTCCCGCAGCGAGTCGAACGTGCGCTCGTACAACGCGTCGAGCAGGCCCGCGCGGCCGCCGAAGCGGGCGTACACCGAGAGCGTCGACGCGCCGGCGGCCTCGGCCACCCCGCGCACGGTCAGCGCCGAGACACCGCGGTCGAACAGCACCGACAGCGCCGCGTCCAGGAAGCGTTCGCGGTTGCCCTGCTCGGCGGGGCGCATCGACAGGTGCCTGGTGGCCACGGCGCACCCCCCTTCGCGCACGACGACGTCCGGGTGACCCACCCGCAGCAGAAGATACGATATCCGGCGCGTCTTGGGAATGCGCTGTATGTCCGGATGTGCAGGATTCCTGTCCGTTGGACGCATGTCCGCGCACCGCTCGTGCGGGCATCGTCGGCGTCATGACGATCGAAGTCCCCGGCACCGCCCTCGCTCGCGAAGCCACCGAGTACGTCCGCGACACCGCCGGCCCGCTCCTGTACGACCATTCCGCCCGCGTCTACCAGTTCGGCGCCCTGCAAGGCCGCCGGCGCGGCCTCGCCTTCGACGCCGAGCTGCTCTACGTCGCGGCGCTGTTCCACGACCTCGGGCTCGTCGCCGGCCACCGCACCGACCGGCGCTTCGAGCTCGACGGCGCGGACGAGGCCCGGCGGTTCCTGCTCGACCACGACGTCGACGCCGAACGCGCCCGCGTCGCCTGGACGGCCATCGCGCTGCACACCACCCCGGGCATCCCCGAGCACATGGAACCCGAGGTCGCGCTGGTGACGGCGGGCGTCGAGTACGACGTGCTGGGCATCGGCTACCACGACCTCCCCGCCGGCGCCCGGGACGCGGTCGTGGCCGCGCACCCGCGGCCGGACTTCAAGCGGCGCATCCTCGCGGCGTTCACCGAGGGCATCCGTGACCGGCCCGACACGACGTTCGGGAACGTCAAAGCCGACGTCCTGGCCCGGTTCGTGCCAGGCTTCGAGCGCACGGACTTCGTGACCACGATCTTGGACTCACCCTGGGAGGACTGACCGCATGGAGCACCCCGAGCCCGGCACGGTGGTCGTCACCGCGAGCGGCGACGGCACGTACACGCAGCAGGTGACGACGGCGACGCACGAGCTGCTCGTCGACGAGCCGGTCGCGGTCGGGGGCGCGGACGCCGGGCCGAACCCGTACGAGCTGCTGCTGGCGTCGCTGGGTTCGTGCACGGCGATCACGCTGCGGATGTACGCGGACCGCAAGGGCATCCCGCTGACCCGCGCGACGATCCGGCTGCGTCACGACCGCATCCACGCCGAGGACTGCGCGAAGTGCGAGACCGAGCGCGGCATGCTGAGCCGGATCACGCGCGAGATCTCGCTCGAGGGCGACCTGGACGACGACCAGCGCGCGAAGCTGATGCTGATGGCGGACAAGTGCCCGGTGCACCGGACGCTGTCGGCGGAGATCGCGATCGAGACCCGCGAGGCCGGCGGCTGAGCCGAGGCTGCGTCAGGCGGCGCGCGCGGTGACCGCGACCGGGGCCCGGGTGACGACGGCCGGGACCCAGATGCGCTCGAGCGCCGCCGCGCGGGCCCTGCGGCGCAGGCCCGCGAAGCTGTGCTTCGCCGGGACCAGCAGCGTGCTCAGCCAGGTCCGGCGGTAGTCCGCCAGCGCTTCGGCCACGGAGCGGTGAAGAACGCAGTGGACCAGCCCCGGCGTGCCGAGCCGGTGCCTCCCGACGTGCTTGCTGTCCGCCATCGTTCCTCCGTGTGGGCGACCCTGTCGCGCGCACGGTACGCAAGCACACCGGTGGACGTGGGTAAGCAACGCGGCGTGTCCGGATATCGGTTGAGTCACGCGTCACGTTCGCCTTGCGGCTCACCCGTCCGTGTGTCTCAGCCGGGCCCGGGCGCACCGCCGCAGGTCACGGTCTCGAACGGCATCCACGTCCGCTTCAGCGTGTACAGCCGCGCGGACGGGGTGGAGCGGAACCACGCCTGCACCCGGTACACCCCGGACACGCAGGGCGCGGGTGCCGCCGCCACCACGTCCGGCACCGCGACCGCGAGGCCGCCCGCGCACAGCACGACGGCCGCCGGCCCGCCGATCCTCATCCTCATGGCTCCCCCTCCATGCGGCGGGCCTGGCCAACCCGCTGACACCGCCATCGGAAATCGATTACCCGCGTTACGGGTGCGTTGGCGCTGTCACACGAATGGGCGCACGGACGGTCCGCCCGAACGGCCCGGCTAGGGTGATCGGCATGCTGCGTGTGGGGTTGACGGGTGGAATCGGGGCAGGCAAGTCGACCGTGGCGAACCGGCTCGCCGAGCACGGCGCCGTGCTGATCGACTCCGATCGGATCGCCCGCGAGGTGGTCGCGCCCGGTACCGAGGGGCTCGCCCGGCTCGTCGAGGAGTTCGGCACCTCGATCCTGGCCGCGGACGGCTCGCTCGACCGGCCCGCCCTCGCCGCCCAGGCCTTCGCCGACGACGACTCGCGCCGCCGGCTGAACGCGATCGTGCACCCGCTGGTCGGGGCCCGCACCGGTGAGCTGATGGCCGCCGCCGCGCCGGACGCCGTCATCGTCCACGACATCCCGCTGCTCGTCGAAAACGGCCTCGCGACGGCGTACCACCTGGTCGTGGTCGTCGACGCGCCGGTCGAGGTGCGGGTCCGCCGCCTGGTGACGGCGCGCGGGATGGCCGAGGACGACGCGCGGGCGCGGATCCGGGCACAGGCGAGCGACGAGCAGCGCCGAGCCGTGGCCGACGTCTGGCTGGACAACGGCGGTCCCGAAGACGCCGTGCTCCTCGACGTCGACGCGCTGTGGGCCGACCGGCTCGTGCCGTTCGAGGCGAACCTCCGGCTGCGCAAGCCGCGCCCGCCGGTCTCCCCGAAGATCGCCGAGTACGACCTCACCTGGCCCGCGCAGGCCGAGCGGGTGCTCGCCCGGGTCCGGGCCGTCGCGGGGGAGCTCGCGCGCCGCGCCGACCACATCGGCTCGACCGCCGTGCCCGGCCTGCCCGCCAAGGACGTCCTCGACCTGCAGCTCACGGTGTCCACTTTGGACGACGCCGACACGCTGGCGGAACTGCTGTCCGACGCGGGGTTCCCGCGGCTGGAAGGCGACTGGGTCGACGACGCCCAGGACGGCACCGGGACGTGGCCCAAGCGCCTGCACGTCGGCGCCGACCCGAAGCGCGCGGTGAACCTGCACGTCCGGTCCGAGGAGACGCCCGCGTGGCGGCTCGCCCTGCTCTTCCGCGACTACCTGCGCGCGAACGCCGGCGAGCGCGACGACTACCGCGACGTCAAGCTGCGGCTGGCCGACGCGCACGCCGAGGACGGCACCATCGCCGCTTACGCCGACGAGAAGCAGGAGTTCGTCAACGGCGTGTTCGCCCGAGCGGAGAAGTGGGCCGCGACCACCGGCTGGACGCCCTAGGAACCGAGCAGCCCGCGTTCGAAGGCGACCGCCACCGCGGCCGCGCGGTCGTTCACGCCGAGCTTCGCGTAGACGTGGATCAGGTGCGTCTTGACCGTCGCCTCGCTGATGAACAGCTTCTTCGCCGCTTCCTTGTTCGTCGACCCGCGGGCCACCAGGGTGAGCACCTCGAGCTCGCGCTGGGACAGCGGTTCCCGCGCCGGCTCGCGCATCCGGCCCAGCAGCCGGCTCGCGACGGCGGGGGAGAGCACCGCCTCGCCGCGCGCGGCGGCCTCGACCGCGCGGAACAGGTCCTCGCGCGGCGCGTCCTTGAGCAGGTAGCCCGTCGCGCCCGCCTCGACCGCGGGCAGGACGTCGGAGTCCGTGTCGTACGTCGTGAGCACCAGGACCCGCGCCGGGTTGCCGAGCCGGGCCAGCTCGGTGATCGCCGCGACGCCGTCGGTGCCCGGCATCCGCAGGTCCATCAGCACGACGTCGGGGCGCAGCCGCTCGGCCATCGCGACGGCTTCGGCGCCGTTCGCGGCCTCGCCGACGACCTCGAAACCGCGGCCGGTGAAGATGCCGCGCAGGCCGTCGCGGACGACCGGGTGGTCGTCCGCGATGAGCACGGTGATCGTCATGGGGCGGCCTCCGGCGGGGACGGGACGGCGGGCAGGACGGCCGAAATCGCGGTGCCGCCGCCGGGTTCGGACTCGACGTGCAGCGTACCGGCGAGCCGCTCGACGCGGCGCCGCATCCCGGGCAGCCCGAAACCGGGGCCGGGCCCGGGGGTGAACCCGGCGCCGTCGTCGCGGACGTCGAGCGTCACTTCGTCGTCCATGTAGGACAGCGTGAGGCCGACGCGGTCCGCCGCGGCGTGCTTGTCCACATTGGACAGCGCTTCCTGGGTGACCCGCAGGATCGTCGACTCGATCTCGGGGTGCAGCCGCCGCGGGTCGCCGGTGGCGGTGACCACAGCGGGCACGCCGGTCCGCTCGCTCCAGCGGGCCGCGACACCGGCGAGCGCCTCGGGCAGCGTCGCGGCGTCGAGCGCCTCCGGGTGCAGCGCGCGCACCGAACGCCGGGCGGCGGTGAGGTTCTCGCGCGCGAGCGCGTTCGCGGAGTCCAGGTGCCGCTGCCACTCCGCGGGGTCGTCCTTGGCCAGCGCGGCGGCTTCGAGCTGGGTGATGATGCCGGTGAAGCCCTGCGCCAGGGTGTCGTGGATCTCCAGCGCCAGCCGCTGCCGCTCGTCGAGGATCCCGGCTTCGCGGGCCTGGCTGAGCAGTTGTTGTTGCAGGCCTTCGTTTTCCGCGTGCGCCGCGGCGAGGTCGTCGAGCATGCGCCGGCGTTCCTCGTTCTGCCGGGCGATGGCCGTCGAGAGCAGGCCGCCGCCCCCGATGGCCGCGGTCTGCACGACGATGATCGTGATCCAGATGGCCGGCCGTTCCCGCAGGGCGTGCGCGGGGCCGCCGTTGCCGAGGGTGTTGATCAGCAGCGACGTCACCGCCAGCGCGGCGAAGGCGAGCCACGTGGGCCGCAGCCGCATGGCGGCCAGGAACGCGAAGATCATGAAGATGAGGAACGTGATGTCCCGGACCTCGAGCACGCTGCCCAGCCCGATGACGCCGAGGAACGTGAGCAGGGCGAAGGCCGGCTGTTCGCGCAGCCGCGGCGGCGCGAGGACCACCGTGCCGAGCACCCAGAGCCCGGCGGCGGCGACCCAGGCGCCGGTGACCGCCCACCAGCGGGCGTCGTGGCCGCCGACGCCGAGGGTGACCACGGTCGCGACAGCGAGCAGCACGCCGGGCAGGATCCGTTCGACCCGGAACAGCCACGGCTGCCAGCCGTCCGGGGTCCGTGCGGACTCCGGTGGCCACATCGGCCGGGCCCAGTCGACGTCGAGGCTCACGCTCTCATGTCCTTGAGCCGGGGCCAGATCTCGGCCCAGCTCGCGGTCCGGCCGGTGAGCTGCCAGACGGGCATGTGCTCGCTCGCGTTGCGGACGCCGAGCCGGTTGCCGACCTGGCCGACGATGCGCGCGTCCCCGAAGTACTTCGCGAGCTTCGACGGGTCGTAGCCGACGAAGAGCACGGTCTCGGCGTTGTCGGCCGGACGGCCGAAGTACCAGAAGCCGCGGCTCGGGCTGTACGCCTCGGGCAGCCCGCGCTCGGGCCCGTACCGGCCGAGCGCGCCCGCCTGCCAGTAGCCGCCGGTCACGACGGCCGTGCCCGGCGGCGCGCCGCGGTACAGCTTGGCGACGTCGTCCGCGAGGTCCGGCCAGCCGATCTCTTCGACCGCGTAGGCGGGCCGCGGCGCGGCGGGGTGGTCGACCAGCCAGTGCGCCGGCCAGACCGGCAGCGTGAACGGCAGGCTGAACAGGGCTGACAGCACGAACACCGGCCACGTCGGCACCCACCGCCACCAGCGGGCCGGTTCGAGACCCTCGACGTGCACGGCGGCCGCGGCCCACAGCACGCCGAACATCCCGGCCGCGTAGTAGTACCGGCCGTTGGCGACGAGGAAGACCGCGACGACGCCCAGCGCCGTCCAGCCGAGGAACCGGTACGGCCGCAGCCGCTTGCTCCCGAGCAGCACCGCGACGCCGTAGAGGACGCCGAGCGCGCCGATCACCCAGCCGGCCCCGGCGAGCAGCTGCGGGACGAAGCTCCCGCGGCCGCCCGCCGCGTCGACCTCGGCGCCGACCGCGTCGCCCATCCCGAGCTGCGGCCAGCCGTTCGCGCGCTGCCACAGCAGCGTCGGCACCAGCGAGCCGGCGGCGATCAGCGCGCCCAGCCAGAGTTTCGGCCGCCGCAGCAGCTCCCGCGGGCCGAACGCGAGCACCGCGACGCCGGCCACCACCCAGAACGCGCCGATGAGCAGCTTGTCGTTGAGCGCCACCGCCGTCACCACGCCGAGCCACACGAGCAGCTTGTCGTCGCGGGTGCGGACCCAGCGGACGAGCAGCCACAGCACGAGCGTCCACAACAGCGGGTCGATCGTCGACGTCGCCAGGTAGTGGCCGCTGCCCACGAACTGCCCGCAGATCGCGTACGCCGCCGCGGCACGCGCCTGCGCTTTGCGCTGTCCGCCCAGTTCGCGGGCGATCAGCGCGGTGACGACCACCCCGGCCGCGGTCGCGGCGATCGCGGGCAGCCGGAAGACGACGAGCGAGCCGGGCGCCAGGGTGTTCATCGCCCACGCGAGGAAGGGAACGAGCGGCGGCTGGTCGGCGTAGCCCCAGGCCAGGTGCTTCCCGGCGGCGAGGAAGTACAGCTCGTCGCCGAAGTAGCCGTAGCGGCCGGCGGTCAGCAGCAGCGCGGTGGCCGTGCCCAGCGCCAGCAGCGCGACCGGGAGCCGGGCGAAGGGGGCGAGGTCGGCTTTCGCCTGGTCGGGTGCCGTGGCTACGGCGTCCATCGTGCTCCTTGTCCGTGGTCGGCGCCGGTCCTTCCCGCACCCTACGTGGGGGCCCTCCCGGCCACCGTGCGGATGGTGACGCCGGGCTCACGTGTGCGTGTTCACCAGCTTCGGCCACAGGTCGGACCACGGTTCGACGCGGCCGGTCGCCAGCCACAGCGGCACGCCGTCGAAGTAGCTCGGCTTCGCGGCTCCGGTGTCCACTTTCCCGACCGGCCGCAGGTCGGCGAAGTGCCCGAGCAGCGGCCGCGGATCTGCGCCGACGTACAGGACGTCGGTCGTGCTTTCCGGCGGGACGACCAGGGTCGCGTAGCCGCGGTTGCCGCTGGCCGGCTCGGGCAGGCCCAGGTCGCGGCCGTAGTGGTCGAGCGCACTCGCTTCCCAGTACGTCTCGGTCACCACCGCGGTCCGGTCCCGCTCGGGCAGCCGGGCGAACGCGCCGGCGACCGAGCGCGTCCCTTCCGGCCAGCCGATCTCGGCGAAGGCGAACAGCGGGGCCGGCAGCGACGGGTGTTCGGTCAGCCACGCCGGGGGCCAGACCGGCAGCGCGTTGGGCAGGACGAGCACCGCGGCCAGCGCGTAGCACGGCCAGGTCGCGACCCACCGCCACCAGCGCGCCGGTTCCCGGCGTTCGAGCGCGACGGCGGCCACCGCCCAGCACACCGGGTACATGCCGGCGACGTAGTAGAACCGCCCGTTCACCGCCAGGAACACGACGGTCAGCAGCACGGTCGTCCAGCCGAGGAAGCGGAGTTCGCGGCTGCGCAGGAGCCGCCACAGGCCGTAGCCCAGCAGGACCGCGCCGACCGGGAGCCCGGCGACGAGCAGCGCCGTCGGCAGGAACGTCAGCCGGCCGCCCCAGGTCCCGCCGACCTCCGCCGAGATCGCCGCACCCATGCCCAGCTGCGGCCAGCCGTGCGCGGCCTGCCAGAGCAGCGTCGGCACCAGGGCCAGCACGGCGATCGCCGCGCCGAGCCACAACGCGGGCCGGCGCAGCAGCTCACGGGGCCCGCAGACGAGGATCGCGATCCCGGCGGCGAGCCAGAAGCCGCCGATGAGGAACTTCGCGTACAACGCGATCGCCGTCACCACCCCGGTCCAGACGAGCAGAACGTCGGCGCGGGTGCGCAGCCAGCGGACCAGCAGCCACAGCGCCAGCGTCCAGAGGAACGGGTCCACTGTGGACGTCGCCAGGTAGTGCCCGCCCGCCAGGAACTCCGTCGACACGGCGTAGGTGGCGGCGGCGAGCGTCTGGGCTTTCGCGCCGCCGCCCAGCTCGCGGGCGATCAGCGCGGTGAGCGCGACGCCGGCGAGCACCGCCAGCATCGCCGGGATCCGCAGCACGAACGGCGAGTGCCCGAGCGCGTCCATCGCGCGGGCCAGCAAGGGAAGCAGCGGGGGCTGGTCGACATATCCCCACGCGAGGTGGTGCCCGGCGGCGAGGAAGTACAGCTCGTCGCCGAAGTAGCCGTAGCGGTTCGCCGTCAGCAGCAGCGGGATCGCCATCAGCGCCGTCACGACCGCCACCGGCTTCACGGCGAGCGGCCGGACGACGGCCGGGGCGGGCGCGGTCGTCACTCCCATCGGAACACCCGCGCCGAGATCGCCGTGCCGACGACGGCGAACACCGCCATCGCGACGAGCTGGAGCAGCTCGGGGGCGTCGCCGGCCCAGGTCGCGCGCAGGGCGTTGAGCGTCGCCCCCAACGGCAGGACGTCGGCGACGTGCTGCAGGAAGACCGGCAGCTGCTCCTTCGGTACCCAGACCCCGCCGAGCGCCAGCATGGGGAACAACAGGGCACTGCCGATGCCGCTGGCCGCGCGCCCGGTCGGCGCCAGCGCCGCCACCAGCAGGCCGACGGAGAACAGCGCGAGCGTGCCCAGGACGATCGAGAGCAGGAAGCCTCCGGGGTTGCCCGGCAAGGGGATGCCGAGGGCGAGCCCGCCGACCCCCGCGATGAGCAGGACCACGACGACCGCGGCGGCCAGGTTCACCAGCAGCTGCGCGGCGAGCAGCCGGCTCGGCGGCACCGGGCTCGCGGAAAGCCGTTTCAGGAGACCCTTTTCGCGGTAGGTGGCCATCGCGTTCGGGAACAGCGTGAGGGCCAGCATGGCCAGCAGGATCGTGACGGCCATCGGCGCGATCACCGTGGCCAGCGCGCTGTGCCCGCCGTACTTCGGGTCCGGCTCGTTCGCGCCGGGCATCAGCCCGAACACCAGCAGCAGCGCGAGCGGGATGCCGACGACGACGGCCGGCGCGCCCGGGTCGCGCAGGAACACCTTGGCCTCGGCGGCGGTCAGCTTGGTCAGGACGGTCATGGTTTCCCCCTTCACTCCGGCCGGTGGCCGGTGAGCGCGACGAAGGCGTCGTCGAGGCCGGCCTGCTCGACGCGCAGGTCGGCGGCGAGCACGCCGAGCCGCGCGAGCAGCGACGTCACCGCGTGGAGTACGTTCCCGTCGCCGCGGACGACGACGCGGTCGCCGCGGCGCTCGACCGCGCGGACCTCGGGCAGGGCTTCGAGCACACCGGGGTCCAGGGGCGCCGACGGCCGGAACCGCACGACCTGCTCGTCGGTGACCCGGGCGACCAGCCCGGCGGGCGAGTCGAGCGCGACGACGCGGCCGGCGTCGATCACCGCGATCCGGTCGCAGAGCCGTTCCGCTTCCGCCATGAAGTGCGTGACCAGCAGGATCGTCACGCCCTGGTCGCGCACGGTCTCGATGAGGCCCCACGTGTCGCGGCGGGCCTGCGGGTCGAGGCCGGTGGTGAGCTCGTCGAGCACCGCCACCTCGGGGCGCCCGATCAGCGCGAGCGCGATGGACAGCCGCTGCTGCTGCCCGCCGGAAAGCTTCTTGTACGCGGTGTTCCGGTGCTCGGTCAGGCCGAGCGTGGCGAGCAGCTCGTCCGGATCCGCCGGCGTCCGGTAGAAGGCGGCGTAGAGGTCGAGCAGCTCGCCGACCCGCAGCTTGTCCTGCAGCCGGCCCTCCTGGAGCTGGACGCCGACGCGCTGGCGCAGCTCGGCCTGGTCGCGGCGCGGGTCGAGCCCCAGCACCGACAGCTCGCCGCCGTCGGGCGTGCGGAGGCCCTCCAGGCATTCGACGGTCGTGGTCTTGCCCGCGCCGTTCGGGCCCAGGATCCCGAAGATCTCGCCGCGTTCGACGGTGAACGAGACGTCGTCGACCGCGACTTTGTCCCCGTAGCGCTTCCGGAGGTGTTCGACCTCGATGACCGGCATGCCGCCGTCCCCCTTCCCGATCCGTTTCCGACGGATCGAGAATCGCGCGCGAGGGGCCCCGGCCGGATCGTCAGGACGGTTCGAACCCGCATCCACCGATCGGCGGATGGGCGGCCCCTAGGGGTGGCGGCGCCAGGTGAGGGCGATGTCCTTCGTGGACAGCCAGGCGGCGAGGTCGTAGCCGTGCGCGGCCAGCCCTTCGACCGCCGCGTAGGTGGATTCCAGGGCGTACTGCGCGTCTTCGGCGGTGACCAGGCCGGCGGCGTGGGCGTCGAGGAGCTCGTCGGTGTCGATCACCTGCAGCGACAGCTTGTCCTTGAGCACGATGTCGACGTAGAGGTCGGTGGCGACCCAGCGCGGGCCGTCGCGGCGGACGCGGACGACGTCGAGGTAGAAGTCCTGGTCGCGTTCGTGGCCGGGGGAGAACCAGAAGTCGGTGAACCGCAGGCCGAGGCGGGGCACCAGCCACGACTCGAGGTAGTGGAACTGGGCGCGGCCCGGCGTCGGGCGCGCCAGGTACAGGCCGAAGGGTTCCTCGCGGTACTCCTCGACCTTCCGCAGGATGCCCTTCGGGTCGATGTTCGCGCGCGCGGCGGGGTCGAAGACCTCGACCTTCGGCGGGTGCAGTGCGGCCATGGCGCTCATCCTGCCGGGCGGGTCACGAATCACGCAGACTCGCCACGCGCGCCACACGTTCGGGCTAAGGTGCGCCGACTGTGAGTGAGGGGAACCGGGGATGTTCGGGATCATCAGACCGTGCCGGCACCGGCTGTCCGAGGGGTTGCACGCGGATTGGCTGGCGCACCTCTGCGGGCTGTGCCTGACGCTGCGTGACGAGCACGGGCAGTTCGCCCGCGTCGTCACGAACTACGACGGGCTGATCATCTCGGTGCTGGTCGAGGCGCAGACCCCGCGCGGCGACCTGCGCCGCGACGCGGGCCCGTGCCCGCTGCGGGGCATGCGGCCGGCGTCGGTGGCGCGCGGCGAGGGAGCCCAGCTGGCGGCGGCGGTGTCCCTGGTGCTGGCGGCGGCGAAGGTCGGCGACCACGTAGAGGACGGCGACGGCGCGTTCGGCCGGCGCTCGGTGGCGCTCGCGGCGCGCCGGGTCGCGGCCCGGTGGGCGTCGCAGGGGAGCAGCACCGGTGGCCGGGTCGGGTTCGACACTTCGGTGCTGACGGAGGCCGTTTCGCGGCAGGGATCGCTGGAGCGTTCGGTCGGGCTGGGGGACTCGGCGTTGCTCGCGACCGAGCCCGCGGAACTGGCGACGTCGGCGGCGTTCGCGCGGACGGCGGAGCTGGCGGGACGGCCCGGCAACGTGGCCCCGCTGGCCGAGGCGGGCCGGTTGTTCGGCCGGGTGGCGCACCTGCTGGACGCCGTCGAGGACTACGCGGAGGATGCGTCGGCGGGGGCGTGGAACCCGTTGCGGGTGACGGGGACGTCGTGGGCCGAGGCCCGGCGGCTGTGCGACGACGCGGTGCTCGGGGTCGAACTGGCGTTGCGGGAGGCCGAGTTCGCGAAGCCGCGACTGGTTCACGCGTTGCTGGTGCACGAGTTGCGTCAGGCGGTGCGCCGGGCGTTCGGCCACGGTTCGGCGCACGGCCACGGCGAGGACTTCGGGCAGCAGCCGCCGCCCGGATGGATCGGGCCCGGGCCGACTCCGCAACAACATCCGCGCCAGCAGCCGCCGCCGGGGTGGATCGGGCCCGGCCCGGCTCCGCAGCAAGTCCCGCCGGGCTGGGGTTCGCAGCGGCCGCAAGGCTTTCCGCCGCCCGGGCCGGTTCCGCCGCCCGGCGCTCCCGGTCCAGGTGGACCCGGCGGCCGCGGCCCGGGCGGACCGGGTGGACCCGGCGGCCCGGGAGGCCCCGGCGATTCCCCCGGCCCCGAGCCGCTCGACGGCAAGGGCGGCGGTCTCTGGTACCCGAAGTTCGCCGTCCCGCCGAAGAAGCGCAACTTCTTCCTCGGCTGCGCCCTCACGCCGTACATGTGCTGCACGTGCCAGTTCTGCTGCCGCGATCCCTATCCTGGGCCGTGGAGCGGGAAACCGCAGACGTGCAGTGGCTGTGACTGCGGCGGCTGCGACTGTGGCGGTTGTGACGGGTGTTGCGACTGCTGCTCCTGTTGCGACTGCAACTGCTGAAGGGGGAGCGGGAATGACGATGGAAGACCTGCACGACCGGGGCCGCGAGAACTTCGCCGAACTCGTCGAAGACGGCGCGAAGCGGCTCGACGCCCTGTTCGCCACCGTGCCCGCCTTGGGTGAGCTGGCGGTCGGCACCGTCTACGGCCACCTGCACGAACGTCCCGCGCTCGACAGCCGGACCCGCGAAGCCGCGACGCTGGCCGCGATCGTCGCGGCCGGGATGGTGGGGCCGCCGCTGAGCGTCCACCTCCGCACCGGTCTCGCTTCGGGGCTGTCGCCGGCCGAGGTCTGCGAAGTCGTCGTCCAGACGGCCGCGTTCGCCGGCTTCCCCCGCGCGGTTTCGGCGGCCGACCAGCTGAACCGCCTCTTCGAGGGCCACGGCCTCCCGATCCCGCCGCCGCCGGCCCCGCGCGAGGTGGTGCTGGCCTACCTGGCGGAGCCCGCGGCGGACGTCGCCGCGGTGCTCGCCGACTTCCCGCGCACCGAGGTCCAGGCGACCGGACCCGACCGGGTGCTGGTCTCGTGCTTCGGGGACGACCCGGTGCCCGGCGCCGTCCTGCACTGCTCGGTGAGCGGCGCCGAAGTCACGTCCGTGACGGTGTTCCGACCCCGCTGACCAGGGCCGACGGAAATTGTCGGTGGTGCGTCGTACTCTGGTCGACGTGGCTTTCGCAACCGAACACCCCGTGCTCGCCCAGTCCGACTTCCGGCCCGTCTCGGAGATCCCGCGGACCGGCGGCCGCTTCGAGGTGGTCAGTGACTACCAGCCCGCCGGTGACCAGCCGGCGGCCATCGACGAGCTCGAACGCCGGATCAAGGCGGGCGAGAAGGACGTCGTGCTGCTGGGCGCCACCGGTACCGGCAAGTCGGCGACCACGGCGTGGCTGATCGAGCGCGTCCAGCGGCCGACGCTGGTGATGGCGCCGAACAAGACCCTCGCCGCGCAGCTGGCCAACGAGCTGCGCGAGCTGTTCCCGAACAACGCGGTCGAGTACTTCGTCAGCTACTACGACTACTACCAGCCCGAGGCGTACATCGCGCAGACGGACACCTACATCGAGAAGGACTCGTCGATCAACGACGACGTCGAGCGGCTGCGGCACTCGGCGACGATGAACCTGCTGTCGCGGCGGGACGTCATCGTGGTCGCGAGTGTGTCCTGCATCTACGGCCTGGGCACGCCGCAGTCGTACCTCGACCGGTCGTCGAAGCTGAAGGTCGGCATGCAGCTCGACCGGGACGTCTTCCTGCGCGCGCTGGTGGACGTGCAGTACACGCGCAACGACATCGCGTTCGCGCGCGGCACGTTCCGCGCGCGGGGCGACACGGTGGAGATCATCCCGGCCTACGAGGAGCTGGCGATCCGCGTCGAGTTCTTCGGCGACGAGGTCGAGAAGCTCTACTACCTCCACCCGCTGACCGGGGACATCGTCAAGGAGGTCGACGAGGTCCGGATCTTCCCGGCGACGCACTACGTCGCGGGCCCGGAGCGGATGGAAAAGGCGATCAAGGGCATCGAGGAGGAGCTCGAGGCGCGGCTCGCGGAGCTGGAGAAGCAGGGCAAGCTGCTGGAGGCGCAGCGGCTGCGGATGCGCACGGCCTACGACATCGAGATGATGCGGCAGGTCGGGTTCTGCTCCGGCATCGAGAACTACTCGCGCCACATCGACGGCCGCGGGCCGGGCACCGCGCCGGCGACGCTGATCGACTACTTCCCGGACGACTTCCTGCTGGTGATCGACGAGTCGCACCAGACGGTCCCGCAGATCGGCGGCATGTACGAGGGTGACATGTCCCGGAAGCGGAACCTGGTGGAGTACGGCTTCCGGCTGCCTAGCGCGGTCGACAACCGGCCGCTGACCTGGGAGGAGTTCTCCGACCGGATCGGGCAGACGGTGTACCTGTCGGCGACGCCGGGGCCCTACGAGATGGGCCAGGCGGCGGGCGAGTTCGTCGAGCAGGTCATCCGGCCGACCGGCCTGGTCGACCCGAAGGTGGTCGTGAAGCCGACCGAGGGCCAGATCGACGACCTGGTCCACGAGATCCGCGAGCGCGCGGACAAGGACGAGCGCGTCCTGGTCACCACGCTGACGAAGAAGATGGCCGAGGACCTCACCGACTACCTGCTGGAGCTCGGCATCCGGGTGCGCTACCTGCACTCGGAGGTCGACACGCTGCGCCGGGTGGAGCTGCTGCGGCAGCTGCGGGCGGGCGACTTCGACGTCCTGGTCGGCATCAACCTGCTGCGCGAGGGCCTCGACCTGCCGGAGGTGTCGCTGGTGGCGATCCTCGACGCGGACAAGGAGGGCTTCCTCCGCAGCGGGACGTCGCTGATCCAGACGATCGGCCGCGCGGCGCGAAACGTCTCGGGCGAGGTCCACATGTACGCGGACAAGATCACCGACTCGATGCAGCACGCGATCGACGAGACGGACCGCCGCCGCGAGAAGCAGGTCGCCTACAACAAGGAGCGCGGGGTCGACCCGCAGCCGCTGCGGAAGAAGATCGCGGACATCCTCGACCGGGTGTACAGCGAGGCGGAGGACACCGAGCAGGTCTCGGTGGGCGGCTCGGGACGCAACTCCTCGCGAGGCAAGAAGCCCGAGCAGGGCGACCGGGTGCGCAGCTCGGGAATGCTGGTGGACAAGAACGTCTCGGCGATGCCGCGAGCCCAGCTGGCGGACCTGATCCAGCAGATGACGGACCAGATGATGCAAGCAGCCCGCGACCTGCAGTTCGAGCTGGCCGCGCGACTGCGCGACGAGATCTCGGACCTGAAGAAGGAGCTGAGGGGCATGGACGCGGCCGGCATCAAGTAGGCGGCTCGGCATGGTCCGGGGCGGACGAGCCGGGCAGCGCGGGACGGGCCTTGTGTCGGGCGAGCCGGTAGGGCGGGACGGGGCCGGTGCCGGGCGAGCTGGGCCGTCGGGCGAGCCGGGCAGGGCTGAGTCTGGGCAGGGAAACCGAGGCGTGGAGGTCCGGGGGCGAGCGAGCCCCTGAGAGCTCGCGCCGGCCGGGGATTCGGCGGAAAGGCGAGCCAGGCCAGGGGCGACGGGCGGGGCAGGCTCCGGTCCTCGACCCGGTGGTCCTGCCTCGGCGCGCTACCCGGGACAAGCGACCGCGAGGGGGAACCTGAAGCCGTGAACGTTGAAGCCGTCGTCGCCTACTGTCTCGGGAAGCCCGGGGCCGAGGAGACCTACCCGTTCGGCGACCACGTCCTCGTCGCCAAGGTCGGTGGCAAGGGTTTCGCCTTCATCGGGCAGGACGAACCCGGCAGCGTCGCCGTCAAGTGCGGCGCCACCCGGGAGGAAGCCGCCGAGATCCGGGAGCGCTACCCCGAGTCCGTCACCGTCATGGACTACCTCGGCCGCTACGGCTGGAACCGGGTCGCCCTCGGCGCCGGTGTTCCCGGCGGCGAACTCGAAGAGCTCATCGACGCCTCCTACGAGGACGTCGTGCGCCGGCTGCCGAAAGCCAAGCGCCCCTAGGGAGCCGGGGCCTCGGAGTCCGGCTGGAGCATGCCGAAGATGTTGCCCTCGGTGTCCTTGGCGTACGCCAGCCACCCCACGCCCGGCACCGGGTTCTTCGGCAGCGCCAGCGATCCGCCCGCCTCGCTCACCGCCGCCAGTGACGCGTCGAGGTCGGTCACCGCGATCGTGTTCACGTACCCGTGGACCGGGGCCGAATCCGCCGGCGGTGGGCCGACGCGGGGCACCAGCCCGCCGTCGATACCGCCTCCCTCGCCCGTGGAAATCACCCAGTAGGGCGCCTCGCCCCAGCGTTCGAACTTCCAGCCGAACACCGCCGTGTAGAACGCCACCGCGCGTTCGGGTTCGCTCGCGTGGATCTCGAAGTGGACGGGACGAGGCATGTGCGCCTCCTCGGGCCGGGCCGGCAACAGGTGCCGTGAGACTACGCCCGGCCCGGGGAAACTCACAGCGGTGGCCGCGCCGAAAGGGTGAGGTCCGCGTCGAAGTCCGGGAACCCGGCCGGGGCGCTCCGAGCCGTCAGCGGAGAGACTGCGGGCAGGCCCGCCCAGCGCCGGACCGTCGCCGTCGCCGCGGCCGCGTCGGCCGGGGGCAGCTGGGCGATCTTCGACCCGTGGTTGCCGCCCGGTACGTAGTAGCGGTATGAATCGCGGCTACCGAAGCCCAGTTCGAACGGCTCCGCGCCCCACGGGTCGTTCGAGCCGTACACGAACAGCAGCCGCGTGCCGCGGGACTTCACCCAGAAGTCGATGTCCGGCATCGCCAGGTAGTCGAAGCGCGGCAAGCGGATCGACGCCGGCACGAACGTCTTCGGCTGGTCCGCGCCCGGGTAGCGCAGCAGGTCGCGCAGGTAGTCGTCGTACGCTTCGGGCGAACCCAGCTGGACCGCCGCCTGGTAGTAGTACGGGATGAACGGCGCCAGGTCCTGGTCGGAGTACGTGTTGAGGCTCTCGACCTTCTCGTACCAGGCGTAGACGTCGGCCGCGGGCGCGCCCGCCGCCGGCACCGTCGCGCAGTCCGCCTGCTTCTGGTACTGCCAGAACGCGAAGTACGAGTCGATCACCGAGATCTCGAGGGACTTGTCGGCCGAGCCGACGATCGAGAACGTCAACCCGCGCCGAGCCGCGTCCGCCGCGGCGATCGCGCCCAGCTCGTCACGCCGCTTCAGCGCGTCCCGCTGGATCGCCTTCAGGGCGGCACGGCACCCCGGGTCGTTGCCGACGCGGGAAAGGAACCGGTTGTAGACGTCGACCGGGTCGATCACGTCGTTCGGCGCGACGTACGGGATCGTCGCGTCGACGTCGTCGGGGAAGAAGCGCCGGAAGTACGTCGCGGTCATGCCGCCCTTGCTGCCGCCGGTCGCCAGCCACTTGCCCGGGTAGATCGCCTTGAACGCCTGCACCGCGCGGTGCTCGTCCGCGGCGGCCTGCCAGATCGTCAGCTGCTGCGCCCAGTTCTCCGGCTGGGGCCGCGACGGCGTGAAGTACCGGTACTCCATCGACAGCTGGTTGCCGTCGACGATCTGCGTCGGCTCCGACCGGTTCGGCGCGGTGTTGACGTTGTAGCCGCTGGTGAAGGCGACCGTCGGCGCGGCGAAGTCGCGGTGCAGCAAGGTGAACCGCTGCTGGAACGTGCCCGCGCCGGGGTGGCGGTGGTCGGCGGGCTGGGTGAAGGTCAGCTCGAAGAACCGGTAGCCGGCCGGTGCCGGGTCCTCCTTGACGACCGTCAGCCCCGGGATCCGCGCCAGCGCGGTCTCGATGTCGGTCGCCGCGCTCGCGGCGGGCGCCAGGCCCACCACCATCAGCACGGCCGCCACGGCGGTGAACAGTCTGCGCATGGAGCACCCTCCCCGGCTCGATCCCACGTGGGACCCTCACAGAACCGGGCGCGGTCGGCAATCGGCTGTCCGGGCGCAGAATCGGTCAGGTTCCGACTTTCGGCGGGTGGCGCGCGCGTCCTCATCCGTGCGCAGCCGCGGGCACCGTGCGAGTTGTCCGGGTGATCAGCGCCACGTTACGGTCCGAAGCCGTAGGCACCGGCATCGAGCGAGGGGTCCGCCATGAAGGTTTCCGACTGCCCTACGACGCAGGTCGAAGTCCGCATCGCCGCGCGGCCGGCCGAGGTCTGGTCCTGGCTGCTGGACGTCGACCTGCCGGCCCGGTTCTCGAACGAGTTCCAGGGCGGCGGCTGGGTCGAGGGCTCCGAGCCCGGCTTGGGCGCGCAGTTCCGCGGCCGCAACTCCCACCCGGTCGCGGGGGAGTGGGAGACGGTCTCGACCGTGACCGGCTACGAGCCCGGGCGGCTGTTCGCCTGGGCCGTGATGGACGTGACGAACCCGGCCGCGTCGTGGAAGTTCGAGCTCGTCCCCGACGGCGACGGCACGATCCTGCGCCAGTGGGCCCAGATCGGCCCCGGCCCGTCCAACCTGACGGCGATCATCGGCTCGATGCCCGAGCACGAGGAGGAGATCGTCGCGATGCGCCTCGGCGAGTTGCAGGGCAACATGCAGAAGACGGTCGAGGGCATCAAGTCCCTCGCCGAGAGCGGCGTCCGCGCCGCCTAGCCGAGCACTCCGTCCACATAGGACTTGACGGCGGCGAGCGCCGCGGGGGACCGCCACAGCCGCTCGACCGCCGGGTCGTCCGTGTGGCGGTACTCGGCGATCCGCTCGTGGAAGGGCTGGCGGATCTGGGCCTTGGTGTGCGCGAACGGCTCGGCGGGCAGCTCGCCGAGCCGGGTCGCGACGGCCAGCGCCCGCTCGAGCACGGCCTCCGGCGCCGCCAGCTCGTCGACCAGGCCGCGGGCGAGGGCGTCCTCACCGCCGTACGTCGAACCCGAATAGGTGAGCGACGGCAGTGGCGCGGTGCCGTACGCGCAGCGCAGGATTTCCAGCGCGGCCAACGGGAACGGCACCCCGACGAGCAGCTCCGTGACGCCGATGGTGCCCGCGCCGAGCACGCGGTGGTCGCACGCCGCGGCGAGCACCGCGCCGCCGGCGATCGCGTGCCCGTTCAGCGCGGCGACCACCGGACGCGGGCAGCCGAACACGGCCAGCAGGGCGTCCGACAGAAGCGGCAGGAACTCCGACACGTACGCCGCGCCGCCGTCGTGGATCCGCTTGAGGTCGACGCCCGCGGAGAAGATCCGGCCGGTGCCGGTGAGCACCACGGCTCGCGCCTCCGCCACCTCCTCCAGCCGGAGCACCAGGTCGCGGCAGGACCGGCTGTCGAGGGTGTTCCCGCCGCCGTGGTCGATCCGCAGCACGGCGACGTCGTGGTGGCGCTCCAGGGTGATCGGCACGCGCCCGACCGTAACCGCTCAGGTTTTGCGGCTCAACCGGACGACACCGAAGTGCTCGCGGCGCACCAAACGGGTGACCTCGTCGGAGGTGGGCAGCCGGCCGGCCGGGAACCGCAGGCCGATCTGCCGCGCCGCCGCGCGCGGGCCGAGTTCGGTGATCCGGTCCAGGTAGGTCCGCACGACGACGGCCTCGTCGTCGAGGAGCACGCCGCGCATCGGCGTGGTCCGGCCGGCGAACGTCACGTCGGCGTCCGCGCCGCCGGTGAAGTTCAGCCGCCAGCCGGCGGCCGTGAGCACGTACAGCCCGCCGGCGTCGCGGTGCGCGGTCACCGGGACGCGGTAGCGCCGCCCCGACCGGCGCCCGGTGAAGGTGAGCAGCAGGAACTCGCGGACGCCACGGCCGAGCGGGCTCGGCAGCAGCGCGCGAAGCACCACGTTGACCGCCTTCACCAGCGGTGCGGGCGGCTGGTGCCCTTCGACCGCCATGTCAGCTCGTGATGTCCTTCCGCGCGAACCGGCGCCCGGCGTACAGGAAGAACACCGTTCCGTAGATCACCGCCGAGAGCATGCCGCTCGCGAGGTTGGTCCAGTCGACGTCGGTCGAGATCAGGTCCATCCACGAGAACGCGTAGTGCGTCGGCAGGTAGTTGCGGAGCCCCTCCAGCGCCGTGATCTGGTCCAGGATCTGCGACAGGATCGCCACCAGCACCGCCCCGCCGACCGCGCCGAGCGGGGCGTCGGTCGACACGCTCAGCGCGAGCGCCAGCCCGGCCACCCAGGCCAGCTGCAGGATGATGTACACAGTGGACAGTGCGATGGCCACCATGCTGTCGCCGAAGGACACCGCGTCGCCGGTCGGGCTGATCGCGTCGCCCGCGCCGTACCAGATCAGCCCGACGATCAGGGACATCACCGGCAGCAGGACGAGCGCGAACGCCGACAGCAGCCCGGACACGATCGCCTTCTGCCGCAGCACGCGCTGGCGCGGCACCGGCACGGCCAGCAGGTACTTCAGGCTCGACCACGACGCCTCGCTCGCGATCGTGTCGCCGAAGAACAGCGCCACGATCATCGGCAGCAGGAACGTCCCGGACACGAACAGCGCCAGCACGACGAAGTTCGGCGCCGAGGCCGTGGCCAGGTCGACGAACCCGCCGCTGCGCCGGTTCGGGTTCGACTGCCCGAGCTCGAACGCGATCACTAGGATGAACGGCAGGATCGCGACGAACCCGAGCAGGAACTGCGTGCGCCGCCGCTTGAGCTGGCGCCGCAGCTCGACGCCGAGCCGCAGCGTCCGCCGGGCGCTGTAGCCCTCGACGGCGCCGTCCGCCCCGACGCCGGCGTGTTCGGCCGACGCGACGTCGCTCAGCTCGTCGAGCGCGTGCGGATCGGTGTGCACACCCTCGCTCATGACTCTTCTCCGACCAGTTGCAGGAACGCGTCTTCCAGCCGGCGCCGAGGGCCGGCCTGCTCCACCGCGACGCCGGCGCGGACCAGCGCGGCGACCGCGTCGGCGCGCGGCAGCCCGTCGAGATCGGCGTGCACGAGGTCGCCCTCGACGTCGACCGAGGTGACCCCGGCCTCCGCCTTGAGCGCCGCGGCGGCGGCCTCCGGGTCGTCGACCCGGAACGTCGCCTCGCCGCCCGCCGCGGCCAGCTCGCCGACCTCGCCCGAGGCGACCAGCGAACCGCGGTGCATCACCACGACGTGCGTGCAGGTCTGCTCGACCTCGGCCAGCAGGTGGCTGGACACCACCACCGTGCGGCCGGTCGCGGCGTACCGCTTCAGCACCTCGCGCATCTGGTGGATCTGGGGCGGGTCGAGCCCGTTGGTCGGCTCGTCGAGCACCATGAGCTCCGGCAGGCCGAGCATCGCCTGCGCGATGGCCAGCCGCTGCCGCATGCCCTGGCTGTAGGTCCGCACCCGGCGGTCGACGGCCGTGCCGAGCCCGGCGATCTCCAGCGCCTCCGCGAAGTGCGCCTTCTCGGCCGGACGCCCGGTCGCGGCCCAGTACAGCTCGAGGTTCGCCCGGCCGGACAGGTGCGGCAGGAACCCGGACCCCTCGACGAACGAGCCGATCCGCGACAGCACCGGCGCGCCGGGGGCGATCTTGTGACCGAAGACCCGGATGGTGCCTTCGGTCGGGGTGATCAGGCCCATCAGCATCCGGAGCGTGGTCGTCTTGCCCGCGCCGTTCGGCCCGAGCAGGCCGAGCACCTGGCCCGGCTCGACGCGGAAGGAGAGGGCCTTCACCGCGACGAACCCGCCCGGGTACTGCTTGCGCAAGCCTTCGATGACCAGTGGCGTCGTCGAAAGCTCCGGGTCGACGTCGGTGGCGCGACGGCGGCGAAGCGCCGCGAACAGCACCGCGGCCAGGCCGATCGCCAGCGTCACGCCGATGCCGACCAGCTGCCCGACCGGCGCCGGCGAGCCGACGGACGTCCCGGGGACGACCGGCACGGCCAAAGCGGTGCCGCCGGCCAGCGCGACCCGGAACACCGCGGGCGCGGCCGGGCTCGCGAACGCCTGGTCGGTCGTGCCGACGACCAGCCGCAGCGAGTGGCCGCCCTCGATCGGGCGGACGATGCCGGGCAGCGTCACGGTGACCTCGACCGGCGTGCCGTCGGCGGGCAGCCCGCTCACCCGGAACGGGGCGATCGCGTTCGCCGGCAGCACGCGCGAGCCGTCCTGGCCGACGTCGTAGAGCTTCGCGAACAGCACCGCGTCCGGCTGCGGGTGCGCCGGGTCCGCGGCGACCTGCAGCCGCACGGTCGACGAGCCGCTGACGATGATCTGCCCGTCCACCGGCGCGGTCGTGAACTGCGCGGCCTGGCCCGGCGGGTCGTTGCTGAACAGCGCGCCGAGGCGCGACGAGCTGCTCGCGACGCCGTTGAGCCCGGGGATGCCGCTCACCGCCGACGGGTTCGCCCCGGCGGGGCGGACAATCGGCTGCGCGGGGCCGGTCATCGCCAGCATCCGCCGCTCGGTGGCCGGGCCGGTCAGGCCGGGGTAGGTGTCCGCGGTGACCGTCCGGACCGACGGCGTCCCGTTGGCGCGCAGCGTGCCCTGGACGTCGTAGCTGAACCCGGTGCCGGGGTTGCCGCCGCTGACCGCGTTCCACAGGAAGTCGCCGATCTTGGCGCGCAGCTGCGGCCCGGGCTTCCCGCCGTCGTGGCCGCCGGTGTACCAGATCGTCCTGACCTTGCCGCCCGCCGCGGTGATCTGCCGCGCGGTGGCGTCGGACTGGTCGAGTCCGAAGAGCGTGTCGCTTTCGCCCTGGACCAGCAGCGTCGGCACGGTGATCTTGCTCGTCACCGACGCGGGGGAGACGCGGCGCAGCAGGTCGACGCTCGCCTGGCTCGCCTGCCCGGTGGTGCCGAGCTCGGTGTAGGCGCGGCAGACGGCGGCGGTGAACCGGCCGCACGGGTCGGCCGGCCCGCTCTGGCGCCCGCCGCCCGCACCCGGGGGCGCGGCGGGGACGGCAGCCCCGGCGGCGCCACCGGCGCCGCCGGTCGAGCCGGTGTCGGTCTCCTGGCCGGCTTCGGGGGCTTCGGCCGATGGCGAACCGCTCGCCGCCGCACCCGAGCCCGCCGAGAAGAAGATGCCGGCCCAGCTCTTCTTGAACACGCCGTCGGTGGCGAACGCGCCGGCGGCCGGGGTGCCCGGCGCCGTCAGCGCGGGCGTGGCCGCGTTCGGGACCAGGCCCTGCGCGAGGTCGTTGTAGGTGATCACCGGGGCGATCGCGTCGACGCGCTTGTCCGTGCCGGCCAGCAGCAGCGAGAGCGCGCCGCCGTAGGACGCACCGGTGACGGCCACCTTCGGGTCGCCGGTCGCGTCGGTGGTCACCTGGTGCTGCGCGACGAGCCGGTCGATCAGGCGGCTCGCGTCGGCGACCTCGCCGTCCGGGTCGTTGAGCCCGATCTTGCCGGTGCTCTTGCCGAACCCGCGCGCGGACCACGTCATGACGACGAAGCCCTTCCGCGCCAGCTCGCGCGCGTCGTCGGCGACGCTGTTCTTGTCCCCGCCGAACCCGTGCGCGAGCAGCACCGCGGGCGCGGGCACGGTGGCGGGCAGGTAGGTGGTCGTGTCGATCTTGACCTGCTCCGCCGAGCCGGGGGCCGCGGGCATGTCGATCATGGCGTCCTGCGTGGGCACCGGCGCGGGCGCGGCGGGCCGCGTGATCCAGAAGACCGCGCCGGCGGCCAGGACCACGACGACGGCGGCGAGCGCGGTGAGGCGGGCTCCGCGGGTGCGCGGGAGCGGGAGTCGGGGCACGAGGTGACCGTATGTGAAGTTTCCTGAGAGTGTCCTCACCGGCTCACTTCGATCACACCCTCGGGACCACCTGGTGGACCGAAGTGACCGGAATTACAGGACCAACCCGGTGACGTGCGCGATTCCGGCTGGCGCTCGGGAGGGGAGAACCGGCAAACTGGACGCGCTGTGAGGGGAGTATTCCTTCGCGGCGGTGTCGTCAGCACGGTGGCCCAGCGCCCCCGGCACCGTCGGCCGGTGTTTTCACTGGCGGGAGAGACCTCCGGTTAGTTGCTCATGCGCACTATCCGGAGGTTCTGGTTCCATGACTGTCCCCCTGTGGCTGTGGATCGCCACGATCGGTGGCCTGCTCGCGCTGATCGCGCTGGACCTGGTCATCGTCGATCGCAAGCCGCACGAAGTGACCACGGGGGAAGCCGCTCGCTGGGTGATCTTCTACATCTCCTGCGCGATCCTCTTCGGCGCCGGCGTGTGGTTCTTCGCCGGGCACGACCCGGGCGTCGAGTTCTTCACCGGGTACATCACCGAGTACTCGCTGAGCGTCGACAACCTGTTCATCTTCATGATCATCATGGCGTCGTTCAAGGTGCCCGCCATCCACCAGCACCGCGTGCTGCTGGTCGGCATCCTGCTCGCGCTGGCCATGCGCAGCGTCTTCATCGCGATCGGCGCCGCGCTCATCGAGCAGTTCGTCTGGGTGTTCTTCCTCTTCGGCGCGGTGCTCGTCTGGACGGCGATCAGCATGCTGCGCGGCAAGGGCGAAGACGAGGAGTACCACGAGAACGCCCTCACCCGGCAGGTCCGCAAGATCGCGCCGGTGACGGACGACTACCACGGCCACCGCTACACGGTGAAGCTGAACGGCAAGCGGATGATCACGCCGATGCTGCTGGTGATCGTGGCGATCGGCTCGGCGGACCTGCTCTTCGCGGTCGACTCGATCCCGGCGATCTTCGGCATCACGCAGGAGGCGTTCCTCGTCTTCACCGCCAACGCGTTCGCGCTGATGGGCCTGCGGCAGCTGTACTTCCTGCTCGGCGGCCTGGTGACGAAGCTGGTCTACCTCACCTACGGCCTCGCGGTGATCCTGGCCTTCATCGGCGCGAAGCTGTTCCTGCACGCCCTGCACGAGTACCACGTCGTGCCGGACTGGCTGGACATCAACAACTGGGTCTCCCTCGGGGTGATCGTCGTCGTGCTGAGCGTGACCACGGTGGCCAGCCTGGCGAAGGCCCGGCGCGACGAACGCAAGCAGGTCGCCGCGTAAGTCCCGACGTTAGGTCGTTCGCAGCGCTAAGGAATTCCGGTACGGTCGGGGACGTGCGTCCTGCCGACATCGAAGCCCTCGTCGCCCCCGGCCGTCCCGCGCTGCGCGGGAACCTGCTGCTCACCGCGCTGAAGAAGCCCGATCTCGAGACGAACGCCGCGCACAGCGCGCTGCGGCGCGTCTCGCTCGACGGCGGGGAAACCGCGTGGACGCACGGTCCGCGCGACTCGGCGCCCGCGATCTCCCCGGACGGGCGCTGGGTGGCGTTCCTCCGCGCGGGAGAGGGCAAGGGGGCCGACGGCAGCCCGCAGCTGCACGTCATGCCGGCCGACGGCGGTGACGCGCGCCGGGTGACGTCGCTGCACCTCGGCGCCGGCGAGCCGGTGTGGGCGCCGGACTCGCGGCGGATCGCCTTCACCGCGCGCGTGCCCGAACCCGGCCGGTACGGAACCGAAGACGCCGACGGCGAGACGCCGGAGCCGGCCGCCGAGGCCCCGCGCCGGATCACGCGCATGGACTACCGCATCGACGACATCGGCTTCCTGCGCGACCGCGTGCAGCGGCTGTTCGTCGTCGACGCGCTGGACGAGGACGCGCCGGATCCGGAGCCGCTGACCGGCGACGGCTTCGACGTGACCGGCCCGGTGTGGACGCCGGACGGCACCCGCGTGGTCTTCACCGCGCCGCCGGACTGGGGCGCGGCCGAGAGCGACCACCGCGACGTCTGCGCGATCTCCGCGTCGGGCGGCGAACCCGAGGTCCTCGTGCGGGGCGCGGGTTTCTCCGAGCGGCCGGCGTTCGGCGCCGACGGCACGCTGTTCTACTTCGGGCAGTCCTTCGACGAGCACCGCGAAGCCGCGATGACCGGGCTGTACGCGGCGACGCCCGAGTTCGGCGCCGGCCCGGTGAAGGCGCGCCGGCTCACCGACATCGAGACGGTCGACTGCGAGGCGTCGGCGGGGCCGCCGGCGCCGCGCGGGGGCGACGTGCTGGTGGCCGTCCGCAACCGCGGCGCGGTGGAGCTGCGCGCGGTGCCCTTCGCCGCCGCGGACGCCCCGCTGGCCGACCTGCCGGTGGTCTACGCGGACCAGACGGCGGTGCGGTCGTTCACGCTCGACGGCTCGGTGCTGGCGGCGGTGATCGCCACGCCGTCGACGTCGGGCGAGGTCGTGCTCCTCGGTGACGGCGAGCCGCGGGTGCTCACCGACTACTCGAAGCCGTTGCGGGACAAGGGCATCCGGCCGATGATCGAGCTGGAGACCACGGCGCCGGACGGCTACCCGGTGCACGGCTGGCTGGTGCTGCCCGAGGGCGACGGCCCGCACCCGGTGCTGCGCGTGGTGCACGGCGGCCCGTTCACCCAGCAGGACTGGGCGGTGTTCGACGAGGCGCAGGTGTACGCGGCCGCGGGGTACGCGGTGGTGCTCGGCAACCCGCGCGGGTCGGCGGGCTACGGCCAGACCCACGGCCACGCGATCACGGAGGCCTTCGGCACGGTCGACGTCGACGACGTCCTGGCGCTGCTGGACAAGGCCCTCGAGCGGCCGGACCTGGACGCCTCCCGCGTCGGCATCATGGGCGGCTCGTACGGCGGGTTCATGACGAGCTGGCTGGCGGCCCACCACGGCGAGCGCTTCAAGGCGGCGTGGAGCGAGCGCGCGGTCAACGCGTGGGACTCGATGGTCGGCAGCTCCGACATCGGCTACTTCTTCGTCGACGCGTACATCGGCGCGTCGCCGGAAGTGCAGCGCGAGAAGTCGCCGCTTTCGTATGCGGCGCAGATCAAGATCCCGTTCGCGGTGGTGCATTCGGAGCAGGACTGGCGCTGCCCGCTGGAACAGGCGCAGCGGATGTTCGTCGCGCTGCGTCGGGCGGGCGCTCCGGCGGAGATGCTGCTGTTCCCCGGCGAAGGCCATGAGCTGTCCCGGTCCGGGCGTCCGCGGCACCGCGTCCAGCGCTTCGAAGCGATCCTCGAGTGGTGGGGCCGGCACCTGTGACCGTGCCCGAGGTGGACTTCGAGCTCGAGACCTGGCGGATGGTGCTGTTCCGGGCGGGTCCCCGCGCCGGCGAGATCTCCGAGGAGATGGCGCGGGAGCTGCGGGCCCGGCACCTGTCGTCCGCGCGGCAGCAGCAGGAGGCGGGAACGCTCCTGTTCGCCGGGGCGGTGCCGGAGCCGTCGTCGGCGCTGCCGGTGACGGGGGTGGCGTTCTTCCGGACGTCGGAAGCGGAGACGCGGGCGATCCTGGACGCCGATCCGGCGGAGCAGGCGGGGTTGATCGCGTCGGAGATCGTCGGGTTCGTGTGCCCGCGGGGCACGCTTGGCTGACGGGCTGGTCTGCTTCGACGTCGACGGGACGCTGGTCCCCGGCACCAGCTCGTGCGCCTGGGTGGCCGCGGTGCTGGGCCACGAAGCCGAGCTCGTCGCGGCCGAGGCCGCGTACGGCGCCGGCCGGATGACGAACCAGGAAGCGTCGGTGATCGACGCCCGCGGCTGGGCCGGGCACACCGAAGCCGAGATCGCGGCCCGGCTGGAAAAGCTGCCGCTGGTCGACGGGATCGCCGAGACGGTGGCGTGGTGCCGGGAGCGCGGCCTGCGCCCGATCCTGACGACGCTCGCGTGGACGCCGGTGGGCCGGATGCTCGCCGGGCGGTTCGGGTTCGCCGCGTACTGCGGCCCGGTCCCCGCGGTGGCGGACGGCCGCTACACCGGCGACGTCGCCGAGCACCTGGACGAGTACGGCAAGCGGGACTTCGCGCTGGCCCAGGGCTTCGCGCCGGAGCGGTGCGTCGCCGTGGGGGACAGCCGGTCGGACCTGCCGCTCTTCGCCGCCGTCGGGATGAGCATCGGGTTCAACGCGAGCCCCGATGCCCGCGCTGTCGCGACGCACCTCGTCGACGGCGGTGACCTGCGGGCGATCATCCCGCTGCTGGACGCTCAGTTCAGCAGCGTGTAGTTCAGCTCTTCGCAGACCCGGCCGAGCGGGACGTCCAGGCCCGGGTGGTCCAGCGGCAGCAGCACGTCCGGTGCGATCGGCAGGGCCGCGCCCGCCGGGGGGTCCCACAGGCAGATCGCCGGGTCGCCCGAATCCATCGAGGACCGGTACCAGAGGCCGTCCAGGTCGCTGAACGCGCCGCGGATCGCGCGCGCCCACGCCTGCGTCAGCTTCTTCGGGCCGCTCGAGATCTCCTGGGACGCGCCGACCCGCGTCGGCCACAGGCTGGTCAGGTCGAGCAGGCGCAGCGTGCGCGTCGGGCGGACGACGACCAGGCGGGGCCCGCGCGTGCGGCGGTCGACCGTCGAGCTGGTCTGGAAGACCTCGGCGACCGACGTGCGGACCGTGAGGCCGAAGTAGAGGACCCCGTTCGCGGGATCGGTGACCGGTGCGCCGCCGCGGCCGGGCGACTGCTGGTCGAACCGGCCGTGCGGGAGCGGGCCGGTGTAGCGGAACGAATTCCACTGCTGGGGGTGGTTGCCGTGCGCGGTGAAGATCCGCACCAGCCTGGTCGCGGGCTGGACCGTCACCACGTCGTTGGCGCGGTTCAGCTGCCGGACCAGGACGGATCGGGCGGGCGGCAGCGGTAGCCGGGCCATGGGTCGGGGGTGGTCCGTCCTTGTCGGTGATCTTGCTCGGGGACGCTCCAGCCTAGAACGGGGAGCCGAGCGTGGCGATGAGGCGGGCGATGTGGTCCGGGTCACCCCCGGACAGGAGCCACTGCCGCGGCGTCGCGGGGTGCTCGTTGATGACGAGGTCCGGCTGCGGCGTGCTCATGAAGGCGGCGACGACGAGCGCGGGCTGGTCTTCGGGGAGGGCCTTCAGCACGACTTCGAGTCCGGGGAGCACGCCCGAGCCGGCGAACTGCCACGCCGGGAGCCGCCAGCCGCCGTCTTTCCAGCCGGTCAGCCTGCCTTCCTTGAGGCGGTGCCGGATGCGGCTGTCGTCGACGCCGAGGGCGCGGGCCGCTTCGTTGACGCTGAGGGCGCCTTCCGCGAGGACGGCGTGCGCGGCCACGGTGCGCGCCCGGAAGTCCGGTTCGCCTTCCCGGCGCGGTGAAAGGTCCAAGCCGACGTCGGTGAGCGCGGCGCGCTGGTCGGCGGAGAAGTAGTGCGAGGGATCGGGGTTCGGTGGTGACAGTCTGCGCGCCGCGTCTTCGACGAGCGTGAGGAACTCGTTCGCGTCGACCTTCAGGCCCGCCTTGGCGAGGATGTTCTCCAGCGCTACAGACATGGGGTTCAGACTAACCCGAAACAGCGCGGGTGTGCGGGTTCGTGCGGTTTCTTGCCCTATCTGTGGGTGAATTCACCAGAGATCGACACTTACCGCACATCAGTCAACACGTTGAGTAGGCAACTTCCGGTCAGTGTGACGGCATCGGACGAGGTTGTCCAGGCTTGACAGTGTGCGTGCCGGGCCTTACGTTCCGGATGAGTAAACGATTTCCGCTCCGTGCTCACAGGATCCGGCGGGTTCGCGCCGGTCATGGGGGACACAGGGGGTGGGGCGTGCCTGGGGGGCCCGGCACGAGCCGGCCCCCCGGGCACGTCGCTCCGCTCCCGCGCACGTGAGCCGATCCGTTCGTCAGCGGCGCGAGCTCTTCCGCTCGATCAGCGTCGCCTCGAGGGTCGTGGTCGTCGCTTCGCGGCTGCTGTCGGAGATCCGGGCCAGCAGCAACTGCGCCGCCACGCGGCCGACCTCGTACGCCGGCTGGGCGACCACCGTCAGGGGCGGCTCGATGAGCGTCGTCCACGGGGCGTCGTCGAACGAGACGATGCCGATGTCACGTCCCGAGCGCAGCCCACGCGACGACAGGGCCTCCAGCACGCCGATCGCCATCGTGCTGTTCGCGACCAGCAGCGCGTCCGGCGGGTGCGGCTCGTCCAGCAGCTCCAGCGCCGCCAATCGGGCGCCCTCGGCCCGGTACTCCGCCCGCCGGGACACGACGTTCGCTTCGCCGACGACGTCGGCGTACCCGGCCAGGCGGTCGTCGGCCGTGCGGACGCCCGCCGGCCCGGTCAGGCAGCCGACGCGGCGGTAGCCGCCCGCCAGCAGGTGCCGGGTCGCTTCGGCGGCCGCGTGCCGCGTGTCGACCAGGACCTGGTCGCCCGAGGCGGCCGGCAGCGGGCGGTCGACCGCCACCAGCGGCGTGCCCTGGCGGCGCAGGCCCTCGACGTTCGTCGAGCGGCCGGTCGGCGACAGCACCACCCCGGCGACCCGCTCCTGCAGCGCGACCTCGATGTAGCGGCGCTCCTTGTCCTCGTTCTCGTCGGAGTTGCAGAGCACCACCGAGTAGCCCGACCGCTGCGCGAGGTCCTCGACGCCGCGCGCGATGGCCGTGAAGAACGGGTTTTCGACGTCGGAGATGATGAGCGCGAGGACCGCGGTCTCCTGCCGGCGCAGGTTCCGGGCCAGCCCGTTCGGGTGGTAGCCGAGCTCGGCGGCCGCCTCCTGCACGCGCGCGGCCAGCGTCGGGTCCACAGTGGACTTGCCGTTGAGCGCGCGCGACACGGTCGCCGTGGAGACGCCGGCCCTCGCCGCGACGTCGCTGATGGTGGCCACACGCCCTCCCTGATCACCGGTCGAGGGGGAGGATAGCGCTCCTGGTGGTCGTTTACCGTCCGCTTACCTTGCCGGGTGCCGGCCCACTTCCGGTTGACCGCGGGGGTTACGCCGAACGGAGCCGGTCGCGCTCCGCCACGTCCACAGTGGAGGGTGGTCGGAAGTGGCCGCGCGGGGTCAGCCCGGTGAGGGCCCGGCAGTCCCGGCTGAGGTGCGCCTGGTCGGAGTACCCCGCGGCGGCGGCGAGCGCGGCCAGCCCGGCAACGCGCGGAGCGAGCGCGACGGCACGCTGAAACCGGGCGACGCGCAGGTAGGTGGCCGGCCCGTACCCGACGGCCTGGACGAAGCGCCGCCGCAACCGCCGCTCGCTGACGGCGGAGGGCTCTTCGATTCGGGTGGCCGCGACATCGGGCGAGGTCGCCCGCGCGGGTGCGCCGAGCTTCGCCGCGATCCCGGCCGGGTCCGCCTCGCCTCGAGCGAGGAGTGCGGCCGCATCGGCGACCCGCGCTCCACCGCTCCCCGGCCGCATCAGAGCCTGCGCTTCCGCGACCCGCGCGGCCCCCGCGTCCAGCCGCTCGATCAACTTCGCGACCGCCGCATCCGCCGTTGCAGCCTCCATCGAAGCAAGCCGCGACTCCACCGCCTCCGCCGGCGACAGCTCACCCGCCAGCAACCGCTCCGAAAGCACCTCCCCGGCCCGCCCCCACAGCTCACCCAACGACACCCGGCGGTCCCGCAGCTCGTCGGCCGCCACGCCGAGCACCGCCGGCGCGTGCCCCGGCTTGAACCGGACGCCCCGCAGCACCGCGCCCGGCCGGGTCAGCGACGACCACGCCGCCGTGTCCGGGCCCGCGATGAACACGCCGCCGTCGCCGGCGACCAGGTCCAGGCAGCCGTCGGGGACGATCCGCTTCGGGCCCGTCGAAGCCGATCGCCACACGCAGCGCGCCACGCCCGCCAGCCGCCGGGGTGGCGCCTCCTCCTCGTACACACCCCGATCATGCACCCGGGCACCGACAAAAACCGGGCGGCACCCGTTCGGGTGAATCCCAGTGGGTAACGGCTAACGCGCGGTGAGGTCACGGCGAGATAGAGGTCGACGCACCCGACGTAGGGTGCGCCCGACGAGAGAAGACCTCTTCATGGGTGCTCACACCGCCAACCGCGACCAGGGCCGCGTCAGGTCGGCCGGCAGCGTCGTGGTCGTCCTGGGTGTGCTCGCCGCGGCCTTCGCGGTGACGTCGTTCGTCGTGCCGCGGTCGGCTCGCGGTCCGGCCAAGGTGGAGCCGGTCGCCGCGCCGGTCGTGCCGGCCGCCGTCGCCACCGTGAGCCACTCCGTCGTCTACGAGCTGCTCGGCGCGCACGGCGCCCAGGACGTCACCTACTCCGGCGCCGGCTCGGTGCTGACCCAGCACGCCGAGGTCGCGACGCCGTGGTCGGCCGGATTCACCCGCGTCGGACCGGTCGGCCGCACCGAGTTCTACAGCGTCGCCGCGCGCAACACCGGACCCGGCGAACTGCGCTGCCGGATCGTCGTCGACGGGGTCGTCGTCGCCGAGAAGACCGTCACTGAGCCGGGCCGCCAGTTCACCTGCGCCGTCTGACGGCACTATGAGCGGCGTGAACGACGCCGCGATCCACTTCGGGCCTGCCCTCGTGGCGGTGCTGGTCCTGCTCGCCGTCGCCGCCACCGCGGTGGTCCAGGCGGGGGGCCTCGGGCGGGGCCGCGACGTGCTGATCGCCGCCGTCCGGGCGGTCGCGCAGCTGGCCCTCGTGTCGTTCGTGATCACCGCCGTGCTGCGCTCGACGCCGCTGACCGGCCTGTTCGTGCTGCTGATGTTCGGCATCGCCGCGGTGACGTCGGCGCGCCGCGCCGGCCGCTGGGGGAACCTGCCGTGGACGGCGCTGGCGATCGCGGCCGGCGTCGTACCGGTGCTCGCGCTGGTCCTCGGCGCCGGGGTGGTCCCGCCGAAGCCGATCGCCGTCGTGCCGATCGCCGGCATCGTCATCGGCGGCGCGATGACCGCGACGTCGCAGGCCGCCCGCCGCGCGCTCGACGAGCTCAAAGCCCGCCACGGCGAGTACGAAGCCGCGCTCGCCCTCGGCTTCCTGCCCCGGCCCGCCGCGCTGGAGATCTGCCGCCCCTCGGCGGGCCACGCGCTGATCCCGGCGCTGGACCAGACCCGAACGGTCGGCCTGGTGACGCTCCCGGGCGCCTACGTCGGCGTGCTGCTCGGCGGCGCCGGGCCGATCGAAGCGGGGCTGACGCAGGTGCTCGTGCTGATCGGGCTGCTGGCCGCGGAAGCCGTCTCGATCCTGGTGACCGTGCAGTTCGTCGCGGCGGGGAAGCTCAGCCGAGCGGCGTAGCCAGGTGCGCGGTGTCGTTGAAGCGCCGGATGATCCAGGTGTCGCCGTGCACCACCAGGTGCGAGATCGAGCCGTTGTCCGCGCCGAGGAACGCGAACCGCTCGACCGAGCGGCTCGCCTGCGCGAACACCTCGCCGATCACCCCGCCGTGGGTGAACACGGCGACGCGCTGGTCCGGGTGGGCCGCGGCGATCCGCGTCAACGCGCCGCGCAGCCGGGCGCCGAACGCCTCGTCGGACTCCGCGCCCGGGATGACGTCCCAGCGCTGCTCGGCCCACAACCGCTCGACGACGGGATGGCCTTCGGCCGTGTACTTGCGGAAGAGCCCGTTCTCCCAGTCGCCCAGGTGGATCTCGCGCAGGTCGCGCTCGACGACCGGGGTCAGCCCGAGCTTCTCCGCCAGCGGCGCGGCCGTCTCGGCCGTGCGCCGCAGCGTCGTCACGTAGATCGCGTCGATCCGCTCGCCGGCCAGCCGGTCGCCGACGCGCCGGGCGTGGTCGCGGCCGTCCGGCGCGAGCTCCGGGTCGGCCTGGCCCTCGACCAGGGTGAACGGGTTTTCGCCACGCGCGGGAGCCGACTCGCCGTGCCGCACCAGGAAGATCTCCGTCGCGCCCGGCGGCGGGCTGAAGCGGTGCTGGCGGTACTCGATCTCCTGCTCCGGCGTGCTCATGCTTCGACGGTACAGCGGCGCGAAGCGCCTCGGTTGAGGGTGGTGGTGGGGAGGAAGGCGGAGACTAGCCGAGCTGCTTGTCCACGAAACACCACCGCCACGTCTCGCCCGGCTCGAAGCTGCGCATCACCGGGTGCCGCGACTCGTGGAAGTGCCGGGTCGCGTGGCGCCGCGGCGAAGAGTCGCAACAGGCGACGTTGCCGCACTTCAGGCACATGCGCAGGTGCACCCAGGTCGTGCCCTCTTCGATGCACGCGACGCACGTGTCCGGCGAGCTCGGGTCCTTTTCGACCCATTCGTGGGCCAGGTGCTTGCACGATCCCGCCGTCGCGGCCGGCGTGCGCAGCTCGCGCCCTTCGACCTCGGGTTCTTCCTCGTCGCGGTCCAGCATGGACTCTTCGATGTCGAGCCGCTCCAGGACCTTGCGCAGGACGTCGTCGTCGGCGCTGCCGCTGTCGCGGGCCTTGAGGAACTGGCGGCGTTCGACGTCGAGCAGCTCGAGCCGCAGGCGGCGGTAGGCGTCGCTCGGCGTCTCGGCCAGGGCGCTCTGCCGGCCGAGCTGCTCCCACGCCGAGTCGGCGCGGTGCTGCAGCCGGTCGCGCAGGCGCTGGATGATCTCCGGCGGGTCGTCGTCCGTCCGGATCTCTTCGAGCTTGGCCAGCGCCGCGCTGGTCATGTCGTGCAGGACGGCCGCCTCCTGCAGGGCGTCCTCCGCCGGGTCCGGCCGCGGCAGGCGCAGCTTCCGGATCAGCGGCGGCAGCGTCATGCCCTGCACGGCCAGGGTGCCGGCCACGACGACGAACGCGGCCAGCACCAGCACGGCCCGCTGCGGGGTGTCCGCGGGCAGCACGAACGCCGCGGCGAGCGTGACCACGCCGCGCATGCCCGCCCAGGCGATCACGGCCGAGTAGCGCCACGGCCAGATCTTCGCCCGCGGTTTCGCCGGCAGCAGGCGCCGCTCCAGCCGTTTCACGGTGCCGATGCCGGCCATCCACAGCACGCGGGTGAGGATGGTCGCGGCGAGCACGGCGACGCAGATCCAGGTCAGCATCGCCAGCGACAGCCCGGTCTCGCCGACCTCCGACAGGATCCGCCGCAGCTGCAGGCCGATGAGCAGGAAGACCATGTTCTCCAGCAGGAACGCGATGGTCTGCCAGTTCAGCCGGGACGCCAGCCGGGTCGAGCCGGACAGGATCTGCGGGGCCTTGTGGCCGAGGATGAGCCCGGCGATGACGACCGCGAGCACGCCGGAGCCGTGGATCGCCTCGGCCGGGATGTAGGCGATGAAGGGGACGGCGAACGACAGCGCGGTGTCGAGGACCGGCTCGTTCAGCCGGGCGCGGACGAACGCAGCCGCGAACCCGACGAGGAGCCCGACCACGGCCCCGCCGATGGCCGCGCGGAAGAAGTCGGCGCCGACCTGCCACAGGCTGACCGACCCGGCCAGCGCCGCGATGGCCGTGCGGAGGGCGACCAGCGCGGCGGCGTCGTTGAACAGGCTCTCGCCTTCGAGCAGCCGGATCAGCTTGCGCGGCATGCCGACCCGCCGGGCGACGACGCTGGCGGCGACCGCGTCCGGCGGGGCCACGACGGCGCCGAGCGCGATGCCGCCGGCCAGCGGGAGGCCGGGGATCACGGCCCAGGCGACGAGGCCGACGCCGAGCGTGGTGAACACGACGAGCCCGACCGACATCAGCCCGATCGCGCTCCGGTTCTTCCGGAAGTCGATCAGCGACGTCTGGATGGCCGCCGAGTACAGCAGCGGCGGCAGCAGGCCGAGCAGCACGACCTCGGGGTCGAGGTGGTACTCGGGCACGCCGGGGATGTAGGAGGCGACGACGCCGACGACGATCAGGCACAGCGGGGCGGACCAGTCCAGCCGCCGCGCGACCGCGCTGACGACGAGGACGGTCACGACCAGCGCCACTATCTCTGCCGCGATGTGCACGGGGTAATCATCACCCCGGGGTCGCGGCGCGCGTCACCGGGCCAGCTCGGTGAGCACCTCGGCGACCAGCTGGGTGTCCATGTACTCGGTGATCTCGCGGATCCGGCCGTCCTCGAGGCGGAACACGAAGCAGTACGCGTTGTCGTACCGCGCGCCGGTCTTGAAGGCGACGCTGCCCCGCGTCTCGACCACGACGACGTCGTCTTCGGCGACGAACCGGCTCGCGGTGCTGGTGTAGGTGCCGTCGAACTGCTCGCCGAGCGGGCCCAGCAGGTCGCGGCGGACCGAGTCCTTGCCGCGGAAGCTGCCGGACCAGCTGTTGTGGCCGCTGACCGTCCAGGTGACGTCGTCGGCCATCGCGGCGACCAGCGGCCGGATGTCGCCGGTGCCCCAGGCGTCGAACGCGGTTCTCAGCAGTTGCTTGTTTTCGGCTGCGCTCATGGCTCGTAGTCAACACGCTGGAGCGCGCTCCAGGGCAAGTTCGTAGGCTGGGCCGTGTGACGACGGTGGAGATCGCGGCCGGTGCGCTGCGCGGGTCCGCACGCGACGGGGTCCGGACGTTCCTGGGCGTGCCCTACGCCGAGCCGCCGGTGGGGGAGCTGCGGTTCCGCGCGCCCCGACCGGTTTCGCCCTGGACCGGAGAACGCGACGCGACGAAGTGGGCGCCCCGCGCGCCGCAGCCCGAGCTGACCGGTCGCGGTTTCACCGGCGACGAAGACTGCCTCTACCTGAACGTCTACGCGCCCGAGCCGCCCGGTTCGTACCCGGTCCTGGTGTGGATCCACGGCGGCGGGGGCGTGATGGGCGCGCCGCACCAGTTCGACGCGTCCGCGTACGCCCGCCGCGGTGTCGTGGTCGTGACGATCGCCTACCGGCTCGGTGTGCTCGGGATGCTGCACCTGCCCGGCGTCGCCGACTCGAACCTGTCCCTGCGCGACCAGGTCGCCGCCCTCGAATGGGTGCGGGACAACATCGGCGCGTTCGGGGGCGACCCGGGGCGCGTCACGCTCGCCGGGCAGTCCAACGGCGGCCGCACGGTCGGGACGCTGCTCGCCGTGCCCGCCACGCGCGAGCTGGTCCACCAGGCGATCGTGCAGAGCGGGACCGGCGTCGGCTCGGTCGTGCACACCCCGGCCGAGGGCGCTGCCGTCGCCGAAGCCGTCCTGCGGGAGCTGGACGCCTCGCCCGAGGACCTTCCCGATCTCCCGGTAACGCGGATTCTCGAAGCGCAGCAACGGGTTTCGGCGGTTTCGGGGACCAAGGTGACCTACCGCGTGGTCGTCGGCGACGAGCTGCTCCCGCGCCCGCCGCTCGAAGGCGTGCGCGAGGTCCCGCTGCTGATCGGGACGACGGCCGACGAAGAGGACCTGTTCAGCTGGCTGCAATCGGGCGGCGCGAAGCTGCTGGGCGTCGGCTCGACGATGCTGGACGCGTCCGCAGTGGAGAAGGCCGCCGAGGCGTATAACGACCTACTCGACTGGCCTGAGGACCAGATCCGCAACCGCGCGCTGACGGCGGGGGACTGGTGGATCCCGGCGATCCGCTTCGCCGAACGGCAGCCGAACGCGTGGATGTACCGCTTGGACTGGCGCATCGCCCCGCGCGGCCGCGGCCTGGGCGCGGTGCACGGCCTCGACCTGCCGCTGATGTTCGACGACATCCGCAACCGCAACTGGCGGTTCCTCTTCGCCGGCCGCACGTTCCCGGCCGAGCGGATGCAGGCGGTCGCGACGGAGATGTTCGAGGCGTGGGTCCGGTTCATCGCGACGGGCGACCCGGGCTGGCCTCGGTACACGACGGCGGACCGCGTCACGCGGCTCTTCGACGACGTCTCGACGACGGTGTCCGACCCGGACCGCGAGCAGCGCCTCCTCTGGGACTGAGCCGGGGCGGCGCGAAACCGCCCCGGCTCGGGCCTAGACGGTGATCTTGTCGACGTTCGGGCCGCCGTTGGCGGTCGTCGCGGTCGCCTTGATCTTGTTCGCCCCGGCGGTCAGGGTCACCGGGATCGTGACCGTCTGCCAGGTGTCCCAGTTGCCGGTGCCGCCGAAGGCCACCCCGGACGCCACCTTCGTACCGTTCACCGAGATGTCCATCGGCCGGTTCACCGTGGTGCCGTTGGCGAACCGCAGGACGACGTTCGCGCTGCCCGCCGCGGCCGCGGTCACGGTGAACTCCACCGCACTGCCGGTCGCGTTGTCGTAGTTGACGAACCCGGTGCCGGTGAAGCCCGCGTGGTTGGACTCCGCGACACCATTGGTGATCGTGGCGTCCTCGGCCTGGTAGTCCACCGGGTTGCCCGGGCCGGGGTCGACCGTGCCGTCCGCCGGGATCGTCTTCGTCCCGGTGTTCCAGCCCGCGACCCGCACGGACGGCTTGGCGCCCTTGAGGTCCGCGGTCCGGTACGTCGCCGTCAGCGTCGTCGACTCGCCCGGCCAGAGGCTGACCTGGTTGTCCGTCCACTGCACCGGCAGCACCGGTGCGCCCGCCGCGCCGACCACGTGCGCGTCGACGAAGAACGCCGGCACCTTGCCGGACGCGGGGTTCGTCAGCGTCACCTTGGTCGTCGTGGTGCCGTCGCCGTTGGTCGTCGTCGTGGCGGTCGACCCGAGCGGCACCTGGGCCAGGCCGTTCAGCCCGGACAGGTCGGCGTACGACGTCGTCGGCGTGTAGTACCAGTCGCTGTTGGCCCAGTCGAGCGTGTCGGCCTTGGTGGACAGCCAGTACACGTTCCGGCTGACCTCCTTGCCCGACGAGTCGGTGAGCACCAGCTTCGCCAGGTACGTCGTCGACAGCCCGCTCACCGAACCGATGGTCAGCGCGGTCGTCTTGGCGCCGTCACCGCCCACGGACACGGCCTTGGACTGGGTGAACTTCTCCGTCCCGTCGAGGTTGTACAGCTTCACGGACGCGGTGAGGCCCGACGCCGCGTCGTGGTTGTGGTTGACCACCACGACGGACTTGGTGTCGTACGAGTACTGGATGTGCAGCGGCTCGTTCGCCTTCTTGGCCCCGAAGTAGGAGCCGTTCTGGTCGAGGTAGGTGTCGAACAGCTGCCAGTGCAGCGACGTCCAGCCGCTGTTGAGCATCCAGTAGATGATCCCGGTGGCCGGGTTCGAGCTGTCGCTGAAGTTGCGCGAGTGCGACTCGAACTCGGCGCGGACGTTCTCGTACTGCGCCAGCTGCGCCTTGCGGACGAAGTCGTCGAGGCTCGCCGGCTTGCCGTACCGGCCGGTCAGCGCGTTGCCGAACAGCTTGAGGTTGGCGAACGTCGACGACGAAGACCGGTGGTACTGCGCGGCCGACGGGTTCTTCCACAGCGTGTCCAGCTCACTGGACGACATCATCCGCTTGAGCGTGTCCATCGTCGGGATGTCCGGCCCGGCGCTGGTCTCGGAGTTGAAGCCCCACGCACCGCCGAGGTCGCTGTGCGCCTTGTCGTACCAGTAGTTCGGCGGGACGTAGTCGTACGGCCCGTTCATCTTCATGCCCGAGGACCCGAGCTGCGGCGACGACTTCGCCGACGCGGCCGGGACCACCGGCGTGGGCCAGTCCGCGGCGCTCAGCGCGTCGAGGTAGTTCTTCTCGATCGTCGCGTCGGGAGCGAAGTCGCTGCCGATCAGGAAGGAGATGACGCTCGGGTGGTCGCGCAGCCGCTCGGCCTCCGCGGTCATCGACGCCTTCGCGACCGGGTAGTCCGCGGACGTCCACGTGTCACCCGGTTCGCTGCCGTTGACCTGGCCCTCCCACTTGTCGCAGCACTCCCAGCCGGGCAGCGTCAGCACGCCCATCCGGTCGGCGAGGTCGAAGAACTCGTCCGGCTCGATGTGGCCCTCCAGGCGCACGGTGTTGAGCCCGAGGTCCTTGACGTAGGCGAGCTTGTCCGCCGCGTACTGCTCGTTCCAGCGCAGGAAGAGGTCCGGCGAGTAGCCGCCGCCCTTGATCAGCAGCGGGCGCCCGTTGATCGTGTACGCCCGGCCGCCGCTGGAGTTCTTGTTCGCCGTCACCTGGCGGACGCCGAAGCTCGAGTGCGAGGTGTCCGACGCCGTCCCGCCGACGGCGGCGGTCAGGTCGAGGTCGTAGAGCGGCTGCCCGCCCATCCCGGCCGGCCACCAGACCTGCGGGTTGTCGATCCCGACCACGCCGAAGGTGACGGTCTTCTTCTCCTTGGCGGCCAGGTTCACGGTCTGGCTGATGGCCTTGCCGGCGACCGTGCCGGAGACCGTCGTGGACACCGCGGCCGCCGAGTCGTTGCGGACGTCGGCCTTCACCGTCAGGTCGGCGTGGGTGGTCCCGGTCAGCTTCGTGACGACGTGGCCGCCGCGCAGCGCCACCGGGCCGCTGCGCCGGACGAGGACGTCCCGCACGATGCCCATGTTCTGGTCCGGCGGGGTCTGCGCCCAGTCGATCCAGCCCATCGACAGGTCCTTGTTCGGGTCGTTGGGGTAGACCTTGAACGCGACGCTGTTCGCGCCGGCCTTCACCAGCGCGGTGATGTCCAGGTCGTGGCGCGTGTAGGCGCCGGTGACCTGCGTCTTGTCGGCGACGCGCGTCCCGTTGACCCAGACGTCGGCCTTGGACAGCACGCCGCTGAAGTCGAGGTAGGTGCGCTGGGTGGTGTCGGGGACCGTGAGGTCGGTGCGGTACCACCACGGGACCTGGAAGTCCGCGGTCGGCACGTTCTTCATGTTCGTCGAGTAGAACGGGTCGGCGTACTTGCCGTTGGCCAGCAGGCCGGCGTAGACGGTCGAGCGCGGGCCGACCGGGTACCAGCCGGACGTGTTGTACCCCGGCTTCGACACGGCCGAGTCGTCACTGACCTGCGCGGACGTCTGGATCAGGAAGCCGGGGACGGCGGTGGCCGGGCCCGCGGCCGCGACGGCCGCTCTCGCCTGCTCTTGCCCGGTGGCCGCCGGGACGGTCGCCCCGCTCACGGCGACGGCGAGCACCGCCGCCGCCACGAGGGTCCGGGTTCTTTTCTGCCGATAGCTCACTAGCGCGCCTCCTAGGCACCACGGCGGCGTGGGGACAGCGGGACCATCGTTAGGGAACTTTCCTAACAATTGCGGACGATCGTAGCGGTCCGGTCACGCCGGGAACAGGGGCGAATCGGTCAGACCCGCGTGATCCGCCACGCCGCCGCGGCGCGCAACGCCAGCAGGAGGGGCAGCGAGCCGTCCTCCCGGATCCGCCGCGGAAGTGCCTCGCTGAGCGGGACACCGCGGGTCGGTGCGGTGCCGATGGCCGGGCGGCGACCTCGGTGCTGTCGACGGCCGGCTCGGTCACGCCGAAGAACTCCGGCTTGGCGCCGCGTTCCATACCGGCGCGGGCCGTCGCCCAGCGTGCGCAGGTCCCCGGCTCGAGCGAGCCACTGCCCGACGGCGCCACCGTCGAGACGCCGATCAGGTCGGCGAGCGCGCTGCTGCCGAGCTCGCGCAGCGCGCCGTCGGTGTCGGCGCGGGCCGCGCGCCGGCGGCCGGGAGCGGGTCGCCGCGCATGCCGAGATCGGGCCGTTGAAGAGCAGGCGGCCGCGGGCCCGCACGGGGAGACGCAGTGGCTTTGAGCGCGGGCGGCAGCCGGTAGGGCTCCTCGGCGGAGGTCTGGCGTGGGGCGAGTTTCAGGCTTCCGCGTCGAGGTAGACCCACTGGCCGTCGGCGCGGCGGAAGCGGCTGTTCTCCTCCAGGAAGCCGTCGCGGCCGCGCTGGCGGTAGTGCGCCCGGAACTCGACCGTGCCCTCGGTGTGCAGCAGGCCGCCGCCGGTGCGGCCGAGGATCTGCAGCCGCGTCCACTCCTGGCCGGGGTCGAGCGCCAGCCGGCGCGGGCGGGTGTCCGGGTGCCAGGTGCGCAGCAGGTACGCCGTGTCCCCGACGGCGAACGCGCTGAACCGCGAGCGCATCAGCAGCTCGGCCGTCGGCGCCGCGAGGCCGCCGTCGTGGAACCGGCCGCAGCACGCGGCGTAGGACCCGGCGAGACCACATGGACACGAAGTCATCCCGGAATCATCCCACGGCGGCCGTGACCGTCTACTGAGGACTAACCCGCGTTGACCGGCTTCCCGGACTCCCGCGCCTCCTGGGCCCCGCGCACCGCGAGCCGGTCGGCGCGCTCGTTCTCCGGGTGCCCCGCGTGGCCCTTCACCCACAGCCACTCGACCTCGTGCACGCCGGCCGCCGCGTCCAGGCGCTGCCACAGATCCGCGTTCTTCACCGGCTCGCGCGCCGCCGTCTGCCAGCCGTTCTTCTTCCAGCGCGGCAGCCACTGCGTGATCCCGTTGCGCACGTACGTGCTGTCCGTGAACACGCGCACCTGCGACGGCCGGGTCAGGCTCTCCAGCGCGCGGATCGGCGCCGTCAGCTCCATCCGGTTGTTCGTCGTCGGGGTGGCCTCGCCGCCGTACAGCTCGCGCTCGTGCCGCCCGTAGCGGAGGACCGCGCCCCAGCCGCCCGGTCCCGGGTTCCCGCTGCACGCGCCGTCGGTGAAGATCTCCACGTCCACGCGGCGACCCTACCGGTCGCGACCCTCGCCCGGAGCCGCCACGCCGGGTTACGGTGAACCTCCGGAGGGGAACCATGAACGGGCACGACGACACGGGCGAGGGCGCACTCCTCGCTTACCTCGCCGATGCCGATCGCGACTACCTGCTGGGCCGGGGCACCCGCCGCCGGTTCCGCGCGAACGACGCCCTGCTCATGCAAGGCGACCCCTCGGACCACGTCCACGTGCTGGTCTCCGGCTGGGTCCGCGTCTCGACGATCGTCGAGGACGGCCGCGAGGTGCTCTTCGGCCTGCGCGGCCCGGGCGAGGTGCTCGGCGACCTCGCCGCCGTCACCGGCCGGCCGCGGTCGGCCTCGGTGCGCGCGATCGAACCCTGCACCGTCGTCCAGCTGACCGGCGCGGAGTTCGTCGACGTCCTGCACACCCGCCCGGAAATCGCCATCGCGACGATCAAAACCGTCGCGGCCCGGTTGCGCAACGCCGAGTCGGCCAGGCTCGACTCCGCCGCCTTCGATGTCAGCCGCCGCGTCGCGGTCTTCCTGGTCAGGCTGGCCGAAGAGCACGGCAAGCGCGTCCCCGAGGGGGTGCTCATCGAGGCCGCGTTCTCGCAGGAGGACATCGCCTCGCAGATCGGCGCCGCACGGCGTACCGTCGCACGAGCGTTGCGCGTGCTGCGGGAGCGGGGGATCGTCGAGACCGGCCGCCGCCGGATCCTCATCCGCGAGCCGCGCGTCCTGCGGGCCTTCGCCCGTTCTGAGCCAAACGGCACACAACACCCGTGACAACGGGCATCTGAGCGCACCCCTCCCGGCGGCATCCTGGGTTCCGGCCGGAAAAGAAACCGATGCCGACCGGCCGGAAAAAACAGATGCCGGAATTCCCATTCGAACGAGATCGGGGCGTGTTCCGCACGCGTCAGACGACTTCCGTTCCGATCTCCGTCCCGGCCCGGGTGCAGCGATGAGGAGGTGTGTGTGATGGAGAGCCACTCGATCTGGGCGCTGATCTTCGGCGCCAACTGACCCGCGGCGGCCCGGCCGGCAGGCTCGTGGGGGGTCGGCCGGCCGGGTATTCCGCGAATGCGGTGTCCACGATTTGTCATATCCGCGCGGAATCGCGCTTGGTAATGTGGTCGTTCGATTCCGCCGGGCAGGGGAGGGGGTGGGATGCGGCCGGAGAACGCCTTCCCGTTCGTGCGCGAGCTGAACGAACTGCGCCGCGGCCGCGGGCTCGACGCGGCCGACCTGCACCAGCGGATCGGCCCCTGCCTGCGCGAAGCGTGCGAGATCACCGCCGCCGACCAGCCCGCCGCCGCCCGGCAGAAGCTCGTGCTGCGGCTCACCGAGCTGTGCGGCCGGCTGCCCGCGGACCTGCGGCTGGCCGCGCTCGCGGCGCTCGGCCTGCACGAAGAGGCCGCGGGGGAGTTCCTCGACCGGCGGATCTCCTGGCTGGCCAGCGTCCTGGACCGCGACCCGCGCACCGCGCGCCGCCGGATCGACCTCGCGTTCCGCCGGCTCGACGAGCTGCTGGGCGCGCCGCCGGCCGGGCGCGACCTGCACCCGCTGGCCGGCTGGTACGTCGAGTCGATGAAGGCGCGGCTGCGGCTCGACCGCGACCCGCCGGACCTGGAGGAAGAGCGCCGGATCGTCGCGGAGGTCGACGAGCTCGACGAGCTCGTGCTCTCGTTCAGCGTCCCGGCCGAGCCGGGCAGCGACCCGGTCCCGGACATCACCGCCGACGTCCTGTTCGGCGGCGAGGTCGTCGAAGCGCGCCAGGTTTCGGTGAGCCACGCGCAGTTCATCATGCGGCTGCCCAGCCCGTTGCGGCTGGGCCAGCGCCACGAGTACGGGATCCGGTTCGCGCCGCGGCGCACGTCGCTGCGCCCGTACTACGTCATGACACCCCTGCGCCGGTGCGAAGAGTTCTCGGTGCGGGTGCGGTTCGACCGCGCGGCGCCGCCGTCGCGCGTGTGGCGGCTCAACGGCGTGCCCGGCCGCGTCATCGACGACGGCGTCGACTCGGGGGACGCGCTGACGGTCAACCGGGTCGGCGAGGTGGGGCTCGAGTTCCACGATCTGCACCAGGGGTTGAGCTACGGCCTGCAGTGGTCCTTCGACCCCCGGGAGGACTGAGCGGGTCATGCGCACCGTCCCGGTGGCCGCGACCGTCGTCCGGATCGGGATCGTCTCCCCGAGCCGCGGTGGCACCGCCCGCGCGGTGCACCTCGGCACCACCCTCGACGGGGTGCTGGACGAGGTGTTCGACCGCGTCCCGGAGCCGTACCGGACGCCGACGTGGTACCGCCGGCCGGAGGGGGACAACACGACGCTGGTCATCCCGCCGACCGTGCCGCGGCCGTGGGTGGCGGGCGAGTTCGCCGGCGAGCTGGCCGCCGCGCTGCGGCGTCGCAACCGCCACCTCAACGAGTTCGGCCGGCTGCGGCTGCGGCTCGCGGCCGACCACGGCGACGTCGTGCTGCGGCCGCCCAACTTCGGCGGCGCCGCGGTCGCGCTGGCGGTCTGGCTGTGCGAAGCCGAGGTGCTCAAGGCGGCGCTGGCCGCGGCGCCCGAGCTGGACCAGCTGCTGATCGTCTCCGACCGGTTCCACGAGGCGTTGCCGGACGGCCCGGGGTTCCGGCGCGTCGTCGTCCCCGCCGGCGGGGAGCGCGAAATCGCGTGGCTGCGGACCGGTCCGGATACTGGGACGCGGAATACCGCCACCGGCGGTGGGTTGGCACCGTCGTAGCCGACGGAAAAAGGGGCCCGCGATGAGCACGTTCACGAGCGAGTGGCAGGACTGGAAGACGCGGCGCGAGGAGGACCTCGCGGCGCCGCACGGCTGGCTGGCGCTGGTGTCGCTCGACTGGCTGACCGACGCCCCGCGCGAGTACCCCGGCATCCCCGGCCGCTGGTGGCAGGACGCGGACGCGGCGTACGTCGACCCGGCCGGCGCGTCCCTGACGCACGAGGGCTCGCCGATCACCGAGACCCGCCGGTTCGAGCTGGTCAACAGCGGCGCGGGCACGCGGGTGCTGGCCGGCGACGTCGAGATCGAGGTCGCCCGCCGCTCGGGGTACCTGATCCGCGTGCACGACCCGAAGGCCGAGGTCCTGCGCGCCTTCCACGGCGTCCCGGCGTACGAGCCGTCTCCGTCCTGGGTGCTTTCGGGCCGCTTCGAGCCGTTCGAGTCACCGCGCCCGACCACGGTGGGTGCGGTGGTGGAGGGCCTGAGCCACGTCTACACGGCGCCGGGCGTCGTCCACTTTTCGTTCGGCGGGCAGCAGCACACGTTGACGGCGTTCAACGGCAAGGACGGCGGCTTGAGCATCCTGTTCACCGACGGAACGAGCGGCGTCACGACGTACGCGGCGAACCGTTCGCTGCCGGTGGCCGCGCCGTCGCCGGACGGATCGGTGACGCTGGACTTCAACCGGGCGGTGAACCTGCCGTGCGCGTTCACGGACTTCGCGACGTGCCCGCTCCCGCCCGCGGGCAACCACCTGCCGTTCGCGGTGGAGGCGGGGGAGAAGATCCCGCACGAACGCGGGTGACCCCCCCGCCCGCCGTCAGTGGGCGACGTCGATGACGACGCGGTTGGGCGAGGTGAGCGTGAAGACGTTCACCGCGGTCCGCGACCGCACCCCGAGCCCGACGGTGACCTGGGCTTCGAAGTCCCCGGTGAGGGCGACGGCCATGACGTTGGCGAGGTTGCGCGTCCGGAACTTCTGCGGGCCCGGGTAGGTCGGGTTGCCGTTGTCGTCGTGGTAGGTGGCGTGCGAAACGGCGACGTTGATGAAGTACTCCCCGGTGAGCCACACGATTTCGCCGCTCGGGTCGGCGGTGAGCTCATCGGTGAGCCGGTAGCTGACGGTGGGCGTGGCGCCATCACCGAAGTCGAGCACGACCCGGTCGAAGCCGGGGTTGTTCCCGGTCCGGATGGCAGTCAGAGTGGGAACGCTTTGAACGGCGGCATCCGAGGGCACCGCGGCGGCGAGCGTCCCGGCTAGCAGGAGCGCAACGGCGACGAGCGCGCGTCTGACGGGTCTGGACATGGGTGGACCTCCTGGAGCGAACCGACGGAAGTCCCAGCGCTGGGTTCTCGGGGGACGTCCGGTTCGTCCGGGAGTTGCGCGGGAGTCCCTTATCGTTATGCGGCTGCTCCGATCGGGCCGGGATCAGGTCGCGATCGGGAGCCGGAGCTCGACTTCGACCCCTTTGGCGGTGGGGAAGGCGAGTCCTTCGCAGGTCACCCGCAGACCCTGGGCGAGGAAACCGCGGACGACGCCCTCGTACCGCTCGCTCATGAGCTTGGTGAGCTGACCCACTCGCCGGCCGTCGAGGTGAACGCCAATCACTTCTGCGCCTCGGTGCTTTCCCCGGTCGACCGTGCAGAAGCCCAGGGTCGCGACGATGGCCCGCACGTCTTGACCCTTGCGTGGCGCGTACGCCGCCAGGACGTCTTGGTGGTCTTCCTCGCGGGTTACGGTGCAGGTGCGATCGCCGCACAGCAGCACGGTGCCCGCCGTTCGCTGGGCGACGATCGGGTCGATCGCCCCCACCGCCATCCCGACCGCGCGGGCTTCGGCCAGGTGCAGGTAGATGCCGTAGAACTTGGCACCGCCGCCCGTCACTCGTGCCGGACAGGATCCCAGGCGGCCGCGCTCGCCCAGCCACCGCAGCACGGGCTGGTAGTCGCGGGCGAGCTCTCGCTCCAAGTAGCCGACGGTCGCCGTCCCGGTGCTGTTCACCACGTCGACCCGCACCGCGTTCCGGTCGTGCGGGTTGGCGGGTTCGGGGACGAGCACGGCGGTGACGGGCAAGTGGTCGTCGAAGTCGTACCCCGCCGCCCGGCCGCGGACCGACGACCGCAGTGCCGGCTGGTAGTGCGACTCGCCCCGGACCGGGACGCGTCCGTCATCGGGCAGCGCAACGAGCTGGGACGCGGAAGCAGCGGGCCGAGGCGCTGGGCTCTTGGTGCCGCCGCGCTGGAACAACGACCACATCGGACGACCTTTCGCGCAGGTGAGCTGTTCGCGCTTGCAGTCGCGCAAAGCGGTCTGGCCGTTACCGATGACGTCAGCGGTGACCGTGACGCCGCAGCCAGACGTCCGTACAGCACGCTTCGCACGGCTCGAGTTCGCCGGGAGTGACCGCTCCCCAGGCGATTCGCTCCTTCGGGTGCACAGTCCGTCCTTGACGCGCGGAGCGGTTTTGCCCTTTGTCCAACCAGGTGCAGTCCGGATCGTTGTGGTAGGCACTCCCGCCCCGCGTCCGGTATCCGTACGGCAGGACGTTGACCGGCGGCTTCCGGCACAGCGCGCACCAGGCGACCGGCATCTGGTGCACGCACTCGGTTTCGTCGCCGGCGGGAAGCGACGGAACCCGGTCCGGCACCGCTTCGCCGGCCGGTTCGACAACACCCCACCACAGGTAGTCGCGGGCTCGCGTCGCCGCGACGAGACGCTGCCGATCACGAAGCTCCGACGCCTCCTCGGCCGCGACCCCGGCTTCGGTGGCCTTACCGGGAAACTCGACCACCAGCACGGCTTGGAAGTCGAGCCCCTTCGCCCGGTGCACGGTGCCGACCTTGAGGCAGTCGTCGGGCTCGCCGGAGTAGTCGTCGAGGGACAGGCACGGCACGCCGATCGCGCGCAGGATCCGCCGGCACCGCGTGAGATCGCCGCGGTGGAACAGGATCAGCGCCGTCTGCCCGAGCGGAGCGGGGAGCTCGGCGATGCGCCGCGCCAGCTCGTCCGCGAGTTCGTCCTCCGAACCGCGCCACGACGTGGCCGTACCACCAGTGTTCGCCCCTTCGGCTTCGCGCAGGGCGACGCCGACCTCGTCGTCGAGACCGTCCACCTCGTTCTTCGCGTCGATACCCTTGGCGAACGAGAGCACCTCGTGCCGGTTCCGGTCGTTGACCCGCAGCACCTCGCCGCGGCCCTTGACGGGGATGCCGGCGTCCGAGAGCCGCCAGCCACCCGGGTAGACCTGCTGCTGACCGTCGCCGACCAGGAGGAGCTGGTTCGGGCCGGTCCCGGCCAGTTCCTTGATCAGCCGGAGGCCGTTCAGCGTGATGTCCTGCACCTCGTCGACCACCACGGCGGCGTAGCGGTTCTCGAGGGGCCGCTGCCGCAGTTCGGCCAAGGCCGTGTCGATCACGTCGTTGTAGTCGTGGAGTCCGCGCTCGGCGAGCAGTTCCCGGTACGTCTCGTAGAACCGCCACACCGCCGCCTTCTGCTCGGCGGTCAGCCGCACGTTCCGGCCGTGCCTGCGCGGGATGCTGTACTCCGCCAGCGTGGTGAACCCGCGGCCTCTGATGACCCGGTCGATTTCGGTCCGCCAGTATTCGTCGTGCCGCTCGATCGGTTCCAGCACGGCGCGATGGCGTGCCCACGCCCGGCTGAACGCCGTCCGCACGCCGCGAGGATCGACGTCGAGCCCCATCCCGCGTTCGACGAGGAACCGGCGGATCCAGGCGTGGAGGTGGGTGAATTCGGCCCGCCCGGCCAATTCCGGCGCAAGACGGGTGAAGGCCGCCTCGTGGACCGCCGGAAGGGTGCGTACGAAAGTGGTGAACAGCAACGGACCGGTGCTCCGCCGGGCAAGGCGGCGGAGCCGGTGCAGTGCGACCACGGTCTTGCCGGTCCCCGCCGGGCCGCTGATCCGGGCGGGGCCGCTGTAGTCCCGGTTGACGATCGCCCGCTGGTGCGGGTGCAGGAAGGTCAGCCAGCTGTCGAACGGACGCTGCTGGGCCGCGGCGACTTGGTCGGCCACCAGGGCATCCGGCTCCAGCAGGGCGTCCGCGGTCCGGTCGCGTCCGGAGGTCTCGACCCGCAGGGGAACGTAACCGGCCAGCAGCCTCCCGGCCTGGTCGGCGACCGCTTCGACCTGGCCGCGGTTCAGGTGCGGCGCGGCGCGTTCGAACAACTGCGACAGGCGCTGTTCCGCGATCACCCGGAAGGGGCCCGCGTCCCGGACCGAGGTGCCCGCTGAACCCGGTGCGATCAGCACGAAGTGAACGGCACTGCCCGGCAGCACGCGACCGCGGCCGTCCCGGATACCCGCGCACCGTTCCTCGGCGTGCCGGACGAGCCGGTGAAGCGCAGGCGGAACCGGCGGCCGGGCGGCGATGGTGATCGCGAAGACGCCCTCGGAACCGATCAGGAACGCGTCCGCCCGCGGCTGTTCGGCGGGCAGATCGCCGCGCACGAACAGACGCCAGGCGGTCGTGGTCTCCACGAGCAGTCCGCCGAGCACGCGGCGCCGGTCCGGATCGAGTTCTGGGAAGCGCTCCTTCACCAGCGTGGAAGCGATTTGTTGGCGCACTCGCCGGGTATGGTTGCTGAAGTTCACTGACCCTCCCCGCCGTGACTTCCGGTAGCCAACTTATTGCCGGCTGCCGTCACGCGGGGAAAGTCAGTGACATCTCACTCGAATGTCGCAGGACGCGGAATCCGCCCACCTGCGGAGGCGGAAATCACCAGCCGCGCTCGCGCCACTCCTTCAGCTTCGGGCGTTCCGCCCCCAACGTCGAATCGTCCCCGTGCCCCGGGTAAAACCAAGTCTCATCCGGCAGCTCATCGAAAATCCGCGCCGAAACATCGTCCAGCAACGACGCAAAGTCCTCCGGCGAAGTAGTCCGCCCCACCCCGCCCGGGAACAGTGAGTCCCCAGTGAACAGATGCGGATGTCCTGAAGGATCGCGATAAAGCAGCGCGATCGACCCCGGCGTGTGCCCCCTCAAGTGGATCACCGAAAGCGTGACCTGCCCCACCGAAAGCGTGTCACCGTGCTCCACCAGGAAGTCCGGCGGCACCGGCAACGGCGACGCGTCCAGCGGATGGGCCGCCGTGTTGGCCCCGTTGGCTCCGGCGACCGCGCCCAGCGCCTGCCAGTGGTCCTGGTGCTGGTGGGTCGTCACCACCGTGCGCAGCGCCGGCCGGTCGGGGCCGTGGCCGATCAGGTCCGAGATGCGCTCCGGGTCGTTCGCCGCGTCGATCAGCAGGCCCTCGTTCGACGCGCGGCACACCAGGAGGTACGTGTTGTTGTCCATCGGGCCGACGGACAGCTTGGTGATGGTCAGCGCGTCCAGGGTGCGCCGGGTGGCGTCGCCGCCCGGGTCGACGTGCCCCGTGTAGGTCTCCACGATGTTCACCTGGCACACGGTAGTCGTTTCGCTCCAACCGGTTCCACCCGCACAAGCGCGCGCCCGCGGGGGCACGTAGGCTCACGGCGACCCCCAGCCGAGCCGAACCCCAGGACGATCGTGCCCACCTCCCCGACGCCGCGCCGGATCAGCTGGGACCTCCTCCGCGTCGTGGCCGTCTTCGCAGTGATCCTCGGGCACGTCACCCACCAGGGTGCGCTCCTGCACCCGGAGTTGACGGGGTACCCCGTAAGGGTGACAGCGCAGTTCGGCGCCGCCATCCTGCTGGTGATCTCCGCCTACTTCGTTTGCGCCAGCCTTCGCAAGGGCAACCCGCGCCGGTGGCTCTGGAACCGCGTCGCGCGCCTCGTGCCGGCCTACCTGGTCGCCGTCCTGCTGACCTACGTCGTGACGCGGTGGGCCGCCATCTCCTTCAGCGGCCTGCCCTACCCGCCGGGCGTCGCCGGGTTCCTCTTCGGGGTCCCGCAGGGCCCGCCCGCCGACCCGTCGCCGTGGTACATCCCGACCTGGCTGGACCTCGTCGCCAACCTCGGCATGGTGCAGGAGTGGGGCATCCGGTCGGAGACGTTCTACTACCTCGACGGCTCCTACTGGACGCTGCCGGTGCAGCTGCTGGCCTTCACCGGCGCCGCCCTGCTGTGGCCGCGGTCGTGGCGCACCCACCGGCTGACCGTCGCCCTGCTCTGGGCCCTGATCCTGGTTCCGCTCGCGTTGCGCTTCCTCGTCTTCCCGCCCGGGACGGCGAGCCCGGTCGTCGAAACCTTCTTCTACGGCCTGGGGCTGCACCGGCTGCACGTCTTCGCGATCGGCGTCGCGATCTGGCTGTGGGCGCAGCACCGGCTGAAGACGTGGCACGCCGCGCTGTTCGTCGCCGCCGCGGTGGCCGCGCAGGACCTGCAGGTCTTCCCGTTCCACGTCGCGCTGCCGCAGGACGCGCAGCGCTGGCCGTCCACGATCGGGTTCGCCGTGTTGCTCCTGCTGGTCTGCCTGGCCGCCCGCGGCCCGGACTGGCGGTTCCCCGGACTCGCGCGGATCGCCCCGGCCGTCACCTGGCTCGCGGGCATCTCGTATGGTCTTTATCTGGTGCACCAGGAACTGGGTTACATCCTGGCCCGCGTCCTGCTCGACCTCGGCCTCCCCGGCTGGCTGCGGCTCCCCTTGGTGGTCGGCGCCGCCGTGCTGGCCGGCTGGGCGGTCACCGCGGGGGTCGAACGCCCGGCCCACCGGTGGCTCACCAGACGTCGAAAGCCCGAAGAACCGCAGGTCAAGGACGCGGAACCCGTTTTTGTCGGTGGTGGCTCGTAGCATGGATCGCGGCCACCCGTGCACCTTGAAACCGGGTCGGCGACCGCACTGAAGAAGACATTGAGAGGACCCTGGCGTGGCTGATCGCCTCGTTGTTCGCGGTGCCCGCGAGCACAACCTCCGCGGCGTGGATCTCGACCTGCCCCGCGACAGCCTGATCGTGTTCACGGGCCTGTCCGGGTCCGGGAAGTCGAGCCTCGCCTTCGACACCATCTTCGCCGAGGGGCAGCGGCGCTACGTCGAGTCGCTCTCGGCGTACGCCCGGCAGTTCCTCGGGCAGATGGACAAGCCGGACGTCGACTTCATCGAGGGCCTCTCGCCCGCGGTGTCGATCGACCAGAAGTCGACCTCGCGCAACCCGCGCTCGACTGTGGGCACGATCACCGAGGTCTACGACTACCTGCGCCTGCTCTACGCCCGCGCCGGCAAGGCGCACTGCCCCAAGTGCGGCGAGCTGATCAGCAAGCAGACCCCGCAGCAGATCGTCGACCAGGTGCTCGCCATGGAGGAGGGCACCCGGTTCCAGGTGCTCGCCCCGGTGGTCCGCGGGCGCAAGGGCGAGTACGTCGACTTGTTCGAGAACCTGCAGCAGCAGGGCTACGCGCGCGTGGTCGTCGACGGCACGGTCCACCCGCTCACCGACCCGCCGAAGCTGAAGAAGCAGGAAAAGCACCAGATCGGCGTGGTCATCGACCGCCTGACCGTGAAGGCGGCGTCGCGCCAGCGGCTCACCGACTCGGTCGAGACGGCGCTGCGGCTGGCCGACGGGCTGGTCGAGCTCGAGTTCGTCGACCTGCCCGAGAACGACCCGCACCGCATCCGCGGCTTCTCCGAGAACCTGGCCTGCCCCAACGGCCACCCGCTGGCGATCGAGGACCTCGAGCCGCGCTCGTTCTCCTTCAACTCGCCCTACGGCGCCTGCCCCGAGTGCACCGGCATCGGCATCCGCAAGGAGGTCGACCCGGAGCTGGTGGTGCCGGACGACGAGCTGTCGCTGGCCGAGGGCGCGATCGCGCCGTGGTCGGGCGGCCAGAGCGCGGACTACTTCATCCGCCTGCTCGAGTCGCTGTCGGAGACCATCGGCTTCCGCATGGACACGCCGTGGCGGCGGCTGCCGGCGCGCGCCCAGAAGGCGGTGCTGCACGGCGTCGACGAGCAGGTCCACGTCCGCTACAAGAACCGGTACGGCCGCCAGCGCTCGTACTACGCGGCCTTCGAGGGCGTCATCCCGTTCCTCGAGCGGCGCCAGGAGCAGACCGAGTCCGAGTACATGCGCGAGCGGTACGAGGGCTACATGCGCGAGGTGCCGTGCCCGGCCTGCCAGGGCACCCGGCTCAAGCCGGAGATCCTCGCCGTCACGCTGCAGCACAAGACCCGCGGCGACATGTCCATCGCCGAGGTCTGCGCCCTGTCCATCGCCGAGGCGTCGCAGTTCCTCGACGAGCTGGAGCTGGGGCAGCGCGAGGCGATGATCGCCGGGGCGGTGCTCAAGGAGATCCAGGCGCGGCTGCGCTTCCTGCTCGACGTCGGCCTGACGTACCTGTCGCTCGACCGCGCGTCCGCCACCCTTTCGGGTGGTGAAGCGCAGCGGATCCGGCTCGCGACGCAGATCGGCTCCGGCCTCGTCGGCGTGCTGTACGTGCTGGACGAGCCGTCGATCGGCCTGCACCAGCGCGACAACCACCGGCTGATCGAGACGCTGACCCGGCTGCGCAACCTGGGCAACACGCTGATCGTCGTGGAGCACGACGAGGACACCATCCGCTCGAGCGACTGGGTGGTCGACATCGGCCCGGGCGCGGGCGAGCACGGCGGCCACATCGTCCACAGTGGACCGTACAAGAAGCTGCTCAAGAGCAAGGAGTCGCTGACCGGGCAGTACCTGTCCGGCCGGCGCAAGATCGAGGTGCCCGCCATCCGGCGGCCGATCGACAAGAAGCGGCAGCTGACCGTCGTCGGCGCGCGCGAGCACAACCTGCGCGGCCTGGACGTCTCGTTCCCGCTCGGCTGCCTGGTCTCGGTGACCGGTGTCTCCGGCTCGGGCAAGTCGACGCTGGTCAACGACATCCTCGCGACGGTCCTGGCGAACAAGCTCAACGGCGCCCGCCAGGTGCCGGGCCGGCACACCCGCGTGAACGGCCTGAACAACGTCGACAAGCTGGTGCGCGTCGACCAGTCGCCGATCGGGCGGACCCCGCGGTCCAACCCGGCCACCTACACCGGCGTCTGGGACCACGTCCGCAAGCTGTTCGCCGCGACCACCGAGGCGAAGGTCCGCGGCTACCAGCAGGGCCGGTTCTCGTTCAACGTCAAGGGCGGCCGCTGCGAGGCGTGCGCCGGCGACGGCACGATCAAGATCGAGATGAACTTCCTCCCGGACGTCTACGTCCCCTGCGAGGTCTGCAAGGGCGCGCGGTACAACCGGGAAACCCTCGAGGTGCACTACAAGGGCAAGACCGTCTCGGACGTGCTCGACATGCCCATCGAGGAGGCCGCGGAGTTCTTCGAGCCGATCAAGGCCATCCACCGCCACCTGCAGACGCTGGTGGACGTCGGCCTCGGCTACGTCCGGCTCGGCCAGCCCGCGCCGACGCTGTCCGGCGGTGAGGCCCAGCGCGTCAAGCTGGCCAGCGAGCTGCAGAAGCGCTCGACCGGCAAGACGGTGTACATCCTCGACGAGCCGACCACCGGTCTGCACTTCGAGGACATCAACAAGCTGATCGGCGTGATCAACGGGCTGGTCGACAAGGGCAACTCGGTGATCGTGATCGAGCACAACCTCGACGTGATCAAGACGTCCGACTGGGTCATCGACATGGGTCCCGAGGGCGGCTCGGGCGGTGGCACGGTGATCGCCGAGGGCACGCCGGAGCACGTCGCGGGGGTCGAGGCCAGCTACACCGGCGATTTCCTGCGGACGGTGCTCACGGCGGAGTGACGGCTACCGCTTCTCCCCGGTGGTCTGGTGGACCACCGGGGAGAGCGGGCCGTAGTGCAGTGCCCGCACCCGGAACGCCGAGTTCTCCTCGCCGGGCAGCAGCGACAGCGTGCAGGTCGTCGCGTTCGGATCGGTCACCTCGACCGGGTCGTAGTCCGGCGCGCCCGGCCGCCGGATCTCCAGCAGGAACCCGGCTTCGTCGCTCGTGCGGTCGGCCCACGTGAACGTCACCGTGTCGCCGGACGGCACCGCGCGCAGCTCGGTCGACACCGGGCCGCCGAACGGCTGCTCCCGGTAGTAGAACGGCGTCTCCGGGATCAGGTCCGGGTGGTGGTAGCTCGTCGTGTGAGCGGGCAGGAACCGCAGCGTCGTCCACGGCCCCGCCGGGTCGTTCGCGTAGTCGACCCGGTGGCCTTCGCCGTCGTCCGGCCACGTCAGCACCACGTCGGTCGGTGACGTCAGCGAAGCGGTGAACGAGGGCGGCGGCGCGGCAGCCGAACAGCCCGCCGCCAGCAGCGCCAGCAAGAGGAGGGGTTTCGCGGACACGGCGGCTCCCGGGACGAGCGGGGCGGCGGGTGCGAACGTGATCAGCTTAGGAACCCGCCCGCACGGCGACAAGATCGTGCCGATCACCGGCACGCACCAATCCGCCGGCGAACCGGCACCGAACCGCGTGAAACCCCGCTGAACCGTTTTCCGCAACCGTCCGTGTTCCCAGGTGTCGAGGTCCGCCGGACGGCGGTGCCGCCCTCACCGAGGAGAGAACGTCATGAACCGTATCCGGCCGGTCGTCGTCAGCGCCTTGGCGCTCGCCGCCGTCGCCACGTTGTCGGCCTGCAGCGAGATGGCCTCCGGGGCGCAGGGGCCGGAACACGGGCAGCCGGGGCACAAGATGCTGGCGGCCGGCTCGGTCACCGGGCTCGGCGCGGTGGTCACCGACGCCGACGGCAAGACGCTCTACCGCTTCGACAAGGACCTCTCGCAGCCGCCGACGTCCAACTGCGACGGCGAATGCGCGACGGCCTGGCCGCCGGTGCTCGCCGGGGTGGCGACCCCGATGCTCCAGGGCATCCAGGAGTCCCAGGTCGGCACGGTGACCCGCAAGGACGGCGGCAAGCAGCTCACGCTCAACGGCTGGCCCTTGTACCAGTTCTCGGGCGACAAGGCGCTGGGCGACGCGAACGGCCAGGGGGCCAACGGCACCTGGTTCGCGATCGCCCCCGACGGCAGCAAGATCACCGCGGCCAGGGCTTCCGGGTCCTGACCGACGACGGTTCTCCGGGCAGAACGAGGAAGGACGGGCAGCCGATGAACACCATGGTCGCGCTGCGCTCGGCGCACGCACCGCCGGTGGAGCTGAGGGTTGCAGTACTGTCCTCGCCGACTCAGAACACCGTCGGGAGGACGAGGGTGGCCATAGGAGGCAGGCGGCCTAAGAAGGCCAAAGGCGAGGACCTGATCCGGCAGCTCTATGCCGAACACGGGCGAAGCCTGCTGGCCTACGCGACGAGGCTGACCGGTGATCGGGCGGCGGCCGAGGACGTGGTCCAGGAGACGCTGGTCCGAGCGTGGAAGCACGCGGACGACTTGCAGAACGACGGGAAGGGCTCGGTGCGCGGCTGGTTGCTGACCGTCGCGCGCAACCTGGTCACCGACCGGGCCCGGGCCCGGGCGGCGAGGCCACAGGAGGTGGCCGAACCGGCCGAAGGCGTGCCGACGCCGGCCGTCGAGCGCGATCACGCCCAGGGCGTGGTCGACTCGATGACGGTGCTCGGCGCGATGGACGGCCTGTCGAACGAACACCGAGAGGTCCTGGTGGAGATCTACTACCGGGGACGGACGGTGGCCGAAGCGGCGAGAACACTGGGCGTCGCGCCGGGTACCGTGAAATCAAGGTCTTACTACGCACTGAGAGCACTGAGAGCAGCGATGATTTCGAGCGGAACGGAGGTGGCGCGATGAACTCGGTCGACGAGAGTCACACGCAGCTCGGCGCGTACGCCCTCGGCGCGCTCGACGCGAACGAGGCGGCCGACTTCGAGCGGCGGCACCTGCAGACCTGCGCGCAGTGCCGGTTCGACCTGAACGAGCTCGTGGCGTTGCGCGAGTCGCTCGACGAGGTACCGCCCGAGGCGTTCCTCGACGGGCCGCCCGAGGGCGGGGACCTGCTGCTGCAGAAGACCCTGCGGCGGGTGCGCGACGAAGAACAAGCACTGCCGGCCCGCTCCTCGGGCCGCTCGACGTCACGCCGGGGCCTGGCCCTGGTCGCGGCGGCCGTGCTGGTGGTGGCCGCGCTCGGTGGCGGGATCCTGGTGGGCCGGCAGACCGGTGGGGGAAGCGAGCCGATCGCGATCCCCGCGCCGCCGACCGACGTGCCCGGCACGAAGAGCGCCGAGGGACGGGATCCGACGACCGGCGTGCAGCTGGCCGCGTCGGTGAGCCCCTTCCAGGGCTGGGTCCGGGTCAACGTCGCCGTGAAGGGCGTCAAGGCCGGGGAACAGTGCCTGCTGCAGGTCGTCACGAAGGAAGGCCAGGCGGTCACCGCCGGCAGCTGGAAGGTGTCCGCGAAGTGGGAGAGCCAGGGCTTCTCGCTCGACGGTTCCGCTTTGGTGGCGCCCGACGACGTGAAGTCGGTCGACATCGTCACGGTGGACGGCCGGAAGCTGGTCTCGGCCCAGGTGTGACGTGACGGGCGCGCGCTACCGGTTCAGCAGCACGTGGCTGCTGCCCGGTACCGCGCCCGAGCGGGTGTTCGGCGCGGTCACCGACCTCGCCGGCTACCCGCGGTGGTGGTCGGACGTCCGCACGGTGCGCCGGGTGGACGACGACACCGCCGAGCTGGTCTGCCGGTCCCGGCTCCCGTTCCGCCTGGTGGTCCGGATGCACCGGGACCACCAGGACGAACAGGCGGGCCTGCTGCGGGTCCGGTTGAGCGGCGACCTGGACGGGGTGCTGGCGGGAGCGGTCCGCGCGGCGGGCGCGGGCACGCTCCTGCAGATCACCCAGGACGTCCAGGCTCGCAAGGAGCTGCTGCGGCGGCTCGACGCGGTGGCCCGGCCGCTCTTCCGCGCGAACCACGCGCTGATGATGCGGCGGGGCCACCGTGGACTGTCGGCCTACCTGGCCTGACCGGCGACGCAGACCTCGGGCGCGACGGCCCGGCGAGGGCGGCGGGCCAGCACCAGCCCACCCAGCGCCACCGCGGCCACCAGGAAGCCCGCGCTGACCCCGTAGGCCAGCCGGAAGCCCGACGCCAGCGCCTCGCGGTGGTCCACCGCCGACAAGCTCGCCGTGCGGGACGCGGCCACCGAAGCCAGCACCGCCGTGCCGATCGCCGCTCCGGCCTGCTGGGTCGTGTTGATCAGGCCGGACGTCACCCCGGCGTCCTCCGCCGGGACGTCCGACATCGCCAGCCCCATCAGCGCCGGGATCGCCGCGCCCGCGCCGAGGCCCATCAGCAGCAGCGGCGGGAGCACGCCGGTGAAGTAGTCATCGCCGACCTGCGTCAGCAGCAGCAAGCCGACGATCACCAGGCCCAGGCCGGACAGCAGGACCGTCCGCGGCCCGAACCGCGCCGCCAGCTTGTCCGCGAAGCCCAGCGACGCCACCGCGATCACCAGCGGCACCGGCAGGAACGCGACGCCGGTGCGCAGCGCGTCGAGGCCCAGCACCTGCTGCAGGTACAGCGCCGTCACGAACTGGAAGCCGAGCATCCCGGCGACCATCAGCACCATCACGACGTTCGCGCCGGTGACCGCGCGGATCCGGAACAGCCGCAGCGGCAGCAGCGGCGTGCGCGCCTTCGCCTGCCGCACCACGAATGCGGCCAGCAGGACGACGGCCGCGGCCAACGCAGGCCACACCGACGACGAAATCCCGTACACGCCCAGCATCACGGCCGCGGTGACCAGCACCGCGCCGAGGACGTCCAGGCCCGCCCGGAGCCCGGTCCCGCGGTCCGGCGAGACGACCCGGACCGCGAGCACCAGCGCGGCCGCGCCGATCGGCAGGTTGACGTAGAACGTCCAGTGCCAGCTCAGCGCCTGCGTCAGCGCGCCGCCCGCGATGAGCCCGATCGACGCGCCCGCGGCCTGCGTGAAGCTGTAGACGCCGATGGCGCGAGCCCGGGCGCGCGGCTCGGGGTACATCGTCACGATCATGCCGAGCACGACGGCCGACGCGAGCGCGCCGCCGACGCCCTGGACGAACCGCGACACGACCAGCACCCCGGCGTCCTCCGAGAGCCCGGCGACCAGGGACGCGAGGGTGAACAGGCCGAGCCCGCCGAGGAAGACGCGGCGCCGGCCGAGCAGGTCGCCGAGCCGGCCGGAGATCAGGAGCAGGCCACCGAACGCGACCAGGTACGCCGTGACGACCCAGGCGAGGCCGGCGGGCGTGAACCCGAGGTCGGCTTGGATCGCGGGCAGCGCCACCGCGACGATGCTGCTGTCCAGCACGACCATCAGCGACGCGGCGCACAGCACCGCCAGCGCGAGGCCGCGGGAGCGGGTGGGGTGGTTCTCGGCCATGTGGGGCCCCTCCAGTCGAGCGTTCCCCCTGGTCGTTGCCAGGGCACTTCTTGTAACAGTGCCCATCATGTGTGACCATGGGGGCGCGCGTAAGGAGGCACTTCCATGTCCCAGGGGAACATCGGTGTACCCGTCCAGGTCACGGAGATCGACCCGGAGAAACTCGACGTCTGCACGGTGCTCGAGGTCATCAACCGGATCAGCGGCAAGTGGGCGATCGGCATCCTGCTGGAGGCCATCCGCGGCCCGGTGCGGTTCACCGAGCTGGAACGCGCGGTCAACGGGATCAGCCGCCGCATGCTGACCCTGACGCTGCGCAACCTCGAACGCGACGGGCTCCTGGAGCGCACGATCTACCCGACCGTGCCGCCGCGCGTGGAGTACGAAGCCACGGCGATGGCGAAGGAGCTGTACCAGTCGCTGAGCGGCCTGCTCGGCTGGGCGGAGCAGCACCGCGAGGACATCGCGGCGGCGCGCGTCGCCTACGACGCCGCCGTCTGAAGACGTGGAAACGGGCCGCTGCGCGAGGTCGGGGAGACTCGCACAGCGGCCCGTCGTGGCTCGTGCTCAGCGGGGGCAGTGAGCACGAACGCTTTCGGTGTTACCGGGCGGGTTCCTTGACGGCGTCCTCGAGGTCGTCGGTCCCGGCCGCGTGGCTGTGCTCGTCGAGCATCGTCGCCTCGTCGAACGGTTCCTGGCCGGCGAAGACGCGTTGCGCCTTCTCGCGGTCGAACTCCTTCGTCCAGTTTCCGATGAGGACGGTCGCGACGGCGTTGCCGGCGAAGTTCGTCAGCGCGCGGGCTTCCGACATGAACCGGTCGATGCCGAGGATGAAGCCGACGCCGTTGACCAGCTCCGGCCGGTGCGACTGCAGGCCGCTCGCCAGGGTCGCGATGCCCGAGCCGCTGACGCCCGCCGCACCCTTGGACGCGATGATCATGAAGGCCAGCAGGCCGATCTGCGAGCCGATCGACAGCGGTTCGTCCTGCGCGGCGGCGATGAACAGCGTCGCCATGGTCAGGTAGATCGCGGTGCCGTCCAGGTTGAACGAGTAGCCGGTCGGGACCGTGATGCCGACGACGGACTTGCTGACGCCGACGTGCTCCATCTTCGCGATCAGCCGCGGCAGCGCCGACTCCGACGACGACGTCGAGAGGATCAGCAGGAACTCGCGGCCGAGGTAGCGCAGCAGGTTCCAGATGAAGACGCGGGCGCCGAGCCACAGCACGATCCCGAGGACCACGAACACGAACACCAGGCAGGTCGCGTAGAACCCGACCATGATGACGGCGAGGCTCTTCAACGCCGCCCAGCCCGTCGCGCCGACCACCGCGGCGATGGCGCCGAACGCGCCGATCGGGGCGGCCCACATGATCATCGCCAGGATCCGGAAGACCAGCCGCTGGATGTGCTCGATGCCGCGCAGGATCGGGGCGCCCTTCGGGCCGAGCTTCTGCAGCGCGAACCCGACGAGCAGCGCGACCAGCAGCGTCTGCAGGACCTCGCCTTCGGTGAAGGCGGACACGAGGGTCTTGGGGATGATGCCGAGCAGGAAGTCGACCGGGCCTTCGGCGCCGCCGGCCGACTTCTGGACGCTCTTCACATCGGCCGGGTTGAGGTGCAGGCCGGTGCCCGGGTGCAGGATGTTGCCGACGACCAGGCCGATCGCCAGGGCGAAGGTCGACATGATGATGAAGTAGAACAACGCCATCAGACCGACTTTGCCGACCTTGGCCGCCTTCGCGACCGAGCCGACACCGATGACGATGGTGCAGAAGATGATCGGCGTGATCATCATCTTGATCAGGTTGACGAAACCGTCGCCGAGGGGCTTGAGGCCCTTGGCGAAGCCCGGGAAGAGGAAGCCCACCAGGATCCCGAGCGCGACCGCGACGATCACGGCCAGGTACAGGTAGTGGGTCTTGTCCCGCTTGCGCGGGGTCTCCTCGGTGGTCGGTGGGGTCGGCACCGTTGCCTCCAGCTCAGGGGTGTTCCAGGTTGCGGCACACTGTAGGCGCCCACGGGTGATCCGGCTCACTTGTGTTCATTGAGTTCGCGCACCGTCCCCTTCGGACACCGGAGAGCGTGTGCTGGTATGAGGAGGTGCCCCCGACGATGCGGTCCCGCTGGAGCCTCGCCCGTCAGCTGCTCGTGCTGCAGCTGGCGGTGCTCTGCGTGCTCGCCGGCGCCGGCATCACGTTCGCCTACGTCGACGCGTCTCGCGCGGTGAACGAGAACGCGCGCGACCAGGTCCGCGCGGTCGCTTCGACGGTGGCCGAAGCGCCGACCGTCGCCGCCGCGGTGGGAACGCCGAACCCGAGCGCGACGCTGCAGCCGTTCGCCTCGCAGGTGCAGAACCACACCCACGTCGACTTCATCACCATCATGAGCCCGGCCGGGATCCGGTACACGCACCCGAACCCGGCGCTGATCGGCCAGCACTACATCGGGACCATCGACCAGGCGCAACGCGGCGGCGAGCTCACCGAGACCTACACCGGTTCGCTCGGCCCGTCGGTGCGCACCGTCGTGCCGGTGTTCGGTCCGGGCCACCGGGTGGTCGCGCTGGTCGCCGTCGGGATCACCGTGGTGGCGATCTCGGCCGAGCTGCGCGAACGGCTCTGGCCGCTGTTCGGCGTCGCCGGGGCGGTGCTGGTGGTCGGGGCGCTGGGCGGCTGGCTGATCAGCGCGCGGCTGCGGCGCCAGACCCGCGGGATCGCGCCGGACGAGCTGAGCAACCTCTTCGAGTACCACGAAGCCGTGCTGCACTCCGTCCGCGAAGGCGTGCTGCTCGTCGGCCGCGACGGGCGCATCGGCCTCTGCAACGACGGCGCCCGCGCCCTCCTCGGCCTCGACGCCGACCCGGTCGGGCGCGAGCTGGCGTCCCTGGGCCTGCCGGACGAGCTGGCGCGGGCGTTCGCGTCGTCGGAGAACCGGGCCGAGGAACTGCACTTGACCGACGCCCGGGTGCTGCTCGTCAGCACGACCGCCGTCCGGTCGGGCGGCCGGGCGCAGGGCACCGTCGTCGTCCTGCGCGACCACACGGAACTGCAGACGCTGACCGGGGAGCTGACCACCGCCCGCGGTCTCGCGGAGGCGCTGCGGTCGCAGGCGCACGAGGCCGCGAACCGGTTGCACACGGTCGTTTCCCTGGTGGAGATCGGCAAACCCGAGCAGGCCGTCGAGTTCGCGACCGCCGAGCTCGCGCTCGCCCAGGAGCTGACCGACCGCGTCGTCGGCGCGGTCGCCGAGCCGGTGCTCGCGGCGCTGCTGCTGGGCAAGGCGGCCGAGGCGAGCGAACGCGGCGTCGAGCTGACGGTCACGCCGGACACGGTGATCGACGACGTCTCGCTCGGCGTCGAGGCTCGCGACTTGGTGACGATTCTCGGCAACCTCATCGACAACGGCCTCGACGCGGCCGTGCGCGGCGGCGGCAAACCGGCGGTCGTCGTCACCGCCCGGACCGGCGACGACGGGTTGCTGCTGCGCGTGGCCGACAGCGGGCCGGGCGTGCCCGAGGAGGCCGACGTCTTCCGCCGCGGCTGGTCGACGAAGGCCGGCGACGGCCACGGGCTCGGCCTGGCGCTGGTCGGCCAGGCGGTGCGCCGCTACGGCGGCACGGTCGAAGTCGGCCACGACGGTGGCGCGGTGTTCACCGTGCGGCTGCCCAGACAGGAGGCGGACCGGTGATCCGGGTGCTGGTGGTGGAGGACGAGCCGGTGGCCGCCGAGGCGCACCGCGTCTACGTCGAAAGGCTCCCGGGCTTTTCGGTGGCCGGCGTGGTCCATTCCGGTGGAGAGGCGCTGCGGTTCTGCGAACGCGAGCCGGTCGACTTGGTGCTGCTGGACTTCTACCTGCCCGACACGCACGGCTTGGCGGTGTGCCGCTCCCTGCGCGCGGCCGGCCTCCCGATCGACGTCATCGCGGTGACCTCGGCGCGCGACTTGGGTCTGGTCAAGGCGGCGGTATCGGTGGGGGTGGTGCAGTACTTGCTGAAGCCGTTCACGTTCGCGACGCTGCGCGAAAAGCTGGAGCGCTACACGGAATTCCGCGACGCGTCCGGCGAAGTGACGGGCCAGGCGGAGATCGACCGGGCATTGGGCGCGTTGCGCACGACGGAGCAGCCACCGCTGCCGAAGGGAATGAGCGTCCAGACGCTGGAGGCGATCACGGACGCGCTGTCGGGAGCGGCGGAGGGATTGTCGGCAGGAGCGGCGGCTTCGGCGATCGGCGCATCGCGGGTGACGGCGCGGCGGTACCTGGAGTACTTGGCGGACAACGGGATGGCGCACCGGGAACCGCATTACGGGCAGGTGGGTCGGCCTGAGGTCTGGTACCGGCTCACTCGCGTGTGAGTTGCAGGCGGTGTTCCGTCAACCGTCGGCGCGCTTGCGGAGCACCTGTGCCGTCAGCCGCTCGACGTACGAGCGTCCGAAGCGCCTGACCAGAGCGAGATGGAACGCGGCGGGCGCCACCGGCGTCCAGTTGTTTCGCCGATCGGGTCGCAACAGGTGGTTCACAACGTGGGGGACCGTGAACCGGACGAACTCCGTTTCGTCGTGCTCCCACTTGTCCGCAACGCCCCGGGTCCTGCGTTCGGCCAGCTGGGAGCCCGTGATTTCGTGCAAGAACGCGACGAACACGCATCCCCACTGGTTCGTCCGGCGGTCGATGTCGAAGGCCAGGAGCTCGAGGCGGTAGTCGGTGCGGTTCAGGCCGAGCTCTTCCCAGAGCCCCCTTCTGGCGACGTCGTAGATGCCGGGCGGGGTACGTCCGTGCGAATCCAGGGAGCGGGACAGTGCCTCGTTGGCCGAGACGTCCCAGCAGCCCGGGAAGGCACCGACGTGTTGGCTGCGTTTGGCGAACAGGGTCAGCTCGTCAGCGGTGACGACCACGGTGTAGGTGCCGAAGCTCGCTCGCATGAACTCCGGTACATCGGCTGGAGCGAAAGGATCCACGTACTTGCTGCGGAGCGTTGCTCCGTCCGGCAGCTCGCGGTCGAGTTGCTGGGTCGCGAGGAAAGTGAAGTAGTCGGTGCTCTTCAGCCGGAGGTGGACGCCGGGGGATTCGTCGATGCCGAGCCGGCGGATCGACAGGCCGGCGACGGCGTAGGTCGGACCGTTCCAGTGCGACTGCAGACCGGCCGCGGTCAGGGCTTCCTGGCGGACGGCGACCTCGGACCGAAGCTGCTCCACGTCGTCCGGCAGCGACACCGGGTCGGGGTCGACGATGACGTCGACCGCCTGCTCGTCGATCACCTGACTGCCGTCGCCTTCGACGAGGACGACACTGGTGTGCAGTAGGCCGAGGCTGAATTCCCCGCGCGCCTCAGGGGCCGGCGGTCGAGCCAGCGCGCGGCGGACGGTCCTGGCCGACTTGGCGATCCCGCGCTTCAGCGCGTCCTCGAAGAACACCGAGAGCGCGAGGCCCAGAACGGCACCCAAGACGAGTCCGACCAGGCCGGAACTGAGCTGCTCCATGGTGAGTTCAGTCGGTGGCGGCGGGCGCCGCGTTTCACCCCGGCAGGCACTCGCGTATAACGACTTATAGCCGGTCGCCCAGAAGCTGGGCGATCTTCGCGTACACCTCGGCCCGCTGGGGACGGAGATCGAGCTCGGCCAGCCGGGTCTGGCCGTGGCTCTTCTTCGCGACCAGCACCATCGTGTCGCCTTCCTTGTCCGGGTTCGTGGACCGGCACGAGCGCGCCGTTCCGGCGGGGACGCTGATCTGTTCCACCGGCGTGCCGCAGTCGGGGGCGAATTCCTCGAGCGTGGCCGCGAGCCGTCCGGTACCTGGCACCGCGGCGATGTACAGCTGGTGCACCTGCCGGCCGCCCACCCGGGAGGGGTAGTCGCAGCGGTAGACCGGGACCCGCCACCCGCTGTCCGCTTTCGCCTCCTCGGCCCACGTGTCGAGGGCGGCGCCCATCGCGGCACTGATCTCGGTCACGCCGAGGAACGGGCACGCCGAGGTGACCTTGTCCGGCGACCGCGGCGGCGGTGGCTGCGGCGTGGTCGGCGGCCGGGAGCCGGGCCCATTGCCCAAGGCCGGCGCGTCCGACGAGGGAACCGGCTTCGTGACCGAGATCGGCGAAGGCGCGGCCGGCGCCGGTGTCGAACACGCGGTCAGCAGGGCCAGCGCACCGGCCGTGGTCAGGATTCCCCCTCGATTCCCCATTTCGCGAGGATAGCCCGACTTCCGGCGGTTCCGGCCGCTTTTGCGGTGCGGTAGACCGGGACCATGTCGAAGTGGGCCGGGTTCCTCGCCGCACTGCTGATCGCCGTCGGAATCGCCACCCCGGCGTACGCCGACGACCCCGTCGCGAGCGTCACCGACGTCCAAGTGACCGGGCCCGTCGCCCAGCGGTTCAACCTCGTCGTCCTCGGGGACGGCTACACCGCCGCCGAACAGGGCAAGTTCTTCGCCGACGTCCAGCGGCACGTCAGCACCCTCTGGTCGCTCGAGCCGTTCAAGTCCTACCGCAGCTACTTCAACGTCTACGCCGTGTCGATCGCGTCGCCCGAGTCCGGTGTGGACTGTGACCCGTCGCTCGACGCGCCGCGGCGCGACACCCCGCTGAACATGGGTTTCTGGGGCGGCTGCAACCCGCAGAGCGTCCAGCGCCTGCTGACCGTCGACGACGCGGCCGCGCAGCGGTACGCCGACCTCGTCCCCGGCACGACCCGCGCGAACCGGCAGATCCTGGCGCTGGGCAACAGTTCCACCTACGGCGGCGCGGGCGGCACGTACGCGACGGCGTCCGGCGGGAACGCGCTGTCCGCGCTGATCTCCCCGCACGAGCTCGGCCACTCGCTCGGGGGCCTCGACGACGAGTACGACTACTACGCCCGCAACGTCCCGGGTGGCGCGTACGAGGGCGGCGAGCCGGACTCGATCCACCACACGCTGCTGACCGAACAGCAGATGCGCGACCAGCACGCGAAGTGGTGGCGCTGGCTGGGCGAGCCCAGCGAGGCCGGCGGCACGATCGGCCGCGTCGAAGGCGGGCTGTACACGCAGACCGGCGTCTGGCGGCCCAGCAAGCACTCGATGATGAAGACCCTCGGCTACGCGTTCGACCAGGTCGGCCGCGAGCGGATGACGCAGCGGGTATCGGCGAAGGTGCCGCTCATCAGCGGCGGGACGCCGGCCGGCACGATCGGCGCCGACCGCGTCGTGTGGGTGCGGCCGATGCACCCGGTGGACCACCGCCTCGCCGTCACGTGGGCTCTCGACGGCCGTCCGCTGCGCGCCTCCGACGCCCTCGACCTGCGGCAGGCGCACGTCAAGCCGGGCAAGCACACCTTGACGGCGTCGGTGACCGACCCGACGCCGTTCGTCCGCGACCCGGCCGTCCGCCCGACGGCGACCCGCACGTGGACCGTGGACACAGCGGTGGTCACGCCGCCCGCAGGAGATTCGGCGGTCATCGCGTCCACCCCGACGACGGCCCCGGTCGGCGGCCACGACGTCGTGTACGTCGAGACGGGGGAGCCGACCGGCTCGATCCCGCAGGTTCGCTGGACGCTCGACGGCCGCCCGGCCGGCAGCGGGTCCGACTTCGCCTTGAAGGAGTCCCGCGGGCAGCACACGCTCACGGCGACAACCGGCGGAGTCACGTTGACCTGGACGGTGGACGCGGACGGCCCGACGACGACGGTCTCACTGCCCCCGGACGCGGTGTTCCACGGCTCGTTCCCGATGCGGCTGACGGCCTCGGACGGAATGCCGGAGTTCCGCGTCGACGGCGACGGCTGGCACAAGTACTACGGCTGGCCGACGGACCCGAACGCGCCGTACCTGTTCACGCCCCGAGGCACGGAGATCGACGGCTTGGCGTACGGCAACCTCGGCCCGGACGGGTTGACGGTCTCGCCGTTCACCGAGCGAAAGCCGGGATACGGCCGCCACCGGATCGAGTACCGCTCGATCGACGCGGCGGGCAACGTGGGCCCGACGCGGTCGGTTACGGTGACGCTGCTGCCGTGATCAGCGCGGCCGGCCCGGCACGCCCGGCCGGGTCTGCCAGGGGTGCGGCCCGTCCAACGGCCGATACTCGACCCCCAACGCGTCGAGCCGCGGCAAGTGGTGGTCCCGCAAGCGCGGCAAGAACTCCGCATACTCCCGAGCACCGCTGCTCCAAGCCACCTCCGCAAAGGCCGACAACCGCGGAAAAGCCATGTAGTCCACCCGCCGGACATCGTCCAAGTGCTCGCTCCACACCTGCGCCTGCACCCCACGCAACCGAGGCCCCGCCAACGCCGGCTCGTACCCGTACACGTCCTCCAGCGTGTGGACCCAGCCGACCGGGATCGGCTCGTCCGGGTCCGGTGACTGGCGGTGGTCCAGGTACACGTGCTGCTCCGGGCACATCACCACGTCGTGCCCGGCCGAGGCCGCTCGGATGCCCGCCTCCTCGTTCTGCCACGAGCCGATCACCATCGGGGGCAGATCCGGGATGTCCAGGACCTCGTCCCAGCCCATCGGGGTCCGGCCGCGTGCCACCAAGTGCTCGGCCAGCCGCCGGACGAACGCGCGGTGCTCGTCCGTCGCGCCCGGGGTCTCGTCGCCGCCCAGCGCGATCACCTGCGACGGGAAGATCTCCAGCAGGTGGTCGAACACCGTCCGGAAGAAGTCCAAAGTGGAATCGACCGGCGAAAGCAGCGAAGTGCTGATACCCCAGGAAGTCCAGATCTCGTAGGTAGACGAAGTCCCGAGCGAAGGGTAGGCGGCCAAGGCGGCACGGGCATGACCGGGGATGTCGATCTCCGGAACCACCGTTACAGCCCGGGAAGCCGCGTACGCCACGATCTCGCGCAGGTCGTCCCCGGTGTAGAACCCGCCGTGCGGCCGGCCGTCCTGCTCGCCGCCGCTGCCCACCATCGACGACGGCCGCCACCCGCCCACGGACGTCAAGCGCGGATAAGCGGGAACCTCGAAACGCCAACCCTGGTCGTCGGTCAGGTGCAGGTTCAGCACGTTCAGCTTGTGCGCTGCCAGCAGATCGATGAACCGCAGCACTTCGGCCTTGGTCCGGTAGTGCCGGGCGACGTCGAGCAGGCACCCGCGCCAGCCGAACCGCGGGTGGTCCTCGACCACACCGCACGGCACGGACAACTCGCCTCCGATGGAAGCCGCGCGGAACGCCGACGGTCCCGCCAGCTGACGCAGCGTCTGCCGCCCGTAGAACTCCCCGGCCGGGTCACCGCACGACAGAACCACACCCGAAGGAGTGATCTCCAACCGGTACCCCTCGGCCGGCAGCGAAGCAGGCTGAACATCCACAGTGGACGGATAGACGCATGACCCGGACGCGGGCGTCACGGAAACCGGGCGGGGGAGCAGGGTGTCGAAAGCCATGTCAGCCCTTCACGGCGCCGGCCATCCCGGACACCAGCCGTCGTTGCACGAGGACGAAGAACACGAGCACCGGGATCGTCATCAGCGTCGAGGACGCCATCACCGCGCCCCAGTCGGTGTCCTCCGGCTTGAAGAACACCAGGATTGCCTGCGGCAGCGTCTGGTTCTCGGTCTTGGAGATGATGAACGTCTTGGCGAAGAGGAAGTCGTTCCAGGCGTGGATGAACGCGAGCACGCTCACCGCCACGAGCCCGGGCGCCACCAGCGGGAACAGGATCTGCCACGTGAACCGCATCCGCGACGCACCATCGAGCTTCGCCGCCTCTTCGAGTTCCACCGGCACCGCGGCGACGAACCCGCGCAGCATCCAGATCGCGAACGGCAGGCTGAACGCCAGGTGCACCAGCACCAGCGAGCCCAGCTCGTTCAAACCGAAAGCCGGCACCGCCGCGCCGAGGGACCGCATCAGGAAGAACAGCGGGATGGTCAACGCCTCCACCGGAACCATCTGCGCCACCAGGATCATCACCAGCAGCACCGTCCGGCCCTTGAACGAGAACCGCGTCAGCGCGACCGCCGAGAGGAACGACAGCAGCAGCGACAGCACCACGACGACCAGCGCCACCACCAGGCTGTTCACGAAGAACCGCCCGAAGCCGGACACCGTGAGGACCCGCGAAAAACTGTCGAACGACGGGCTGAACGTCCACGGCTTCGGGCTCGCCGACTGGATCTCGCCCGCCGGTTTGAACGCCGAGAGCAGCATCCAGTACAGCGGGAACGCGACGATCCCGGCGATCACGACCGTGAGGACTTCGGCGACCAGGCGCCCCGGACGTTTCACAGCCATGCCGCGCTCCGGCGCTGCGAGCGGACGTACAGCCCGGTGACCGACAGCAGCAACAGCGTCATGACGACTCCGATCGCCGAGCCGAGGCCGTACTCCTGCCCGGCGAAAGCCTGTTGGTACGCGTAGACGTTGAGGACCAGGTTCCGGCCGGCGACGCCGCCGCCGTTGGTCATCACGTAGATCTGGGTGAACACCTTGAAGTCCCAGATGATCGACTGGACGGTCGCGATCATCAGCAGCGGGCGCACCATCGGCAGCACGATCGACCAGGTCGTCCGCCACACCGACGCGCCGTCGAGCGACGCCGCTTCGAGCACCTCGTCCGGGACGCCCTTGATGCCGGCGTACATGGTGACCAGCACGAACGGGAACGAGCACCAGATCACCTCGGCGGCGACCAGCCCGAACGCGCCGAGCGTGCCGAAGGTCCACGAGTGGTGCTCGAACGGCAGCCCGATCCCCGAGAGCACCTCGTTGACCAGGCCGAAGTCGGTGTCGAAGAGGAACAGCCAGACGTAGGAGCCCGCGATCGCCGGCGTCGACCACGCGCCCAGCGCGGCCAGGAACAGCAGCGTCCGGGGCAGCGAGCGCACCCGCGAAGCCAGCACCGCGAGCCCGGTGCCGACGAGCAGGGAACCGACGACGCAAGCCGCGGCGAACCCGACCGTGTTGCCGAGCACGCTCCAGAACTGCGACTGGGACAGCAGGTCGGTGTAGTTCGCGAAGCCGAGGAACACCAGCGGCGCGTTGCCCGCGGCCTGCGGCTGGCCGTAGTCGTAGAACGAGATCAGGACCAGCTGGTAGATCGGGTAGGCCAGCATCGCCACGAGCAGGATGCCCGCCGGGGCGAGGTAGAGCGCGGCGGCCCGGCCGTCCCCCTTCCGCGTCGGCCGCCGCGCGGGGGCCGTGACGGAAGGGGCTTCCTGGACGGTCACCACTACCCGAAGGCCTTGTCCATCGCCGCGGCCGCGTCGGTCAGGGCCGCCGCCGGGTCCTTGCCGCCGGTCGCGATCTGCTGAACGGCCGTGGGCAGCACGTTCTGGCTGTCGATCTTCGACCACGCGGGCGTCGCCGGGACGAACTTGGTGCCCGCCTTGAGCGTGTCGACGAACGGCTTGAGGAACGGGTCGTTCGCCGCCAGCTTCTGCTGCACGGTGCTCAAGGTCGGCAGGTTCCCCATCGCCGTGTACATCTTCTCCTGGTACTTCGCGCCGCCGAGCAGCTCGACGAACTCGAGCGCCAGGCCGCGGTGCTTCGAAGCGTTGAACACCCCGAGCAGGTTGCCGCCGGCGAACGCGGGAGCGACGCTGCCCGCGGCCGTGCCCGGGACCGGGACGACGGCGTACTTGCCCTTCACCGCGCCCTGCTCGACGGCCTTGCGGTTGAAGTCGCCGCCGATAGTCATCCCGGCCTTGCCGCCGGCGAACGCCGTGACGCTCTGCGTGCCGGTCAGGTTCGCGCACTGCGCGGGCGGGCAGATGTCGTCCTTGAGCAGGCTCGCGTACTGCGTCACGCCGGCCTTGGCCGGGTCCTCGGTCACGGCCGACTTCCACTTGCCGCCGTCGCCCCGCGCGAGCTCGCCGCCGTTGGCCCAGAGGAAGGGCAGCATCGCGTAGGTGTACTTGCCGCCGACGGAGATGCCGTAGAGGTCCGGCTTGGCGGCGCGGATGCGACGGGCAGTGTCGGTCAGGTCGGTGAGCGTCGTCGGCGGCTTGAGGCCGAGCTCGGTGAAGACGTCCGTGCGGTAGTAGAGCGCGCGGATGCCGGTGTACCAGGGCAGGCCGTAGGTTTTGCCGCCGGACTTCGCCGTGTCGAGCACGGTCGGGATGAGGTCCTTGCCCTCGCTCCACGACGCGAGGTCGCCGGTCAGGTCGGCGAGCGCGCCGGTGGCCGCGTAGCTGGAGACGTCGGTGTTGCCGAACTCGGCGACGTCCGGCGCGTTGCTCGGGTCGTTGAAGGCGCCGGAGAACTTGTCGGCGCGGCCTTCGACCGGCACCCACTGGACGTCGACCTCGACGCCTTGGTGCGCGGCCTTGAACTCGGTGATGGCCTCCTTGACCGCGGCCTCCTTCGGCGCGCGGTTGGCCTCGTCGAACAGCCAGACGCGGACGGTGCCGGTCTTGTCGTCCCCACCGGAGCCGGCGGGCGCGGACTGGGTGGGCGCGCAGCCGGCGAGCAGGGCCAGCCCGGCGACGACGGGCAGGGTGCGGCGCAGTCTCATGACGGATCCTCCAGTGGGTTCCTGAACGGCGTCAGGCGAAGTAGACCGAGTTGACGCTGCCGACGGCGAGCGAGCCCGCGACCGCGCCGGGCAGGCCGGTGGCCGGGTCACGGGGGAGCCAGGTGACGGTGCCGGAACGCTGGTTCGAGACGTAGAACCAGTTTTCGCCGGGGTCGAGGGCCACGTGCCGCGGCCAGTTGCCACCACTGGACACAGTGGACACCAGCTTCAGCGTCTCGCCGGCGACGGAGAACGTCGCCAGGGTGTTCGGCCCGCGGACGGTGGCGTAGGCGAACTTCCCGTCCTTCGACAGCGTGATCTCGCCGGGGTAGAGGTCGCCGGTGCTGCCCGGCGGCACGGCCGGCACGACGGAAAGCGCCTTCAGCGTGCCGGTGGCCGCGTCCCAGCTCGCGACCGTCACCTCCGGCCGCAGCTCCTGCAGGATGTAGGCGAACGTCCCGGTCTTGTCGAACGCGAGGTGCCGCGGCCCGGCGCCGGCCGGGAGTTTGAGCTGCTGGTGCAGCGCGAGCTTCCCGGTGGCGACGTCGAGCGAGTAGACGTACACCGAGTCGGCGCCGAGGTCGACCGACAGCACCCAGCGGCCGGTCGGGTCGTTGACGACCTGGTGGGCGTGCGCCTGCCCGGAATCCGCCTGGTGCGTCACGAGGTCCGTGGCCGCGCCGAGCTTGCCCCCGGCCAGGATCGGCAGCACGACGACGCTGCCCGAGCTGTAGTTCGCGGCCAGCACGTACTTCCGGCTCGAGTGCACGCTCAGGTGCGTCGGCGCGCCGCCCTTCGAGGAAACCTTGTTGAGCAGCTTCGGGTTCGCCGCGTCGGCGATGTTCAGCGCCGAGACGTACCCGTTCGGATCACCTTCGTTGGTGACGTACAGGGTCTTGCCGTCGGCGCTGCGGTCGAACCACGACGTGTCGGTGATGCCCGGCACCGTGCGCACGGGGTTCAGCGCGGCGCCCGACCGGTTCGTGACGTCGAGGCCGTGACCGTTCGCCCCGCTGGTGTAGCTGCCGATGTACACGGTCCCTCCGGCGATGCAGCCCTTCGAGGTGGTGGCCGCGGACGCGAGCTGCGCGCCGAGAACGGTGGCGGCACTCGCGCCCGCGGCGGCGCCGAGGAACGTGCGACGGGAAAGTCCGGTCATCGTCATTGTCTCCCAACGGGTTCGGGTCGGCGGCTCACCCCAGTATGGTCTAGACCACGGCCATGAGCAATGCCGAAACCGCGAATCCGGAAACGGAAAGCACGGTTTCCAGCGCCGTCCAGGACTTCAGCGTCTGGACGACGCTCATGTTGAAGTACCGCGAAACGATCCAGAAGCCGCCGTCGTTGACGTGCGACGCGATGATCGACCCGGCCGAGATCGCCATGACCAGCAAGGCCAGCTGCACCTGCGAATACCCGAGCTGCGCCACGGTCGGCGCGATGATCCCGCTCGTGGTCACGATGGCGACCGTGGCCGAGCCCTGCGCGATCCGCATGCCGCAGCTGATCACGTACGCCGCCAGCAGCACCGGCAGTCCGGCGTCGTGCAGGGAGTCGGCGACGGCCTTGCCGATGCCGGTGGCCGAGAGCACCGCGCCGAAGAACGCGCCCGCGCCGACGACCAGCAGGATCATCGCGACCGGCCGCAGCGACTTCGCGGCCAGCTCGTTGAGGTCCTTGCCGGTGAACCCGCGCCGCAGCCCGAGCAGCCAGGACGCGAGCAGCACGGCGACGGTCAGCGCGACGGCGGGGGTGCCGATGAACGCGGCGACACCCGCGAGCGCGGAGCCCTTCGGCAGCCAGATGCTGCCGAACGTCCCGGCGAGGATCAGCACCAGCGGCACCGCGATGATCGAGCCGACCAGCGCCAGCGACGGCACGTCCTCCTCGGTCTCGCCCTCTTCCTCGGCGACGATCATCTCCTGGGGCACCTCGACGTCGATGCGCTTGCCGATCCAGGTCGCGTAGAGCACGCCGCCGACGAGGAACGCGGGGATGCCGCAGGCCAGGCCCATCAGGATGATCCAGCCGAGCTCGACGTGCAGCAGGCCCGCGGCGGCGACCGGACCGGGGTGCGGCGGCAGGAACGCGTGCGTGATCGACAGACCGGCGATCAGCGGCATCGCGTACAGCACGAGGGAGCGCTTTCCCTGCTTCGCGGCGACGTACACCAGCGGCGCCAGCACGAAGATGCCGATGTCGAAGAACACCGGGATGCCGAAGATGAACCCGGCGACACCCATGGCGAGCGGCGCCCGCTTCTCGCCGAACCCGCGCAGCAGCGCTCCGGTGAGCACCTTCGCGCCACCCGAACGTTCGAGGATCGACCCGAGCAGCGTGCCGAGCCCGATGATCGCCGTGATGTGCCCGAGGATGCTGCCGAAGCCCTTTTCCAGCAAGGAGTCTGACGACTTCTGGGCGGTGCCGACGATCGTGCCGACGGGCAGGCCCGCGGCCAGCGCGGTGAGCAGGCCGACCACGATCAGGGCGATGAACGGCTCGATCTTGAGCTTGACGATCAGCACCAGCAGGACGGCGATCGAGACGGCGGCGAGCGTGAGCAGCCCGCCCGTGGTGTGTTGCAGCCAGTGGATCATCGGGCTCTCCGGGGGTTGCGCAGGGAGTGGCCGGCGAGGGCGCCGGTGGGACGGCCGTCGTCGAGGGCGGCGACGCCGTTGACGAAGACGTGCGTGATCCCCGCGGCGGGCTGCCGCGGGTCGTCGAAGGTGGCGGTGTCGGCGACCGCGTCCGGGTCGAAGAGCACCAGGTCGGCGGCGTACCCGGCGCGGACGAGCCCGCGGTCGGTCAGCCGCAGCCGCCGCGCGGCCCGCCCGGTCAGGTGGGCGACGCACTCGGCGAGGTCCAGCACGCCCAGTTCGCGGACGTACCGGGCCAGGTAGCGGGGGAACGTGCCCCACGCGCGCGGGTGCGGCCGGGCGCCGACGAGTAGGCCGTCGCTGCCGCCGGTGTGCGTCCGGTGCCGCATGATGGCCTGCACGTTCTCCTCGTGCCCGACGTGCATCAGGCACGACGTGCCGAGTTTCTCGTCCAGCAGCGTGTCGAAGTACAGCTTCGCCGGTTCGGTGCCCTGCGTACGGGCGGACGCGGCGACGCTGTGCCCGACGAGGTGGGTGTTGTGGTCGTTCCGGACGCCGTTGATTTCGATGGCGTCCCAGTCGATCGGGACGCCGTGGGCACCGTCCGAACCGGACTCCTCGATCGCCACCCGGATCCGCTCGCGCGTGTCCACATCGGACAGCCGTGCCAGGGTGGCGTCGAGCCCGCCTTCGGTGGCCCAGCTCGGCAGCAGCGCGGAAAGGTAGGTCGCGCCCGGCAGGTACGGGTAGGTGTCGAGGCTGATGTCGCAGCCGTCGTCGAGCGCGTCGTCCAGGAGCTTCAGCAGGTCGGGCGCCTTGCCCTTGTTCACCGAGAAGTTCATCGTCGCGTGCGCGAGGTGCAGCGAGCAGCCGGACTGCCGGCTGACGTCGATCATCTCGGCGAACGCCTCCAGCGCGCCCTTGCCGTAGCTGCGGTGGTGCGGGCTGTAGAACCCGCCGCCTTCGCCGACCACCCGGCACAGCTCGACCAGCTCGCTCGTCTCCGCGTACATCCCGGGCGTGTACGTCAGGCCGGACGACATCCCCATCGCGCCCTCGGCCAGACCCGTGGCGACGAGCTCCTTCATCCGCGTCAGCTCGGCGTCGGTGGCCGGGCGGTCGTCCCAGCCGACGGCGAGCATCCGGACCGTGCCCTGCGGCACGAGGTAGGCCGCGTTGACGGCGACGCCCTGGTCGAGGCGGTCGAGGTACTCGCCGACCGAGCGCCAGTTCCAGTCGAACCCGGCCGGGTCGTCGTTCCACCCGGCGAGCTGCTGCCGCAGTGCTTCCAGGACGGCGTCGTCGACCGGCGCGTACGACAGCCCGTCCTGCCCGAGCACCTCGGTCGTGACGCCCTGGGTGATCTTCGCCGCGTGGTCCGGGTTGGCCAGCAACTGCAGGTCGGAGTGCGAGTGCATGTCGATGAACCCGGGCGCGAGCACCAGGCCGTCGGCGTCGATCGTCCGGCCACCGGTGAGCGAGCCGGCGTCGCCGATGTCCGCGATCTTCCCGTCGCCGATGCCGACGTCGTGGCGGGCGAGTGGTTCGCCGGTGCCGTCCGCGACCAGCGCGTTCTTGACGACGACGTCCATCAGAACCACGTCCGCACGAGGTCGACGACCGTTTCGCCGTCGGCCGCGGTCACCGGCAGCAGCGGCCACTTGTCGAACACCGTGCACGGGTGCGAGAGGCCGAGCCCGATCCAGTCGCCGACCTCGACCGGCGAGCCGGCGGGCAGCGTGAGGAACGCGTGCTGGTCGTTCATCTTCGCGACGACGTGGCCTTCGAGGGGCTCGGCGGGTCCGTTCGGCGTCCGGCGCAGCTGCGGCTCGGGCATGCCCTCGTCGAAGGACGCGTCGCGCTTGCCGATCGTCAGCAGCGCGAGGGTGTCCGACGGCTTCGACGTCACCTGGGCCCACGCGCGCAGGGCGGGCCGGAACGACTCGACGCCGTCGATGCGCGGGTGGTCGCCGAGCGGGGAGATCTCGCGGTAGAAGCCGTCGTCGTGGGTGATGTACGCACCGCTGCGCAGCACGGGCAGCACGTCGAGGCCCTCGGGCCACGGCTTGGTCAGCTCGTTCGCGACCTGGTCGAAGTACGCGCTGCCGCCGGCGGTGACGATGACCTGCCCGTCGAGCAGTCCCTTGTCCGCGAACGCGATCGCGAGGTCGCGCAGACCGTCCACATAGGAGCTGATCTTCGCGAGCGCGGCTTCGTCGGTGTCGTGGGAGAGCGCGCCTTCGTAGCCGCCGGTGCCCCGCAGCCGCAGGACCGGGCTGGCGTCCACGGCTTCGGCGACGGCCCACGCGGTCGCGGTGTCGCGGACGCCCGTGCGGCCGCCGTCGGCGCCGAGCTCGAGCAGGACGTCCACCGGGCGCTCGCTGCCTTCGAGAGCTTCGGTCATCAACTCGACGCCGCGGACCGAGTCCACCCAGCAGACGAACTCGAACGCCGGGTCGGCCGCCAGCTCGGCGGCCAGCCAGCGCAGGCCGGCCGGGTCCAGGAGCTGGTTGGCCAGCAGGATCCGGGAGACGCCGAACGCGCGGTAGATCCGGAGGTGACCGGCGTTCGCGCAGGTCACGCCCCAGGCGCCGTGCTCGATCTGGCGGGCGAACAGCTGCGGTGCCATGGTCGTCTTGCCGTGCGGGGCGAGCACGACACCGCGGGCGGCGCACCAGGCGGCCATCGTCCGCAGGTTGTGTTCGAGCGCTTCCTCGTCGAGGACGACGAAGGGCGCGAAGAACCCGTCGGTGAAGAGGTTGAGCCGGCGGTCCGCGGCTTCCTCCAGGGTGAGCCCGGTCAGGCCGGGGGCGGCCGAGCGGAAGCGCCAGTCGACCCGCTCCTGGCGGAGAGCGTCGAGCGCGGCGGTGTTCATGGTGCAAGCGGCGGGTTGGTTCATCGGCGGCGACCTCGGTTGCGTATGTTGCAACGACTGTTGCGCATTTTGAGTGCCATAGGTGTAGCATCCGGGTCGCCACAGGTCAACGGGGTGAAGGGCAGGGAGACGGACAGTGACGAGCGGGCCCGAGGTGCTGTGTATCGGCGAGTCGATGGCGCTGTTCGTGCCCGCCGAGCCCGGCCCGCCGGACGAGGTGAAGCGGTGGCTGCGCACGATCGGCGGCGCCGAGTCGAACGTGGCCTGCAACCTGCCGACGCTCGGGGTGCGCAGCGGCTGGGTGAGCGCGGTCGGGGACGACCCGTTCGGCCGGGCGATGCTGCGGGAGGTCGCTTCCCACGGCGTCGACGTCAGCGCGTGCTTCGTCGACCCGACGCGTCCGACCGGGCTCTACGTCAAGGAAAGCGGCGCCGGCGGCAGCCCGGTGCGCTACTACCGGGCCGGCTCGGCGGCGTCGGCGATGGACCCGTCGCTGCTGGACCGGCTCGACCTCGACGACGTCCGCGTGCTGCACCTGTCCGGCATCACCCCGGCGTTGTCCGACAGCTGCCTCGCGCTCGTCCGGGCTTTTCTGGAAATGCCGCGCGGTGACCGGCTGATCTCGTTCGACGTCAACCTGCGGCCCGCGCTTTGGGCGGGCCGCGACCCGCGCCTGCTCGCCGAACTCGCCGGGCAGGCCGACATCGTCCTGACCGGCGACGACGAGGCCCAGCACGTCTGGGGCACCGGCGACCCCGCCGAGCTGCGCGCCCTGCTGCCGGGGCCGCGCACGCTGGTCGTCAAGCACGGCGAACGCGGCGCGACGCTGGTCGAGGGCGAGCCGCTGTTCGCCCCGGCGCTGAAGGTCGACGTCGTCGAGCCGGTCGGCGCCGGCGACGCGTTCGCCGCGGGCTTCCTCGCCGCCACCCTGCGCGGCGCGTCGCCTTTGGAACGGCTACGGCAGGGGCACCTGCAGGCCGCCGTCACCCTGCTCACCCACGATGACGTCGGGGTACCGCTGCCGCGTCCGGTGGTGGATAGCCTGCTGCAGGCGGGTCCGGACGAGTGGAGTTCGGCCCGGCTGACCGGAGAAGGGCTGGTGGGGACGTGAGCCAGAGCCTGGATCGCGCGTTGACGCTGCTGAGCTCGATCGCGAAGGACGCGCGCACCCTCGACGACCTCGCCGAGGAGATCGGCGTGCACAAGTCGACCGTGTTGCGGCTGCTGCGCACCCTCGAGCAGCACCACTTCGTCCGCCGCGAAGGCGCCCGGTACTACCGGCTGGGCAGCGCGATGTTCGACCTGGCCAACCAGGCGCTCGACTCGATCGACGTCCGGCGCAGCGCCCAGCCCGCGCTGGCCGCGCTCAACGCGCGCACCGGCCACACCGTGCACCTGGCCAGCTACGACGACGGCGAGGTCGTCTACATCGACAAGTACGAGGGCCGGCACTCGGTCCGGATGTACTCGCGCGTCGGCAAGCGGGCACCGCTGCACTGCACGGCGGTCGGCAAGGTCCTCGTCGCGGCGATGCCGCAGGCCCGCCGCGAGGAGATCGCGCGGTCGATCGAGTACCCGGTGCTGACGCCGAACACGATCACCACGCCGTCGGACTTCCTGGCGGAGCTGGACCGCGTCGCGCGCCTCGGGTACGCCGTCGACAACGCCGAGCACGAGGACTTCATCCACTGCATCGCCGCCCCGGTGCGCGGCGCGGACGGTGAAGTGCTGGCCGCCGCGTCGATGTCGGTGCCGAAGGTGCTGCTCGACTACGAAGGCCTGCTCGCGCTGGTGCCGGACCTGCGCGCCGCGACCACGGAAGCTTCCGTCCACAGTGGATGGACGGAGAACGGAAAGGGGCACTGATGAGCAAGACGGCAGTTTCCACCGAGAACGCGCCGAAGCCGCCGGCGAAGTTCTCGCAGGCCGTCCGCAAGGGGAACCTGCTGCAGGTCGCCGGCCAGGTCGGCTTCGACCCGGCGACGGGCGAGATCGTCGGCGACGACGTCGTCGGCCAGACGCGGCAGACGTTCAAGAACATCGAGGCCGTGCTGGCCGAGGCGGGCTCGAGCCTGGCCGACGCGATCATGGTCCGGGTGTACCTGACCGACACCGCGCACTTCGCGCCGTTCAACGAGGTTTACGACGAGCTGATCGGCGACGCGCCGCACGCCGCCCGCACGACGGTGTACGTCGGCCTGCCGGGTGAGCTCCTCGTCGAGATCGACGTGCTCTGCGTGCTGGACTGAGGCCTTCCCGGGGCCGGCTTCCCGGCCCCGGGGTGCTCAGCCGAGGACGCTCGTGTAGCCGTTGAGCGCGGGCTGCCCGCCGAGGTGGGCGTAGAGGACGTTCGAGTCCTTGCCGATTTCCCCGCTCCCGACGAGGTCGATCAGCGCGGCCATCGACTTGCCCTCGTACACCGGGTCGGTGATCATGCCCTCCAGGCGGGCGCAGGTCTCGATCGCGTCCACAGTGGATTTGTCGGGGATGCCGTAAATCCCGGCGTGGTAGCGGTCGTCCAGCTCGACCTCGGGGATCTCGCCGGCGCCGATCAGCTCGGCGGTGTTGCGCGCGATGCGTGTGACCTGCTCGCGGGTCTCGTCGGGCTTCGCGGAGGCGTCGATGCCGAGGATGCGCCGGTTCTTGCAGAGCGCCGTACCCGCGACCATCCCGCCCTGGGTGCTGCCGGTGACCGAGCAGACGATCACCGTGTCGAAGAAGACGCCGAGTTCTTCCTCCTGCTGTTCCAGTTCCACGACCCAGTTCGCGAACCCGAGCCCGCCGAGCCGGTGGTCCGACGCGCCGGCCGGGATGGCGTAGGGCTTGCCGCCGTTCGCTTCGATCTCGGCGACCGCGTCCTCCCACGCCTGCTTGAAGCCGATGCCGAAGCCGGCTTCGACGAGCCGGACGTCGGCGCCGAGGATGCGCGAGAGCTGGATGTTGCCGACCTTGTCGTAGAGCGGGTCGTGCCAGTCGACCCAGCTTTCCTGCACCAGCACGGCCTTCAGCCCGGCGCGCGCCGCGGCGGCCGCAACCTGGCGGGTGTGGTTGGACTGGACGCCGCCGATGGAGACGAGGGTGTCCGCGCCTTCTTTCAGGGCGTCCGCGACGAGGTACTCGAGCTTGCGGGTCTTGTTGCCGCCGTAGGCGAGGCCGGAGTTGACGTCCTCGCGCTTGGCCCAGACCTTCGCGCCGCCGAGGTGCGCGGTGAGGCGTTCGAGCGGGTGCACCGGCGACGGGCCGAACAGCAGGGGGTAGCGGGGGAAGTCGGCGAGGGTCATCGGTCCTCCAGCAGATCGGTCCAGATGGTCGAGATCACGGAGACCGCCGTGACGGTGTCGCGGGCTTCGAGGGCGTCGATGAGCCGCGTGTGGCGCTCGACGGAGTTCCAGGCGAGCGCCGAGCTGAAGCGCGCGTGCTCCAGCCGGCGTAGCAGGGGGGTGTAGCGGTCGAGGGTCGCGGCGACGGCGGCGTTGCCCGCCAGCCGGACGGGGATGTCGTGCAGCTCGTCGTCGGCCTTGATCGCGGCCTCCACATCACCCGCCTCGATCGCCTTCGCGAACCGGTCGTTGGCGGCGCGCATGGCGGCGATGTCCTCCGGGCGGGCTGTCGTCGCCGCTGCCCGGACGGCGAACTCGTGCAGCAGCCGGACGATCTCCCGCGCGTCGAGGACATCGGGCGACATGACGTCGGAGACGCGCGTGTAGCTCTGCGGCTTCTGGTCGACGAGGCCGTCTTCGGTCAGGCGGCGCAGGGCGTCGCGGACGGGGGCCTTGGACAGCCCGAGCTGCTCGGCGAGGTCGCCGTCGCGCAGGGGAGTGCCCGGGGGGAGCGTGCCGTCGACGATGGCGTGCCGGATGCGGTCGTACGCCGCGTCGCGCAGCAGTGGGCGGGTGACCTTCGGAAGACTCACATGTAACATGTTAGATGTCGATTGGCTGGTCCGGCAAGCAGCGGTCGGCTGATGCCGGTGTGGTGAGCCGGCGCGTGGTCGGCGCGGAACACCGGCCGAGTCGAACCGGCCCGGCCGGCGCCGTGGCACCGGCCGGGCCGCCGAGTCAGTAAACGGGACCGGTGTACTTTTCGCCGGGGCCCTTGCCGGGCTCGTCGGGCACGGCCGAAGCCTCCCGGAACGCCTTCTGGAGCGACTGCAGACCGTCCCGCAACGGACCGGCGTGCAGGCCCAGGTACTCCGCGGACGCCGTCACGAGCCCGGCCAAAGCGGTGATGAGCCGGCGGGCTTCGTCGAGGTCGCGGTGCGGGGACGTCGCCGGGTCGGCGTCGGCCAGGCCGAGCCGCTCGGCGCCGGCCGACAGCAGCATCACCGCCGCGCGGCTGATCACCTCCACGCTGGGGATCTCGGCCAGGTGGCGGTCGTCCGGGGAATAGGGGGCCTGTTCGGAGGGTTGATCTGACACGTCTGGTACCCTTCCACGAGCGACCAGCCTCCGAGCGATCGGGGGCGGCAAGTGGAGCCCCGCTCCCACCCGCGTCACCGTACAAGGTGGCCGGGTCCGGTCTCGCCCGGACGGCAAGTCCAGGGTGAAGAAGTGTCCTCCGGGGCACGATCGGAAACAGAGTGGGCCCCGCGCACCGAACGGTGTCGGGGCCTTCGCTATGTGGGCACCAGGTCGAACGAGAACAGGAAACATTCCTCGGACCAAGGAGGCCCCATCAGCTCCGAGACACGCATCAACGACCGTATCCGGGTGCCGGAGGTCCGACTCGTCGGCCCCGCCGGCGAACAGGTCGGCATCGTCCGGATCGAGGATGCGCTGCGCCTGGCGCAGGAGAACGATCTCGACCTCGTCGAGGTCGCGCCGCAGGCCCGCCCGCCGGTGTGCAAGCTCATGGACTTCGGCAAGTTCAAGTACGAGAGCGCGCAGAAGGCCCGTGAGTCGCGGCGCAACCAGCAGCTGACCGTCATCAAGGAACAGAAGCTGCGCCCCAAGATCGACCAGCACGACTACGAGACCAAGAAGGGTCACGTGTCGCGCTTCCTGGCGGCGGGCAACAAGGTCAAGGTCACGATCATGTTCCGCGGTCGCGAGCAGTCCCGGCCGGAGCTCGGCTACCGGCTGCTGCAGAAGCTCGCCGAAGACGTCACGGAGCTCGGCTTCGTCGAGTCGTCGGCCAAGCAGGACGGTCGCAACATGATCATGGTGCTGGCCCCGCACAAGAACGTGAAGCCGAAGGCGAAGGCCGAGGCGGCTCCCGAGCCGACCCCCGACGCGTAGGCGCCGACCAGCACAGTCAGCGGCTCACCGGAATCTCCGGTGAGCCGCCGCACGAAAGAGGACTGAAATGCCGAAGATGAAGACCCACAGCGGGACGTCCAAGCGGATCCGCGTCACGGGCACGGGCAAGCTGCGCCGCCAGAAGGCCGGCCGCCGCCACCTGATGGAGAAGAAGTCGAACCGCCTCACCCGCCGCCTCGAGGGCACCACCGAGCTGGCGAAGACCGAGGCCGGCCGCGTCAAGCGCCTGCTCGGCATCTGATCCCACAGAACTTGCAGTAACCACCCGGGGCGTTTCCCCTTCGCCCCCCGAGATCGACAGGATGGACCCGTGGCACGCGTCAAGCGGGCGGTCAACGCCCAGAAGAAGCGTCGCGCAACTCTCGAACTGGCCAGCGGCTACCGCGGCCAGCGTTCGCGGCTGTACCGCAAGGCCAAGGAGCAGACGCTTCACTCGCTCAACTACGCCTACCGGGACCGCCGTGCCCGCAAGGGTGACTTCCGCCAGCTGTGGATCACCCGCATCAACGCGGCCGCCCGCGCCAACGGCGTGACCTACAACCGGTTCATCCAGGGCATCAAGGCCGCGGGTGTCGAGGTCGACCGCAAGATCCTCGCGGACCTCGCCGTCAACGACGCCGCCGCCTTCACCGCGCTGGCCGAGCTCGCCAAGGCCAACGTGAACACCGAAGCGAAGTCGGCCTGACCGGCAGCTTTCCCCGACCCGGGGCGGATCCGTTCACCGAGCGGACCCCCCGGGTCGTTGCTGCGCGCAAGCTGACGCGGCGCGCGGAACGCGACAAGACCGGCCGGTTCCTGGCCGAAGGCGCCAACGCCGTCGAAGCCGCGCTGGCCGGCGGCCGGGTGCACGAGCTGTTCGTCACGTCGCGCGCGGCGGAGCAGCACGCGGACCTGGTCGACGCGGCCCGCGCGGCCGGCGTCGTGGTTTCGCCGATCACCGACCGCGCTGCCGACGGGCTCTCCGAAACCGTGACGCCCCAAGGCATCGTGGCCGTCTGCGCGCTGCTCGACCGCCCGCTCGAGGAGGCCGTGACGCCGGGCGCCCGGCTCGTCGTGGTGCTGGTCGACGTCGCCGACCCCGGCAACGCGGGCACGGTGATCCGCGTCGCCGACGCGGCGGGCGCCGACGCCGTGGTCCTGGCGGGCGACACCGTCGACCCGCACAACGGCAAGTGCGTCCGCGCCGCCGCCGGCAGCCTGTTCCACCTGCCGATCGCGCGCGTCCGCGACGTCCCGGCGGCCCTGTCCGCCTGCTCGGCCGCGGGCCTGCGCACGTTCGCCGCGCACGGCTACGCCGAAGCCGAACTCGATCGGGTGGACCTCACCGAGCCGACGGCGTGGGTCTTCGGCAACGAGGCCCACGGCCTGCCCGCCGACGTCCTCGACCGGACCGACCTCGCCGTCCGGATCCCCCTGTACGGCAAGGCGGAAAGCCTCAACCTCGCCACCGCGGCGGCCGTCTGCGTGTACACGAGTGCGATGGCGGCACGGCGCTGACCCGCGAGTAGGCTGCCGCGGTATCCACTGTGGCCACTTGGGGGAAATCATGGGCCGGGTCACCCGCTCTTACGCGTTGTTCACCGCTTCGTTCAAGGTCCTGCGCGCCCACAAGGGCCTGACCTGGTTCACCGTGCTGGCCGGCGTCGCCGCGCTGTTCGTCGCGGGGGCGTTCCTGACGCCGGCGTTCTTCGCCTCGCACGCCGAGATCACCGACCACGGCCGGCTCACCGCCGGCTCGTGGGTGCTGGTCGCGGCCTTCTACCTCGTCTCGGCGTTCGTCACGATCTTCTTCAACGCCGCCCTGATCTCCCAGGCCGACGTCGCGCTGCGCGGCGGCACGCCGGCGGTCGGCGCGGGTCTCGCCGCGGCCGCACACCGCTGGCCCGCGCTGCTCGGCTGGGCGGGCGTCTCCGCGACGGTCAGCCTGGTCCTGCGGACCGTGGAGGAGCGGCTCGGCTTCCTCGGGAGCATCGTCAGCGGCCTGGTCGGCCTGGCTTGGCGGCTCACGACGTTCCTCGTGCTCCCCGTCGTCGTGCTGGAGGGTGCCGGGGTCAAGGCGGGGGTCAAGCGGTCGGTGGAGCTGTTCCGCCGGACGTGGGGCGAGAACGCGGCCGGCGGCTTCGGCCTGAGCCTGATCGGCGTCGGCCTCGCCATGGCGGGCTACGTCGTGCTGCTCGTCGCCGGCCTCCTGCTGGGCGGCACGGCCACGCTGTTCGTCTGCGCCGCTCTCGCGGTCGGGTGGACGGTGCTCGTCGCCGTCTTCACCACGACTTTGTCCGGCATCTACCAGACGGCGCTGTACCGCTACGCCGCCGATGGCGTGGTACCCGGCGAATTCGCGTCGGTCGACTTCGCCGACGCGTTCCGGGCGCGTTGAGCGCGCATCCGCGCGGCCCGGGGCGACCGGGGGCGCGCGGACCCGATCCCATAGACTTTTCCCACCTTTGACCTCTCGCGCGCCGCGTGTCCGGCGGTGCGCGTACGACCAGTCCCAGCGGACGCCGAGGAGTTATGTCCGGAGCCAAGGAGAAGGAAGCCCAGGGCGCGGTGCTCGCCCCCGAGACGCTGCAGGAAGCGGTCAAGGCCGCCGAAGCCGCGTTCGCCGCCGCGACCGGGCTCGAAGCGCTGGCCGAGGTCAAGCCGGCTCATCTCGGCGACCAGTCTCCGGTGGGCTTGGCCCGCCGTGAGATCGGCGCCCTGCCCAAGCAGGAGAAGGCCGAGGCCGGCAAGCGCGTCAACGAGGCCCGGCAGGCCGTCCAGGCGGCCTTCGACGCCCGCCGCGCCGAGCTCCAGGTGGAGCGCGACGAGCGCGTGCTGCGCGAGGAGGCCGTCGACGTCACGCTGCCGTGGGACCGCATCCCGCGTGGTGCCCGGCACCCGATCAGCACCATCTCCGAGCGCGTCGCGGACGCGTTCGTCGCGATGGGCTACGAGGTCGCCGAGGGCCCGGAGCTCGAAGCCGAGTGGTTCAACTTCGACGCGCTGAACTTCGGCAAGGACCACCCCGCGCGTCAGCTGCAGGACACGTTCTACGTCGGCGAGGAGGACTCCGGCCTGGTGCTGCGCACGCACACCTCGCCGGTGCAGGCCCGCACGCTGCTGCACCGCGACCTGCCGGTGTACGTCGTCTGCCCCGGCCGGACGTACCGCACCGACGAGCTGGACTCGACGCACACCCCGGTGTTCACCCAGGTCGAAGGCCTCGCGGTGGACAAGGGCATCACCATGGCGCACCTCAAGGGCACGCTGGACGCCTTCGCCCGCGCGATGTTCGGCGAGAGCTCCAAGACCCGGCTGCGTCCGCACTTCTTCCCGTTCACCGAGCCGTCCGCCGAGGTGGACGTCTGGTTCGAGGAGAAGAAGGGCGGCCCCGGCTGGGTGGAGTGGGGCGGCTGCGGCATGGTCAACCCGAACGTGCTGCGCGCCTGCGGCGTCGACCCCGACGTGTACTCGGGGTTCGCCTTCGGCATGGGCATCGAGCGCACCCTGCAGTTCCGCAACGGGATCCCGGACATGCGCGACATGGTGGAGGGCGACGTCCGCTTCACCCTTCCCTTCGGAACGGAGGCGTAGTGCGAGTCCCCGTCAGCTGGCTGACCGAGCACCTCGACATCGGCGAGGAGGTCACGCCGCAGGACCTGGCCGACGCGTTCGTGCGGATCGGCATCGAGGTCGACGACGTCAAGGAGCTCGGGCCGGTGACCGGTCCGCTGGTCGTCGGCCGGGTGGCCGACATCGAAGAGCTGACCGAGTTCAAGAAGCCGATCCGGTTCTGCCGCGTCGACGTCGGTGAAGAGGCCGAGGAGCCCGCCGAAGCCGCTGCCGACGACGAAGACGAGGACGACGACGAAGACGGCGAGTTCGAGGACGAGGGCCCGCACGGCATCCGCACCCGCGGCATCGTCTGCGGCGCGCGCAACTTCGCCGAGGGCGACCTGGTCGTCGTGGCGCTGCCCGGCGCGGTCCTGCCCGGCGACTTCACCATCGCGTCCCGCAAGACCTACGGCCGCGTCAGCGACGGCATGATCTGCTCGGCCCGCGAGCTCGGCCTCGGCGACGACCACGCCGGCATCCTCGTGCTGCCCTCGGGCACCGCGAGCCCGGGTGACGACGCCCGCGAGCTGCTCGGTCTCGACGACACCGTGCTCGAGCTGGCCCCGACCCCGGACCGCGGCTACGCGCTGTCGGTCCGCGGCCTCGCGCGCGAGCTGTCGAACGCGCTGGACGTGCCCTTCGGCGACCCGGCCCTGCTGGAGGTCCCGGCGGCCGAGGGCGACGCCTGGCCGGTCCACGTCGAGGACCCGGAAGGCTGCCCGCGGTTCGTGCTGCGGCGCGTCACCGGCCTGGACGCGACGGCTCCGACGCCGTGGTGGATGCGGCGGCGGCTGATGCTGGCCGGCATCCGGTCCATCTCCCTGGCCGTCGACGTCACCAACTACGTGATGCTCGAGCTCGGGCACCCGCTGCACGCGTTCGCCACCAAGGCCATCCAGGGTGATCTGGTGGTCCGCCGGGCGAAGCCGGGCGAGAAGCTGACGACGCTGGACGACGTCGAGCGCACGCTCGACCCGGACGACGTGGTCATCGCCGACGACAGCGGCGTCATCTCCCTCGCCGGTACGATGGGCGGCGCGAGCACCGAGATCACGCCGGAGAGCACCGACGTGCTGCTCGAGGCGGCGCACTGGAACCCGGCCGCGATCAGCCGCACCGCGCGCCGGCACAAGCTGTTCTCGGAGGCCGCGAAGCGGTTCGAGCGGTTCACCGACCCGCAGCTGTGCGCGGCGGCGGTCGAGCTGGCCGCCCGGCTGCTGCGCCAGTACGGCGACGCCGCCATCCAGCCCGGCCGCACCGACGAGGGCTCGGTCGAGCCGAACCCGGCCGTCGTGATGCCGATCAACCTGCCCGACAAGGTCGCGGGCGTGAACTACAAGCGCGGGGTCACGGTCCGGCGCCTCTCCCAGATCGGCTGCAAGGTCACGGTCAGCACGGGCGACGACGGCACCGGCCAGGTCACGGCGATCCCGCCGAGCTGGCGCGGCGACCTGCGCCAGCCCGCCGACCTCGTCGAAGAGGTGCTGCGGCTGGAGGGCTACGACAGCATCCCGTCGACGCTGCCGGCCGCCCCGGCCGGCCGCGGCCTGACCGACAGCCAGCGGCGCGTCCGCAGCGTGTCCCGCGCGCTGGCCGAGGCGGGGTACGTCGAGGTCCGCCCGTTCCCGTTCATCTCCGACTCGGTCTGGGACGCCTTCGGCCTGCCGGCGGACGACGTCCGCCGCAACACGGTCGTGGTCCGCAACCCGCTGGAAGCGGACCGCAACCGGCTGGCGACGACGCTGCTGCCGGGCCTGCTGGACACGCTGCAGCGCAACGTGTCCCGCGGGATGAAGGACGTGGCGCTGTTCCACATCGGCCAGGTGGTCCTGCCCGCGCCGAACCCGCTGAAGATCCCGGACCTCGGCGTCGACCGGCGGCCGACGGACGAGGAGCTCGCGCTGCTCGAAGCCGCCGTGCCGCAGCAGCCGCTGCACGTCGCGGTGGTCCTGGCGGGCCAGCGCACCCGCGCGGGCTGGTGGGGCCCCGGCGAGCAGGCGAACTGGGCCGACGCGGTCGAGGCGGCCCGCACGATCGCCGAGGCGTCGGGCATCGAGCTGACGGTCCAGGCGACGGACCTCCCGCCGTGGCACCCGGGCCGCTGCGCCCGCTTGCAGGTCGGCGACTGGCCGGTCGGCCACGCGGGCGAACTGCACCCGAAGGTGGTCGAGGCGTTGGGCCTGCCGCCCCGGACGGTGGCGATGGAGCTGGACCTGGACGCGATCCCGCTCCCGGACTCGCGTCCGGCGCCGAGCGTGTCGGGCTACCCGCCGGTGCTGCTGGACGTGGCTCTGGTCGCGGCGGCGGACGTGCCGTCGGCGGACCTGGCCGCGGTCCTGCGTGAGGGCGCGGGTGAGCTGCTCGAGGACATCACGCTGTTCGACGTGTACGCGGGCGAGCAGGTGGGTGAAGGCAAGCGGTCGTTGGCGTACAAGCTCAGGTTCCGCGCGGCGGACCGGACGCTGACGGTCGACGAGGCGACGAAGGCCCGAGACGCCGCGGTGGCGGCCGCCGGCGAGCGCTTCGGGGCAACGCTGCGCGCGTAGCGCGTGGACGCTTGCCCTGGGCCGATAGAGGCTGGGTAGTTCGGAAGGGGTCGGGAAACCGGCCCCTTCCGGCATTTCAGCCGACCGCCCGCGCCTCTCGCCTCAACCGATGTGCTTCAACGCCTCCCTCCGCGACAACCCCGACAACCCCGGGTGGTCATCCACAAAGGACCGGACCCAGTCCGGTGCGGTCTTCGCGTAATCGCGCAGCGCCCAGCCGATTCCCTTGCGCAGGAAGAACTCCGGCTCCGCGATCGCCGGTTCGATCGTCCGCGTGAGCAGGTCGGTGTCCGTGTCCTCCTTCGCGCCGATCTGGCAGATGATCGCCGTTCGGCGCCGCCAGAGGTCCGTGTCCGCCGCCCAGCGCAGCATCGTCGGCGTCACGCCGCTCCGGTCGGCGCGCAGGATCGGGCCGATGCGGCGGATCGCGAGCTCGTCCACGTAGTCCCACCACGCGCCGTCGACGATCATCTCCTCGTACATCGGCACCAGCTGCCGGTCCTGCCACTGCCGGTACGCCCGGTGCCCGGAGAGCGCGATGGCCGCGTAGCGCTCTTCGCGGAATTCGGCCGTCCGCCACAGCTCCAGCACCGTGGCCGAATATTTCACCCGATCGGTCACTTTGTGGTCGGCCAGAACCCGCTTGAGGAGCACGGTCCGCTCGGGTGAAGCCACCCCGCGGAACGGCATGGCCGACTTCATGTACGCCTGCATCGCCGGCGCCTTCACCGGGTCGGCCAGCTCGGCCAGCCCCGTGCGGATCGCCTTGACCAGCTGTTCGTCCGCGCTCATGCGTCCTCCTGTCGCCCTCCGGCGGGCCGCAGCGTACTGCCGGGCACCGACAGTTCCGGCCCTCGGCGGCCGGCGCAGGTACCGACGAAAGACGGATGGCGGAAGTCGCGCCGGTCGACGAGATTGGCGAAGGTTGCCGGTAGGTTCGCCGGGGTCCGGCGAACTCTGTCCATTGCGGATGAAAAGGACGACTGTGAAGAGAATCGTTGCCGCCGTCGCCGCCGCGGGTCTCGCGGCCGGGCTGATGGCCGCCGCGCCCGCCGCCTCGGCGGATCCCGGGGTGCAGTTCACGCCCGCGCCGATCGCCTGGGGGCCCTGCGCGTCGGCGAGCCTGAAGGCCAACGGCGCCGAGTGCGGCTTCCTCGAAGTGCCGATGGACTACGCGAAGCCGGGCGGGACCAAGGTCTCCGTCGCGGTGTCGCGGATCAAGCACAAGACCGCGCAGTCCCAGGGCATCATGCTGGTGAACCCGGGCGGCCCGGGCGGGTCCGGCCTCGGGCTCTCGGTGCTCGGCAAGTACGTGCCGAACCACGCGGGCGACAACTACGACTGGATCGGCTTCGACCCGCGGGGCGTCGGGTCCAGCAAGCCGGCCATCAGCTGCGACGGGAACTACTTCAGCTACAACCGGCCGGCCTACGTGCCGTCGACGCCGGGGCTCGAGCAGACGTGGCTCGCCCGGTCGAAGGGCTACGCCGACGCGTGCAAGAAGAACGGTGAGATCCTCGACCACCTGAAGACGACCGACGTCGCGCAGGACATGGACAGCCTGCGCAAGGCGCTGGGCGAGAAGCAGATCAACTACTACGGCTTCTCCTACGGCACCTACCTCGGCCAGGTGTACAGCACGCTGTACCCGAAGAACGTCCGCCGGATGGTGTTGGACGGCAACGTCGACCCGCGCAAGGTCTGGTACCAGGCCAACCTCGACCAGGACGTCGCGTTCGACAAGAACATCAAGATCTACTTCGACTGGCTGGCGTCCTACGACAACGTCTACCACCTCGGCAAGACCGGTTCCGCGGTCGAGAAGCTGTGGTACGCCACGCAGCGCAAGCTCGCGAAGAACCCGGCCGGCGGGGTGATCGGCGGCGACGAGTGGACCGACATCTTCCTGCAGGCCGGTTACTACGTCTTCGGCTGGGTCGACATGGCCAAGGCCTTCGACGGCTACGTCCACAAGGGTGACTGGCAGACGCTCAAGGCGCTCTACGACGACTCGAACCCGCCCGGCGCCGACAACGGCTTCGCCGTGTACCTGGGTGTGCAGTGCACCGACGTCCAGTGGCCGACCAACTGGAACAAGTGGCGCGCCGACAACTGGCTGACCTACTTCAAGGCCCCGTTCGAGACCTGGGGCAACGCCTGGTTCAACGCGCCCTGCGTGTACTGGCCGGCCAAGGCGGGCAAGCCCGTCGACATCGACGGCCGCAAGGTCGCCGGGGCGCTGCTGATCAGCGAAGAGCTCGACGCCGCCACGCCGTACCCCGGCAGCCTCGAGGTCCGGAAGCGCTACCCGAACTCGAGCCTGATCAGCGCGCCGGGCGGCACGACGCACGCCGGCTCGCTGTCCGGGGTGTCCTGTGTAGACGACAAGATCGCCGACTACCTGGCCACCGGCGCGCTGCCGAAGCGCCAGCCCGGCAACCACTCGGACGTCCAGTGCAGCCCGGTGCCGCCGCCGGTGCCCGACGGCGCCGCCGCGCAGAAGTCGGACAGCTCCGCGAAGGCCGTGCAGGAGAAGCAACTGGCACAGCTGCTGCACTTCTGATCGGAACCTTCCCACGGTGCCCCGGTCCGGCTCGCCCGGACCGGGGCACCGTCTTGTCCGCCGGTGTCTCATCGTCGCCTCCTGATGACGGGGTGTGGTCGCCGGAGACGTTAGGGGAGGGGTCCGACAATTTCGGAGCGGAGTCGGCCGTGAGCAGCGCGTGGCCGGAAATTGTCGGGGGTGCGCGCTAGCTTCGCGGCATGTCGATCATCGAAGAGCGCCGGACCGAGATCCGGGCACAGGACATCACCTACCTGATCGCGGTCGCCACCAGGACGGACGACGACCGCGCCGAACCGACTCCCCGGGTGATGATCACCCTGGAAGCCGGCGGCCCCGGCGGCGAAGCGGTCGCCGAGGGCAGCCTCGACCTGGACGTGGCGGTGGCGGCCAAGGTGGCCGACCTCGTCGCGGACGGGTTGCTGTCCGCGACCGGCGACGGCCGGGGGCCGCGGCGAAGATCCGCCGGCCGTCCCGCGCAGCAGGGCCGGCCGTGGAACGAGGCGATGGACGCGGAACTGGAGTCGCGGTGGCTCGCGGGCGAGAGCGTCGCGGAGATCGCGGCGTACTTCGAGCGCACGCCGGGCGGCATCCGCGCCCGGTTGCCCCGCGTGGGCTGCGACCCGGAGAACCCGGGCTGCTACCTCCCCGTGCCGCCGAGCAGGCGGACGGACCTGGACGGGGGTGAGCCGAGCTGACGGCGTGGTGGGCCGGTCCCCGGTGGACCGGCCCCCCCCCGCCGCCCCGGGACGCTGGCGCCCCGGGGGGGACGCCCCCGACGGGCGCCCTGCGGACCCCCCCAACCACCCCCCCCCCCCCCCCCCGCCGGCCGCGC